>NZ_JBIANZ010000003.1:0-148351 GCF_042875075.1 Streptomyces sp. NPDC003720
ACGCACTCTCGCCGCACCGGCCGAAAGCCCGAGTACACCCAGTACGAGGGCATCCGGCCGGCACTCCCCCAGCCTTCGGCCGGGGGGACCCCCAGGGCACGCACCGGACGCCGCGACGCCCGCCCTGCGGGCGAACGACGCGACTTTGCGGACACGACCTAGCCGCCGACCACCGGCTTGCCGGTGAGCTCCACCCCGGCCCCGCGCAGCTCCTCCAGGGCCCGCTCCGTCGTCTCCGGGGCGACGCCCGCGGTCAGGTCCAGGAGGATCTGCGTGCGGAAGCCCTCGCGGACCGCGTCCAGCGCGGTGGCCCGTACGCAGTGGTCGGTGGCTATGCCGACCACGTCCACCTCGTCGATGTGCCGGTCGCGCAGCCACTCGGCCAGCGGGACGCCGTTCTCGTCGGCGCCCTCGAAGCCGCTGTAGGCCGCCGAGTACGCGCCCTTGTCGAACACCGCGTCCACCGCCCCCGAGGCGACGGCCGGCGCGAAGTTCGGGTGGAAGCCCACCCCCTCGGTCCCCGCGACGCAGTGCGCGGGCCAGGAGCGGACGAAGTCGGGGTCGTCGGCGAAGTGGCCGCCGGGCGCGATGTGGTGGTCGCGGGTGGCCACCACATGGCGGTACCCGGTGCCCCCCGCCTGGCCGATCAGCTCGGTGACGGCGGCGGCCACGTCGGCGCCGCCGGCCACCGCCAGGCTGCCTCCCTCGCAGAAGTCGTTCTGCACGTCTACGACGATCAAGGCGCGGCGCATGATGGGTGTCCTTCGACTGTCCGGGTGACTGACTGAGCCTGGAGATTTCACGGTCCCCGCGGGAGGGGGCCGACGGACGGGGGGAGCGGTGGCGTCCTGCTTTAGCTACCCGAGACGTCCCGCGTGTACTCCGTCGGGAGGACGGGCTCGCCCCGGGAGAGCTGCGTGGCGGACAGCGGCAGGGCGGCGCGCGCCGCGATGTGCCGGTCGCGGGCCACGTCCAGCGGCTCGCGCGCGACCACCTCGCCGGCCTCGACCAGCCGCACCAGAAGCTGCCGTCCGGCCAGCTCGTCGGGGACCGGCCCGGTGCCCACGACCTCGGCCTCCGCGACACCGTCCCGGTCCAGCCGGCGCGCCGCCCACTTGCGGCCGCCGACGGAGGACTTGCCCCCGCTGGACTTCTTCGCCACCGGCACCAGCGGCGCCGCCGGGTCGGCGGAATCGGCCCGCGCGACCAGCTTGTAGACCATCGAGCAGGTGGGGTGCCCGGAGCCGGTCACGAGCTGGGTGCCGACGCCGTACGCGTCCACGGGCGCCGCCGCGAGCGAGGCGATGGCGTACTCGTCCAGGTCGGAGGTGACGACGATCTTGGTGCCGGTCGCGCCCAGCTCGTCGAGCTGCTGCCGCACCCGGTGCGCGACCAGCAGCAGGTCCCCGGAGTCGATGCGCACCGCGCCCAGCTCGGGACCGGCCACCTCCACCGCCGTGCGGACGGCCTCGGCGACGTCGTAGGTGTCCACGAGCAGGGTGGTGCCCCGGCCGAGGGACTCCACCTGGGCCTGGAAGGCGTCCCGCTCCCGGTCGTGCAGCAGGGTGAAGGCGTGCGCGGAGGTGCCCACGGTCGGGATGCCGTACCGGAAGCCGGCCGCGAGGTCGGAGGTGGTCGCGAAGCCGCCGACGTACGCGGCCCGGGAGGCGGCCACGGCGGCCAGCTCGTGGGTGCGGCGGGCGCCCATCTCGATCAGGGGCCGGTCGCCGGCCGCCGAGGCCATCCGGGACGCGGCGGCCGCGATCGCCGAGTCGTGGTTGAGGATGGAGAGGATCACGGTCTCCAGCAGCACGCACTCGGCGAAGGAGCCCTCGACCCGCAGGATCGGCGAGCCCGGGAAGTACACCTCCCCCTCGGGGTAGCCCCACACGTCACCGCGGAAGCGGTAGCCGGCGAGCCACTTCAGGGTCTCCTCGTCGACGATCCCGCGCTCGCGCAGGAAGCCGAGGACGCCCTCGTCGAAACGGAAGTTCTCGACCGCGTCCAGCACCCGTCCGGTGCCCGCCACCACGCCGTACCGGCGCCCGTGGGGCAGCCGCCGGGTGAAGACCTCGAAGACGCTGCGCCGCTCGGCCGTCCCGCCCTTCAGGGCGGCCTGCAGCATGGTCAGCTCGTACTGGTCCGTGAAGAGCGCCGTCGAGGGAACGTCCACCGGCAGCCCAAGGTCCGCCACGTCCACCACTACCTCCGTCAGCTCGTGACTGCCTGGCCGCCCCAGGACATGCCGGGGGCCCGGGGGTTGTCCCCCGGTGTGTGCAGCATGACGAGGATCGTACCCCCATTTCGTCAGTGTGACGAATACTGCCCCGCGTGGCAGCATGGGCTGTGTGACGTCACCCGCGCCCGTAGAGATCGAACGCACCGAGTCGGCGGAGGAGGTCTTCGCCGTACCCGAGCCCGACGTCCCCTGGGTCACGATCGTGCACAACGACCCGGTCAACCTCATGAGCTACGTGACCTACGTCTTCCAGTCCTACTTCGGCTACCCGAAGGAAAAGGCCACCAAGCTCATGCTCGACGTCCACCACAAGGGCCGGGCGGTCGTCTCCAGCGGAAGCCGCGAGGAGATGGAGCGCGACGTGCAGGCGATGCACGGCTACGGACTGTGGGCCACCCTCCAGCAGGACCGGAAGTAGCGATCTCCTCCATGCCCGGAACCTTCGAACCGATTCCCGGTGGCGGCGCTGCCGTCGCGCTCGACGACGTCGAGATCTCCATCATCCGGTCGCTGGCCGTGCAGCTCCTGGAGCTCATCGGCCCCGGCCCCGCCGAGGAAGCCGCCGACCCGCTGGCCGAGCTGTTCGCCGACGGGCCGAGCGAGCCGCCCGCCGACCCGGTCCTCAGAAGGCTCTTCCCCGACGCGTACAGCGACCCCGAGCGGGAGCCCGCCTCGCCGGCCGAGGCGGAGGAGCGGCAGGCGCACTCCGCCGAGTTCCGCCGCTACACCGAGAACGACCTGCGCGCCGGCAAGCGGGAGAACGCGCTGGCGGTGATCCGCACCCTGGACGCGCTGCACGCGTCGGACGCGGGCGCGGCGGTCCTCAAGCTGTCCCCGGACGAGTCGCGCTGGTGGCTCGGGGCCCTCAACGACCTCCGGCTGGCGATCGGCGCCCGGCTGGAGATCACCGACGAGGACGACACCGAGCTGCTCTACCGGCTGCCGGACGAGGACCCGCGCAAGCCGATGGTGATGGCCTATCTGTGGCTCGGCGGGCTCCAGGAAACCCTCGTGACGACCTTGATGCCCTGATCGTCCCGATTCGGTGTTCGCTCAAAGGACACTCAAATCCGGATAACGATCGCGTCACCACTGCGGTCCGATTTCACGCGTTCGAGCGCTCTTTGTCCGCTTCTCCCTGTGTGGTGCGTCACAACCTCCTCTCGTGCTCAATATTGCGGCCGTGATAAATCTTCACGACCGCCCGGCCGACACCACCCATGTCCGGCCGGGTGCGCCACCGAGCCGGCAACCTCCGGCCAGGCACGGGCGGGCTCCCTGAGCCCTGCCCAGCTCCATCAATCCGGGGGGATCGAAACCCGATCCGAGGCCGACGAAAGGCCTGGGTCGGCATGGAGAAAGGCGCACCACACATGGCCTCCGAGAGGGTCACCGAAACCCCCGAAGAGGGGTACGAGCGCGGGCTCGGCAGCCGTCAGGTCCAGATGATCGCCATCGGCGGTGCCATCGGCGTCGGCCTGTTCCTGGGAGCCGGGGCGAACATCGCCAAGGCCGGCCCCAGCCTCATCCTCATGTACGCCCTCGCCGGCGTGATCATCTTCTTCATCATGCGGGCCCTGGGCGAGCTGCTGCTCTACCGTCCCGTCTCCGGCTCCTTCGCCGAGTACTCCCGTGAGTTCCTCGGCCCGTTCTTCGGCTACTTCACCGGCTGGACGTACTGGCTGATGTGGGTGGTCACCGGCATGGCCGAGCTCACGGCCGCCGCCATCTACGTCAACTACTGGTTCCCGGCCGTCCCGCAGTGGGTCACGGCCCTGGTCTTCCTCGTGGTCCTCTTCGTGGCCAACCTGATCTCGGTCAAGCTGTTTGGCGAGATCGAGTTCTGGTTCTCCATGGTCAAGGTCACCGCCCTGATCGGCATGATCGTGATCGGCCTCGGCGTGCTCACCTTCGGCTTCAGCGCCGCCGGTGACACCGCGCACGTGGCCAACCTCTGGCAGTTCGACGGCTTCTTCCCCAAGGGCGTCGGCTCCTCGCTGATGACCCTGCAGGGCGTGATGTTCGCCTACCTCGCCGTCGAGCTGGTCGGCGTCACCGCGGGCGAGTCCGAGAACCCGGAGAAGACCCTCCCGAAGGCGATCAACACCCTGCCGTGGCGCATCGCCCTGTTCTACGTGGGCGCCCTCACGGTCATCCTGTGCGTGGTCAAGTGGACCGAGTTCGCCGAAGGCGTCAGCCCCTTCGTGAAGGCGTTCGCGGTCATCGGCATCCCGGCCGGCGCCGGCATCGTCAACTTCGTGGTGCTCACCGCCGCCCTGTCCTCGTGCAACTCGGGCATGTACTCCACCGGCCGCATGCTGCGCACCCTGGCCGACAACGGCGAGGCCCCGCGCGTCTTCGCGAAGCTGTCGACCACCAAGACCCCCGCGCTCGGCATCACCGTCTCCGTGCTGTTCATGGGCATCGGCGTAGTCCTGAACTACGTCGTCCCGGAGAAGGCCTTCGGCTACGTCACCTCCGTCGCCACCGCGGCCGGCATCTGGACCTGGCTGATGATCCTGGTCAGCCACGTCCTCTACCGCCGCGCGGTCGACGCGGGCCGGCTGCCCGCGTCCTCCTTCCCGGCGCCGGGCGGCGCGGTGTGCTCGTACATCGCCATCGCGTTCCTGCTCTTCGTCACCGGCCTGATCGCGTACGACGCCGACTCCCGCGTCTGCCTGTACGTGATGGCGGGCTGGGCGGTCGCGCTGGGCGCCGGCTGGATGGTCATGAAGTCCCGCGCCCCGCAGATCGCGGACCGCGACGAGCAGGCGTACGAGAAGGTCGGCTGACCACCGCAGAAACCTTCCCCCAGGACGTCCGGCCGCCGGGAGTACTCGTGGCAGTCCCGGCGGCCACCGCTCAGGGCGTCCAGCATGTGGGCCGCTCCGTACCACTCCCCGGTACGGAGCGGCCCCTCTGCTTATCCTGACCCCCATGCTGACCATCACCCAGGCCCTGTACGACCAGATCGTGGCCCACGCCCGCGAGGACCACCCCGACGAGGCGTGCGGCGTCGTCGCGGGCCCGGTGGGCGCCGGCCGCCCCGAGCGCTTCATCCCGATGCTGAACGCGGCCCGCTCGCCCACCTTCTACGAGTTCGACTCGCAGGACCTGCTCAAGCTCTACCGCGAGATGGACGACCGCGACGAGGAGCCGGTGATCATCTACCACTCCCACACCGCGACCGAGGCCTACCCCTCCCGCACCGACATCGGCTACGCCAACGAGCCCGGCGCCCACTACGTCCTCGTCTCCACCGCCGACGCCGACGGCCTCGGCGACTTCCAGTTCCGCTCCTTCCGCATCCTCGAGGGCGAGGTCACGGAGGAGGAGGTCAAGGTCGTGCAGGCGTACTGACGGCCGTGCCGACGGGCGCCGGCAGGCGCCCCGGCGGGCCCGCTGATCTCGGAGGTCTCAGCAGGTGGCCGACGGCCATCCGAAGTGTGGGACGACACTCCGGGTGCGGGGGCGGGAATCGATACGATGACCTCATGGTTATCCGAGACGTGAGCGACAAGACGCCGGGCATGCTGCTCGTGGCGCGGCTGCACGTCGACCTGTGCAGGCTGGCCAGCGCCATCTGTTGACGCACCACCGTCCTGCCGCCGTACGGCCGTGAGCCGACGGCGCTCCACCCCCGCGTACACGAGACGCCCGCGCTGTCGCGCCCACCGACCTGACTCATTCCGACAGGAGCCCTGACGCCATGGCCATCGAGGTCCGCATCCCGACCATCCTCCGCACGTACACCGACGGCCAGAAGGCCGTGGAGGGCAACGGGGACACTCTCGCCGAACTCTTCGCCGACCTCGAGTCCCGCCACCCGGGCATCCAGGCCCGCATCGTGGACGGCGAGCAGCTCCGCCGGTTCGTGAACGTCTACCTGAACGACGAGGACGTGCGCTTCCTCGACGGCATCTCCACCAAGCTGGCCGACGGCGACAGCGTGACGATCCTGCCGGCCGTGGCCGGCGGGATGGTCTGATCCCCCATGCGCTACGACTCCCCGCTGGCCGCGGTGGGCAACACCCCTCTGGTGCGCCTGCCGCGGCTGTCGCCGTCCGACGACGTCCGCATCTGGGCCAAGCTGGAGGACCGCAACCCGACCGGCTCGGTCAAGGACCGCCCGGCCCTGCACATGATCGAGCAGGCGGAGAAGGACGGCCGGCTGACCCCGGGCTGCACCATCCTCGAGCCCACCTCGGGCAACACCGGCATCTCCCTCGCCATGGCCGCCAAGCTCAAGGGCTACCGCATGGTGTGCGTGATGCCGGAGAACACCTCGCAGGAGCGCCGGGACCTGCTCGGCATGTGGGGCGCCGAGATCATCTCGTCCCCGGCGGCGGGCGGCTCCAACACCGCCGTGCGCGTCGCCAAGGAGCTCTCCGCCGAGCACCCCGACTGGGTGATGCTCTACCAGTACGGCAACCCGGACAACGCGGGCGCCCACTACGCCACGACCGGCCCGGAGATCCTCGCCGACCTGCCCTCCGTCACCCACTTCGTCGCGGGCCTCGGCACCACCGGCACCCTCATGGGCGTCGGCCGCTACCTGCGCGAGCACAAGCCGGACGTGCGGATCGTCGCCGCCGAACCGCGCTACGACGACCTGGTCTACGGCCTGCGCAACCTCGACGAGGGCTTCGTCCCGGAGCTGTACGACGCCTCCGTGCTCACCACCCGCTTCTCGGTCGGCTCCGCCGACGCGGTCACCCGCACCCGGGAACTGCTCCAGCAGGAGGGCATCTTCGCGGGCGTCTCCACCGGCGCCGCCCTGCACGCGGCGATCGGCGTCGGCAACAAGGCCGTCCGGGCCGGCGAGAGCGCCGACATCGTCTTCGTCGTGGCCGACGGCGGCTGGAAGTACCTCTCCACCGGCGTCTACACCGCCGCCACCACCGAAGAGGCCATCGAGACCCTGCACGGCCAGCTCTGGGCCTAGGCCGTGTCCGCGAAGTCGCGCCTGCGTCACGACGCCCGGCACGCACTCTCGCCGCACCGGCCGAGAGCCCGAGTACACCCAGTACGAGGGCATCCGGTCGGCACTCCCCCAGCCTTCGGCCGGGGGGACCCCCAGAGCACGCACCGGACGCCGCGACGCCCGCCCTGCGGGCGAACGACGCGACTTCGCGGACACGACCTAGGCCGTGTCCGCGAAGTCGCGCCTGCGTCGCGACGGTCCGCCCACCTGACGGGGAATTCCGTCCTCCGTAGGCGGGATCCGTCCGCGCCGGTGGTACGTCACATCCGTACCAGCGGCCGGACGGCCGGCCACGGACGAAAGGCGGACCCATGCGTCGAACCACGACCCTCGCCCTCGCGGCAGCCGCGCTGCTCCTCGCGGGCTGCGGCTCGCAGAGCGGCGGGGACGGCGGGGACGACACCGGGGGCGGCAGCGGCAAGGTGTCCCCGTCGGCGAGCGGCTCACCGTCCTCCGGCGGATGCGTCCCCCACGCCGAGCTGACGGCCGCCGACAACGGCCACACCCTCTGCCTGACCGAGGGCGGCGAACTGCGGCTCACCCTCGACGGCACCAAGGACCGCCCCTGGAAGCCGGTCTCGGCGAGCGGCCCCGCCCTGGAGGCGATCAACTCGGGCTTCGTCATCCAGCCGGGCGACGCCACCGCCGCCTACCGGGCGAAGGCCGCCGGCACCACGAAGCTGACGTCCTCCCGGCCCATGTGCCCCGAGCCCACGGCCTCCGGCCAGGTCTCCTGCAAGGGCGTCGAGGAGTGGGCGGTCACGGTGACGGTCCGCCGGTAGCCGTTCGGCCGCTCAGCCCGCCAGGTGCCGGACCTGGTCCCACAGGACCGGGTCGACCACGCCCACCCGGCGCCTGAACTCCCCCACCGGCACCTCCCGCAGCTCGTCGGTCTGCAGGAAGCTGGGCCGCCCGTGCGCGTCGCCGACCGCGCCGGGCGGCAGCGGGATGACCCCGGCGCGCTCGTCGTGGTACTTGCTGGTGATCTTCGCGACCGTGGCCCGGTTGCCGCGCACGGCCAGCACCAGACAGGGGCGGTCCTTGGACTCCGCCCGGTCCTCGTAGGGCACGTTCGCCCACCAGATGTCCCCGGGGTGCGGACGGGTCGGGGCCCGGCCCCGGGTCCCCGGCCGTCCGGGCGGCCGCAGTCTGCGCCCGCCGGGCCGCCGGCCCCGCCCCCAGCCGTCGACGAGCGTGGCGACCAGGGCGAGCAGTACCACCGCCGCGAGCGCCAGCCACCAGGACGTGTCCATGAGGACGACGTTACCGGCGCGCGCCCGGCATCGCGCGCCCTCCTCTGTACTTGTGCGCTCCCGGACCAGCCGAACCGGTGACAGCACAGGTGAGTTCGCCCACAACAGCCCCTGGCGGAGGAGCGACCCGTGCTTTTGCGCCTTACGCTCGACGGACCGCACGACCCCCCTTTGCCATGCCCCGGCCCGCTGTGCCGGCTCCCCGCCCGCCGCTTTCTGCCAACGGAGGTCTCTGCTTCATGAAGCTCACCGTCGTCGGCTGCTCGGGGTCGTTCCCATCCGCGGAATCGGCCTGCTCGAGCTACCTCGTCGAGGCCGACGGCTTCCGGCTGCTCCTCGACATGGGCAACGGCGCCCTCGGCGAGCTGCAGCGCCACTGCGGTCTCTACGACCTCGACGCGATCTTCCTGAGCCATCTGCACGTCGACCACTGCATCGACATGTGCGCCTACTTCGTCGCGCGCTACTACCGCCACGACGGCGGCCGCTGCGCCCCCCTTCCGGTCCACGGTCCCGAGGGCACCGAGCACCGCCTGACCACGGCCTACGCCGACACGCCCTCGGCCTCCTCCATGAGCGAGGTCTTCGACTTCCACACGGTCAAGCCGTCCACGTTCGAGATCGGCCCGTTCACCGTGCACACCGAGCGGGTGCGGCACCCCGTGGAGGCGTACGGCATCCGGATCGAGCACGGCGGCAAGGTGCTGACGTACTCCGGCGACACGGGTGTCACGGCGACGCTGGACGAGCTGGCCCGGGACGCGGACCTGTTCCTGTGCGAGGCCGCGTTCACGTACGGCAAGGAAGACATCCCGGACCTGCACCTCAACGGCCGCGAGGCCGGCGAGACGGCGGCCCGCGCGAACGCCCGCCGCCTGGTCCTCACCCACATCCCGCCGTGGACCGACCCCCAGCTCAACGCGGCCCACGCCCGCGAGGTCTTCACCGGCCCGGTGGACCTGGCGGCGCCGGGGACGACGTACGAGATCTGACCCCACGGCACACACGAAGGCCCCCGGAGCCGAGCGGCTCCGGGGGCCTTCGTCGTGCGGGGGAGGGCTACTTGGCCTCCGCCTTCTGCAGCTCCGCCAGCTCCTCGTCGGACTCACGGCCCGGCGTCGGCAGGTTGAACCTGATGATCGCGAAACGGAAGATCACGTAGTAGACGACCGCGAAGCACAGGCCGACCAGGACCAGGCCCCAGGGGTTGGTCGCGATGCCCAGGTTGAGGCCGAAGTCGACCACGCCGGCCGAGAACCCGAACCCGTCCTTCATGCCCAGCGCCCAGGTCAGCGCCAGCGAGACGCCGGTGAGGACCGCGTGGATGGCGTACAGGACCGGCGCGATGAACATGAAGGTGAACTCGATCGGCTCGGTCACACCGGTCACGAACGAGGTCAGCGCGATCGAGAACATCATGCCGCCGACGACCTTGCGGCGCTCCGGGCGGGCGCAGTGCACGATGGCCAGGCAGGCCGCCGGGAGACCGAACATCATGATCGGGAAGAAGCCGGTCATGAACTGCCCGGCGGACGGGTCGCCGGCCAGGAAGCGGGCGATGTCGCCGCTCTTGCCGTGGTAGTCGCCGGCCTGGAACCAGGGGAAGGAGTTCAGCAGGTGGTGCATGCCGATCGGGATCAGCGCCCGGTTGGCGACACCGAAGATGCCGGCGCCGACGGCGCCCGACCCCACCAGCCACTCACCGAAGTTGTGCAGACCCGTGCCGAGGACCGGCCAGATGTAGCCGAACACGATGCCGAGCAGCAGACCCGCGAAGGCCGACAGGATCGGGACCAGGCGCCGGCTGCCGAAGAAGCCCGCCCAGTCGGGCAGCTTGGTGCGGTAAAAGCGCTGGTAGATCAGGGCCACCACGATGCCCATCACGACACCGCCGAGGACCTTGGCGTCCACCGGCGCGTCCACCATGACGACCTTGCCGTCGACGGCCGTCGCCACCTTCGGCAGGTTCTTGTCGGTGAACGTGCCCAGCACGTTCTTGAAGACCAGGTAGCCGACGACCGCCGCGAGCGCGGTCGAGCCGTCCGACTTCTTGGCGAAGCCGATGGCGATGCCCACGGCGAACAGCAGCGCCATGTTGTCGAGGATCGCGTTCCCGCCGGCGGCCATGAAGCCCGCTATCTTCGTCAGGAACGTGGGGAACGACGGGCGTCCCAGCATGTCGGTGTTGCCGAGGCGCACCAGGAGGGCGGCGGCCGGCAGCACCGCCACCGGCAGCATGAGGCTGCGGCCGATGCGCTGCAGCACAGCCATCGTGCCGGCGCCCTTCTTCTTCTCGGCCGCGGGAGCGGCGCTGGCCGTGGTCACAACTTCCTCCATGTGGGCATGGCGCCGCCCGAACGTGGGGGAGGGAGGACGGCGGCGTCTCTGGTCTACACCACCCAGTGGTGTAGACCTGTTGTAGCACGATGAAGGCGGTGTAAGGAACCCGCGATTCCCGTCACCGCCGCGCTACGCGCCGTGCCCCCGTGAGGCCGCTACGCCTTGGTGACGTCCTCCAGCTCCTCCGCCCGCTCCCGCCCCGGTGTCCGCAGGTCGAACCTGGTGATCGCGAAGCGGAAGACCGCGTAGTACACCGCCGCGAAGCACAGGCCGATCGGGATGATCAGCCACGGTTTCGTCGCCAGGTGCCAGTTGATGACGTAGTCGATCAGGCCCGCGGAGAAGGCGAAGCCGTCGTGCACGCCCAGCGCCCACGTCACCGCCATCGAGATCCCCGTCAGGACCGCGTGGACCGCGTACAGCGCCGGCGCGATGAAGAGGAAGGAGTACTCGATCGGCTCGGTGATGCCCGTCACGAACGACGTCAGCGCCACCGACAGCATGAGCCCGCCGACCTCCTTGCGCCGCTCCGGCCGCGCGCAGTGCGTGATGGCCAGCGCCGCCGCCGGCAGCGCGAACATCATGATCGGGAAGAACCCCGAGGTGAACTGCCCCGCGTTCGGGTCGCCCGACAGGAACATGTTGATGTCGCCGTGCACCACCGTGCCGTCCGGCTTGGTGTAGCTGCCGAACTGGAACCACAGGGGCACGTTCAGGAACTGGTGCAGCCCGACCACCAGCAGCGCCCGGTTGGCGACGCCGAACAGCCCCGCGCCCCACGGTCCCGCGTCGCGCAGCCACTGGCCGAAGCTCTCCAGGCCGCTGCCGATCGGCGGCCACACCCACAGGCACAGGCCGGCGAAGACGATGGCGACGAACGACATGATGATCGGCACCAGCCGGCGGCCGTTGAAGAAGCCCAGCCAGTCCACCAGCCGGGTGCGGTGGAAGCGGGCCCAGAAGAAGGCGGCCAGCAGCCCCATGACGATGCCGCCGAAGACGCCCGGGTTCTGGAAGGTGAAGGCCGTCACCGACCCGTCCGCCACCTGGCAGCCGATGTGCTCGACCGGCTTCGAGCCGGCCGGGCAGTCCTGCGGGAACTCGTGCAGCACGCCGTAGTACACGAGGAAGCCCGCCACCGCCGCGAGCGCCGTCGAGCCGTCGGCCTTCTTGGCCATGCCGATCGCCACGCCCACGCAGAACAGCAGCGGCAGCCCCAGCGAACCGTCGAGCAGCGCGCCGCCCGCGCCCAGCATCACCTTCGAGACCGCGGTCCACCCGAGGCCGCCCTCGCCGACCACGCCCGGCTGCGCCAGCCCGATCAGGATGCCCGCGGCCGGCAGCACCGCGATCGGCAGCTGCAGGCTCCGGCCCATCTTCTGCAGGCCCTGGTAGAACCGGTGCAGCCGGACGCGCCCGGGGCCGGCCGTGCTCTCGGCGCTGTCGGCGCTCATCGGCGTCCTTCCTGATCCCCTCGGCCCGGACCCGGCCCGGCGGCCGAACCCCTCGGCGCACAAGCCGGTTTGGCTACCGTCCCTCCGGTGGTGTAGACCAGTCGGCGGACGGTTCCGCTGTGGTGATCGCCATCATTGGGCACGTACCGCACGGCCGCTCGCGAAGATGGGCCAACTGTGGGTTACTGCGACAAAGCGGTTCGGATCAGGGAGAAGCAACATGGCCAGCAAGGCTGAGAAGATCGTCGCCGGCCTCGGCGGCATCGAGAACATCGAGGAGATCGAGGGCTGCATCACCCGGCTCCGCACCGAGGTCGCCGACCCCTCGCTCGTCGACGACACCGCCCTGAAGGCCGCGGGCGCCCACGGCGTCGTCAAGATGGGCACCGCCATCCAGGTCGTCATCGGCACCGACGCCGACCCGATCGCCGCGGAGATCGAAGACATGATGTGAGCCTCCCGGTTCACCTGGAAGGGGCACTTCCCGACGCGGGAGGAGCCCCTTCCGCGCGTACGGCTAGGCTCGGGAGCATGTCTCGAATCGACGGCCGCACGCCCGAACAGCTCCGCCCGGTCACCATCCAACGCGGCTGGAGCAAGCACGCCGAGGGCTCCGTCCTCGTCTCCTTCGGCGACACCAAGGTCTTCTGCACCGCCTCCGTCACCGAAGGCGTCCCGCGCTGGCGCAAGGGCAGCGGCGAGGGCTGGGTCACCGCGGAGTACGCCATGCTGCCCCGCGCCACCAACACCCGCGGCGACCGCGAGTCCGTCAAGGGCCGGATCGGCGGCCGCACCCACGAGATCTCCCGGCTCATCGGCCGCTCCCTGCGCGCCGTCATCGACTACAAGGCGCTCGGCGAGAACACCATCGTCCTCGACTGCGACGTCCTCCAGGCCGACGGCGGCACCCGCACCGCCGCCATCACCGGCGCCTACGTCGCCCTCGCCGACGCCGTCGCCTGGGCCCAGGGCCGCAAGCTGATCAAGGCCGGCCGGCAGCCGCTCACCGGGACCGTCAGCGCCGTCTCCGTCGGCATCGTCGGCGGGGTGCCCCTGCTCGACCTCTGCTACGAGGAGGACGTGCGCGCCGAGACCGACATGAACGTCGTCTGCACCGGCGACGGCCGCTTCGTCGAGGTCCAGGGCACCGCCGAGGCCGAGCCCTTCGCCCGCGACGAGCTCAACGCCCTGCTCGACCTCGCCGTGGCCGGCTGCGACCAGCTCGCGGCGGCCCAGCGGGCGGCCCTCGAGGCCACCCTCGCAAAGTAAAGGGACCGCCAAAAAAGCCGGTACGCGAGGGCAACCCCCGCATCCTTCCCGACGTCCGTATGGGTACGGGCGCGCGGCTCATCACCGTGCGCCCGGCCAGCCGTACCAGGGGAGGGACACCACACCATGGCCGCCAGCCGACGCCGAAGCCGGCTCACCGCCGTCGCCGCCGCCCTAGCGACCGCCGCGCTCACCGCCGGCCTCACCACCGGCTGCGACGCCGTGAACAAGGCCCTGGACTGCGTGCAGACCGCCGACTCCATCGCCGACAGCGTCACCGACCTCCAGCAGGCCGTGGAGAACGCCGGCGACGACCCCACGCAGGCCGACGCCTCCCTCGACTCCATCGAGAAGAACCTGGACAAGATCGGCGACAAGACCGACGACGCCGACGTCAACAAGGCCGTCGACGACCTCTCCAAGGCGGTCGGCAACGTCCGTACCGCCATCAGGAACGGCGACCCGGCCCCCGACGTCAGCCCCGTCACGGACGCCGCCGGCGAACTGACCAAGGTCTGCACCTCGTAGCCGCGGACCGCCGGGGCCGGGCGGCGCGCCCGGCACCGGCACGCCGCCGCGCCGCCCGGCACGCACTCTCGCCGCAGCGGCCGGCACGCCGCCCCTGGCAGAGCGGGGCCGTCGGGCAGGCCCTGGGCCGTGTTCGCGAAGTGGCGCCTGCGTCGCGGCGCTCGGCACTCCCGGGCCGGCACGCCGCCGCCCGCCCCTGGCAGAGCGGGGCCGTCGGGCAGGCCCTGGGCCGTGTTCGCGAAGTGGCGCCTGCGTCGCGGCGCTCGGCACTCCCGGCCCGGCACGCCGCCGCCCGCCCCTGGCAGAGCGGGGCCGTCGGGCAGGCCCTGGGCCGTGTTCGCGAAGTCGCGCCTGCGTCGCGGCGCCCGGCACGCACTCTCGCCGCACCCGGACGCCGCGACGCCGGCCTTTACGGGCGAACGACGCGACCTCGCGGACCGGACCTAGTCCCGCCGGCGCTCCTCGCGCCGCGCCCGCTGCAGTTCGTGCCGGGCCTC
This sequence comes from Streptomyces sp. NPDC003720, assembly GCF_042875075.1. Classification (NCBI taxonomy): domain Bacteria; kingdom Bacillati; phylum Actinomycetota; class Actinomycetes; order Kitasatosporales; family Streptomycetaceae; genus Streptomyces; species Streptomyces sp. NPDC003720. The sequence goes on from NZ_JBIANZ010000003.1 coordinate 14,565, forward strand.
CCTGCGCTCCAGCCGCTCCTGCCGGCGCTGCTCCTTCAGCCGCTGCCGCTCGGCCCGCGTCACCTTGCGCTCAACGCCCACCCCGCCCCAGAAGGCGAAGCCGCCGACGACGACCCGCGGGGCGCCCGGCTCCGGCGGACCGTCGTCCCTCGGGTGCTCGAAGCCGCCCATCACGCCGATGCCCCGCACCACCACCTCGACGCCCGGCGGCACGATCACCTGCACCCCGCCCATGATCGCCACGCAGTTGATCTCGACCTCGCGGTCCGCGAAGTTAGCCTCCCGCAGGTCGATCTCCCCGCCGCCCATGAAGGCGAGGCAGTTGAACCGCTTCGGCACCGTCCAGCGGCCCCTGCGCTCGAACCCCGACAGCACCGCGAACCCGCCCGCCGAGGAACCCTCGCCCCCGACGATCCGGCCCGCCCAGCCACCCCGCTCCGCGGGCTCCTTCGAGAAGGAGACGGGCACGGGCGCCGCCACGGCCCCGGCCGGCAGATCGCGGGTGATCGGCGTCAGCTCACCGTACGTACGCGCCTTGTACGCCGCCTCCAGCCGCTCCTCGAACTCCCCCATGTCCAGGCGCCCTTCGGCGAGGGCGTCCCGCAGGACCTCGGCGACCCGCTCACGGTCGGCGTCGGACGCCCGGAGGTCCGGACTTGCGTCGTCGGTCATGGCAGCAGACTACGAGACCGCCTTCTCCGCGTACATCTTCGCGATGACCGCCTCGATGTCCGGCTCCCGCACCGACAGGTCCACCAGCGGGTACTCGGCCGCGATGTGCGCCACCAGCGGCGCCGCCGACTGCCCGGCGGGGAACGCCAGCCACTGCCGCGGCCCCGACACCCGCACCACCCGGCACGACGGCGCCTCGATCGGCGGCAACTCCCGCTCCAGGTCCACCACCAGCGTCCGCTCGCCCTCCCCGGCCTCGTGCAGCCCGGCCAGGGCGCCGTCGTACATCAGCCGCCCGTGGTCGATCACCATCACCCGCGAGCACAACTGCTCGATGTCCTGCAGGTCGTGCGTCGTCAGCAGCACCGTCGTACCGCCCCCGGCGTTCAGCTCCTTCAGGAACCCCCGCACCTTGGCCTTGGACACCACGTCCAGACCGATCGTCGGCTCGTCCAGGTACAGCACCTCGGGATCGTGCAGCAGGGCCGCCGCGATGTCCCCGCGCATCCGCTGCCCCAGCGACAGCTGCCGCACCGGCACGTCCAACAGCTCGCCCAGTTCCAGCAGTTCGACACAGCGGTCCAGGTTCTCCCGGTAACGGCCGTCCGGGATGCGGTACATGCGGTGCGCCAGCCGGTAGGAGTCGATCAGCGGCAGGTCCCACCACAGCGTCGTCCGCTGCCCGAACACCACGCCGATCCGGTGCGCCAGCCGGGTCCGCTCCCGCGACGGATCGATCCCCGCCACCCGCAGCCGGCCGGCGCTCGGCGTGAGGATCCCGGTCAGCATCTTGATCGTCGTCGACTTCCCGGCGCCGTTCGGGCCGATGTAGCCGACCATCTCGCCGCGCGCCACGGTGAACGAGATCGAGTCCACCGCCCGCACCTGCCGCCGCTCCCGCTTCATGAACCCGGTCTTCCGGCGCACCTCGAAGACCTTCTCGACCCTGTCCACCTCGATGAACGCGTCCACCGCTAACTCCCTGTACTCCGATACGACCGAAGCCCCGCCCGCCACGCCAGCCCCGCCGCCGCGCAGCACACCACCGCCACCAGCGGCGGCGCGAAGGCCGCCCACCCCGGCAGCCCGCCCAGCGGGTACGGCCGCCCCAGCACATAGGCGGCCGGCACCCAGTTGACGAAGGCCAGCGGGAACATGAACGTCACGCCCCGCACCAGCTCCTTGCCGAACACCGTCGGCGGGTACTGCAGCAGCGTCTGGCCGCCGTACGTGAACGCGTGCTGCACCTCGGACGCGTCCTGCGCCACGAACTGGAAGGCCGCCCCCGCCACGAACACCGCGGAGAAGATCACCCCGCCGCAGACCAGCATCCCCGGCACCATCAGCACCTTGACCGGCGTCCAGGCGATGTCCGACGCGACCAGCGAGTAGCCCAGCACCAGCGCCCCCTGGCTGATCCGCCCGACCCGGCGCAGCGCGAACCGGTCGGCGGCGACCTGCGCCAGCACCGGCGCGGGCCGCACCAGCAGGGTGTCCAGCGTGCCGTCGCGCACCCGGCGGCCCAGCCGGTCGGCCGAACCGATCGCCAGGTCGGCGAGACCGAAGGACGTCGCCGACAGCCCGTACAGGAACGCCACCTCGGGCAGCGAGTAGCCGCCGAGGACGTCGACCCTGGAGAACATCAGCATGATCGTCACGAAGTCGAGGCCGGTCACCACCAGCCCGCCGAACGCCGTCATCGCGAAGGAGGCCCGGTAGGTCAGCGTGGAGCGGATCCACATCCCGGCGATCAGCCGGTAGGCGCGCAGTCCCTCGGCCAGCGGCCGGTACTCACCCCGGTACTGACCCGGCCGGTACTCGCCCTGCCTGTAGTCACCCACCCTGGACCACCACCCGCCGGGCCGCCGCCGTCTGCACCAGCCGCCCCACCGCCAGCAGCACCACCGCCCACCCCGCCTGGAAGAGGAACGACGGCAGCGGATCGGCCGTCCCCATCAGCACGTCCGCCGGCACCTGCACCTGCGCCGCCCACGGCAGCGCCCGTACGACCTCGCCGAGCGTCCCGGGGAAGGCGTTCAGCGGCAGCGTCATGCCCGAGCAGAAGATGCCGGTGACCATCAGCGCCTGCAGCGCCCCCGTGCCGTCCATCAGCCAGAACCCTGTCAGCGCCACCAGGTAGCGGATACCGAAGCTGACGACCATCGCCAGCGCCACGGAGACCAGGAACGCCAGCCACGTCCCCGCGTCGCCGGGCAGCGCCGTGGGGAACACCAGCGCGCCGAACGCGAACGGGACCACCCCGCGGCCGAGGAGCTGGAACAGCGCCCGGCCCAAATCGTTCGCCAGCCACCACACTTGCAGGTCCGCCGGCCGGTACAGGTCGATCGCGACCTCACCCGTACGGATGCGTTCCATGAACTCGGTCTCGAAGCCGCCACCCTGGATCGCCAGCGTCGCGTACAGCGCCTGTCCCAGCCAGACGAACGTGACGGCCTGGGCCTGGTCGTAGCCCCCGAGGTGCGGTTTCGCCTCCCACAACGCCAGGTAGGTGTAGACGAGGATCAGGCCGAAGGCCGTGTTCGTGAACACCCCTGCCGCAGTGGCCGCCCGATACGTCGCGTACCGTCTGAATCCCCCCGCCGCGACGGCGGCGTACAACCGTCCAGCGCCCACGTCAGTCAACCTCCCGGACCGCTCGACACCGAAGCGCAGGAGCCTAGTCCGGAGGCCCGGCGACCGGCGACGCATTTTCGTTCCGGAAGCGTGCCGGAATCCGGGAACGGATCGCCAGGTGCGAGAGTCTTCAATCCGGGGGCGCAGAAGGCGTACGAGGCGTACGGGAAACGTACGACGCGAAACAGGAGTCCGTGCACGACATGAGCGACGAGCCGCAGCCGCAGCAGCCGAACAAGGGCGGGGCACCGGAACAACCGCTGCCGACTGCAGGGCCCGCACGATCCGGTGAGGCCGCCGGCGGTGCCACCGGAGACACCCGCCCCGGAGACGGCGGCCACGACCGCGACCGGGAGGGCGGCAAGGACCGGCCCGGCCCGGACCGGGCCGAGGGCCGCGCGCAGGGCCGGGGCCGGGAACAGGGGCAGGCGCAGGGACAGGGCCGGGAGGGCTCGGGCGCCGGACCGGCCCGGGGCGGCCGGGAGGAGAAGTCCGCGGCTCCGGCCGACGGCGCCTCCGGCGGCCAGTCGTCGCCGGGTACCGGTGTGGACCAGGCCGCCCGGGCCCGCCGTGCGGCCCTGGCCGCCCAGATGGGCCGGGCCGGCCGCGCGGGCGACGCAAGCACCGGGGTTCCTCCGCAGTCGGGGAAGTCGCAGGGGTCCGCGAAGTCCGGAGGGCTCGACGGGTCGTCCGGTGAGCGGTCGGCGGGGTCCCAGGGTTCCGCGGTTCCCCAGCAGTCGGGACAGCCGCAGGGCTCCGCGAAATCCGGGGGTTCCGAGGGCTCGGCCGGCGAGCGGTCGGCCGAGGTCAAGGGCTCCGGCGCGTCCCGGCAGCCGGAGCAGCCGAAGACGCCGGGGCAGCCGGGCCGGCCGGGGCAGTCGCCGCAGACGCCCACGGCGATGTCTTCCGACTCCGGGGCGCCGACGTCCGAGCGGCCGGCCGGGCCCCGGCGTCCCGGGGTGCCTCCGCAGGCGCCCGGGAAGGGCGAGGGCTCCAAGGAGTCGGGGGCCGGTCGCGCCGAGGGCGCTCAGCGCCCCGGTGTGCCGCAGCAGTCGCAGGGCTCGGGGAAGTCCGGGGACTTCGAGGGGCGGGCCGGCGAGCGGTCGGCCGGGGCCCAGGGCTCCGGTGTGCCGCAGCAGTCAAAGGGCTCGGAGAAGTCCGCGGGCTCCGATCAGCAGGCGGCCGGGCGTTCCGGCGCGCCTCGGCGGCCCGGGGTGCCCGGTCAGGCGGGCGAGCCGCAGGGCTCCGCGCGGTCCGGCGGCACCGGGAACCCGGCGGCCGAGCGGTCCGCGACCGGCCGGCGCCCCGGAGTGCCCGGCCAGGCAGCGCAGTCACCCGCGTCCGCCAAGGGCCCGCGGAAGCCCGGCGCCCAGGACGCCGACGCGGCCGAGAGCACCCAGGTGCTGCGGCGCGTCAACACGTCCCGTACCTCCACCGCCGCCCAGGGAGCCGAAGCGGCCCGCAAGGGCGACGGCGGAAAGGCGGCCGGCGGCCCGCAGGGAGCCGGGGACGCCCAGGCGGCCGAGACGACCCAGGTCCTCCGCAACGTCAAGGCCCCCACCACGTCCGGGCCGGCCCGGCCGGGCGACGCCACCACCGGCGCGAAGAGCGGCGGCACGAAGAACGGACCCCGGGCAGCCATGGCCGGCGGCGCCGCAGCAGCGGCTCAGGCCGCCGCCGGAAGTGGCGCGGCCAAGGGCGCCCAGGCCGCGACGGGCGGTGCCGGCGCCGCCAAGGCGGGGACCGCCGCGGCCGGCGCCGGGAACACGACCGCCGACACCGCCAACGCGGACAGCGGCGGCACCGGCGGCGGAGGCGGCAAGGGCAAGAAGCCCAAGCGCCCCAAGCGGACCGGCTGGCGCCGCCTCGTCCCCACCTGGCGCATGCTGCTCAGCACCTTCGTGATCGGCGTCATGCTGATCATCGGCCTGCTCTTCCTCGGCTACTCGCTCGTGCAGATCCCGTCCGCCAACGCCCTGGCCACCAAGCAGAGCAACGTCTACCTCTACTCCGACGGCTCCCAGCTCGCCCGCGACACCCGCGACAGCAAGGTCAACCGCGAGAACGTCAGCCTCGCCCAGGTCTCCAAGGCCGCCCAGCACGCCGTGCTCGCCGCCGAGGACCGGGACTTCTACTCCGAGTCCGCGGTCGACCCCAAGGCCATGCTCCGCGCCGGCTGGAACACGGCCCTGGGCAAGGGCAAGCAGTCCGGTTCGACGATCACCCAGCAGTACGTGAAGAACTACTACCTGGGCCAGGAGCAGACCGTCACCCGCAAGGCCAAGGAGTTCTTCATCTCGATCAAGCTGGACCGCGAGAAGTCCAAGGACGAGATCCTCGAGGGCTACCTCAACACCAGCTACTTCGGCCGCAGCGCCTACGGCATCCAGGCCGCCGCCCAGGCCTACTACGGCAAGGACGCGACAGACCTCGACCCGGCCCGCGCCGCCTACCTCGCCGCCCTCGTCAACGCCCCCAGCGAGTACGACGTCGTCGCGCACCCCGAGAACAAGCCCGCCGCCGTCGCCCGCTGGAACTACGTCCTGGACGGCATGGTCAAGGAAGGCTGGCTCGGCAAGGGCGAGCGCGCGGGCCTGAAGTTCCCCACGCCCAAGGACCAGACCGTGCCCAACGGCCTGTCCGGCCAGCGCGGCTACCTCGTCGACGCCGTGCGGCAGTACCTGATCAGCAACGACATCGTCACCGCCGACCAGCTCGCGGCCGGCGGCTACCGCATCACCACCACCATCCAGAAGAACCGGCAGAACGCCTTCGTCAAGGCCGTCGACGACCAGCTGATCTCCAAGCTCGACAAGAAGAACCGCAAGGCCGACAACTACGTCCGCGCCGGCGGCGCCTCCGTCGACCCCAAGACCGGCAAGATCGTCGCCATGTACGGCGGCATCGACTACGTGAAGCAGTTCACCAACGGCGCGACCCGGGGCGACTTCCAGGTCGGCTCCACCTTCAAGCCCTTCGTGTTCACCTCGGCCGTACAGAACAGCTCCACCACGCAGGACGGCCGGCCCATCACCCCGAACACCATCTACGACGGCACCACCAGGCGCCCCGTGCAGGGCTGGCCCGGCGGCGCCTACAACCCCGCCAACGAGGACGAGAAGTCCTACGGCGACATCCCCGTCCGCAAGGCCACCGACCTCTCCGTCAACGCCGTCTACGCGCAGATGGCCGTCGACGTCGGCCCCGACAGGGTCAAGCAGACCGCCGTCGACCTCGGCATCCCCGAGCACACCAAGGACCTCCAGCCCTACCCGTCCATCGCCCTCGGCACCGCCACCGCCAGCGTCCTCGACATGGCGGAGGCCTACGCCACGCTCGCCAACCACGGCCAGCGCGCCACGTACACCATGGTCGAGAAGGTCACCAAGGACGGCACCCAGCAGGTCGACCTGCCCCAGCGGCAGACCAGGCGGGCCGTCACCCGCGAGGCCGCCGACACCACCACCTCGATCCTGCAGAGCGTCGTCGACAACGGCACCGCCGTCGCCGCCCAGGCCGCCGGCCGGCCCGCGGCCGGCAAGACCGGCACCGCCGAGGAGGACACCGCCGCCTGGTTCGCGGGCTACACCCCCGAACTCGCCACCGTCGTCTCCGTCATGGGACAGGACCCGGTCACCGCGGCGCACAAGTCCCTGTACTACGCCCTCGGCCAGCCCCGGATGAACGGCGGCGGCCCGCCCACCGCCATCTGGGCCCAGTACACCCGCGACGCGCTGAAGGGGAAGCCGGTCAGCGACTTCGACCTCCAGCTCCAGCCGGGCGCCGACAAGACCCAGGCCCCCGTCGACCCCTCCGCCGACCCGAGCACCGGCGGCCCGGACGACGGCGTCACCACGGACGGGAGCACCACCGACGGCGGCACCACCGGCAGCACCCCCAGCACCGACGGCGGCACCGGCAGCACCCCCACCACCGACGGGGGCGCCACCGACGGCGGCGCCACGACCGACGGAGGTGGCACCACCACCGGCGGAACCGCCGACGGCGGCGGCACCACCACCGGCGGGGACACGAACGGCGGCCTGACCACGGGCGGCGGCACGGACACCGGCGGCGGCACACCGGGCGGCGGCACCGGAGGCGTCGACACGGGCGGAGGCACCGACAGCGGAGCCACCGCAGGCCAGCCGTAGGAAGAAGCGCCCGTCAGTGACCGCCGGTCGCCTTGAGCCCCACCACGGCGACCAGCAGCAGGCAGACGAAGAAGACACGGGCGGCGGTGACCGGCTCACCCAGCACCACCATGCCGAGCACCGCCGCCCCGGCCGCCCCGATGCCCACCCACACGCCGTACGCCGTACCGATCGGCAGCGACCTGGCGGCGTACGACAGCAGCACCATGCTCGCCACGATCCCGGCACCCGTGAACACACTCGGCACGAGCCGGGTGAACCCGTCGGTGTACTTCATCCCCACCGACCAGGCCACCTCGAGCAGACCGGCGACGATCAGCAGAACCCACGCCACGACGACACACCTCCGGCAGACGAACCCATTTCTGGTGCGTCGTCTTTGCCTGCATCCCGGTACGGCGCGTCTCGTCGGGCTCCCTCGAACATAGCAAAGCGACGGCGGAGGGGCCGGTGACCACGGTCACCGGCCCCTCCGCCGTCGCTCTCCGGGACTCCCGGCCGCCTCAGAGGTACAGGCCCGTGGAGTCCTCCGCGCCCTCGAACCGGTCGGCGGCCACCGCGTGCAGATCCCGCTCCCGCATCAGCACGTACGCCACGCCCCGCACCTCGACCTCGGCCCGGTCCTCCGGGTCGAACAGCACCCGGTCGCCCGTCTCCACGGTCCGCACGTTCTGACCCACCGCGACCACCTCGGCCCAGGCCAGCCGGCGCCCGACCGCCGCCGTGGCGGGGATCAGGATGCCGCCGCCCGAACGCCGCTCGCCCTCACCCGTCTCCTGCTTGACCAGCACCCGGTCATGCAGCATCCGAATGGGCAGCTTGTCGTGATGGGGGGTGCTCTGCACGTTTCTGTTGGCGCTCACGCTCCGAACCTACCTGCCTTCTGCACGCCCGTACGAGCCCGGGTCGCCGAGCCGCTCAGCGGCCGCGCCGCCGCACACCCAGCGCGAGCAGCCCCACCAGCCCGACCGCGACCAGCGCCACCGGCACCACCCGCTCCAGACGCGGGGCGCCCTCCTCGTCCACGAACTGTGCCCTGACGTCGCTCACCACCCGGTTGACCTGGACATACGCCCGTCCAACCGTGTGATCGAGATTGGCGACCACCTTGGCCTTGGCATCCCCGACGATCGTCTTCGGGTGCACCCGCACCCCGATCTCGTCGAGCGTCTCGGCCAGCACTTCGCGGCGGCGCCTGATGTCCGCCTCGATCTCTGCCGGGGTTCTGGTGTCCGACGTGTCCGCCACCGTACGGCCTCCGAAGTCTCCTGATGCTGTCCTGGACAGTCTGTCAGTTCCCAGTACGGCCGCACCGCAACGCCCCCCGTTACGCTGGACCGATGAGCGAGCGACTCCAGCCCGGCGACGTGGCCCCCGCCTTCACCCTCCCCGACGCCGACGGCAACCAGGTGTCCCTGTCGGACCACAAGGGCCGCAAGGTCATCGTCTACTTCTACCCCGCGGCGCTGACCCCCGGCTGCACCAAGCAGGCCTGCGACTTCACGGACAACCTCTCCCTCCTGGCCGACGCCGGCTACGACGTCATCGGCATCTCCCCGGACCAGCCGGAGAAGCTGGCCAAGTTCCGCGAGAAGGAGTCCCTGAAGATCACGCTGCTCGCCGACCCCGACAAGAAGACCACCGAGGCCTACGGCGCCTACGGCGAGAAGAAGAACTACGGCAAGACGTACATGGGCGTCATCCGCTCCACGATCATCGTCGACGAGCAGGGCAAGGTCGACCGAGCCCTCTACAACGTCCGCGCCACGGGCCACGTCGCCAAGATCATCAAGGATCTGGGGATCTGACCCCGCTCGTGCCGCCGCGGTCGTGCCGCCTCTCCTGCGGGGAGCGGACGGCGAACGGAGCGGCACAGTAAAGTAGGCCGCGCCTCAGGCGGCCGTGATGGAACTGGCAGTCATGCTGGGTTTAGGTCCCAGTGGGTTCACACCCGTGTGGGTTCGAATCCCACCGGCCGCACCGCCCCTCGCCTTCGGATCGAAGGTGAGGGGCGTTTCGCATGTCAGCCCAGCAGCTCCCGCACCACCGGCACCAGTGCCCGGAACGCCTTGCCCCGGTGGCTGATCGCGTTCTTCTCGTCGGCGCTCAGCTCGGCGCAGGTGCGGCTCTCGCCGTCCGGCTGGAGGATCGGGTCGTAGCCGAAGCCGTTCGTGCCGGCCGGGGCGTGCCGCAGGATGCCCCTCAGCTGTCCCTCGACCACCCGCTCCGTGCCGTCCGGCAGGGCCAGCGCCGCCGCGCAGGCGAAGTGCGCGCCCCGGTGTTCCTCCGCGATGTCGGAGATCTGGGCCAGCAGGAGGTCCAGGTTGGCCTTGTCGTCGCCGTGGGCGCCCGCCCAGCGGGCGGAGAAGATGCCGGGGGCGCCGTTCAGGACGTCGACGCAGAGGCCGGAGTCGTCGGCGACGGCGGGGATGCCGGTGGCCTGGGCGAGCGCGTGGGCCTTGAGCAGGGCGTTCTCGGCGAAGGTGACGCCGGTCTCCCGGACGTCGGGGATCTCGGGGTAGGCGTCGGCGCCGATCAGCTCGTGGGGGAGGCCTGCTTCGGCGAGGATGGCCCTCAGTTCGGTGATCTTTCCGGCGTTGCGGGTGGCGAGGATCAGGCGGGTCATGAGGGCCAGTATCCCTTGACGGCCGAAGCCCCCGGCGACCGGCCGCAAGGGCGCCGGACTCCGGGGGCTCCTCCGTCGCGGGCGCCGGCCCGCGAACGGAACGCTCGTCAGGGCCCTGTGGCCGCCGGCGGCGCCGAGGGCCCCTGCGGGCCGCGGGCGGGACGGGCCGCCGCCTTGGCCTTGCCCGCGGCCGCGGTCAGCGGGCGGGCGATGTCCTCCAGGGACCGGCGTTCGGCGTTCACGGCGAGGAACGCGGCGACGAGACCGGCCGCGCACATCAGCCCGGCGCCGATCTGGAAGGCCAGGACGGTGTCGCCGACCTTGCCGGTGCTGGTGAGGTCGGCGAAGAGCAGCGGGCCGCTGATGCCGCCGGCGGCGGTGCCGAGGGCGTAGAAGAAGGCGATGGACATGGCCCGGGTCTCCATCGGGAAGATCTCGGAGACGGTCAGGTAGGCGCTGGAGGCGCCGGCGGAGGCGAAGAAGAGCACCGCGCACCAGCAGGCGGTGAGGGTGCCGGCGCTGAGGGAGCCGCGGTCGAAGAGCCAGGCGGTGCCGAACAGCAGCAGGCCGGACAGCAGGTAGGTCGAGGAGATCATCACCCGGCGGCCGACGGTGTCGAAGAGGTGGCCGAGCAGCAGCGGGCCGAAGAAGTTGCCGATGGCGATGACGGCGAAGTAGTAGCCCGTGTGGTCGGCCGGCACGTCGAAGAACTTGGTGAGGATGGCGCCGAAGCCGAAGGTGATGGCGTTGTAGAGGAACGCCTGGCCGATGAAGAGGGAGAAGCCGAGGACGGCGCGCTTGCGGTACTGGCCGAAGACGGTGCGCGCGATCTCCATGAAGGTGACGTTCTTGCGCTGGTGGATCTCGAGTTCGCCCTCGGGCCGGGCGAGCGGTTCGCCCTTCTCGTCCTGCACCTGGCGTTCGATGCCGGTGACGATCTCCTCCGCCTCGCGGTCGCGGCCGTGGATGAGCAGCCACCGCGGGCTCTCGGGGACGTGCCGGCGGACCAGCAGGATGACGAGGGCGAGGACGGCGCCGAGCGCGAAGGTGAGGCGCCAGCCGATGTCGGCGGGGAGGAGGTCGGTGTTGAGGGCGAGGATGGAGAGCAGGGAGCCGCCGACGGCGCCGAGCCAGAAGCTGCCGTTGATGATGAGGTCGACGCGGCCCCGGTACTTCGCGGGGATGAGTTCGTCGATGGCGCTGTTGATGGCGGCGTACTCGCCGCCGATGCCGAAGCCGGTGAGGAACCGGAAGACGAAGAACCACCAGGCCTCGGTGGAGACCGCGGTGAGCGCGGTGGCCGCGAGGTACACCGCGAGGGTGATCATGAACAGCTTCTTGCGGCCGAAGCGGTCGGTCAGCCGGCCCCAGAACAGCGCCCCGACGCAGGCGCCGGCGACGTAGAGCGCGGCGGCGACGCCGGTGATCTGCCCGGAGCTGATGCTCAGGCCGCTGCCGGGTTCGGACAGGCGGCTGGCGATGTTGCCGACGACGGTGACCTCGAGGCCGTCGAGGATCCATACGGTGCCCAGGCCGATGACGATCGACCAGTGCCACCTGGACCAGGGCAGGCGGTCGAGCCGGGCGGGGATGTTCGTGGTGATGGTCCGGCCGCTCTGCGGTGCCGGTGCTGCGGCTGTGCTCATGGGCTCCCCTCAACGCCGAAGGACGGGGTACGGGTGCCCTGGCGTCGCCGGAGTAGGCCCGGGGCGCTCGGCGGCGGGCCCGGCGCGGGGACGACGGGGGGCGCCGGCCGGGCCCGGCTCAGGCGCCCACGGCGCGGGTGACGACGTAGATGAGCAGGCCGGCCAGCGAGCCGACGACGGTGCCGTTGATGCGGATGAACTGCAGGTCGCGGCCGATGTGCGCCTCGATCTTGCGGGTGGTGTGCTCGGCGTCCCAGCCGGCGACGGTGTCGGTGATCAGGGAGGTGATCTCCTTGCGGTAGGTGGTGACGACGTGCACGGCCGCGCCCTCGACCCAGTGGTCGACCTTCTGCTGCACCTTGGGCTCGCTCGCCATCCGGTTGCCGAGTGACAGCAGGGCGGCCCGTACCCGCGTCCGCAGTTCGCTGCGCTCGTCCTCGGCCGCCGCGACGACCATGGAGCGCACGGCGGTCCAGGCGGAGGCGATCAGGTCCTGCACCTCGGCGCGGCCGAGGATGTCGCCCTTGAGCCGTTCCACCCGGCCGCGGGTGTCGGTGTCGGACTGCAGGTCGGAGGCGAAGTCGGTGAGGAAGCGGTCGAGGGCGCCGCGGGCCGGGTGGGAGGGCATGTCGCGCATCTCGGTGACGAAGCGCAGCAGTTCCTTGTAGACGCGGTCGCCGACCTTCTTGTCGACGAAGCGCGGGGTCCAGCCGGGTGCTCCGCCCTCGACGGCGCTCATGACGTCGGCGCGGTGCAGTTCGAGCCAGTCGTGGGCGCGGGCGACGACGAGGTCGACGACGCGTTTGTGGCCGCCGTCGGCGACGATCCGCTCGAGCATCTTGCCGAGGCCGGGGGCGATCTCCTGGATGTCGGCGCGCCGGGTGACGGCCTCGGTGACGACGGCCTGGACGTCCCGGTCGCGCATGACGGTGAGGGCGCCGCGGAGCGCGGTGGCGAGTTCGGCGGTGACCCGGTCGGCGTGTTCGGGCAGGGCGAGCCAGGCGCCGAGCCGGCTGCCGATGCCGACGGCGCGCAGCCGCTGCCGTACGACGTCCTGGGAGAGGAAGTTCTCGCCGACGAACTCGCCGAGGGAGATGCCGAGCTGGTCCTTCTTGGTGGGGATGATCGCGGTGTGCGGGATGGGCAGCCCGAGGGGGTGCCGGAAGAGGGCGGTGACGGCGAACCAGTCGGCGAGCGCGCCGACCATGCCGGCCTCGGCGGCGGCGGCCACGTAGCCCGCCCAGGGGCCCGCGCCCTGGTGTGCGGCGAGCCGGGAGAGCACGTAGACGAGGGCGACGAACAGCAGCAGTCCGGTCGCGGTGAGTTTCATGCGCCGTACGCCCCGCCGCCGTTCCTCGTCGGCGGGGGTGAAGGCGTTCATGGTCCGGTGCGACGCGGTCTGCTGCGTCGTGGTCCGGTCCGCTGTTCGTGTCTCGGTCTGTTCCATCAGCTCCACCCGTGCTCGGCGCGTGCGGTGATCCCGCGCACAATTGTCCCTTCCTGACCGACTCCCGGAACGAAACAGGAGTTCCCGGCGTCTGTCTGTAGGGGGTTTCGGGCAGGGTCCTGTCAGGTCTCCCGAGCCCATGACGCATCATGGGTTCATCAAGATCGGAGCCTCGGGCTCCCATCTCCCGAGGAGAACAACGCAAGCATGACCAAGCGTCATGGTTATGCCGTGCTCAGCGCGCTGGTCGCGCTGATCGTGGCCGTGTGTGCAGCCGTCTACGTCGCGGTGGCCGCGGACGACGGCACCCCCAGTGGCACTTTCGCCGGCAGCCGCCCGCGTCATGGTTCCTCCGTCGCTCCCGCGTCGACCGGCACCTGGGTCGGCGCCTGGTCCACGGCGCCCGTGGGCGGCGAGCCGGGCACCGAGACCACCGGTCTCGCCGGCCGTTCGGTGCGCAACGTCGTGCACGCGAGCACCGCGGGTACGAGTGCCCGCATCACGCTGTCCAACCTCTACGGGCAGTCCCCGCTGACCGTCTCGCACGCCTCCCTGGCGGTGGCGGTGGGCCACGACACGGCCGAGGCCGACGCGGCGACGATGCGGCGGCTGACGTTCAACGGCGCCGCGAGCGTCGTGATCCCGGCCGGCGGCCAGGTGCTCAGCGACGCCGTGCGCGTCGTCGTCCCGCACGACTCCGACGTGCTGGTCACCACGTACTCGCCGACCCCGTCGGGCCCGGTCACCTACCACCCGCACGCGCAGCAGATGTCGTACGTGGCCCAGGGCGACCGCACGGAGGACGCGACGGGCGCCGCGTACACCGAACAGACGCCGTACTGGCGCTATCTGACGGCCCTTGACGTGCTGAGCAACGAGGCGACGGGCACGGCGGTCGTCTTCGGCGACTCGATCACCGACGGCATAACGTCCACGGTCGGCGCCAACCGCCGCTGGACCGACGTCCTCGCGGGCCGGCTGCACACGGCGGTGGCGGCCGGTGGCGCCCTGCCGCGCTACGGCGTCGTCAACGAGGGCATCAGCGGCAACCAGGTCCTCGCGGACGGGCTGGGCCGGCCGGCGGAGAACCAGAGCGGCCTCGGCCGCTTCGGCCGGGACGCGCTGTCCCGGACCAATGTGAAGGTCGTCGTCATCGACCTCGGCATCAACGACATCATCCGCAACCCGGATCTCGCCGACCCGCACAGGATCACCGAAGGCCTGCGCACCCTGGTCCGCCAGGCGCACGCCCGCGGGCTCCGGGTGGTGGGCGCGACCCTGATGCCGTTCCGCGGCCACCGCGGCTGGACGCCGGCCCGTGAGGCGGTGCGGCAGCAGGTCAACGCGGAGATCCGGTCCGGCCGGGTCTACGACTCGGTCGTCGACTTCGACCAGGCCCTGCGGGACCCGTACGACGCGCGGCGACTGCGGCCCGCGTACGACTCCGGCGATCATCTGCACCCCAGCGACCTGGGCTTCGCCAGGATGGGCGACGTCTTCGACCTGGGCGCGCTGAAGGGCGCGGGTCAGGCGGAGCTGTAAGGCGCCGGTCCGTCTCGGTGGGCCGTACCGGCGGACGGCCGTCGACGGCGACGGGGGCGGTGCCGGTACGGCGGGTGCGGCCTCACGCGCCCGTCGTGGAGCCGGGCCGCACGATCATCAGCACGGTCACGGCCGCCCACAGCAGGTTGAACACGCCGGTGAACATGGCCAGCCGAGCGGTGCTGCGGTGGCTGCCGGCCCCCTCCACCAGCGCGGCCTGGGCGGGCAGCACCAGCGCTCCCAGCACGACGGCGGCCAGCGCCGTGAGGCCGATGGACGCGATCAGCCAGGCGCTGCCGAGCACGTGCATGCCGCTTGCCGTGGCGAACCCGAAGACGGGGACGACGACGCCGACGACGGCGTACACCCGGCAGATCCGGTGCAGCAGCGCCTGCGTCTCCGCGGCCCGGTCGTCGTCCGGTGCGCTCAGGGCGCGGCGGGCGGCGGGCGGGAACATGCTCGCGGCGACCGTGACGGGCCCGATGGCGACGATGGCGGCGATGACGTGGACGGCGAGGAGGAACTTGGTCACGGCAGGAGGCTAGGCGGCGCAACGATCACGCGGCAGTGGCCGGATTGCCAGCACCCGACGGATTCTCGCCGCCGCCCTCCCTCAGGGTGCAGGGGAGCGGTTGCCGCCCCCGCCGCTTGGCGGTAACCCGTCGTACGGCTACTTTCCCGCCATGCACACCGTGGCCGTCCTGGCGCTGGACCAGGTGATCCCGTTCGACCTCTCCGTCCCGATCGACACCTTCGGCTGGGCCCGGCTGCCCGACGGCCGCCCCGCCTACCGCGTGCGGGTCTGCTCCCCGGGAGCCGGACCGGGGCCGGGGGAGGTGAGCGCGGCCGGGGGCGTCTTCGCGGTGCGGGCGCCGTACGGCCTTGAGGCGCTGGCGGACGCGGACACGATCGTCCTGCCGGGCGTCGCCGATCCGGCGCTGCCGCTTCCGCCGGGCGTCGCGGAGGCGGTGCGCGCGGCGGCGGCGAACGGCACGCGCGTGGCGTCGATCTGCGTGGGCGCGTTCGTCCTCGCGGCCACCGGACTGCTGGACGGGCTGCGCGCGACGACGCACTGGCGGGCGGCGCGGGAACTGGCGGAGCGGTACCCGGCGGTCACGGTCGACCCGAACGTCCTCTACGTCGACAACGGCCAGTTCCTGACCTCGGCGGGCGCGGCCGCGGCTCTGGACATGTGCCTGCACATGGTCCGCCGGGACCACGGCTCTGCGGTCGCCGCGCACGTGGCCCGGATGTCGGTGATGCCGCTGGAGCGGGAGGGCGGGCAGGCCCAGTTCATCGTGCACGACCTGCCGCCGGCGCCGGCCGGCGCGACCCTGGAGCCGCTGCTGGCCTGGCTGGAGGACAACTGCGACCGCGATCTCGCCCTGGACGAGATCGCCGCCCGGGCCCGCATGAGCAGCCGCACGCTGAACCGCCGCTTCCGCGAGCAGACCGGCACGACGCCGCTGCAGTGGCTGCACCGGGCGCGGGTGCGGCGGGCCCAGTACCTGCTGGAGACGACGCCGCATCCGGTGGAGCGGATCGCCGTGCAGGTGGGCTTCGGCTCCCCGACGGCCTTCCGCGAACGCTTCCGCCGGGTGGTGGGGACCAGCCCGCAGGCGTACCGGCGGTCGTTCCGGGCGGAGGGGGAGCGGGTGGCGCCGGGTGCGCGGGTGGCGGTGGACGGCCCGACGGCCTGACACCGTGGGGCGTCGACGCCGTCCAGCGCTCTGGGGCTCGGCCGCGCCGCTCAGCCGCGTCGGCCGGACGCGCGACTCGGCCGCGTCGCTCAGCCGCCTCGCTCAGCCGCGACGGCCGGACGCGCAACTCGGCCGCGCCGCTCAGCCGCGTCGGCCGGATGCGTGACTCCGCCGCGCCGCTCCGCTCAGCCGCTCCGCTCAGCCGCTCCGCTCAGCCGCTCCGCTCAGCCGCGTCGGTCGGCGACGGCCCAGGAGGCCAGGGCGACCGCGCCCGCGACGCCGAGGACGGACGGCCAGGCGCCGACCTTCTTGGCCAGCGGATGCGATCCGGCGAACGCGGCGACGTACCCGGCGGTCAGCGCCCCTGCGGCCCTACCGCCCGCCCGCCTGCGCCACTGCTGCGCGGCGGCGGTCCCCGCGGCGGCCAGCACGACCCCGCCGAGCTGCCGCTTCCCGGTCCAGCGTGCGACGCCGTACCCGCCGACGAGTCCGGTCGCGGCGACCACCGCGCTGGGAACCCTGGCCATGAGCTGCCTCCATCTAGTCGTCACGTCTTGGTGTGCTTCGGGTGGCTTCACCACCTGCTCCGAGGCTAGCGCGCGCCCATACGGCTCCAACAAGCTGAGTCGTGGCTTGTCAACTTTCCGGCTCCGAGCTATATAAGAAGGCGTAGGGCATCGCACCCAGCACCTGGTGAGAGGAGTGAGCCGTGATGCTCATGCGTACGGACCCGTTCCGCGAATTCGACCGACTCGCGCAGCAGGTCTTCGGTCCCGCGAACGCCGCCGCCGGCCGCCCGTCGGCCATGCCGATGGACGCCTACCGTTCCGGCGACGACTTCCTGGTCCACTTCGACCTCCCCGGCATCGACCCGGAGACGATCGAGCTGGACGTCGAACGCAACGTCCTCAACGTCCGCGCCGAGCGCCGCGGCCCCGCGCCGGAGGGCGCCGAGATGATCGTCGCCGAGCGCCCCACGGGCACCTTCACCCGTCAGCTCTTCCTCGGCGAGACCCTCGACACCGAGCGCATCGACGCCTCGTACGAGGCGGGCGTCCTGACCCTGCGCATCCCGGTGGCCGAACAGGCCAAGCCGCGCCGCATCCAGATCAGCGGCGGAGACAGCGGCCGCAGGCAGATCACCGGCTGACCGCCCCCGGTCGCATCACCCCGCGCTCCGTGGCCCCGACCGGGGGCCGCGGAGCGCCGCCGTCGACCCGCCCGTCGTGCCGGGCGCCGGCCCCCGAGCCGCACTGGTCGCACGGACCGCATGCCACCACATACCGCACTTTGGCTGAATTCCGCCTCATGCACGCCGCATTCCGGGGTACCGGGCTCCCCGGTGTCCCGAAGTGTCCCGTAGGAGGATCCACCCCGATGACCGTGACGACCCCGCAGCCGAGAACGACCATCCCCGCCCCCGCCCCCATCGCCCCCGCCGTGACCCCGGCGCTGCGCCCGATCGCCCCCGAGGCCGGAGCCGACACCGCGCGCTGGGAGGAACTCGTCGACGCGGTGCGCGAGGCCGGTCGGTACTCGACCGCGGCCGAGGCCGAACACGTCACCCGCACCGTCCTGACCGCCCTGGGCGGCCACGTGACCGGCGAGGAGCGCGTCGCCCTCGCCCAGGCCCTGCCCAGGCAGGCGGGCACCCTGGTCGCCTCCCAGATCCCCGCGAACGCCCCGCTGTCCGCGCGCGAGTTCGTCGAGTCCGTGGCGAGCCACCTCGACGAGGACGCCACCCCGGCCACGGCCCGCTGGGACGTCACCTCGGTCCTCGGCGTCCTCGCGGACACCGTCGGCGAGCCCCTGACGACCCGGGTCCTGACCCAACTCCCGGCGGGCTACGCCCTGCTGTTCGGCCGCGCCGACCTGGCGGCGACGGCGTAGTCCCCGCCGCCGCCCCGGTCCTCCACCCCGCTCTCCCGGGCGCCGCACGAACCGCCGTCGTCCCTCGGCGACCGCCGACGGCTGATGGCCGACGGCCGACGGCGGCGCCCGGAACCGAACCGACCGCGCGGACCGAGTGGAGCGCACGGAGCGGACGGCGTGGAGCGCACGGACCGGACGGACCACATGAACCCGTGTGGTCAGACCCGCTCGAGCTCCCGGTGCGGCCCGTCGGGCAGCTCCACGGAGATCGCGTCCCCGGCGCGCACGACGCCGCCCACCCTCACCACACCCATCACCCCGGCCCGGTAGCGGACGCGCCCGTCCGCATCGCGTCCCACCACCTGCTTCAGCAGCCCCCGCTGGAAGCCGTCGATCTGGAGGCACGGATTGCGCAGCCCGGTCACCTCCACGACGGCCTCGTCCCCGATCCGGAGCAGCGCCCCCGTCGGCAGCCCCAGCAGATCGATCCCCCGGGTGGTGATGTTCTCGCCCAGTTCCCCGGCGGCCACCCGGAACCCGCTCGCCGCGACCTCCTCGAACAGTTCCTCATGGATGAGGTGCACCTGCCGGAGGTTCGGCCGGGTCGGGTCCTGGGCTACACGTGACCGGTGCTTCACGGTCACCCCGGCATGCACGTCCCCCTCGACCCCGAGCCCGGCGAGCAGGGTGATCCGCTCCCGGTTGGGCTTGGTGAAGGAGTACTCGCCGTTGCTGCTGACGGCAGTGACAGTCGCGCTCATCGCAGACCCCCGTGTCGGCTCTTCGTCGCAGAATCCACCGAGAGCGTAGCGGCGGTCCCGGCCGCCCGACCGCCCGCCCGCTGGGCGTACTTCACGCCCCGTCCCCCCGACCGGACCCCGCGCCACGGTCCCGACGCCCCTCGAACCGGCGACTTGGTCCGGATACCTGACACGGGCTCGGGTACCCGGCTCGGAGTACGGCCCATGGCCGAGCCCGGCACGAGGTGACAGCAACGGAGACTTAGATGAAGGCCAGCCGAACGGCAGTCCCGACGGCCCCCGCGCCGGTCGCAGCGGATGCTAGCTCCACGCGCGTCCTCGCCGGACGCTACCGGCTGGGCGCGAGAATCGGATCGGGAGGCATGGCCGACGTCTACGAGGGCGTGGACACACGCCTCGGACGGCCCGTCGCCGTCAAGGTGTTCCGGCCTGGCCCGGGCCCGCAGACCGAGGACCGTCTCACGGCGGAGGCCGTGCTGCTCGCCGGCCTGCAGCACCCCGGACTGGTCACGGTCTACGACTCCGGCCGCGAGGACGACCACACGTACCTGGTCATGCAACTGGTCGAAGGCCCCACGCTGCACAGCCTCCTGGAGAGCGGCCCGCTGCCCGAGCGACGCGTGACGGCCCTCGGCGCCGCCCTCGCCCGGGCGCTCGCCCACGTCCACCGCGCCGACATAGTGCACCGCGACGTCAAACCGTCGAACGTCCTGCTCGACCCGGCCGGCGACCCCCACCTGGCCGACTTCGGCATAGCGCGCCTGACGGACGCCACCCGCCAGACGGCCCCCGACGTGCTGACGGGCACGGCCGCGTATCTGGCGCCGGAGCAGGTCGAGGGCGGCTACGTCGGACCGCCCGCCGACGTCTACGCGCTCGGCCTGGTCCTGCTGGAGTGCCTCAAAGGGGAACTGGAATACCCGGGCACCGCGCTGGAGGCCGCGGTCGCCCGCCTCCTGCGCGCACCGGAGCTCCCTCCCTGGATCTCCCCGGACCTGGCGACCCTGCTCCGCGCCATGACCGCCAAGGACCCCGAGGCCCGCCCCGACGCCGAACAGTGCGCGCGGACCCTGGCCGCCCTGAACGCGCCCGGTACCGCGGCCAACCCTGCCACGGGAATGGCGATGACGCGGCGACCGACGGCAACCCGCCCCGCCCGTACGGAGGGTCTGAAAACGCCGGCAGCGCTCCGCCCGACCACCGCGGACGCCGCCGTCGGACCGGGCCCCGCGCGGCCCGCGGACGGCCGCCGGCACGGCCGCCGCCTGGCGGTGGGCACCGCCCTGGCCGCCATCTCCGTGGCCCTGGGCACGGCCTTCGCCGTCTCCCCGGACACCAGCGGAACCAGCGACGACCGGGCCGAGGCGAGCTCCACCGCCACGACCCCCGATCACCCGGCGTCCCACAAGGCGACACCCGGCAACGGGCCCAGCACCGCCCCACCGGCCGCCCCCCGCACCCAGCCCGGCTCCGGACCGACGCGCACCCAGCCCACGTCCGGCACATCCGGCCCCCGCGCTCAGGCCGCCACCCCGGCCACCCCCCACGCCCAGCCCATCTCCAGGACCCTGCCCCCGTCCTCCCCGGCGGCCCCCACGCCCCACACCACCCACGGCAACAACGGCGCCCGCCCCCAGGACCCCTCCACCCACCACCCCGGCAACACGGCCCACCCGCCCCAGGCCACCCCGAGCCCCCCGGGCCAGAGCAACGAGCCGTCGCCGTCCGCTACGTCGGAGGGCGAAGAGGGCGAAGAGTGAGGCAGGGCCGTCAGGTCCTCCGCCTCACGCGCTCAGCTCGCGGTGATCGCTGAGTAGGTCCACACGTCCGCTGGGAGCTGGTGATCCAGACGCCAGGTGATCGCCATCGGCTTGCTGCCGGTGTGGCTCTCGTAGGTGGCCGGGCCGAGGAGCATCCACGGCTGAGACTTACCTATGTCGGTGTTCCTGTAGCGGCGCATGAACAGCAGGACGTGGCTCCCACGCTGTTTGTGCTGCCGGTACCGCATGCCGGTAGGGGAGTTCTCCGCTGTCGAGTTCTGGGACTCCCAGTGGAAGAGCGTCGGACTCAGGGCATAGTCCTTGTAGCGGACGGTGGGTGAGAAGTCCTTCTCGTTCTTCTCCAGCGTGATGAGCAGGGCATCCGTCTTCAGCTCATCGACCCACTGCACGCCCTGCGCGAAGGATCGCGGCATCTGCCCGCCGAAGCGGGCCACTCCGAGGGCGGCGAGGATCTCGGAACGGTTGTACGCGCTGTGGACTCTCAGTGGGACATGGCTGAGCCGGCCGGTCAGCGGGATCGGGAAGTGGTCCGCCTGTTCCATGACATGTGACAGCACCTGCCGCAGCTCGTCGCGGAGCGCCCGCTGAACGCGCAGTGACTCAAGGCCCTCCTGGAAGCTGGTGAACCCGCCCGCGTTGTCCCACAGGTTGAAGAACAGCATGCGGGCGTACGACTGGTCGCCCGGAGTCAGATCCTCGTAGACCGGAGCGCCTTCCTCGAGTAGCCGGAGATAGGCCGCGGCCCGCTCCGGGTCGTCGACATGGAGGAACGCGTGGACCCGCTTGAGTAGCGCCGCCTCGCCCGGAGCCGGGGCCTCCTCGGTCAGACCGGCTCGCCGCAGCACGGAAGTCCAGGAGTTGTCACTCTTGTAGAGCTCCTTGATGTCCCGGCGACTCTCGCGAAGGTAGTCGGCGAGACGAGGGGTGTTGTATGCCTTGACCTCGTTCACCAGCGTCTTCACGGTGGCGCCCAACTGCGTACGGATGTTGTCCAGGACGAGGTCCTTGGACTTGCCCTCCAGGATGATCTGACAGCCGGACGGCAGCTGCGGGAAGTCGTGCTCGATGTGATCGACGAGCCGGTTCCGCGAGAGGTTGGTCAGAGCCCGGAACTGCTCCTCGAAGCGAAACTCCGCGCGGTGCTGCCCGATGAAGTCGAGCACGGTGAGTACGGGCTTCGTCTCGGTGCGCCGCAGTCCTCGCCCCAGCTGCTGAAGGAAGACGGTGGCACTGTTGGTGGGGCGCAGGAGGAGCAGAGTGTCCACGTCGGGGATGTCCAGCCCCTCGTTGAACAGGTCGACCGAGAAGATGACCTGAAGTTTCCCGTCGCCCAGCTCGGAGAGGGCCCGGGCGCGCAGTTCGGTCGGAGAGTCGCTGTCGAGCGCTATGGCCTGGAAACCGGCCTGGCGGAAGAAGTCCGCCATGAAGTGGGCGTGGGCCTTGGTGACGCAGAAACCGAGTGCTCTCATCGCGCCTGGGTTGGACACCTTGTCCCGGATCTGCTTCACCACGATCCGGGCACGAGCGTGGTTGCCCGTGTAGAGGTTGCCGAGTTCCTGGTCGGCGTACGCGCCCTTCTGCCAGCCGAGGTTCGTCAGATCCGTACCGTCCGGAATGCCGAAGTAGTGGAAGGGGCAGAGGAGGTCGTTCTCCAGGGCCTCCCACAGCCGCAGTTCGGCGGCGATCCGGCCGTCGAAGAACTCGTCCTGGACGTTTCGCCCGTCCATCCGCTCTGGGGTCGCGGTGAGGCCCAGTAGCTCCCGCGGAGTGAAGTGGTCGATGACCCGCCGGTACGTGGTCGCGGTGGCGTGGTGGAACTCGTCGATGACGATGATGTCGAAGTGCTCGGGTGCCAGTCGCTCGAGTCTCGAGACGTTGAGTGACTGGACGCTGGCGAACACGTGCTCCCAGGACCGGGGTTCCGTACCGGCGTGCAGCAGCTCGCCGAACGAGGCATCGTCGAGGACCTCCCGGTATGTGCGCAGCGACTGCCGGAGAATCTCCTTGCGATGGGCCACGAACAACAGCTTCGGCCGGTTGCTTTTCGACGGTCCGCACAGGCTTCGGTAATCCAGCGCCGCCATCACGGTCTTGCCGGTGCCCGTCGCGGCGACCAGCAGGTTTCGGCGGCGTCCTCGGACCTCCCGTTCGACGCGGAGCCGTTCCAGCATGTCCCGCTGATGCGGGAAGGGCCGCACCTCGAGACCGGAGAGGTTGATCTTCAGATCGGTGGCGGACGTGCCGCCGCCTGCCTGGGCCAGTGCTCCGTCGAGGCGCTCACCGTGCAGTTCGGGGTCGTACGTCTCGAACGCCGTGTCGTTCCAGTACGCGTCGAAGGTGGCCTCGAACTTGTCCAGCACCGCGGGAGTCGCGATCGAGGACAGCCGGACGTTCCACTCCAGGCCGTCGAGCAGTGCGGCTCTGGAGAGGTTCGAGCTGCCGACGTACGCCGTGTCGAAGCCCGTCTTGCGCCGGAAGAGCCACGCCTTGGCGTGCAGGCGGGTGGAGCGGATCTCGTAGTTGACCTTGACGGTGGCACCGAAGTCGCGCACCAGGCGGTCGAGCGCGTGGCGGTCGGTGGCGCCCATGTAGGTGGTCGTGATGACCCGGATCGGTACGCCCCGCTCCTTGGCGGCGCGCAGAGCCTCCTCGAGGACCCGGATGCCGTACCACTTCACGAAGGCGCAGAGCAGGTCGATGCGGTCGGCCGTGGCGAGTTCTGCCCGCAGTTCCGAGCCCAGGCTGAGGTCTTCCGGCGAGTTCGTGAGCAGCGACGTCTCGGAGAGCGGGGTGAGGGGCCGGATCGCGTAGGCCCCGGGTGCCTCCTGCTTCGCCAGGGCGAGCAACTGCCGCGGGCCTTCTGCGACCGTGCTGACCGGCGAGGCTTCGCCGAGCTCGGGAGAAGCGGTACTCAGCGACGTGAGGATCTGGTTGGCGAACCGAACCTGCTGGGCGGGCGGCAGCTGATGGAGCCTGCGGGCGACCACCTCACCGATGTGACGGGCCAGCACATGGGGCGCCGACTCCGCGCTGACCTCCGCGTCGACGGCCTTCCACCCCTCGGCCTCGAGCTGTCCCAGCGCCTTGCTCACGTCCTCGGTGATCAGCTGCTCGTACACGCCGGCGACCGGCTGCACCTGTTCCCCCGGCTCCGCCACCTTGCCCCCCTCGACCACTTTCAATGTGCATCTGTTTTAACAGGAGGCACTGACAGGCGTCCGCAGCTACAGGAGGGAGAAAACCGCCAACCCGACCCCGAAGGCCGTGAAAAGCGCGCACCACACCAAGTTCGCGGTGGGTGAGTACGACTTCGCCGTGCGGACCACCACCGCGCGTCTTGGGTCCGCCGGGTCGTAGCGAAGGGTCACCGGGGTGCCGCGGTACAGGGCGTTGGGGGCGTCGGGGTTCAGGGGGACCTGGCGGTAGGTCTGGGTGGCGGGGGCTGAGGGGTGGCCCGGAGGTGGGGCCTCGTAGCGGATCTGGGGTGGGTGGTAGGACGTGCCGACGCGGCGCGGGGAGTTGGCCACCTCGCCCCGGGTCTGGACGCCCCGCACGCCGAGTCGGCCCAGGGACCGGCGGGCGCGCAGGGCGGCGTGGGTGCCGTGGGCGCCGACGGACGTGCAGAGGGCGGCGCAGAGGAGGGAGAGGGCGAGCCAGGGTTGGGGCACGGCCGGGTCCGCCCCCTCCGCCTCGTTCCGCTGGGACCAGCTCTCTAGACGGCTACCGCGGCGTCCGGGGTTCCGTGGCACTCGCCGTACGCCCGCCCCGAACCGCACCAGCAGTGCGCCGTCCGCTGCGGGGGCCAGGCGACGGCTCGGCCGCGGGCCGCGAGGGTGGTGGCGTACTGGGGGAGCAGGGTCGGGTCGGACGGGCTCGAGCTCTCCGAGGCGGCGAAGGCCTCGTAGGACGGGACCGTGCCGGTGACGATGCCCAGGTTGGGGGTGCCCGAGGAGGCCAGTTCGCGGAGGGAGGCCTCTATGGTCGCCAGGTGGGCGTCGTGGGAGGGGTACTCGGTGGCCAGGTCGGCGTAGGCCGCGAGCAGTTCCGCCAGTTCGGCCGCCGGCCAGTGCAGGACCGCCACCGGGAACGGGCGGGAGAGGGCCTCCCGGTAGGCGCCCAGTTCGGCGTTGAGGCGGGAGATCTCCGCGGCCAGCTCCGCCGGGTTGTCCGAGCCCAGGGACCAGACCCGCTTCGGGTCGTGGAGTTCGTCCAGGGAGACCGGGGAGGTATGGAGGCTGTCCGCGAGGGTGTCCCAGTGGTCGTGGGGCAGGCCCAGCATGCGGCGGACGCGGTGGCGGCCGTAGAGGAGGGGGTGCGTGCCGTACGAGGGCTCCGTGCCGTCCGGCAGGAGGAGGGTGGCCGCCTGCGTGAAGGTCTGCTCCGCCGCCTCCAGCTCGTCGTGCGACTCCAGGGACTCGGCGACGATCACCCAGGGGGCCGGGTCGCGGGGCGCGGACGCGCGGATGCCGTCGATGATCGCCCTGGCCTCCGCCTCGTGGTCGTACTCCCACAGGTTCGAGGCCTTCAGGGCGCGGACGAGGTGGGGGTCATCCAGGCCGTCGGCGGAGGACAGCAGGCGGTCGTAGAGCGTCGTCGCGGCGGGGCGGTCGCCGGACAGTTCCAGATGGGCCGCGGCGCGCAGGAGCAGGGCTTCGGCGTCCTCGGGGTACAGGCCGGCGGTCCGCTCCAGGCGTGCCGCTTCGGCGGTGTGGTCGACGTTCTCGGCAGGCGTGTCGGGGCGCATGGGTGACACCGTACTGCCGACCGGTGACACAGGTGGAGTACGTGGTTTCCCGGGGTGCGGCCCCCGGTCCTCACATTCCGGTCATGCCGCCGCCGGTGAGGGCCGGGGCCAGCGCCGGGACCCAGAAGACGGCGACGGCCAGTGCGAGCGAGGCGATGCCCACGGCACGGGCCACCAGGTGGCCGGCCGGAGCCAGTTTCTCCACGGAGATCACGGCGGCGAGGACCACCATGGCCCACAGGTTCATCACGCCGAAGGCCGCCAGCACCACCATCAGCGACCAGCAGCACCCCAGGCAGAAGGCCCCGTGGTGGAGGCCGGCACGCGGATCGCGCCAGGGCGCCGGGTAGGAGGCGTAGCGCAGCATCGTCCCGACCGGCGAGCGGCACTTCGCCAGGCAGCGGTCCTTCAGGGGGGTGAGCTGGTACACGCCGTTGACGGCGAAGACGGCGGCGGCCACCGCGGTCCCGGCCACGACGGGCAGGCTCGTCACCCGGCCCAGGGCGGCCGCCAGTCCGTAGGCCGGCAGCCCGGCGGCGGCCCACACCAGCAGGTAGGCGACGGTGAAGACCACCATGCGCGGCACCCGGTGAACGGCGATCGTGCGGGCGTACAGCCCGGCGACGGGCGCCGTCGCGGGCAGCATCATGGCCGCCATCATCAGCGTCCACACGGCCAGGAAGGCGGGCAGGCCCAGCCCCATGGTCCCGGTCGTCGCCGGCGTGCCGCCCCAACGCGCGACCATCCACACCCAGGCGGCGGCCGCCGCGACCAGCAGCAGTGCGGAGGGGGCGGCCGCCCCGCGGCCGACGGCGACCGACCGGCCGGTCACGCCGACCACGTGAAGGGCGCCGAGTGGGCGTTGCCGCCGGAGAAGTCCCAGGACCGGCCGTGGACGCCGGCGCCGGTAGCGCGGCTGGATCTGGCGATCGTCAACGTGCTGTTCACCGGGTGGAACATGCCGGTGAGGCCCATGACCGGACCGTCCTCGCCGTACTGCGGTGCGACCTGGTCCTCGATCTCGATGTCGATGGCGTCGCCCACCCGCGCGGAGTGGCGGCGGCCGTCGTCGCGGTAGTCGATGGGGACGCGCTCCACCCCGAGGACCTCGCCGATGAGCGGGGCGAGCGCCGCCATGGGCCCGCCGGCCTGGCCGGAGAAGACCTTGCCGAGCGCGTCCGCCTGGCCGTCGTCGGCCGAGGCGTCCAGGTACAGCGCCACCTGCCAGCCGCCGTCGGCCATGACCCGGGGCGCGTCGATGAAGACGGCGACGTTGCGGCCGGCGACGTCCACGCCGTCCACGGTCCCGCTGTCCACGTGGAAGGCGAAGGTCACCTGGCAGCGCTCGTGGTCGGCCGGTGCGGTGAGGCCCGAGGTGGTGCAGGGGCACACCACGTCGCAGTTGCAGCTCTCCAGATACGTGCCGTTCAGATTCCAGGGCACGGCTTTCGCCTCCCTCGTCACGTCCCCCGCGGTTCTGCGTCCCCCTCGGTCCACGTCACCCGTGGACCGCTTCGGAAGGGCCCGATCGCTCGCGATGCCGCTCTGCTCCCAGGCTATTCCCGGGGGCGCCCGCCCCGCAGGTCCGCCGGCGGCCCGGGGAGCGGAGCCCCGGAGGCCGGCGGCCGGGAGGTCTGTGCCGTGGATGTGGAACCATCGCGGGGAGTCCGGGCGTTGTAGGAACGAGGGGGCCGGGAACCGGTCCCGGCAGGGGAAGAGAGAGGGGGGTGCCGTGATCGGCCGCAGCCGCGTCGCGCGTCCTCTCGCGCCTGCCGCCTTCCTTCTGGTGCTGGTGCACCTGCTCGTGCTCCAGGCCGTGCTCCTCGACACCGGCGGCCTCTCCGCCGCCGTCGCCCTGGCCGCGACGGCCGCCGCCGGGTCCGCCCTCGCCGCCTGCTCGCTGCTGGCCGCCCGCTGCGCGCCCGCCGTCCCGCCCCACCGGGTGCGCACCGCGATACGCGACCGGGCCCGCCGTACGGCCTTCCTGCCCCAGCGCGACCCCGACGCCCCGGGACGCCGCCGGCCCCGGGCGCCCGGACACGCCCTCGCGACGATCCGCGCGTAGGGCACCCCTCTCCTCGCCTTCACCGACGAGACCGCCGGTCCTCACCGGTGCCCTCGCGCGGGTCGTCGTGCCGTCCTGTCCACTCCGGTCACACCGGCGCCGACGCACCCCGTCCCGAAGGGCTCACCCATGTCCACCCCCATGTCCGTCTTCGCGCACCTCGTCGAGCAGCTCGCCGACCTGCTCCAGCCGCTCTTCCACGCCTCCGCGGCGGCCGCGGCGATCGTCCTGTTCACCGCGCTCGTACGGCTGCTCGTGCACCCCCTGTCCCGGGCCGCCGCCCGTGGCCAGCGCGCCCGCGCCGAACTCCAGCCGCGGATCGCGGAGCTGCGTGAGAAGCACGGCAAGGATCCGCAGCGGCTGCAGAAGGCGGTACTGGAGCTGCACGCCGAGGAGAAGGTGTCGCCGCTCTCCGGCTGCCTGCCCGGCCTGCTCCAGCTTCCGGCCTTCTTCCTCCTTTACCACCTGTTCTCGAACACCTCGATCGGCGGCGCGAGCAACGGATTGCTGACGCACTCCCTGCTCGCCGCGCCGCTCGGCGGCCGCTGGGCCGACGCCCTCGCCGACGGCGGGTTGTTCGGACCGGCCGGGCTCGTCTACGTCGTTCTCTTCGTCCTCGTCGCGGCCGTCGCCGCCTTCAACTACCGACGCACCAAGCTGATGGCGGCGAAGAACCCCGTCGCGGTGCCCGCGGGGGACGGCGGTCACGTGCCCGGGCTCGCGGCGGTCGGCAAGGTGATGCCGTTCATGTCCTTCTTCACGCTCGTCACCGTGGCGGTCATACCGCTCGCGGCGGCGCTGTACGTCGTCACCAGCACGACCTGGAGCGCGCTGGAGCGGGCCGCGCTGTACCGGTGAGCCGGGGCGCGCTGCGGGGCCGGGTTACGGTCCAGTACCTGAACAGGGTCTTGTGGACTGGACAGGCGACTTGGAGGATCGACCAGTCCTGCGATGGCTGCACCCATCCGCCGGGCGCCCGCTATAGAGGGAGATGGTGACCATGAAGCTGCTGCGAGTCGGTACTGCCGGAGCGGAGCGCCCGGCGCTGCTCGACGCCCAGGGAACCCTGCGCGACCTGTCGGGGATCGTGGACGACATCGACGGCGCGCTGCTCGCCGACGACGGCGCGCTCGGTCGCGTCCGGGCGGCGGCCGACGCCGGTGAACTGCCCGCGCTGGAGGCGGCGGGGCTGCGGATCGGGCCTCCCATCGGCCGCATCGGCAAGATCGTGTGCATCGGGCTCAACTACCACGACCACGCCCGGGAGACCGGCGCCGAGCCGCCCACCGAGCCCGTGATCTTCTTCAAGGCCCCGGACACGGTCGTCGGGCCGTACGACACCGTGCTGGTGCCGCGCGGGTCCGGCAAGACCGACTGGGAGGTGGAGCTGGCCGTCGTCGTCGGGCGTACGGCCCGCTATCTGGAGTCGGCCGAGGAGGGGCTCGCGCATGTCGCCGGGTACGCGGTGGCGCACGACGTGTCCGAGCGGGAGTTCCAGATCGAGCGGGGCGGCACCTGGGACAAGGGGAAGAACTGCGAGACGTTCAACCCGCTGGGTCCCTGGCTGGTGACGGCGGACGAGGTCCCCGACCCGCAGGCGCTCGCGCTGAGGCTGTGGGTCAACGGGGAGCTGAAGCAGGACGGGACCACGGCCGAGCAGATCTTCCCGGTGGGGGAAGTGGTGCGGTACGTCAGCCAGTTCATGACCCTGTATCCCGGGGACGTCATCAACACCGGTACGCCGGCCGGGGTCGCCATGGGCCGGCCCGACCCGAAGCCGTATCTGCGGGCCGGGGATGTGGTCGAGCTGGAGGTCGAGGGGCTGGGGCGGCAGCGGCAGGAGCTGAAGCACGCGTAGGCGCTCCGCTGGGGGTGGGGGCGGCTCCGGTAAGGGGTTCGGCTGCGGGTGGGCTGTGGCTGAGCGCGCGCGGTTCCCCGCGCCCCTTTTGGGGTGCTGCGGTCGTGGGGTTGGCTGCGGGTGGGTTGGGGTTGAGCGCGCAGTTCCCCGCGCCCCTTTTGGGGTGCTGCGGTCGGGGGTTCGGCTGCGGGTTGGTTGGGGTTGAGCGCGCAGTTCCCCGCGCCCCTGGCGGGGCGCGGGGGGCTTTGGTCAGTGGAGTAGGTCGGACAGGCGGCGCCAGGAATCGCGGGGGAGGGAGTTCCGGTCGCCGTCGTCGATGACCTGGAGGGCGACGTGGTCGGCGCCTGCCTCGTGGAAGGCGGTGATCCGGGCGCGGATGCGGTCTTCGGGGCCCCAGGCGTAGAGGGCGTCGATCAGGCGGTCGCTGCCGCCCGCCGACAGGTCGTCCTCGGTGAAGCCCAGGCGCTGGAAGTTGTTGGTGTAGTTGGGCAGCGCCAGGTACATCGCCAGGTGTTCGCGGGCCAGGGCGCGAGCCGTGGCCGGGTCCGTCTCCAGGACCACCTTGAACTCCGGCGCCAGCAGCGGCTGCTCGCCCAGGATCTCGCGGGCCCGGGCGGTGTGCTCGGGGGTGACGAGGTAGGGGACCGAGCCCGCCGCCCGGTCGCGGGACAGCTCCAGCGTCTTCGGGCCGAGGGCCGCGAGGACCCGGCGCCCGGCCGGGACGCCGGCCTTGTCCAGCGCGTCGAGGTAGGCGACCAGCGCGGAGTACGGGCGCCGGTACTGCTCGGCGAGCTTGGCGTGGCTCACGCCGAGGCCGAGCAGGAAGCGGCCGGGGTGGGCCGACTCCACCTCGGCGAAGGCGGCCGCGCTCTCCTCGGCGTCGTACTGCCAGATGCTCTGGATGCTCGTGCCGACGGCCAGCCGGGACGTCGCCGCCAGGAGCGGGAGGGCGTGCCGGGCCGAGCTGCTGCCGCCCAGCCAGGCCGCGCCGTATCCGAGCTGCTCCAGTTCCGCGGCGGCCTCGGCGATCTCGCCGCGCAGGGCGGGCTCCTCCGAGCGCAGTCCCACGCTCCAGACGCCGTACCGGCCGACGGTCTCCTTGGCGGTGTTCCCGTCGTTCGTCGACTCGCTCATCGGGTCACTTCCCTCCGGATGGGTGGCGTGCCGTGATCATCGTGCACGTCGGTCCCAACCGGAGGGAGCCGCGCGGTAATCCCGCCCGCGGGCTATTGGCCGAGGAACCGCTCCAGCGCCTCCACGACGAGCCGGTGGTCCTGGAGCTGGGGCAGCCCGGAGACCGTCACCGTGCCGATGACGCCCACGTTCTCGACGTGGATGGGGAAGGCGCCGCCGTGTGCCGCGTAGGCGTCGGCGTCCAGGCGGGAGGACTCCTCGAACGTCGTGCCCTTGGCCCGGAAACGGGCGCCGACCAGGTACGACGAGGCGCCGTAGCGTTCCACCACCCTGCGCTTGCGCAGGATCCAGGCGTCGTTGTCGGGAGTGGAGCCGGGCAGGGCCGCGTGGAAGAGCTGCTGGCCGGCGCGGTGGATGTCGATGGCGACCGGGGCCTGTCGGTCCCGGGCCAGCTCGACCAGCAGCGAGCCGAGCGTCCACGCGTCGTCGTATGTGAACTGCCGGAAGACCAGGCGGCGTTCCTGCGCCTCCAGCTCCTCCACGCTCGGGGTGATCTCCGGGGCGAACTTCGGGGTGATCTTGGGGCTGTGCATCAGAGGGTCACCGTCACCTTGTCGCGGGCGGACCGGCGGGCCGCTTCGAGTACGTCGAGGGCGGCGGCCGCCTCGAGGGCGGGCACCGGGTTGGGGCCCGCGCCGGTGAGGGCCGCGGCGACGGCCGCGTAGTAGGCGGGGTAGTCGCCGGCGAGGGTCGGTACGGGGCGGCCGCCGCCGGTCACCGGGGACTCTCCCCCAGAGGGGGGACCCCCAACGCCGAGCCGGCCCCACAGCGACTCGGGTTCCGTGCCCCAGTCGGCGCTGGTGCCGGGGCGCTCGCCCGCGCGCAGGGCCGCCTCCTGGGGGTCCAGGCCGTACTTGACGAAGCCGGCCTGCGAGCCGAGGACCCGGAAGCGCGGGCCGAGCTGGGCCGTGGTCGCGGAGACGTAGAGGTGGGAGCGGACACCGCTCGCGTGGGTGAGCGCGATGAAGGTGTCGTCGTCGGTCTCCGCACCCGGGCGGCGGATGTCCGTCTCGGCGTACACCTCGGTGACCGGGCCGAAGAGGACCAGTGCCTGGTCGACGACATGGCTGCCGAGGTCGTAGAGCAGGCCGCCGATCTCCGCCGGGTCACCGGACTCGCGCCAGCCGCCCTTCGGGTGCGGGCGCCACCGCTCGAAGCGGGACTCGAAGCGCCAGACGTCGCCCAGCTCCCCCTTCTCCAGCAGGGCGCGCAGGGTCAGGAAGTCGTTGTCCCAGCGGCGGTTCTGGAAGACCGACAGCAGCAGACCGCGCTCCTCGGCGAGGGCGGCCAGCTGCCGGGCCTCGGCCGCCGTGCCCGCGACCGGCTTGTCCACGACCACCGGCAGACCGGCCTCCAGGGCGGCGGTCGCGAGCGGGACGTGCGTCTTGTTCGGGGAGGCGATGACGATCAGGTCCAGCTCGTCCGCCCGGCCGAACAGTTCCTCGGGGGTGCCGACGCAGCGGACGTCCGGGAACTCGGCGCGGGCCTGCTCCTGCCGCTCGGGGTTCGAGGTGACCACCGTGTCCAGGGTCAGGCCCTCGGTGGCCGCGATCAGCGGGGCATGGAAGACGGAGCCTGCGAGGCCGTAGCCGATCAGGCCGACGCGGAGGGGGGTAGCAGTCATGCCTTCTACTTTCGCAACGCTGTTGCCAAAGTGCAAGCGGCGGGGACAATGGGGGGATGGGCGGCGTCGACAACGTGAGCAGCGTGAGCAGGACGAAGAGCGGGCCGGTCGGAGCGAATCTGTTCGCGGTGCGGTCCCACAACACCGCGCTGGTGCTGGATCTGCTGCGCGGCGCCGGGGCGGCGGGGATCAGCAGGCTGGAGCTGGCCGAGCGGACCGGGCTGACCCCGCAGGCCGTCAGCAAGATCACCGCGCGGCTGCGGGAGGCGGGGTTCGCGGCGGAGGCCGGGCGCCGGGCGTCCACCGGGGGCAAGCCGCGCACCGTGCTGCGGCTGGTGCCGTCGGCCGGGCACGCGGTGGGGGTGCACCTGGACCGGGACGAGTTGCGGGCGGTGCTGGTGGATCTCGACGGGGCCGTCGTGGGCGAGCGGTGCGCGGCGCTGGATCTCGGGGGTGGGGCGCAGGCCGTGCTGGGGATGGTCGCGGGCGAGGTGTCGGGGCTGGTGGGGGAGGTGCTGGGGGCCGGTGGCACATCTGGTGACACCTCCGGCGGCCTCTCGGGCGGCCTTCCGGATGGCCTCTCGGGTGGGCTTTCCGGTGTCGGCTCGCTGCTCGGTGTGGGAGTGGCGCTTCCCGGGCCGCTCGATCACGCGCGGGGGGTGCTGCACCGGGTCACCGGCTTTCCGGAGTGGGACGGGTTTCCGCTGCGGGACGCGCTGGTGGAGCGGCTGGGGGTGCCGGTGGTGGTGGACAAGGACACGAACGCGGCGGCTCTGGCGTTGTCGGTGGGGGTGTGCGGTGGTGCGGGGGGCGGCCGGGAGGGGTCTGGTGGTGACGGTGGTGACGGCGGCGGTGATGGGTCGTTCGCCTATCTGCATCTCGGTACGGGGCTGGGGGCGGGGCTGGTGATCGGCGGGAACGTGCACCGGGGGGCGCGTACCGGGGCGGGGGAGTTCGGGCACCAGGTCGTGCAGCTCGACGGGCCTCCGTGCGAGTGCGGGAACCGGGGGTGTGTCGAGGTGCTGTGCCTGGGGGCCGTGGCGCGCGGCGACGTGCGGGAGGCGGCGCGGGTGCTCGGGGTGGGGGCGGGGAATCTGGCCGGGCTGCTCGACATCGATCTGGTGCTGCTCGGGGGGCGGACGGTGGCGGGAGCGCCGGAGGTGTTCGTGGCGGGGGTCTCGGAGGTGCTGGCTGCTCGGGCTCGGGATCGGCGGTCGGGGGATGGGGGGTGTGTGCCGGTGCGGGTCGTGGGTGGGGAGCGGGTTGTCGCTGAGGGGGCTGCGCAGTTGTTGTTGGCGCCGGTGTTTGGGCGGGCGGGGGGATAGGGGGGCGGCTGGGGTGTCGTGGTTGGCGGTGCCTTGTCTTGGCGGTGCTGCGGTGTTGGTGCTCGGTCGGCGGTGACGTGCTTGCCCGTGCTTGCCGGGGGCGCGGTACTGGCGCTCGGCCGGCGGTGATGCGCTTGCCCGTGCTTGTCGGGTGCGCGGTGTTGGTGCCGGCTGGTGGGTGTTTCGCGTGCCGGTGCTTGTCAGGTGCTCAGCGTCGGTGCTGGCCCAGGGCGTTTCGCTCACCCGCGCTTGCGGGGTGCCTCCCCCACTCTCGGCTTCGCTCGAGCGGGGGGACGCCACCGCCCGCCCGTGCCGCCCCTAGCGGCACGCATGCCCGCAGTCAGGCGGGCTCGGCGCTCGCAGCGGAGCCGGAGTCCGGGGCTGGACGGGCTCTGCGCCCCGGGCTGCACGTGCCCAGTGCTCAGGGGTGCACGCGCCCAGTGCCTCGGGCTGCACGTGCCCAGTGCCCAAGGCTGCACGCGCCCACTGCCCAAGGCTGCACGTGCCCAGTGCCCAGTGCCCAGGGCTGGACGGGCTCTGCGCCCCGGGCTGCACGTGCCCAGTGCTCAGGGCTGCACGTGCCCAGTACCCAGGGCTGCGCGCACTCACGGCCCACGGCCGCCGGCCTTGCGCTGATCGGTGGGAATTCGGTGGGTGTGCGGTGTGGCGGGGCGGGGTTGGTGGGGGGTTCCGGGATGGTCATGTGTTTATGCGACTGTGTGCGTGCGTGTCCCTGTCCCTGGGTCTTGCCGCAGGCGCCGCGTTCGGGCCCGTTCCGTCGGCCGCTGCCCAGGCGGACGCGACGTGTGCGGCGTCCGGCGACCGTGCCTTCCCGCTGGCCACCCGCATCCACGGCGGGCCCGGCGCCTACGAGGCGGGCGGTGGATTCGGCACCTGGTACCTCGACCTCACCAACTCGACCACCCGGACCTGCACCGACCTCCACCC
Source organism: Streptomyces sp. NPDC003720 (assembly GCF_042875075.1). Classification (NCBI taxonomy): domain Bacteria; kingdom Bacillati; phylum Actinomycetota; class Actinomycetes; order Kitasatosporales; family Streptomycetaceae; genus Streptomyces; species Streptomyces sp. NPDC003720. Next base: position 49,158 of record NZ_JBIANZ010000003.1, read on the forward strand.
CGTCGTCGTGCTCGTCGACGACAAGCGCGCCCTGAAGCCGTCCCAGCCCAAGCTGGAGTTCTACGACGGCGCCCGCACCCTGCCCGTCGGCTTCGAGAGCACCGACGCCCAGGAACTGGTCGGTGTGCTGGACGCGGACGGGTTCGGCGGTTTCACCGTGCCGCCCGGCAGGACCGTCACCGTCAAGCTCAGGCTCTCCCTCACCTCCGACGCCGTGTCCGACCAGGTCACCGCGAACGCCGCCGTCGTCCAGCGCCGGGGTGAGGACGGCGACTGGGTGGGTCAGTCCAACGACTACCGCTTCGCGATCAGCGGCGGGGGGAACGGGCGGGAGCAGGGTGAGGACCAGGAGCAGAAGCAGAGGCAGAAGCAGGAGCCGGAGGAGGAAGGAGACGGGACGCGGACGCCCGAGGACGGCACCGGGACCGCCGGCCCGGACGGCAGCCCCAGTCCGGGTGGTACGGCGAGTCCGGGCGGCAGCGCAAGTCCCGGAGCCGCGACCCCGGCCAGCTCGACGGACCCCGGGACCGGGCCCCGGCCCACGGCCGGCGGCGCCGATCCGGGCACCAGCTCGCTGCCCTTCACCGAGGCCGCGCAGCAGGCCGGGGAGCGGGACCGGGAGCTCGCCCGCACCGGGATCGGCGTCGCCCGCGGGCTGCTCGCCGCCGTCACCTCGCTCCTGGTCGTCGCCGGCGGCGCCTTCCTGCTGGCCCGCCGACGCCGCTGAGAGCGGCTCCGCCCCGCGCCTCACTGACCTGCGACGTGCCCGGGTCAAGATCCCGGGCACCTGATTAGGCTGGTGGCGTCGGTACGCCGTGGTTCCGGCGCCCCCGTTCTTGGCCGTACGCATGTCAGGAGACGCAAACGCATGGCAGACCGCAAGCCCATAGAGTCATGGCTCACCGACATGGACGGCGTCCTGATCCACGAAGGGGTCCCGATCCCCGGTGCCGACGCCTTCCTGAAGAAGCTGCGCGACTCGGGGCGGCCCTTCCTGGTGCTCACCAACAACTCCATCTACACCGCCCGCGACCTGCACGCCCGGCTCCGGCGGATGGGCCTGGACGTGCCGGTGGAGAACATCTGGACCTCCGCCCTGGCCACCGCGCAGTTCCTGGACGACCAGCGGCCCGGCGGCAGCGCCTACGTCATCGGCGAGGCCGGTCTGACCACCGCGCTGCACGACATCGGCTACATCCTGACCGACCACGAGCCCGACTTCGTGATCCTCGGTGAGACCCGCACGTACTCCTTCGAGGCCCTGACCAAGGCCGTGCGGCTGATCAACAACGGTGCGCGGTTCATCGCCACCAACCCCGACAACGTGGGCCCCTCCACCGAGGGCGACCTGCCCGCCACCGGCTCGGTCGCCGCCCTGATCACCGCGGCGACCGGCAAGAAGCCGTACTTCGTCGGCAAGCCCAACCCGCTGATGATGCGCGCCGGGCTCAACGCGATCGGCGCCCACTCGGAGACCTCCGCGATGATCGGCGACCGGATGGACACCGACGTCCTGGCGGGCCTGGAGGCCGGGATGCGGACCTTCCTGGTGCTCACCGGTGTCACGCAGCCGGACGACGTGGACCGCTACCCCTTCCGTCCCTCGGAGGTCGTCGACTCCATCGCGGACGTGGTCGACCTCGTCTGAGGCCGGTCCCCGGCTGTGGACCGGGGGACCGCCCTGAACAGGGAGTCCCCGACCGAGTCCCACCCGTTCGGAGTAATCGCGCGCCTCCCGAGGATGCGGAGGCGCGCGGTACGGGGGAGCCTCCCAGTGTCTGGAGGTTCACGATGGGCTCACAACGCCTCACTCTCTGTACCGGGACACTCTGCGCCGGACTGCTCGCCGTCACCGCCCTCACCACGGCCGCCTGCGCGAACGACGGCGAGCGAGGAGTCTCCGTGACCCCGGTCTCCCCGGCGCCCGGCACCGACGTGTCCCTTCGGGTGCGTGGGTGCAGCGCGGCGCGGGCCGTCGCCGCCTCGAAGGTCTTCGTCGCCGACGCCCGGCTGACGTCCGACATGGGCGTCCTGAGCGGCGACACCCGCGTGCGTGCCTCCGTCGCGCCCGGTGTCTACGACGTGCGGGTCACCTGCGCCGACGTGGCGCTGGACAGCAAGATCACCGTCGGGCGCGCGGGCGTGACCCGGCCGCAGCAGCCGGGTGACGCCACCGGCGGCACGGTGCAGGCCGACGACGCGTCCGGCACGCTCATCACGGCCGCCTCGCCCGTCGCGCCGGTCGCCGCTGGTGGTGGCGGCACCGCGCACTTCGCCACGGTGGCCACCGACGGGTCCGGCCCGGGCGCCGGCCAGGCGGTGACCGGGCTCGCCCTCGCCGGGATCGCCGCGGCCGCCGTCGGGCTGCGCAGGGCCCGCCGGAGCCAGGGCACGGACTGAGCGCGGGCAGCGGCACATGTCCGACGAGTACGGGCACAGCTCCGCCACCGGACGCCTGGTCACCGTCCTGGCCTGGACGCTGCTGCTGTTCGGGCTGTGGCTGTGGGGACGGGGCGTCACCGGAGTGCCGCAGAGCCCGGCGGAGCCCGCGACGGGCGACGTGGCCGGGATCGGCCGCGCCGAGGCGGTCCGGCTGCCGCCGGCGGCCCAGCCGCTCGCGGCCGCGGTCCCGCAGCGCCTCGACATCCCTCAACTGGCCGTCACCGCGCCGGTCGTGGCCCGGGGGCTGGACGCGCGGGGCGCCATCGAGCCGCCCCCGTTCGACCAGCCGGGAGTGGTCGGCTGGTACGCCTCCGGTACGAAGCCCGGCGCGGCGGGGGCCGCGCTGCTGGTCGGGCACGTCGACACGGAGACCCGGCCCGCCGTGTTCTACAAGCTCAGCACGCTCAGGGCCGGCGACACCGTCCGGGTGGTCCGCGCCGACGGCCGGGTCGCCCGCTTCACGGTCGACGACGTACGCGTCCTGCCCCGCGACGACTTCGACGCGAGGACGGCCTACGGCCCCCGGAAGCCGGGCCGCGCCGAACTCAAACTGATCACCTGCGGCGGCACCTTCGACCGGGCGAGCCACAGCTACACGGCCAACGTGATCGTCTCCGCGTACCTGACCGGCACCGGCCCCTGACCGCCGGAACGACCACCTGAGCCGCCTTCAGGCACCCGCGGACGCCACCCCCGAAAGCGACCCCAGCCCACCCGAGCGCCACCCCCGAGGCCGCTTTCACCCCGTTCGAGCGCCCCCCGGAACCCCCGCTCGCAGCCCCCGAGCGACCTCGTGACCGGCCCGGTCGGTGTGCCACGATTGGCACCCGGAACGATGCGCCCAGGGGGAATCGCATGCACGACAGCAGGGGGGCCCGCACCGCGGCACGGGTACGGGCGTCCGCGGCGGTGCTGGGGGCGGCGTTGCTGCTCGCCGGCTGCTCGTCCGGCGGGGACGGAGCGGACGACGCGAAGGCGGACATCGGCCAGCGGCCCAAGTCCGCCGACCCGTACTGGGTGAACCCGGACGGCAACGCGGCCCGCCAGCTCGCCGCCTACGAGAAGGCCGGCAAGAAGACCGAGGCCGAGCGGATCCGCCGGATCGCCGAGCAGCCGACCGGGGAGTGGATCGGCTCCGAGAACCCCGAGCAGGAGGCCCGCGGCTTCACCGAGGCCGCCGAGAAGGCCGACCGCACGGCACTGCTGGTCCTCTACAACATCCCGCACCGCGACTGCGGCCAGTACTCGCAGGGCGGCGCCGCCGACGGCGACGGCTACCGCGCCTGGATCGACGGCGTGGCCCGGGGCATCGGCGACCGTGCCGCCACCGTCGTCCTCGAACCCGACGCCGTACTGCACCTCGTCGACGGCTGCACCCCGGACGAGTTCCACGAGGAGCGCTACGACCTGCTCAAGGGCGCCGTCGCCAGACTGAAGTCGCTGAAGAACACCAAGGTCTACCTGGACGCGGGCAACGCCGGCTGGGACCACCCCGACCAGATCTTCGAACCCCTCCGCCAGGCCGGCGTCGACCAGGCCGACGGGTTCGCCGTCAACGTCTCGAACTTCTACTCCACCGAGGACTCCATCGCCTACGGCGAGGAGCTCTCGGCGAAGGTGGGCGGCAAGCACTTCGTCGTGGACACCAGCCGCAACGGCAACGGCCCCTACACGGGCGGCGACCCCGCCCAGCGGTGGTGCAACCCGCCCGGCCGGGCGCTGGGGCAGGCCCCGACGATCAGGACGGACGACCCGCTGGTCGACGCCTACCTGTGGGTCAAGCGCCCGGGGGAGTCGGACGGCACCTGCAAGGGCGGTCCCAAGGCGGGCGAGTGGTGGGCCGGTTACGCCCTCGGGCTGGCCAAGTCGGCCGCGCGGTAGGAACGGAAGGGGCGCCCTCCCGTGCGGAGGGCGCCCCTTCCGGCCCGCTGAACCCGGCCGTCCCCCAGCGGGCCCGGCGCAGGCCGGCTCAGGGGACCTTGACCCACTGCGCCTTGCTGGGCGTCCCCTGGGCGTCGTCCACGAACAGCATGTACCAGCCGGACTGCACCAGGTTCCGGTTCTTCGGCACGGTCACGGTGATCTTGTCTCCCGACGTGGTGAAGTCCAGCGCGATGGAACGCTGGTCCACGTCCGTCACATGGGTCGAGGCGCTCGGCCGGATCAGCCGCACCTTCCTGATGCCGGAGGCCTGCGCCGAGGTGAACGTCCCCGAGGCGCCCCGGGCGATGGTCTGCGGCCCTCCGCCGAGCGATGGCCGCGAACCCCGGTACAGGTACGGCGGGGTGTAGATCTCGATCCGCTGCTCGAACTTGCCGGGCCGGGTGTCGGCCGCGTCCGCGTACAGCGAGTCGGACCCGAAGAACATCACCCGCCCGTCCGGCAGCAGGATCGACCCGGAGTGGTAGTTGCGGCCCACCAGCGGGTCGGCGACCTCGGTGAAGCTGTTGCTGTCCGGGTGGTACATCCGGGCCTGCAGGATGTTGGAGTCGCCGCGCCCGCGGTAGTCCTCGGAACCGCCGGACACCAGCACGGTGTCGTCGGGCAGGATCGAGGTCTGCGGGTACCGGGTGCCCTTCTCCAGCTCCGGCCCGTCCACGAACCGGGGGTTCTTCGCCTTGAGGTCGATCAGCCGGGTCTTCCTGCTGGACAGCTTGGACTCGCCGACCCCGCCGCCGCCGACCACCATGAACTTCTCGTCCTGGGCCGGCGGCAGCAGCACCGTGCCGGACGTCTCCATCAGGTCGGCGTCGCCGAGCCCCGGCAGCTTGGTGAACTTGTTGGTCTCCACGTCCCAGACGCCGGGCTTGCGGCCCACGTTGTCCGGTCCGTAGCCCGCGTTGGAGCCCGAGTAGAAGACCTTCCCGTTCTGCATCAGGAACAGCGCCGGGTAGGTCGGGAACTGCCGGAGCTTCTTCGTGTAGGTCCACTTCTTGGTCTTCGGGTCGAAGACCTCGTTCTTGCCCGGCACGAGCTGGCCGATGTCGTCCAGCCCGGAGACGCTGAGGACCTTGCCGTCCGACAGAGTGGTGAGCGTCGGGTACCAGCGGGCCTCGTTCATCGGGTCGACCTTGATGTATCGCTCGGCGACCGGGTCGAACTCGTAGGCGTCGCGGATGCCCTGGAAGTCCTTCTTGTCCAGCGCGAGCTTCTGCGCGATGCCGTAGGTGTTGCGCGCGTCGGCGCCGCTCAGGCCCTGGATCCGGTAGTTGTCCTGGGTGCCCGTCTCGTACTTGGCGCCGCTGCGCTGCGCCTCGACGTAGATGCGGCCGAGACCGGGGTCGTTGCGCAGGAAGGCGCCGGTCTGCGGGTCGAACACCTTCTTCGCGCGGGGCACCAGCACCGGGTCCTTGGAGACGAACGTCCTGCCGTTGGTCCTGCCGGTGAACCGGGTGCCCGCGGGCAGCGTGATCGGCTTGTCCGGGTTCTCGTTGTGGACGATCATCAGGCCGCCGGCCTTGGTGACGTCGCCCTTGAGCTTCTCGTACCGCTTGGTGCCGCCCGCGATCAACAGGTTGCCGTTGGCGAGCTGGGTGTGCCCGGTGCAGAACAGGTCGGTGGGCGTGGGGATCTTCTTGATCGTGCCCTTCACCGGGTCCCAGATCCGGGTGTCGAACTGCTTCCTGTCGAAGTTGTCCTGGTTGTTGCCCGACCCCGCGACCAGCAGCACCTTGCCGGTGTGCAGCAGCGCCGCGTGGATGGTGTCCTGCCGGTACTCCGGTGGGAACTCGACGATGTCCCACTTGCCGTTGGAGGCCTTGTACTCCGGCTTGTTGATCTTGTACTGGTGGTACTGCTCGGTTCCGAAGCGGTAGAGCCACGGCCCGTTCATCCCGGCCAGCGCGACTACCACCGCCGTGCCTATCGCGAGTCGGCGAGCACGGCGGCGGCCGGCCTGGTCCTTCATTCCTTACGTCCCCCAAGTCCACCAAGGGCGATCTGCATGGTCTGGTCGTTGCCCGCGGCCGGGCCGGCGTGGCCGGTCCACTGCTGCGGGACCTGCGGCGCCTGGGCCGCGTAGCCGGCGGGCACCGCGTCCTGCGGCCCGGCCGCCGGGACGGGCGCGGGCGCCGGGACGGGCGCGGGCGCACCGGCGGCGTGCCGGGGCCGCTTCTTCTGCTGCCGCAGCTCGTGGCGCCAGACGAAGACCGGTGTCGCGGTAATGAGCAGGGCGAACGAGGCCCAGGTGATCATCGCCGGGTGGGCGTGCCCGAGGACGAGACCGGCGGCGATCGAGGCGCCGAAGATCGCGATGAAGTACCAGTGGTACCGGAAGGTGCCGAACCAGGTGTCCGGGCTCGCCGAGTCGCCCTTGGGCGTGACCACGAACTTGCTCTTGCGGCGCAGCACCGAGTCGATCAGGGCCTTGGCGTACAGCGGCGCGGACAGCGCCGACATCACCATGCCGGCCACACCGCCGGAGCCCTCCGGTTCGTGCGGGGAGACGTTGTGCCGGCGGTTCCAGATGTACAGGCCGATCTGGAGCGCGGAGGCGTTGCCGTAGAGCATCAGCCACACGGTCGGGTCGATGTTCACACCCGAGGCGCCCAGGCCCAGGAACAGGGCACAGCTCAGGGCCGCGAGGATCCAGTTCAGGGCGGACATCGGGTAGAAGATGATCATCATCGTGTAGTTGAAGAGCTTGCCGGGCGGCAGGGTGAAGAAGCCCTTCCAGTACTGCTTGAGGATCGTCTCGTAGGTGCCCCGCGACCAGCGCATCTGCTGGGTGAAGAAGTCGGTCCAGGCGTTGGGGCCCTCGCCGACCGCGAGCACGTCCGGGGTGTACACGGACTTCCACTTGCGGCCGGTGGCCGGGTTCTTGGCGCGGTGCATCTCGAACCCGGTGGCCATGTCCTCGGTGATCGAGTCGTACAGGCCGCCGATCTGCTTGATCGCCCTGATGCGCACGGCGTTCGAGGTGCCCACGAACATCGGGGCGCCGTACCGGTTGCCGGCCCGCTGGATGAGCGCGTGGAAGAGGAACTGCTGCGACTCGGCGGCCTTGGTGACGAACGTGTCGTAGTTGCCGTAGACCTGCGGGCCGATGACGAAGCCGACGTCCGGGTCGCGGAAGTAACCGAGCATCCGCTCCAGGTAGTTGAGCAGCGGCACGTGGTCGGTGTCGACGGAGGCGAAGAAGTCGTAGTCGCCGCCGTGCGCCTCCAGCCAGGCGTTGTAGTTGCCGTGCTTGGTCTTGGCGCGGTGCGGGCCCTTGGCCTGGTTCCACCGGGCGACGCCCTTGCGGGAGAAGTGGTGGACGCCGAGCCGGGCGCAGACCTCCTTGACGGCCGGGTCGTCGCCCTCGTCGAGCAGCCAGACGTGCATCAGGCCCCGGTGACGGAGCTTCACGGCCGCCTCCAGCGTCTTGGTCACCATCTCCAGCGGCTCCTTGCCGGGCACGAAGGAGGTGAGGAACGCGACGCGCGTGCCGGTCTCCGGCACCACCGGGACCGGGTCGCGGGCGACCAGGGTGGCGTGCGCGTTGGACAGCACGTTCATGCAGCGGAAGAACTCGATCAGGCCGATCGCGACCAGCATCACGACGTCCAGCGCGGGCAGGAAGTCGTAGGCCGGGTAGTCGCGTTCGGTCCAGTGCTCCGGCTGCAGCAGCCAGAACAGCAGCACCAGCGAGAGCACCGGGGCCGCGCCGAGCATGAGCGCGGCCCGCAGACGGTGCGGCTCCTGCGAGAGCAGCGAACGGTACTGCACCTGGTAGGGCTTCGCCGGGTCGGGCTGGGTGAGGGGACCCGAGAGGCGGCTGTAGTGCTCGTAGTCGTATCTGGGCAGGCTCTTCTTTATTCGGCGGAACTGGCCGGTCCGATGCGTCACCGCACGCAGCTGTGTGGTCTGTGACGGGTCGTCGTGTTGTTCGTGGCTCTGTCCGGCGCCCGTCGGCGTCGACGTCATGAGTCATCCCCCCACACGCGAGTCACCGCGTGTTTCGTCGGTCTTATACCGCCCGGTCGGGGTCCCCTCGGCCGTCACAGGCGGACACAGTGGTGGTCGCGGTCACCATGTCCTGCACACCTTATAGACACGGGATCGCGGCCTTCCGGTTGCATGATGCCCCCCTCGGCATCCGCTCGCTGAGCAGGGCCCCCTCCCCGCCGGCCGGCAACCGGTTGCTTACCCCCAACTGCCGCGAAGGCGCGGCTTCGTGGCATCCAGGGTTCTACGCCGTCCAGCGTGATCGCAAGACGGGAAACGTGGAGTTTACCGGTCAAACCCGTTGATTGTGGCGCGGGTGGTGTTCGGGGGACTCCGGTGCGCCGGCGGGGGAGAGCCGGGCGCGGACATGGCCGAAGTGGTCCCGTATGGCCTCCTCCGCCCGCAGGGAGTCGCCGGACCCGACCGCGTCCAGGATCTCCCGGTGCTGCCGCCAGGTGACCCGCGGGTCCTGCGGCCCCTCCAGCAGATCCCGCCGGACGCGGTGGAAGGCGTCCCAGAACGCCTCCAGCACCTCGCTCAGCAGCACGTTGTCCAGCCCCCGGTAGAGGGTGGCGTGAAAGGCGCGGTCGGTCTCGGCGAGGTCCGCCCCGTCGGCGGCCTCCTGTTCCATACGGGTGACGAGGGCGTCCAGTTCAACGAGGTCGGACTCGGGCAGCCGCCCGGCCAGCCGGGACACCAGTCCGGTCTCGACGGCCTCGCGCAGCTCCAGGAGCTGCAGCAGGGAGTCCTCGCCCCGGTAGTGCCCGGCGACCGTGCGGAAGGCGAGCCCCTCGATCATCGGGGCGAGCGACATCGGGCCCACGTAGGTGCCGAAGCCGTGCCTGATCTCGACGATGCCCATCGCCTGCAGTGCCTTCAGCGCCTCGCGCACCGAGTTCCGGCTCGCCCCGAGGTGCTCCATCAGCTCGGGCTCGGTCGGCAGCGGGGCGCCCGGGGGCAGTCGTCGGTCGACGATGAGCTTCTTGATCCGCTCCTGCAGGTCCCGGGCCGCCATGGCGAGAGGGTATCCGGCCGATCGGGGGGGGAGGGCCCGGTTCCGGCCCGAGGCGCCGGTCGCCGCGGCCAGGGGGTGCGAGTGGCGAAGCCCCCACGACGCGCGGTGGAGCCGCGCGAAACAGAGATGGCGAGGTGGTTCGCGCTTCACGCGAACACTCCTCGCCATCGTCATCGTGCGCCGCCAGGGACTCGAACCCCGGACCCGCTGATTAAGAGTCAGCTGCTCTAACCAACTGAGCTAGCGGCGCCTGCTGACGAGAGAACTCTACCCGACCGGCGCGGGTGCTCCCGACCATGTGCTGCGCACGGGGGAGCCGGTCATACGGGATGTACATCATTCGGACCGTCAGCATGCGCACCGTGACGACAGTTGTGAGACTGGGCATCGTGCACAGAGGCGGACATATCCACCCCGAATGTGAGGCAGATCGCATGACCGCTCCGGCGTTCGAAGAGGTCGACCCCGGGCGCGAGTGCGACTGCCCGTCCTGCGTCCACGCGCGGCGGGCCGGCTCCCGCCCGCTGTCCGGGCGCTCCGGCGGCCACCTGGCGGCCCGGGGAGTGGTGATCGTGGCGGCCGCCGCGTCCGCCGCCCTCGGCGCGCTCACCCCGGCCGCCGCCCTCACCGCGCCCGAGTCCCCGCACCGCCCCGGCGACCCCGGGGACGGTGAGCCGGCCACCCCGCAGGGCGTCAAGTCGCCGCTGCACGGCCCGGCCGGGCCCCTGCCCGACCCGGCCACCACGCCTCCGGCCGCCCCGCCCCCCGCCACCCGGACCCAGATCATCAACCGGGCGAAGGTCTGGGTGGCCGCGAAGGTGCCGTACAGCATGGAGGACTACTGGACGGACGGTTACCGGCAGGACTGCTCGGGCTATGTGTCCATGGCGTGGGGGCTGGGCTCCAACGAGTGGACGGGCAGCCTCGACCAGTACGGCGTGAAGATCACCAAGGACGAGCTGCTCGCCGGCGACATCCTGCTCTTCCACAACCCGGACGACCCCGAACGCGGCTCCCACGTCGTGATCTTCGGCGGCTGGACGGACCACACGCACACCTACTACACGGTCTACGAGCAGACGCCCCCGCACGCCCGCACCCAGGCCACCCCCTACCCGTACTGGAGCAACGCCTCCAAGTACGTCCCCTACCGCTACAAGGGCGTCGTCGCGGACACCGCGGGCTCGCAGGCGGCGAGCGACGGCAAGGCGCCGCGTCCGGTCACCGGCCGGGCGGGCCCGTCCGGGCCGGCCTCGCACGGGGTGCCCGGCTACCCCGGCCGGGCCCGGTTCCGCCCGGGCGAGGTCAACGCCCACGTGACCGAGCTGGGGGAGCGGCTGGTGCGGAAGGGGTTCGGCCGCTTCTATCCCACGGGGCCCGGTCCGCGCTGGGGCGACGCGGACCGGCGGGCCGTGGAGGCCTTCCAGCGCGGCCAGGGCTGGCGCGGCGGAGCCGCGGACGGCTACCCGGGCCCGGAGACCTGGCGCCGCCTGTTCTCGTAGGCGCCGCTCCCCCCGTCCCGGCCCGCACGTCCCCGCGGCCCGTCCCGACCGTTCCCGTTCCCCCTTTCTCACTGTCATGACGCATCTGGCGCGGAGGCTGGAGCACGCATGAGTACGACCACGTCACACACGTCGGAGTCCGAGGAGCAGCCGGAGAGCGGGCGCCCGGCGGGCGGCACGGCCACCCGGCCGGCCCGGCTGATCCAGAACGAGACGACCACCGAGATCCCCGTCCACCTGCTGTTCCGCGACGAACCGGAGGCGGCGTCGGTGCCGGTGCGGCCGGCGGTGGTGGCCCGCCGGCAGGGCACCGGCGAGCAGCCGCGGCTCAGGCGCCCCGTCCCGGCCCGCTGCCGGACGGCGCCGCGGCTCGACCCGGAGCTGGCGGAGCGTCCGGCACGGGTGCTGCCCGGTCTGGCCGGGGTGCTGGCCGGCGCGGGCGGGCTGGTGGGCGGCCTGGTCACCTCGTGGTGGGCGGGTGTCCTGCCGCCGCTCGCCTCGGGGGCGCTGCGCCTGCCGCCGTACGGGGGCGCCGGACTCGGTCCGGCTCAGTGGGCGGCGTTCGCCGGGTCCGGGGCGCTCGGTGTGCTCGGCTTCGGCGGACTGGCCCGGGGCCGCACCGGACAGGCCCGGCTGCTCGGGCTGTTCGGCCGCTACCGCGGCACGGTGCGGCGCACCGGCCTGCTCTGGGTGAACCCGCTGCTGCGCCGCCGCCGGGTGGACGTGCGGCTGCGGCACTGGCGCAGCGAGGTGATGCCGGCGGCGGACGCCAACGGGGTGGCGCTGCGCGTGGTGGTGCTGGTGGTGTGGCGGGTGCGGGACACCGCGCGGGCCGTGCTCGGCATCGACGACCACGAGACCTATCTGCGGGAGTGCGTGGAGGCGGCGCTGGCCCGGGTGCCGGTGGAGATGCCCGCGGGTGCGGGCGGCGGCGTGGCGGCGGCCGGGGAGGCGCTGACCCGGCTGGTGGTGGCGGACTCGGCGCCGGTCGGCCTGGAGGTCTACTCGGCGCAGCCGGTCCGGGTGGAGTACGCCCCCGAGGTCGCCGCCGCGATGGACCGGCGCCGGATCGCGGCGCTGGACGCCCGGGAGCGGGCCGGGATGCTCAACTCGGTCGTGGACTCGGTGGAGGACACGGTGACCCGGCTGACCATGCGCGGCCTCGTCGAACTCGACGACTACGAGCGCAAGGTGCTCGTGCGGGACCTGACGGTGGCGTTCTGCTCAGGGCGCTCGGAGCGTGTGTGACGGACCTGGGGATTGGTCTGGACATGTTCAAGACACGGCAATAATCTGTGACTTGGTCTAGACCTACTGCACGGCTCAGCTCGGCTCAGCGAACATCCCCCACGTTCTCCAGGAGCGGCAGCATGCGTACCAAGACCAAGTTGACCGCGGTCGTGCTGGGCGCGGCGACCGCCGGCGCCTTCGCGCTCTCGACCGGCGGCGCCAGCGGACACGGCTACACCGACCTCCCCATCAGCAGGCAGAAGCTCTGCCAGAACGGCACCGTGACGAACTGCGGCTCCATCCAGTGGGAGCCGCAGAGCGTCGAGGGCCCCAAGGGCTTCCCGGCCGGCGGCCCCGCCGACGGCCAGCTCTGCAACGGCGGCCTCGGCCAGTTCGCCCAGCTCAGCGCACCGAAGACCCCGTCCGGCGCGGCCTGGCCCACCACCCGGGTGACCGGCGGTCAGTCGTACACGTTCCGCTGGCAGTTCACCGCCATGCACGCCACGACGGACTTCAAGTACTACGTCACCAAGCCGGGCTGGAACCAGGGCCACGCCCTGTCCCGCTCGGACCTCAACCTCACCCCGTTCCTGACGGTGCCGTACAACGGCCAGCGCCCGCCGGCCACGCTCAGTCACAGCGGCACGCTGCCGTCCGGCCTGAGCGGCCACCACGTCATCCTCGCGGTGTGGACCATCGCCGACACGGGCAACGCGTTCTACGCCTGCTCCGACGTCACCTTCTGAGCACCGGCGCGGTACAGCACGGAAACTGAGGTTCCCTTGAGGCCGGCCGGCCCTACCGCCGGGTAGGTTCCCGCCACACCGTCCGTTCGACCGACGGCGGTGTGCCGACCTCGGGGGAACCTCATGATGGAACCGCTCTTCTACGCCGTGCCCTGCCTCATGATCGCGGGCTTCGGATTCGCCGCGTACCTGCTGCTGCGCCGCGCCCGGCGGATCAGCAGGACGTGGAAGCACGGACTGACCGCCGAGGCGCGCTGCCTGCGGATGTACACGACGACCAGCGGGGGCGGCGGGGACACGTCCGTGCGGACGGCCGTCCACCACGTCTACGAGTTCACCACCCGCGACGGCCGCACGCAGCGCTTCGAGGAGGAGGGCGGCCCCGGGACCGTCCTGGAGGGCGACTTCGTCACCGTGCGTTACCTCGCGGAGCAGCCCCACCGGGCCACCGCGCTCCCGCCCGCCCGTGGCAGGCTCGCCGTCGGCACCGGCTTCGCGCTGACGTTCCTCGGGGTGGGCATCGCCTTCTGCTCGGTCTTCATCGTCGTGGCCCACATGATGTTCAGCGAGGCGGGCGATCTGATGCCGTGACCCGTGCGGCCCGGAGGCGGACCGCCCACGGGCCCCGGCACGCCGAAGGGCCCCTCGCCGAGGCGAGGGGCCCTTCTTCTGTGCGCCGCCAGGGACTCGAACCCCGGACCCGCTGATTAAGAGTCAGCTGCTCTAACCAACTGAGCTAGCGGCGCATGACTCTCGCCTTCCGCTTACCGCGGCCGGCGACGAAGAAAATACTACCTGGTCCTGAGGGGTGCTCGTGACCACCCGGGAGCGGCTAGATCGCCAGGGACAGCAGCACCGGCGCCGCGTTCCGGTTGAGGGTGTCCGCGGCCTGCTTCAGGCGGTGCGCGTGCTCCACCGGGAGCGAGAGCGCCAGGCACCCGACGGTCGAGCCCGCGGTGATCGGGACGGCGGCGCAGACCGTGCCGATCGCGTACTCCTGGAGGTCCAGGACCGGCACCGTCGCGGGCTGCGACTCCAGCCGGGAGAGCAGCAGCTTGTCGCTGGTGATGGTGCGCGAGGTGAGCCGGGCCATCTTGTGCCGGGACAGATGGTCGCGGCGGGCGTTGTGGTCGAGCTGGGTCAGCAGGCTCTTGCCCACGGCGGTGGCGTGGGCGGAGACGCGGAAGTCCACCCACTCGTTGACCGCGGGGGTGCCTGGGCCGGCGGCGTACTGGGTGACCGTGACCTCGCCGTCCACGTACCGGCTGATGTAGACGGCCGCGCCCACGGAGTCCCGCAGCCGGTCCAGGGTGTGCTGGAGCTTGTCGCGCAGGGCGCCCTCGCGCTCGTGCGCCGAGGTGAGCCGGCGCAGGGTCTCGCCGGTGACGTACGCCCCGTCGGTGACCTGCTCGACGTAGCCCTCGCGGCGCAGCATGCGCAGCAGCGCGGCCAGCCGCTCGGGGTCCAGGGCGGTGCGCTGGGACAGCTCGGCCTCGGTGACGCCGGCGGGGTGACGGGCCACGGTCTCCAGTACGCGCAGCGCGTCGTGGGCGGAGTGGTACGGAGCGGTCGGCTCGTTCATCAGCGCCACGGTGTCCCCCTGGCTCGCTCTGTGGCCGTGATTCCGGTCGGTCGGATCGATACCACGATAACGGGCAAAGGCCCGGCGGGGAGAGGGTGTTGGCGAGATTCTGCCGCCGGCACGCCCCTCCCAACTGGGCCTCAGGCCCTCTGGCATATGCCAGGGTCATCGCCCAGCGCCGGGACCTCGGCTGTTGCCGTTTTCACGGCGGGTGGTCACAGCACCGCGCCGAGGAATTCCCGGGTGCGCTCCTGCTCCGGATCGCCGAAGATCTGCTCCGGCGGCCCCGCCTCGATCACCCGGCCGGAGTCGAACATGAGCACCTGGTCGGAGATGTCCCGGGCGAAGTTCATCTCGTGGGTCACGCAGAGCATCGTGATGTCCGTGCTGCGGGCGATGTCCCGGAGCAGGTCGAGCACGCCCGCGACCAGCTCCGGGTCCAGCGCCGAGGTCACCTCGTCCAGCAGCAGCACCCGCGGCCGCATCGCCAGCGCCCGGGCGATGGCAACCCGCTGCTGCTGACCGCCGGAGAGCATGGTCGGCCGCGCGTCGCACTTGTCGGCGAGCCCCACCAGCTCCAGCAGTTCCCGGGCGCGTGCCTCGGCCTCGTCCTTGGACATGCCGAGCACCTGCACCGGCGCCTCGGTGAGGTTGCGCAGCACGGTCATGTTCGGGAACAGGTTGAACTGCTGGAACACCATCCCGATCTTCTTGCGGGCCTCGCGGACCTGCTTCTCCGGGGCCGGGAACAGGCGCTCCCCGTCCACGGTGATGGTGCCCTCGTCCGGCTTGGTGAGGGTCATCAGCAGCCGCAGGATCGTGGTCTTGCCGGACCCGGAGGGGCCGATCAGCGTCACGTGCTTGCCGGGGTCGACGGAGAAGTTCAGCCGGTCGAGCACGGTGTTCGTCCCGAACCGCTTGGTGACCTCCTCCAGCCGGATCAGCTCACCCCCGGCCGTGAGGGGGCCGGCGTTCGCGTCGGGCTCTTTCGTCAGGGGAGTGTCAGCGGACAAGACGTCGCTCCAGGGCTCGCAGGAGAAGGGAGGCCAGGTAGGAAATGAGGATGAAGGCCACACCGATCACGGTGAGCGGCTCGGTGAACTGGAAGTGCTGCTGGGAGAAGAGCCGGCCCCGGCCGAGCATCTCCAGCACGGTGATCACCATCAGCATCGGCGTGTCCTTCAGCATGGAGATCACGTAGTTGCCGAGGGCGGGGACCACCCGGCGGATCGCCTGCGGCAGGATCACCGCGGTCCAGGTGCGCCGCCGCGGCAGGTTCAGCGCCGTCGCCGCCTCCCACTGGCCGACGGGCACCGCCTCGATGCCGGCCCGGTAGACCTGCATCGTGTACGTCGAGTAGTGCAGCCCGATCGCGAAGACGCCGGTGGCCAGCGCCGAGAAGGTGAGGCCCCACTCGGGCAGCACGTAGAACAGGAAGAACAGCTGGACCAGCAGCGGGGTGTTGCGCACGAACTCCGTGACCACCCCGACCGGCCAGCGCACCCACCGGGAGGGCGCGCGCATCAGCAGCGTCCACACCAGGCCCAGGGTGAAGGAGAGCAGCGAGCCGAGGGCCAGGGCCTGCAGGCTGACCAGCAGCCCGTGCCAGAAGTCCGGCATGAAGTCGCCGACGGCGTTCCAGTCCCACTTCATGCGACACCCCCGCCGACACCGGTCGTCTGCGCCCGCTTCAGCTCACGCGCCGCCGACTCCGTCCCCGGGGCCTTGCCGACCCCGGCCTTCAGCCGCTTCTCGAGACCGCGCATCAGCCGGGTGAGCACGAAGGCGATCGCGAAGTAGATCAGCAGCACGTACGTGTAGATCTCCGCGCTCTGCTGCAGCGCGAGCCGCACCAGGTTGGCGCTGAACGTCAGATCGCCCATGCCCATCACCGACACCAGCGCGGTGCCCTTGAGCAGCTCGATCAGCAGGTTGCAGAACGAGGGGATCATCTCCGGCACCGCCTGCGGCAGGACGATCAGCCGCAGTCGCTGCCAGGGCGTGAAGCCGAGCGCGACACCGCCCTCCTTCTGCGCCGGGTCGACCGCGTTCAGCGCGCCGCGCACGATCTCCGAGCCGTACGCGCCGTACGTCAGCCCGAGCGCCAGCGTGCCCGCCCACATGGGGACGAGCTGCCAGCCGAAGGCGACGGGCAGCACGAAGAACACCCAGAAGATCATCACGAGGGCCGACGTACCGCGGAACACCTCGGTGTAGAAGCCGGCGAGGAAGCGCACGATCCACAGCCGGTGGGTGCGCGCGATGCCGACGACGAAGGACACCGCGGTGGCCAGCAGCGCGCTGAACACCAGCAGCTGGACGGTGACCCATATGCCTTTCAGTACCAGATCCCAGAGGCCTGAGGTCATCCGCCGCACAGCTCCTTCGCGGTGAGGTCCGTCATCTCCGCCTCGGAGAAGCCGAAGGGCCGCAGGACGCGCAGCAGCTCCCCGCTCCGCTTCAGCTTGCGCAGCTCGGCGTTGAAGGCGTCGCGCAGCCTCGTCTCGGTCGGCCGGAACGCGAACGCGCCGCCGTCGACGTGCGGCTTGCCCTTGACCAGCGGGGCGAACGGCTTGGTCGCCTCCGCCTTGCTCGACTTCCTCACCACCTCGCGGGTGGTGAGCGCCGTGCCGGCGAAGACGTCGACCCGCCCGGCCTCCACGGCGTTCAGCCCGGCCACCTGGTCGGGGACGATCAGGATGTCGCTCTCCTTGTAACCGGCCTCCACCGCGTACGCGATCTCGGCGTATCCGGTGCCGGTGGCGAACCTCGCCTTCTTCTCCACCACGTCCCGGTAGGAGTGCAACCCCTTCGGGTTCCCCTTGCGGACGATGAACGAATCCAGCATCTGGTAATCCGGGTCGGCGAAGATCACCTGCTCGCACCGCTCGGGATTGACGTACATGCCGGCGGCGACGACGTCGAACTGCTGGGAGTTGAGACCGGGGATCAGCGAGCCGAACTCCATCGGCACCGGCTGCACCCGGTCCACTCCGAGCCGCTTGAAGATCACCTTCGCCAGCTCGGGCGCCTCACCGGTGAGATGACCGTTGCGGTCGATGTACCCGAAGGGGATCTCGCCGGCGATCCCGAGACGTACGACGCCCTGCGCCCGCAACCGGTCGAGCAGTTCGCCGCCGTTCTCGTCCGACGCCGAGGCCACTCGTGTGCAGCCGGTGGCGCCGAGCGCGCCCACCGCGCCGATCGCCGCGACGCCCGTGAGCAACGAACGCCTGCTGTGTCTGTGTTTTGACCGGAATATGTGCGCGTCTTTCCCAAGTGGTGGAGCCATGGCGGCGCGGCTACCCAGACGCATCCGTCCCATGCGACCCGGTTTTCGGCCGAACGACGCGCCACCGCCTCGCCGCTCCTGCGGGGCGCGCGCCGCACGTCACGCCCGCTGGACGACCGCGCGCCCCTGACCTGCGCGGCGGTGTGGGGAGGCACCGCCCCTGGCGGACGACGCCCACTGCGCCGCGTACGCGCACGACGGGATCTCCGCCCCCGTCCTGCCCTTCGCCTCCACCGAACCCCCACCGGAGCACCCCACGGTCCCCCCGAATTCCCGGCGGCTCGTGGCGTTTCGCGTCCTCCGGCGCCGGGTCAGTGGCCGGGCACGTATCCGCGTTTCTTGTCGACCACGTTCTGCAGCGGCCTGCCCGCCGCCCACCGCTCGTACAACTCCACGAACTGCAGTCCCAGTTCGTCCCGCCAGCCGACCGTGTCGCCGCTCATGTGCGGGGAGACGACCAGTCCGGGAAGACCCCACAGCGGACTGTCCCCGGGCAACGGCTCGGCGGCGAAGACGTCCAGCGCGGCGCCCGCGATCCAGCGCCTGCGCAGCGCCTCCGCGAGCGCGTCCTCGTCGACGAGCTGCCCGCGGCCGACGTTCACGAAGACCGCCGAGGGCTGCATCACGCCGAACCGGTGCGCGTCGAACATGCCGCGCGTCTGCCCGGTCAGCGGCGCGGCGGCGATCACCCAGTCGGCGCGGGCGATCAGCCGGTCGAGGTCGCCGGGCCCGTGCACGCCGGTGCGCGGCACCCGGCCGACCAGGGCCGTGGTCACGTCCAGCGCCTTCAGGGTGCGCGCGATCGCCCGGCCGATCGGCCCCGAACCGACGACGCAGGCGCGCGTGCCCGCCACCCGGCGGGTCTCCCGGTGCCGCCAGGTCCGCTCCCGCTGCAGCTCCAGGGTGCGCGGCAGGTCCTTGGCGACCGCCAGCACCAGCGCGGCCACGTACTCCGCGACCGGCTGGTCGAAGATCCCGCGCGCGTTGGTCACCACGGTGTCCGACGCGGCCAGCTCCGGGCACATCAGATGATCCACCCCGGCGCTCGCCGTGTGCACCCAGCGCGGCCGCGGCCCCTCGCCGGGCCAGGCCCCGCGCACCGCGTGCGAGGTGAAGTCCCACACCAGCAGCACGTCCGCGCCCGGCAGCAGGTCCGCGAGGCCGGCCGCGTCCGTGTGCTCGATCCGGGCGCGGCCGGTCAGCCGGCCGAGCCGGGGCGGCGGGTCGGCGTCCAGCACGAGCAGGGTGGGGAGGGTCGACGTCATAGGGGGCGGCTCCGAGCGTCCGACATGCGCGGTTCGACCACGCTCGCACCAGGGCCCACCTTCGTCAACACGGGCGTGGCCACCGAGCGTTGCCCTCATCTCCCCGCGTGAGGCGGGTGTGCCGCGGACGTCTCCCCGGCGGTGGCGCCGGGCGCCGGACCGGTGTCGGCCGCATCCGGCACGGACCGCTCGTGCCGGTCGAGGTGAACCCGGACCCCGCCCGGCCGGACGGCGTCGCGGTGACGGCCCGCGGGGCGCTCGCACCCCCCTGCTCTCGGCCAACCAGGTCACGATGTGGGCGGCGCTGCGCCGACTGGGTACCCGAGCCATGGGGGACCTGTCAGGCGCCGCTCGACGAGGCCGCGCGTGACCGGCCCGCACTGCCGGAAGAGACACAGGAACACGGAGAAGGGCTGACATGACAGCACTCGGATTCCTCTACCCGGGCCACTCCGGAGAGGACGACTACCCGCGCATCGAGCAGCTCCTGGGCAGCGACATCCGGGTGGACCTGGTGCACACGGACATGGCGGAGGACGTCCTCCGCGTCGACGCCCTGCGCGCGCTGGGATCGCCCGAGCGGCTCGCCGACGGCATGGAGCGGCTGCGGCTGTCCGGCGCCGAGACGGTGGTGTGGGCCTGCACCAGCGGCAGCTTCGTGCACGGCTGGGACGGCGCCCAGGACCAGGTGCGGTCGCTGGCCATGATGGCCGGGATGCCCGCCTCCTCGACGTCCTTCGCCTTCGTGCACGCGGCCCGCGAGATCGGCGTGCGGCGGGTGGCCGTGGGCACGACCTACCCGGAGGAGGTGGCCGCGCTGTTCACGGACTTCCTGCGGGCCGGGGGACTGGAGGTGGTCGCGACCCGGTCGTCGGGGATCGTCACGGCGGCCGAGGCGGGCGGCTGGGGCGAGGAGGAGGTGCTCACGCTGGCCCGGTCCGCGGACGTGGCCGACGCCGAGGCCGTGCTGCTGCCGGACACCGCGCTGCGCACGGTCGCCCACCTCGGTCTGCTGGAGAAGTCCCTGTCCAAGCCGGTGCTCACCGCCAACCAGGTGACCGTGTGGGAGGCGCTGCGGCTGGCCGACCGCCGGGTGAACGCCCCCGAGCTGGGCACACTGTTCACCCGCGAGCCGATCGTCCAGGCCTGACCGGGGGCGGGGAAGGGCGGGGCCGGGACGGGGCCCCGGAATAAACGGGGACAGCCTCCTGTTGGCCCACGCTGGACAGCTCACGGCCCAGAAACAGGAGGCACACACCGTGTCGGCAGACGAGATCCGGGGCACGACGCACGGCACCGCCCCCGTCCCCCTCTCCGTACTGGACCTGGTGACCGTGGGCGCGGGCAGCACCGCCACCGAGGCGCTGCGCACCAGCGTGGAGCTGTCCCGGTTCGCGGAGTCCCGCGGCTTCCACCGGTACTGGGTGGCGGAACACCACTCCATGCCCGGCGTCGCCTCCTCCTCGCCCGCGGTGATCCTCGCCCACCTCGCCGCCCACACCGACCGCATCCGGCTCGGCTCGGGCGGCGTCATGCTGCCCAACCACGCGCCCCTGGTGATCGCCGAGCAGTTCGGCACGCTGGAGGCGATGGCCCCCGGGCGGGTCGACCTGGGCCTCGGCCGCGCCCCCGGCACGGACGGCGCCACCGCCGCCGCGCTGCGCCGCACCGACGGCCTGAACGAGGGCGCCGACGACTTCCCGCAGCAGCTCGCCGAGCTCATCCGCTTCCTGGACGACGACTTCCCCGACGGCCACCCCTACCGGCGGATCCACGCGATTCCCGGCCCCGTCCAGGGCAGCACCCCCGGCGGCGTGCAGTCCGCGCACCGCCCGCCCGTCTGGCTGCTGGGCTCCTCCGGCTTCAGCGCCCGCCTCGCCGGAATGCTCGGACTGCCCTTCGCCTTCGCCCACCACTTCTCCGCGCAGAACACCATCCCGGCGCTCGACCTCTACCGGCAGACCTTCCGGCCCTCCGAGCTCCTCGACCGGCCGTACGCCGTCATCGGCGTCTCCGCGCTCGCCGCCGACGACGAGCGGGAGGCCCGCCGGCAGGTGCGCGCGACCGCGCTGAACATGATCCGGCTGCGCACCGGCCGGCCCGGTCTCTTCCCCGACCCGGACGAGGCCGAGAGCTACGAGTTCAGCCCGATGGAGGAGGACTTCGTGGCCTCCTGGGCCGGCAACATCGTGCACGGCACCGCCGACGAGGTCCGCACCGGCCTCGACGACCTGCACAAGCGCACCGGCGCCGACGAGCTGATGCTCACCACGCACGCCCACCGCGGCGACCTGCGGCTGCGCTCCTACGAACTGATCGCCGACGCCTACGGCTTGCCCACCGCGTAGTCCTGCGTCCCCAGCAGCTCGGAGATGCGGTCCGGCGGCACCGGACGGGAGTACAGCCAGCCCTGTCCGGTGTCGCAGCCGATCCGGCGCAGCCGGGTGGCCTGGGCCGAGGTCTCCACGCACTCGGCGGTGACGGTCAGGCCGAGCCGGTGGGCGAGCTGGATCATCGCCTCCACGATCACCTCATCGGCCGGGTTGGGCGGCGCCTGCGTCGCCCCCGTGGCCGCCTCCTCGTACTGGAAGCCGCGCACGAAGGAGCCGTCCAGCTTCAGGACCTTCACCGGCAGCCGGCTCAGATACGCCAGGTTGGAGTAGCCGGTGCCGAAGTCGTCGATGGCGATGCGCACGCCCATGTCGCTGAGCGCCTGAAGGGTCTGCAGCGGCCGGCCGGCCGAGCCCATCACGGCCGACTCGGTCAGCTCCAGCTGGAGCAGGTGCGGGTCGAGCCCGGTCTCGGCGAGGGTCTGCGCCACGTCCGCCACCAGGTCGGAGTCCCACACCTGGCGCACGGCCACGTTCACGCTGACGAAGATCGGCGGCTCGTCCGGGTGGTCGAGCTGCCAGCGGCGGGCCTGCCGGCAGGCGGTGGCCAGCGCCCAGCGGCCGAGCTGCACGATCGAGCCGTCCTCCTCGGCCAGTGCGATGAACCGATTCGGCGTCAGCGTGCCGAACTGCGGGTGGTGCCAGCGGACCAGCGCCTCGACGCCGCTGAGCCGTCCGTCCTCCATGCCCACCAACGGCTGGTACTCCAGGGCGAATTCACCGCGTTCGATGGCGGGGCGCAGGGTGGAGGAGAGGGCCTGGCGGGTCATGCGGTGCGCGTTGCGCTCGGGGTCGAACAGGGTCCAGCGGCCCTTGCCGTCCGCCTTCGCCCAGTACAGCGTCGTGTCGGCCGCCTGCATCAGACCGGTCGCGGTCGTGCCGGCCGCGTGCCGCTCGACGACGCCGATGGAGGCGGTCAGCGACAGCCGCTGCCCGGCCAGGTCGAACGGCTCCTCCAGCGCCTTCAGTGCGGACTCGGCGAGATCGGCGACCTGCTCGGTGCCGGTGGAGTCCTCGACCAGCAGGGCGAATTCGTCCCCGCCGAGCCGCGCCACCAGCGGGGTGCCCGCGCGGGCGTGGCCGGCCTCGTCGGCGACCCGGGTCAGGCGTTCGGCGACCGCCGCGAGCAGCCGGTCGCCCACCCGGTGGCCGAGGGTGTCGTTGACGGCCTTGAAGCCGTCGATGTCCAGGTAGCACAGGCCGATCCGGCCGGTGCCGCCGCGCTCGTAGGCCTCCGTCTCGAGCGCGGCCGTCAGGCGCTCGAAGAACAGGGTGCGGTTGGGCAGCCGGGTCACCGGGTCGTGCATCTCCAAGTGCCGCAGGCGGGACTGCAGTTCACGGCGGGCGCTGATGTCGGTGGCCGAGACCAGCGCCCCCGGTCCGCCGTCCGCCAGCGGGGTCACGGTGACCCGCACCCACACCGAGTGTCCCTCGGGGTGCTTGATCCGGCGGGTGCAGCGCAGCTTCGCCTGCCGGCCGCACAGGACCTCGCGGTAGGCGTGCCAGGTGCGGGTGTCCGAGGCCAGGTCCATCAGGTCGGCGGCGGCCCGCCCGGCCAGCGAGCGGGGATCGGTGCCGAGGAGTTCGCCGAGGGCGGCGTTGGCGCTGACGACGAGGCCCTCGGGGTCGACGACGGCCATGGACAGCGGGGCGGCCGTGAAGACACGGTGGTAGATGGTGTGATCACTGTCTGTGACGGCTGACCGGTCGAGGTCTGCCGCGGGCGTCGGCCCTTCGGACGTTCCGCTCACCGCTCGCTCCCGCAGTGCACTCGATCTCGGTCCGTGCCGGAAAGTGTGCCGATCATAGAGGCTGGCTCTCGGGCCTTCCAGCCGCTTGTCAGTGTCCCGGACAGACCACAGGTTCTGACAGATCGTTTCTGCCCGCACCTGGACGGGTTCTTAGGCCCCTCGACCAGTTGTGACGTTCCGTGAGTGTTTCGGGGTGTCGACCGCCGGTGCGCGCGCCGCGCAAACGGGCGCACTCACCCTTCTGGTTCAGGCAAACAGGACGAATCGCAAGAAACTCCCACACTCTGGATTCGGTGTCCCCGTGAACCGCCTCCGGAGGTCATTTCCGTGCCCAAGCTGCGCAGCACCGCCGCCGTGGCCACCACGATGTCGGCGCTCGCCGCCACCTCGATCCTGACCGGCCCGTCGGTCGCCGAGCCCTTCTCGACGACCCCCTGCGCGCTGCACCGGACCGAGGCCCACCACTCGGAGGGCCTGGACACCTGGAACACGGCCTATCCCCGGCCGGCCGGCACCCTCGACGCCGTCATGATCTTCCTGTCCTTCCCGGACGCCCGCCCGGACACCACGCCCGAGGAGCTGGCCGCCGACCACTTCCCCGCCACCAGCCGCTTCTACGAGCAGGCGTCCTACGGCAGGTTCACCCTGCGCCCGCACCCGCTGAAGCACTGGCTGCGCATGCCGCGGCCGTCGACCGCGTACGCCATAAGGCGTGACTGGAGCGCCGCCGACCGGGCCGCCTACCTGCGCGACGCCTTCGCGGCGGCCGACGGCGAGGTGGACTTCTCCCGCTACGACGTGGTCTACCTCGTCGCCGATCCGGACGCCCCCGGGGTCGACTCGGACGCGACGAAGGTGGTCAACCTCGCGACCCCGATGCGGGTCGACGGCACCGACGTCCGCCGGGTCGTCACCGTGTTCGAGAAGCACCCGCCGGACCGCCTGGTACTGGCCCACGAGACCGGGCACGTCTTCGACCTGCCCGACCTCTACCACCGTCCCGTCGACGGGAAGGGCGACTGGGACACCTACGTCGGCGACTGGGACCTGATGGGCAGCCAGTTCGGACTCGCCCCTGATCTGTTCGCCTGGCACAAGTGGAAGCTGGGCTGGCTGGACCCACGCCAGGTGGCGTGCGTACGGGGTACGGGTCCGACCCGGCTGACCCTGGAGCCGCTGACCGCCGGTCCCGGGGCCGCCGGCTCCGGCTCGGCGGGCGCCGGGGGCGCCCCGGCGTTCGGCCTCGGCCACGGCACCAAGCTGGCGGTGGTGCGCACCGGCCCGGACAGCGCGCTCGCGTTCGAGGCGCGCGGCCCGGCCGGGAACGACCGGGCGGCCTGCCGGCAGGGGGTCCTGGTGTACCGCGTGCGCAGCGGTGAGGCGTCGGGCGGCGGGCCGATCGAGGTGGTGGACGCCCATCCCGGCACCGAGGCCTGCTGGGAGAACTCGGTCTACCCGCCCCTGGCCGACGCCCCCGTCGCCCTGGGCGAGAGCTTCACGGTGCCCGGCGAGGGAGTGAAGGTCGAGGTGGAGGAGCGGACCGCGTCCGGGGCCTGGACGGTGAAGATCACACCGGGGCTGGTCGGCTGATGCACGGTGGAGCGGCGCGAAACAGAGATGGCGAGGTGGTTCGCGCTTCACGCGAACACTCCTCGCCATCGTCATCGTGCGCCGCCAGGGACTCGAACCCCGGACCCGCTGATTAAGAGTCAGCTGCTCTAACCAACTGAGCTAGCGGCGCCTGCTGACGTCGTAGACATTAGCATCATGGTCGGCGGGAGGAAAAATCGATATCCGCACCGCCGCGCGGGCCGCCCGTACCGCCGCCCAGAGGAGTACCTCGGGGCCCGGCAGCCAGGGATGACGGGTGTCCGGCGCCACCAGCCAGCGGGACCCGCCGGAGGCGGAGTCGCCGCCGCTCAGGGCCGGGACGGTCACCGCGTCCCCGGTGCCGTGGCAGAGCAGCGGCGGGACCGCCGCGGTGCGGTTGGACCCCCACTCCTCCCAGGTCAGCAGGGAGGGCAGGCGCTGGGCGGTGCCAGGAGCGGTGAACAGCAGCATGCGGCCCCGGAACACCGCCACCGGCCCGGAGCCCGGCCCCTCGTCCCACAGTCGGTCCAGCATCCGGCGCCCGAAGATCGCCGGGGCGCTCACCACGTCGAACACGGTGCCGCAGGGCAGCACCAGCGGGGCGTCCGGACGCTCACGCCAGAGGGCGAGCGTGCTGCGCGGGTACGTTCCCGCCGAGGCGAGCCAGGAGGCTCCGTCGGCCGTGGCACAGGTGACGTTCGGCGTGCTGCTCATGCCTCCCAGATGTACCGGCCGTGAGTGCGCGGTTCTCCTGAGTTGCGGAAATCCGGGACGGGAGAGGGCGGAGGGGAGTATCTTGCCCGCCTGGCATATGCCGGACGGAGTTGATCAGATCGGGTCGACGGACGGCCGGCCCTCGGTGTCGGCCCCGCGCATCAGATCACGGCCGAACTCGACCATCTTCTTGGCGTAGTCCTCGGTCCACTCCGCGCGCTCGGCGATGTCCCCCGGGGTGAGCCGGTCGAACCGGCGCGGGTCGGCGAGCTGGGCCGCGGCCACGGCCTGGAACTCCATGGCCCGGTCGGCCGCCGCGCGGAACGCCTGGGTCAGCTCCGTCGCCCGCGCCAGCAGCTCCCGCGGGTCCTCGACCGACTCCAGGTCGAAGAAGTGCTCGGGATCGGTGGCCGCCTCCGCGGGCTCGAAGAGCAGGGGCGCGGGGCGTAGCCGCGGTTGGTTCCTGCGCGGCGTGGGCTCCGCCATGTCTCGTCTCCTCCGTACGGTCGGTTCGGCACCGCCTTCGTGCGGCCCACCGTCCATTGTCCCGCGCCCCCGCAAGAGGCCCTCGGCGAACGGTGCCGGGCCGCCGAGCGGACCGTGTTCCCGGCCCGCCACGCGAGGGCGCGGTCACGGGCGCCATTCCACCCGGTGTTCGGCCAGATGGGCCAGGACCGCGTGGTTCGCCTTCCATCCGTCCGGGCTGTGTGGGTCGGCCGCCTGCGGCGGCGTGCCGGACTCCGTCCGGCGGGTGGGCGGGGCGAGCCGCGTAGCGGTCACGGGCGCCATTCCACCCGGTGTTCGGCCAGATGGGCCAGGACCGCGTGGTTCGCCTCCCATCCATCCGGAAACTTGACCAGCGTGCCCAGCTGCACCGGTTCCGTGGACGGATAGTCGTCCAGGAGGTCGCCGACGCCCGCGCGGCACACCACGACACAGGCGTGGCGGTGGCGGGAGGCCAGCACGCACAGGCGGCCGGTCTCCAGGTGGAAGGCCGTGGCGTCGGGGCGGCCGGACAGCGGATGCAGGACGACCGTGACGTCGTACTCCCTGCCCTGGAGGCGGTTGGCGGTGTCCACCGTGACGTCCGGCACGCCGAGGTCGGCCAGGGCCGCGCGGACCGCCGCGGCCTGGTCGCGGTGGGCCGTGCCGACGGCGACGCGGCCGGCGGTCAGCGGGGTCGCGTCCGGTGAGCGTTCGGAGACGGCGGCGCCGCCCCGGTCCAGCAGGCGCCGTACGACCGCCGCGACCGCCCGTACCGCCTCCGGGTCCGTGCGCGGGGTGTGGCGGGCGGGCAGTTCGAGCAGGCCCCAGCCGGACGCGGCCGCCTCGTCGATCACCCGGTCGGGACCGGAGCCGTCGGAGGGGACCGCGAACGTCAGCCGGCGGTCGCCGTGGCCGGTTCCGCTGCGGAACGGGGTGTACGGGTAGAAGGCGGCCGAGACCAGCGGGGCCGCCGACGCCGGCAGCCGCCAGGACACCGGCAGCCGGTGCTGCGGAAGCTGCGGGTTGTGGGCCAGCAGAGTGGTGACCGCCGAGGCCGACGGGTCGTACGACAGGCCCGCCCACTGCTCGCCGCCCACGATCGAGAACGGGTCGAGCTGCCCCGGGTCGCCCACGAACAGCGCCCGCTCGAACAGGCCCGCCACCGCCAGCAGCGAGTCCGACCGCATCTGGTACGCCTCGTCGACGATCGCGTGCCGCCACGGCTCGTCCACCTTGACGTGCGCCCACTTCGCGGCGGTGGAGACGACGACCGGCAGGCCGTTCAGATCGGCCGCCTTCGCCGACGTGCGAACCCGCGGCAGGTCGTCCAGCGCCTTGTCGTACGGGTCGGCGTCGCTGCTGTGCAGCCGGCCCACGGGCAGGTCGGGATCCTTCTCGGCGAGCCGCAGCACCAGGTCGTCCACCTGCGCGTTGGTCTGCGCGACCACCATCAGCGGACGCCCCGCGGCGGCGAGTTCGAGGGCCGCGCGGACCACCAGGGTGGACTTGCCCGCGCCCGGCGGGGAGTCGACGACCACGCCCCGCTCGGCGCCGTGCAGGGTGTCGTGCAGGATCGCCTCCGTGGCCCGTGCCGCCGCGGCTCCGGGGTCGAAGTCGACGGTCGTCACAGCACGTCCTCCTCGGTCACGGTGTCGGGCGCCTCGGGTGCCGCCTCGCCCGGCGGCCCGCCGTGCGTCCACGGGGTCTCCTCCGGGTCGGGCAGCTTCGCGCCGCCGCGCTGCTCGTGCTCGAACAGCGTGAAGCAGACCAGGTCGCCCTTCTCCGGCACCGAACCCGGCTCGGGCTCCTTGCCCCGGCCCATCCTGTCCACGATGCGCAGGACGAGCACCCCGTCCTCCGGGGCGCCCTCGTAGCCGACGAACTCGGCCGCCTGCGGCTTGCCGCCCAGCGAGCGGTACACCTTCGCGCGCTCCGCCAGATGCGGGCGGTCGTCCGTGCGGACCGTCACCAGCGGGCGCGGGCTGGGCCGCTTGCCCTCGCTGTACGCCATGACGGCGTCGGTGACCTCGCCCGCGAAGGCCTCCCCGGCCAGCCGCCGCCCGGCCATCACCAGCGGGTCGTCCAGCGCCTCCTGGGCCTCCAGCCTGGCCTGCTCGCGCTCGCGCGTGGCCAGCTTGTTCGCCGCGGTCACCGCGTCGTCCCGGCGCGGCTGCGGGGGCTCGCCGGCCAGCACCCGGTCGCGGTGGCCGGTGAACGACCAGCGGTCCCGCGTCCACCGCTCCTCGACGTGCGCGCCCTCCGGCAGCGCCCGCAGCAGGTCCAGGCCCCGCCACACCGAGTCCCAGGTGGGCCGGACGCGGCTCTCCACCAGATCCCGCACCCGCTGCTCGGCCGCGGCGAGCGCGGCCAGCCGGTCGTCGGCCTCCACGGCGTCCTCGGCGGCGGCGAGCGCGGTCCGCGCCCGGTCGTAGCGCTCGATGGCCGGGGCCAGCAGCTTGTTGTCGAACGCCGGGTCGGTGGCCGGGCCGGCCGGCGGGCACCGGAGCTGTCCCTCGCCGTCCCGGGCCAGCTCGGCCCACTGGGCGGCCTGCGCGCCGGTGCCGCCGTCGGGCGGGTCGATCCAGGCGAGCAGGGCGCCCAGGTGCTGGTCCTCCAGGCTGGACTGACCGGTCGCCCAGTGCCGGGCCAGCACCTCGGTGAGCGCCAGGAGCAGGGACGAGCCGGGCACCCGGGCCCGCTCCCCGTAGTGGGTCAGCCAGCGGCCGAGCAGCGGGACCCGGGGCGGCGCCGGGTGGGGCGCCTCCGGATCCTGCTCGGCGGTACGCCGGAACCGCATGGAACGGCCCAGCAGCCGTACGAAGTCCACGCCCGCCCGGCTGGGCACGACGAGCTGGGGCGCGTCGGCGCACAGCTCGACCTCGACCTTGACCCGCTTGCCGGTCTCCGGGTCGGTCTCCGTGCGCTCGGCCGCCTCGACGTCCTGCGCGTAGGAGTCGAGGTACGGCAGGACCACATCGGCGAGTTCGGCGAGGAACGCGAAGCGCAGGTCGCGGTCGCGCGGCTGCGGTACGACCAGCAGCCGCGGCGCGTCCCGGTCGGTGCCGACCAGCGCGCCCAGCGGGGCGCCGGCCTCACCGGCGGTGGTGAGCGGCACGAACACCAGGGGGCGGTCGGACAGCCGGCGGTGCCGGACGGTCGCCGCCGGCTGGGCGCGGCCGGTGCTGACGGCCTCGAGGCGGGCCAGGGTGGCGATCAGCGACACGGGGCCGCCACCTCCCGGCCGGCCGCCTGGGCGAGCGCCTCCGCGCGCAGGGCGGCCGCCCGGCGCAGGGCGGCGACCGCCGGATCGTCCGGGTCGCCGCTCTCGCCGCGGGCCGCCGCGAGGACGTCCTCGACCGTGGTCAGACCGCCGAGTTCGGCCCGCAGCGGGCGGCCGAGGCTGGTCACGGCGCCGTCCGCGCGGGACCGGCCGCGGCAGTGGAAGGCCAGTTCGCAGGCGGACAGGCACTCCGGCGCGTACGCGGCCGGGACCGACGCGACGGCCGCCGTCAGCTCCTCGGCGGGCCGGTCCGGAGCGAAGCAGGTGCCCTCGGGCAAGGCGCCCGCGATGTCCTCGACGCGGGTGAGCCGGGCGAGCTGCCGTGCGGTGACCGCGCGCTGCTTGCGCACGTCGACGGCGGACGCGGTGGGCAGGTTGGAGAAGTCCCTGGGGCAGACCAGCAGCACCCGGTGCCGCACCGCCGGGGCCGGGTCGAGCCGTGCGGCGACGTCCTCCAGGGCCAGCACGTACACCGCCGACTGCCGGGCGGCGGCGCCGACCTTCGCCGGGTCGGCCGAGCCGTCCAGCATCGGGAAGGACTTGATCTCCACGACCGTCCAGCTC
This sequence comes from Streptomyces sp. NPDC003720, assembly GCF_042875075.1. NCBI lineage: Bacteria > Bacillati > Actinomycetota > Actinomycetes > Kitasatosporales > Streptomycetaceae > Streptomyces > Streptomyces sp. NPDC003720. Next base: position 78,935 of record NZ_JBIANZ010000003.1, read on the forward strand.
CCGTCCGGGTGCACCACCACCGCGTCCGGCTCCAGGAAGGCGAGCGAGCCCGCCACGTCCAGCGCCAGCATCGGATGGTCCAGCAGCGTCCAGCCGCCCGCGGCCACGGCCTCGCGCAGGGCCAGCGCCGTACGAGCCGTGCGCCCCTCGGGGCCGTGCGCGGACAGGTCGGGGACCGAGGCCCCGGCGGGCGGTTCGGCGCCCGGGTCGAGCCGCGAGTGGACCAGCCGCAGCAGCTCCGCGCCGCCGTCGGCCTTCACCTTCGCCTCGAACGCGTTGCCCCGGGTCAGCGCGAACTGCGACTGGCCGAACCCGGACGGCGCGCCCAGCCTCGCCGCGAGCGCCGCCTTGTCCACCCCGGCGCCGTCCAGGATCGCCCGCCTGCGGCACCCCGGGTTCGCGGCCAGCGCCGCGAGGGCGCGCGCGTCCAGGGCCTTGGCCGGAACGTCGGGACCGCGCAGCTCAGCGAGCCGCTGCCGGAGCCCCTTCTCCCGCGTCGCGGGGGGAGGCGTCCGGCTCGGCGGCGGAAGCGGGCTGCGACTCGCGCTGCCGTGGAATTCGCTCACCCGCGGAAGTCTGGCATCCGCCACTGACAACCGGGGAACCGGTGGCCGTCGTCGGCCGGGGCGCCCGGGCGGCCAGGCGGGCCCGGAGCAGGTCCGCGCCCCGCGTCACCCGCGGCGCCAGCAGCAGGCCCACGCCCATCACGGCGACGCCCGCGACCGCGTCGAGGAAGTAGTGGTTGGCGGTGCCCATGACCACCACGGCGGTCAGCAGGGGGTAGGCGACGGCGAGGATCCTGGTGAGGCGCGTGCCGCCGTACCGCCACAGCATGACCCCGCACCACAGGGCCCAGCCGACGTGCAGACTCGGCATCGCCGCGTACTGGTTGGTCATGCCGCCCATGCCGCGCGGCGCGCTGGCCTCGCCGCCCCACCAGCCGTACGAGCTGTAGTGGGCCATCGTGTCGACGAAGCCGTAGCCCGGGGAGAGCAGCCGGGGCGGGCAGGTGGGCAGCAGGGTGAAGCCGATCAGACCGATGAACGTGGACGACATCAGCCAGGTCCGGGCCGCCCGGTAGTGCTCGGTACGGGCCCGGAACAGCCAGACGAGGATGGCCGGCGTGACGACGTAGTGCAGTGAGGCGTACCAGAAGTCGGCGGGTATGCCGAGCCACGGCTCGCGTGTGAACAGCCGGTTGAGCGGGTGCTCGGCGTTCAGGTACAGGGCCTTCTCGACGCGCAGGATCGCCAGGCCGTGGTCGACGGCGGAGGAGACGTCGCCGCGGGCGAGCAGGCGGCCGGCCGAGTAGCAGCCGTAGACCAGCAGGATCAGGGGCAGCTCGGTCCACCACCGCAGCCGGGCCCGCTGGGTCACCTCGGTGCCCGGTGTGTCGGTCTGCGGCATCCGATCGCCCTCCCCCTTCTGCTGCGGCGCGCCCCGGCGGCGGCCGTGCCACTTTACGGTGTCCGCATCACGGCCACGCGGGCGCTTCAGCCCTCAAAGACGCCGGCATCGCCCGCCGGGTTGCCCCTGCCCGGGCTGAGCGATGATGGGAGTACCGCGTCTTCCGCTCAAGATGCCCAAGATCCGTTCAGCACCCGAAAGGTCTCCCATGGCACCGCGCATCCTGCTGGCCCGGCACGGACAGACGGAATGGTCGCTGTCCGGCAAGCACACCGGCAGGACCGACGTACCGCTGCTGGAGGAGGGGCGGCGCGGGGCCAAGCTGCTCGGCGAGCGGCTGCACCGCGCCCCGCTGGACGGGCTGCCGGCCGCCGAGGTGCGGACCAGCCCGCTGGTACGCGCGCGTGAGACGTGCGAACTGGCCGGGTTCGGTGAGCGCGCGGCCGTCTGGGACGCGCTCATGGAGTGGGACTACGGCGCCTACGAGGGCATGACCCCCGCCGAGATCCAGGCCGTCCGGCCCGGGTGGCTGATCTGGCGCGACGGGGTGCCCGAGGGGGAGAGCCTCGCCGAGGTCACCGCGCGCGCGGACGAGGTGGTGGCGTGGGCGCGGTCGGCGGACCGGGACGTGCTGGTGTTCGCGCACGGGCACATCCTGCGGTCCATCGGCGCGCGCTGGCTGGGGCTGCCGCTGGCCTTCGCGGGGCGGATACGGCTCAATCCGACCTCGCTGTCGGTGCTGGGGTGGGCCTACGGGGAGCCGGCCATCGAGAGCTGGAACGACTCGGGGCATCTGGCGGGGTGACGGTGCGCGGCGCCCCTGCCGGGGACCGGGTCACCCCAGGCCCCTGAGTCACCGGGACGCGCGCGTGCCGCGGTCCGGGGCCGGCCGCCTCGCCTACGCCCGGCCCGCTCTCGGGGTCGAGGCATGGCGGTCCAGGAAGTCGGAGACACCCGAGGCACGGCGGTGGGGGAGCAGGACCCGGGCCGTGCCCGCCAGCATGGTCTGGATGCGGGAGGACTGGACCTGGGTCAGCAGGTCCAGGACGCGCAGGCCGGCCGCGGCCGCCTCGTCGGGCCGGCCCTCGCGGGCCAGGTCGTCGGCCAGTTCGGCGGTGTAGAGCGCGATGTTGCGGGTGAAGTGCGGGTCCTGCAGGTGGGCCGCCCGGCGGGCGTGCCGGGACGCGCGCCGCCAGTCGCCGAGCGTCGACCAGCACTGCGCCTCCAGGCCCTCGAGCTCGGCCTCTCCGTAGAAGCTCATCCACTCGGGGTCGGCGTCCGAGTGGCCCCGCTCGAAGAGGGCCTGCGCCCGGGCCAGCGCCTGCGCGCAGCCGGTGCGGTCGGCGAGCCCCGCCCAGCCGCCCGCCTCGCGCAGCGCGAGCAGCGACAGCAGCCGGGGCGAGCCCAGGGGAGCGGCGGCCCGGCGCGCGGCCTGCGCGGCGCGTACCGCCTCCCGGGGGCGGCCGGCGTCGCGGGCCAGGAACGCGGTGTTGCAGAAGGCGTGCGCCTCCAGGGCCGGGTCCCCGGTCATCCGGGCGGTGGCCAGCGCTTCGGCGTAGTGCGAGCGGGCGTCGTCGAAGCGGCCGGAGTCATGGGCCAGCCAGCCCACCGAGATGGCCAGTTCACCGGCGCCCGAGTGCAGTCTCTCGGCGGTCGTCTGCCGGGTCGCGCCGGCGTCCAGGAGCGCGTAGGCGGCACGCAGCGGTGCGGCCGCGCGCTGGTACAGGCCGTCCGCGCCGTGCCGGTCGTCCAGCAGCCGGATGCGGCGGACGGCCTCTTCCAGGGCGGCCGCCTCGGGGGTGCCGACGCGGCGCTGCGGACGGGCCGCCGCCGTCGCGTCGATGGTGAGCCCCAGCGGGCCCAGCGTGGCGGCGGCCACGGTGGCGCCTCCGCCGGTCATGAATGCGCGACGCAGCACGTCGCTCTCCTCGTGGTTCAGGGGGTCGTTCTCGTACGGCTCGTGCGGGTCGTACGGGTCCTGCGTGTCATACGGCTCACGGGCCCCTCGCGTCTCAGTGACAGCGAACGCCAAGGGCGCCCCGGTGGCCGTCCGCGCCGCGCGCCCGCGGACGGACGAGCGCGGCGCGAAGCCGAGGTCGGTGAGCGTGCGGCCGGGGAACATGTGCAGGAACACCCGTTCGTACGCGTAGTTGGGGCAGCGGATCTCACCCGCCTCGACCCTGCCGACGTAGCGCGCGTCACAGCTCACCCGCTCGCCGATCTCGCGCGCGGCCCGCCGCACCAGCGCGGCGAACTCGGCCGGCGAGTGCCGGCCGCGCAACTGCCGGAAGGCGAGGTTCGGCCGTGCGGGCCGTTCGGACTGTGACGAGGTCTCCGTTGACGACGCCATGGCCGGGTCCTCTCGTGCGAACCGTCGAACCATGCCGGATCCGGGGTGGATTCGGGCTGAGTTGTCCATGTGACACCCTGGTTCCGGCGAGCACGAACGTACCCGCTGTGTCGGACCCGCCACGCAGTGTTTAGCTACAAAACGGATATCTCATCCACGATCTGCCATGAACTGCCATCCTTTGCGGCGCACTTGCGCCGTAGCCGTTGACGCGGTCGCGCGTTGGACTGCACGGACCGCAAACGTGCAGCGTGGTGGAGGCCGGCATGGAGACCAGCCAGAGCAACGATCCCTGTACACCGGGCGCGCCACCGTCCGCGGCGGAGGGTGACGCGACCTGCGAACTCGTGACGGTGCCGGCCCGGCAGGGGCTGGAGGCCGTCGACATCCTCCGGCGCGGCGCGCCCGAGACCGTGGGCCCCGTGCTGCACGACGACGGCTGCGACACCCTCGGCTTCCTGGTCCCCGCCGGCACCGCCGCCGGCTGGGACGTGCCGGGCAGCACCTGCACGGAGACCGACGGACGCGGGCTCAGGCTCAACCCCGAGCCGCCGGTGGAGGGCTCGGACTGGCTGCTGCCGCCCGGCGGGGCCGACCTCGCGACCGACCCCGCGGTGCTGCGCCGGGCCCTCGGGGAGGCGGCCCGGATGATCGAGGCGGCCGACAACTGCCGGTGAGGCGGCCGTCCGGGGCGCCTGCGAAGATGGACCGATGGGCAGGTCCAGGAACAACCGGCGCAGACCGGCCGACGCGCAGGCCGTCACGGAGACCGTCGACGGCGGGCTCGCACAGCTCGTGCCCGACCCCGACCGCCCCCGCGCCCGGACCCTGCTGATCGACGGTGCGCCCCAGTCGCACGTCGACCTGGACGACCCCGCGTACCTCTCCTTCGAGTACCAGCGCCGGCTCGGCCATGTCATCGACCTCGCCGCGCCGTCCGGCCGGCCGGTGCACGCCGTGCATCTGGGCGGTGGCGCCCTCACGCTCGCCCGTTACGTCGCCGCCACCCGGCCCCGCTCCACCCAGCAGGTCGTCGAGCGGGACGCGGCCCTCGTGCAACTGGTGCGGCGCGAACTGCCGTTGGATCCCAACGCGCGGATACGGGTGCGGTCGGCGGACGCCCGCGAGGGCCTGGCCAAGGTCCCGGACGGCTGGGCCGACCTGATCATCGCCGACGTCTTCAGCGGCGCCCGGACCCCCGCCCACCTCACCTCCACCGAGTTCCTGGACGAGGTCCGCCGGGCCCTGAAACCCTCCGGCGTCTACGCGGCCAACATCGCCGACGGCCCGCCGCTCGCCCACCTGCGCGGCCAGATAGCCACCGCCGCAGCCCGCTTCCCGGAACTCGCCCTGATCGCGGACCCGGCCGTGCTGCGCGGCAAGCGCTTCGGCAACGCCGTCCTGGCCGCCTCCGCGCTGCCGCTGCCGCTCGCCGAACTCACCCGCCGCGCCGCCTCCGACCCGCACTCCGCCCGGGTCGAACACGGCAGGCAGCTCACCGACTTCACCGGCGGCGCCGTCCCCGTCACGGACGAGGCGGCGGTGGCCTCCCCGGCCCCGCCGCCCTCCGTCTTCCACTGACCGCCTGCCCGGCCCGCCGCCGAAGCGCCCTCAGTAGGTGCCGACTTCGACGCGGGGCGGGCCGTCGTGCCAGGTGCAGAACACCGACACCCGGTCGGCGTCCCGGCCGAACTCCACCCGGATCCAGCTCTCCGTCTTCCACACCTGCATCGACCAGCCGGTGCCCGGGGTGGCCGAGACGAGCGTCGCGTCGGCCTTGCCCAGGTCGAAGACGGCGCGGCCGCCGTCGGTGTCGTACGCCTTGACCCGGCCGGCGGCGGTGGGGCCCGCGGAGGCGGAGGGGCCGGGGGCGGCGGCGCGGGACGACGGGGCCCGGGAGGGCGTTGGGGCCGGCGGCTCGGCCGACGGGCTCTGGGACCGGGGCGGCCGGGCGGTCGGCGAACCCACCGGCTTCGAGCCCTGGGCGGTGGTGTCGGCCGCCGTGATCGGCAGGGCACGCGGCGGGTCGTACGCCGTGCCGGCCATGACCGTGTGCACACCCCACCACGACAGCGTGACCGCCGCGCCCGTGGCGAGCAGCCAGGCCAGTACGTGTACGAGTCCTCTGCGCATCGCGGGCCATACTGCCCCAGGGGCACCGCGGTGCGCACGCGTCCCCGGTTGTCCACAGGCGGGACACCGGCATCGGCCGCATGGCGTACGGTGCGGCGCATGGCAAGTGTGCTCGTGGTCGAGGACGACCAGTTCGTACGCTCGGCGCTCATCCGGCACCTGACCGACGCCTCCCACACCGTGCGCAGCGTCGGTACGGCGCTGGAGGCGCTGCGCGAGGTCGCCCATCTCCGTTTCGACGTGGTCATCCTGGACCTCGGACTGCCCGATCTGGACGGCTCCGAGGCCCTGAAGATGCTGCGCGGCATCACCGACGTGCCCGTCATCATCGCCACCGCGCGGGACGACGAGGCGGAGATCGTCCGCCTGCTCAACGCGGGGGCGGACGACTACCTGACCAAGCCGTTCTCGGTCGAGCACCTGGCGGCCCGCATGGCGGCCGTGCTGCGCCGGGCCCGGGCCACCGGCGGGGAGGCGCCGCCCTCCAGCGTCCTGCGGGTCGGCGGGCTCACCGTCGACCCGCTGCGCCGTCAGGCCGAACTGGACGGCATGCGACTGGACCTGACCCGCCGTGAGTTCGACCTGCTCGCCTTCCTGGCCGGCCGCCCCGGAGTCGTCGTGGCCCGCAGGGAACTCCTCGCCGAGGTCTGGCAGCAGTCCTACGGCGACGACCAGACGATCGACGTCCATCTGTCCTGGCTGCGCCGCAAGCTGGGGGAGACCGCGGCCCGGCCGCGCTACCTGCACACCCTCCGGGGTGTCGGCGTGAAGCTGGAGCCGCCCGGGGGAGGGGAGCCGCCGCGATGAGATGGGCTCTGGTCAAGGTGTGCCTCGCGGTCACCACCATGGTCGTGGTGGCCTTCGCCGTACCGCTCGGACTGGTCGTGAAGGAGATGGCCCGCGACCGGGCGTACTCCAACGCCGAGCGGGAGGCCGCCGCGGTCGCCCCCGCGCTGTCCATCACCACCGACCGGGACAAGCTGGAACGGGTGGTGGCCTCGGCCGGCGACGACTCCGGGATGGCCGTGCACCTGCCCGCCGACGGGGCCCGCGGAGCGCTCGACCTCGGCCGGCAGCGTGCCGCGGACAAGGACATCGCGGCCGTACGGAGGCTGGGCCGCGCCTCCACCACCTCCGTCTCCGGCGGCTCCACGCTGCTGCAGCCGGTCGCGCTCGGCTCCGGAATCGCGGTGGTCGAGGTCTACGTGCCCGAGTCCGAGACGAGCAACGGGGTCGGCACCGCCTGGGCGGTGCTCGCGGCGGTCGGACTCGCGCTGATCGTCGGCTCGGTCGCCGTCGCCGACCGGCTCGGGGTGCGCATGGTGCGGCCCGCGAGGCGGCTGGTCGAGGGCGCGCACGAGCTGGGCGAGGGCAAGCTGGGCGCCCGGGTGCCGGAGGACGGTCCGACCGAACTGCGGCTCGCGGCGGTCGCGTTCAACTCCATGGCCGACCAGGTCGTCCAACTGCTCGCCAACGAGCGCGAGCTGGCGGCCGACCTGTCGCACCGGCTGCGCACTCCGCTGACCGTGCTCCGGCTGAACGCGGCCTCCCTCGGCGCCGGGCCCGCCGCCGACCAGACCCGGGCGGCCGTCGCCCAACTGGAGGGCGAGGTCGACACCATCATCCGCACCGCACGGGAGGCCAAGCCGCAGACGGCGGCCGCCGGGCCGGGCGCCGGCTGCGACGCGGCCGAAGTGGTGCGCGAGCGCATGGAGTTCTGGTCCGCGCTGGCCGAGGACGAGGGCCGCAAGTGGCGGGTGGCCGGGGTCGAGCGGCCGGTGCGCATACCCGTGGCCCGCGCCGACCTGGCCGCCGCCCTCGACGCGCTGCTCGGCAACGTCTTCCGGCACACCGCCGAGGGCACCGCCTTCGCGGTCGACGTGCACAACGCGGAGGACGCGGTGATCGTGCTGATCTCCGACGCGGGCCCCGGCATACCCGACCCCGACGCGGCGATGGCCCGCGGCCGCGGCTCCGGCAGCGCGGGCTCGACCGGGCTGGGCCTGGACATCGTGCGCCGCCTCGCCGAGGCCACCGGCGGTGACGTGCGCATCGGCTCCTCGGTGCTGGGCGGGACCGAGGTGCGCATCTGGTTCCAGCTCGACGGACGCAAGCCGGCCGGCCGGGGGCACCGGGGGAGCGTGCGCGGACGCCGTCGGACGGCCACCGCCCGCTGACGCTCCGTCCGCACCGGACCACGGATTGGTCTCGACCTTTAACCGCCCCCGATCCCTTCCTTAAGCGCACCCTAAGGACCGCGACCGCCGTCCCCATAGGCCCGTTTGCCCGATTCCGGCTCGCTAGCGTGCTGCCGCACCCCACCCCCCGTGAACAGCGAAGGCAGGCACGCGCATGAGCACGCACCGGCGCAGGATCAGTGGCAGGAACAAGGCGATCGGCTCCGTGGTGGCCGCGGCGGTGATCGGCGGCGGCGCCCTCGTGCTCACCGGTACGGCGAACGCCGCGGGGGTCAACGCCGCGTACACCAGGACGAGCGACTGGTCGACGGGCTACACCGCGCAGTACGTCGTCACCAACAACAGCGGCGGGACGGAGAAGACCTGGACGCTGGAGTTCGACCTCCCGGCGGGCGCCAGGCTCAGCTCCCTGTGGAACGGCGAATCCACCGTCAGCGGTCAGCACGTCACCGTGAAGCCCGCGAAGTGGGACACGGACGGCCTGGCCGCGGGCAGGTCGGTCACCGTCGGCTTCGTGGTCGACGGCACGGGCGACCCGACGGGCTGCCGGGTCGACGACGCCCAGTGTTCCGCGGACGGCGGCGCCACCCCCGAGCCGAGCGGCCGCCCGTCCCAGACCCAGACCCCGGCCCCCAGCGCGACCCCGAGCCAGAGCGCCACCCCCGGCCAGAGCGCGACCCCGACCCCCACGCAGAGCACCGGCACCGGCACCACCGCCTCGGCCGGCTTCGCCCCCTACGTGGACACGTCCCTCTACCCCGCCTTCGACCTCCTCGCCGCCGCCGACGCGACCGGCGTGAAGAACTTCAACCTCGCCTTCGTCACCGACGGCGGCGGCTGCACCCCCAAGTGGGGCGGCGTCACCGACCTCACCGGCGACGCGGTGGCCGCGCAGATAGGCTCCCTGCGTGCCAAGGGCGGTGACGTCCGGGTCTCCTTCGGCGGCGCCTCCGGCTCGGAGCTGGCCACCACCTGCTCCTCGGCGGACGCCCTGGCCGCCGCGTACGGCAAGGCCGTGGACGCCTTCAAGCTGACCAAGGTCGACTTCGACGTCGAGGGCGGCGCGCTGCCCAACACCGCGGCCAACACCCGCCGCGCCCAGGCCATCGCCAAGCTCCAGGCCCAGCACCCCGGCCTGGACGTCTCCTTCACCCTGCCGGTGATGCCCGAGGGCCTGACCCAGGACGGCGTGAACCTCCTGTCCAACGCCAAGTCCAACGGTGTGCGGATCAACACCGTCAACATCATGGCGATGGACTACGGCCCCGCGTACAACGGCGACATGGGCACCTACGCCGAGCAGGCCGCCACCGCCACGCAGGCCCAGGTCAAGAGCGTGCTGGGGCTGTCCGACCAGGCCGCCTGGAAGACGGTCGCGGTCACCCCGATGATCGGCGTCAACGACGTCTCCGCCGAGGTCTTCAAGGTCGACGACGCCACCCAGCTCGTGAACTTCGCCAAGTCCAAGGGCCTCGGCTGGCTCTCCATGTGGTCCGCGACCCGCGACAAGCAGTGCGACGGCGGCACCAAGCCCACCGCCGACGCGACCTGCAGCTCCGTCACCCAGGACAAGTTCGCCTTCGCCAAGGCCTTCGGCGCCTTCAACTGACCCGGCCGCACCGGGCGCAGCGGCTACATCGGCCCACCGGCCGGGTACGTCGGCATGACGTGGGCGCGGCACCCCCTATCCGGGCGCCGCGCCCACGCCGTCCGGCCCCCCGGACACCGGACGGTCTTTCAGGCCACCGGCTCCGCCGCCGGCAGCGTCCCGGTCCGCGCCGCCTCGCCGTACCAGAGGGCGCTCGACTTCGGGGTGCGCTCCAGCGTCGAGTAGTCGACGTACACCGCGCCGAACCGCTTCCCGTAGCCGTACGCCCACTCGAAGTTGTCCATCAGGGACCACAGGTAGTAGCCGCGCACGTCGGCGCCGTCGGCGACGGCCCGGCGGACCGCCGCCAGGTGGCCGCGCAGATAGGCGATGCGCTCCGGGTCGTGCACCCGTCCCTCGGCGTCGGGCTTGTCGTCGTAGGCCGCGCCGTTCTCCGTGATGTACAGCGGCAGGCCCGGCGCCTCGCGCGAGTAGCGCATGATCAGCTCGTGCAGCCCGGACGGGTCGACGGTCCAGCCCATCTCGGTCCGCTCGCCGGGCGTCTGGTGGAACAGCACGTCGTCGGCGGCCGGCCAGGGGGAGTGCTCACCGGCGCCGTGCCCGTCCGCCCGCGGGCCGGCGACCCGGCCGTCCGACGCGGAGACCAGGGTCGGGGTGTAGTAGTTCAGGCCCAGCGCGTCCAGCGGCGACCTGGTCGTGCGCAGGTCCCCGTCGAGCACGAACGACCAGTCGGTGACCGAGGCGGTCTCGGCGAACAGGGTCTCCGGGTAGGCGCCGTGCAGGACCGGGCCGTGGAAGACGCCGTTGGCCAGGTTGTCGATCCGGCGGGCCGCCGCGAGATCGGCCGGGCTCTGGGTGAGCGGGCGCACCACCGAGGAGTTGAGGCTGAGCGCGATCTGGTTGCCGGCCGGCAGCACCGAACGCAGCGCGGCCGCGCCCAGGCCGTGCGCCAGGTTGAGGTGATGGGCCGCGCGCAGGGCGGCCGCCGGGTCGGTGCGACCGGGGGCGTGCACGCCCGAGCCGTAGCCCAGGAAGGCGCTGCACCACGGCTCGTTCAGGGTGATCCACTGCTCCACCCGGTCGCCGAGCGCCTCACCGACCAGCCGCGCGTACTCGGCGAACCGGTGGGCGGTGTCCCGCTCCGGCCAGCCGCCCGCGTCCTCCAGTTCCTGGGGCAGGTCCCAGTGGTAGAGGGTGATCGCCGGCTTGATGCCGTGCTCCAGCAGCTCGTCGACCAGACGGCGGTAGAAGTCCAGGCCCACCTGCACCGCGGGTCCCCGGCCGGTCGGCTGCACCCGGGGCCAGGAGACGGAGAAGCGGTAGGCGGTCAGGCCCAGCTCCGCCATCAGCGCCACGTCCTCGCGGTAGCGGTGGTAGTGGTCGACGGCGATGTCACCGGTGTCACCGCCCGCCGTCCGGCCGGGGGTGTGGCTGAAGGTGTCCCAGATGGAAGGGGTGCGGCCGTCCTCCCGTACCGCGCCCTCGATCTGGTACGCGGACGTCGCGGCGCCCCAGAGGAAGGCGGGCGGGAAGGTCGCGCGCGGCAAGGGCTCTGTCATGGAAGGACTCCCCGGATCGGCTGCGCCCATTGTGCATGGGAGCGCTCCCATGCGGAAGCCCCCGCCCCGTCCGATACGCGGATTCACAGCTTGCGCCCGTCCCGGATTACGGCGGCCCGGCCCGGCCTACGGCGTGCGCCCGGCCCGGGTCCATCACGGCCACGGCTCGGGGGGATGCCCACTGCGCGCGGTACGCCCGGCCCGCTCCACGGCGTGCGCTCAACCCGCGCCGCGCGCCCGGTCCGCGTCCGCCTCGGCTCGCGGTGGGACCAGTCCGTACCGTGCGGCGAGCCCGGCTCACGGCTCGGGGTCGGCCCTGTGCATGCCGTGCGCCTGCCCCGGCCGGTCTCTCGCGCCCGCTTTGGGCCGTGCGCCTGTCCCGGCCGCCTCTCGCGCTCGGCCGCCTCTCGCGCTCGGCCGCCTCTCGCGCCCGGTTCGGTTCACCCGTGCGCCCGGCCTGCCCCGGTGTCGGCGCGCGGCCCTGGTCTGCGGCCCGCCACCGGTTCCGTTTCACCGCTCACGCCCCGTTCCGCTTACGGTCCTCGCACCGTTCCCGGCTCGCGGCGCGATCCCTCCCGTATCGGCGACGGTCAGGCCGACTCGTGGCCCGATTCCCGGATATGGGATCCCCCCGTATCGGCGTCGATCAAGCCGACTCGCGTACGACCAGCCGGGTCGGCAGGACCACCTCGCGGCGCCCGGCCCGGCCGGCGATCTCGTCCAGCAGCAGGTCCGCCATCGCGCGCCCCATCTCCTCCATCGGCTGGCGGACGCTGGTCAGCGGAGGGTCGATGTGCCGGGCCACGATGGAGTCGTCGAAGCCGACGACGGCCACGTCGTCCGGGATCCGCCGGCCCGCGGCGCGCAGTTCGAGCACCGCCCCGGAGGCCATCACGTCGGAGGCCGCGAACACCGCGTCGAGCCCCGGGCGCCGGCGCAGCAGCTCGCGCATCGCCGCGCGGCCGCCCTCCTCGGTGAAGTCGCCCGGCTCGATGAGCTCCTCGTCCACCGCGACCCCCGCGGTCCGCAGCGCCTCGCGGTAGCCCTCGAGCCGGGTCCGGGCCGCGTCCATGTCCAGGGGCCCGGTGATCGTGGCGACGGTGCGCCGCCCCCGGTCGAGCAGGTGCCGGACCGCGCTGCGGGAGCCGCCGCCGTTGTCCGCGCGGACATGGCCGAGCGGTTCCGGATCGCCCCGCCGCCCGGCCAGCACGGTGGGCACCGACAGCTCGTCCAGCAGGTCGGGCAGGGTGTCGTCGCGGTGGACCGCCACCATCAGCACGCCGTCCACCCGCTGGGCGGTCAGGTAGGACGCCAGGCGCCGGTGCTTTCTCCCGTCGCGCGCGAGCACCACCAGCAACTGCATGCCCGCGTGGGTGAGCCGGGCGGAGGCGCCCCGGATGATGCCCGAGAAGTACGGTTCCGCGAACAGCCGGCTCTCGGCCTCCGGAACGACGAGGGCCACGGCGTCGGTACGGCTCGTGGCCAGAGAGCGCGCGGCGCGGTTCGGAACGTAGCCGAGTTCGGCGATCGCCTTCTCCACCGCGGCCCGGGACCGGTCGCTCACCTTGGGTGAGCCGTTGAGCACTCGGGACACCGTGCCACGGCCGACACCGGCCCGAGCGGCCACGGCGTTCAGCGTGGGGCGCCGGACGCCGAGTGCTTCGGGCGGCTGGGCGTGGCTCATCGTTCACCTTCCGGTGTGCGGCAGGGGGGCACTTCATTGTGTCCCAGCGCGTTGCCCCGGCGGCCGCCCCGTCCGGGCCGGCCGCCGGACCCGGACGAAGATCATCCCTGTGACCAGCGTGGATCCATCGGACGACGGGCGTATGTCCAGGGTGGTGCAGGGGATTTCGTGACACGTTCACGTGACGTCTGGGACACGCTCAGGCAACAACGCTGTTTTCAAGTCTTGACACCCGGCCCCCGCAGCAAGGAGTCTTCCGGCATGCCGCGTGGGAGCGGTCCCACGGGAAGTCTCCGGGGTTCGTCCCGCGCGGATGAAGCACTGATGACCTTTCCCTCTACCTCGCATGACACACCGTTGACCAGCGCCTTTGCATCGCACGTCCTGTGCGGTGAGCCGGTTGCTGCTCGAAATCGAGAGGGCAGGTCCGGGCCGTCGACCCTTGGCGGTCTGCTTCCTGGGGTCCCGTTTCCCACCGGAACAAGGAGTAGTGGAATGCGCATCACCGGTACCGACGGCGGAGGCGGTCGCCGTCGCAGAGCGGCGGCCCTGGCCACCACGGTCCTGACGGCATCGGCCCTGCTGTTGACGGGCTGCAGCAGCGACGACGACTCGGACGCCTCGTCCGACGGCTCGATCACGCTCACCGTGGCCGACTTCGGGCAGTTCGGCTACAAGGAGGCCGGCCTGTTCGCCAAGTACCACGAGCTCCACCCGAAGATCACGGTGAAGGAAGAGGTCACCGCCAACGAGCAGGACTACTACCCCAAGCTCCTTCAGCAGCTGAACACGGGCAGCGGTCTGGGAGACGTCACCGGTATCGAGGTCGGCCGTATCAAGGAGGTCGTCGACACCCAGGCGGACAAGTTCGCCGACCTGAGCAAGTCGATCGACGTGAACAACTGGGTCTCCTGGAAGGAGAAGCAGGCCACCACGAAGGACGGCAAGGTGGTCGGCGCCGGCACCGACATCGGCCCGATGTCGCTGTGCTACCGCCGCGACCTGTTCGAGAAGGCGGGCCTGCCCACCGACCGCGAGGACGTGGCCAAGGCCATAGCCGGCGGCTGGGAGGACTACCTGAAGCTCGGCGAGCAGTACAAGAAGAAGGCGCCGTCCGGCACCTACTTCATGGACTCCGCGAGCGCCATGTTCAACGCGGTCGTCAGCTCCTCGGACAAGCAGTACTACGACACCTCCGGCAAGCCGGTCTACAAGGACAGCGCCTCCGTGCAGCAGGGCTGGGACCTCTCCGCCGAGGCCGCGTCCAAGAAGCTGACCCACGGTCTGCCGCAGTTCACCGACGCCTGGACGGCGGCGCTGCGCAAGGGCAGCGTGGCCACGGTGGCGTGCCCGGCGTGGATGGCCGGCCAGATCTCCACCAACTCCGGTGACGCCTACAAGGGCAAGTGGGACATCTCCCGCGCGCCCGGCTCCACCGCGGCCAACTGGGGCGGCTCCTTCCTCGCGGTCCCGCAGGGCGGCAAGCACGTCAAGGAGGCCACCGAGCTGGTCAAGTGGCTGACGGCGCCCGAGCAGCAGGCCGCCGTGTTCAAGGCGATCGGCGTCTTCCCGTCCAACAAGGGCGCCTACGACCTGGCCGACGTGAAGAGCGCGAAGCTCCCGTACTTCAACAACGCCCCGATCGGCGAGATCTACGCGGACGAGGCCAAGTCCATCCCCGAGGCGGTGCTCGGCCCGAAGGACGCGGTCATCAAGGACACGATCTCGACGCAGATCAACAACATGGAGCAGCGGGGCACCAAGCCCGCCGACGCATGGAAGGCCGCGACCGAGACGATCGACAAGGCGATCGGCTGACGCGCGCCGGGGCGGGCAGGTCCCTCGGACCGCCCGCCCCGCGCCCGCGCGTCCGGCCGGGTCCCCGCCGCGCCGGTGCCGTGACCGCGAGGGCCCACCGGTGAACGGGCGGCGACGCGGCACCGCCGGCCCGGTGGCGCCCGGCGTCCGGCGCCCCGGCGGCGCCGGCCGGCGGGCCGCACCCCCGGCCCCCCGGCCCGTGAGCCGTACCCGGCGGACCGGGCCCGGCGGACCGGATCCGGGACGCCGGCTCTGGCCGCGAGGCCGGGGGCTCGGTACCGTACCGGCCGCCGTGGCGCGCGGGACGGGGGCCGGCGCGCGGTCCGGTGGACGCCGCGCCCGCCCCGTATCCGGCCGAAACCCTGCAGATAAGGACTCCTCCGTGGCAACAACAACCCCCACCCGGGGCGCGTACAGCCCGCCGCCCGGCGGCACCGTGTCCGACGGGCCCGGCACCCGCACCTGGCGCAGCCGGCTCTGGCGCTTCGACGACCTGGCGTCGCCCTACGCCTACATCGCGCCCTTCTTCCTGATCTTCGGCGCCTTCGGGCTCTACCCGCTGATCTACACCGGCTGGATCGCCCTGCACCGGGTCGAGATGACCAGCCTCGGCCAGTCCGAGTGGGTCGGCTGGGACAACTTCTCCCGGATCCTCCAGGACTCGGAGTTCTGGACCGCCGTCGCCAACACCTTCGTCATCGGCGTCATATCGACCGTTCCCCAGCTCCTCGTGGCACTGGGCCTGGCCCACCTGCTCAACTACAAGCTGCGGGCCAGCACGTTCTGGCGCACCCTCATCCTCACCCCGTACGCCACCTCGGTGGCGACCGCGGCGCTGGTCTTCGCCCTCGTCTTCCGCGCGGACGGCGGCATCCTCAACTGGGTGCTGCACTTCGCCGGCATCGACAACATCGACTGGGGCAACGGCGAGTGGACGTCCAAGATCGCCATCTCGGTCATCGTGATCTGGCGCTGGACCGGCTACAACGCCCTGATCTATCTCGCGGCCATGCAGGCCGTGCCCACCGATCTCTACGAGGCCGCCTCGATCGACGGCGCCTCCCGGTGGCAGCAGTTCCGCAAGGTGACGATCCCCTCGCTGCGGCCGACGATCCTGTTCACCATCGTCATCTCGACCATCGGCTCCATGCAGCTGTTCGGCGAGCCGCTGCTGCTGCAGGGCGGAACGCTCGGGTCCATCGGCGGCAGCGAGCACCAGTACGAAACCCTGAGCATCTACCTCTTCAACTACGGCTGGAAGCTCGGGCACCTGGGTCCGGCCGCCGCCGTGGCCTGGGCGATGCTCGTCCTGCTGCTGCTGATCGCCCTGATCAACTGGATCGTCGGCCGGTTCGTGCGCAAGAGCGCGGCCTGACGGGAGCGACTTCGATGACCACGACCAGTCCCCTCAAGACCGCGGCCGACCTCACCCCGGCCCGCCCGTCCGCCCCCGGCAGCGGCGGCCGCGCCCGCCTCAAGCTCGGCGCCGGCCAGCAGCTCAAGGGCGGCCCCTTCACCTACGTCGCCCTCGTCGTCGTCGGCCTGGGATCGATCTTCCCGCTGTACTGGACCCTGGTGGCCGCCTCGCACGACCAGCAGCGGGTCCTGGACAGCCCGCCGCCGCTGCTGCCGGGCGGCAGACTGTGGAGCAACCTCCAGGCCGCCTGGGAGCAGGCCCACCTGGGCAAGGCCATCGTCAACAGCGTCATCGTGGCCGGCTGCATCACCGTGGCGACCCTGTTCTTCTGCACGCTGGCCGGTTACGCCTTCGCCAAGATGCGCTTCCGCGGCCGCGGCTTCCTGATGACCGCCGTCATCGCCACGCTGACCATCCCGCCGCAGCTCAGCGTCGTCCCGCTGTTCATGATGATGTCGGACATCGGGTGGGGCGGGAAGCTGGAGTCGGTGATCTTCCCGACCCTCGTCGGCGCCTTCGGCGTCTTCTTCATGCGGCAGTACCTGCTGGAGGCCCTGCCCTACGAGCTGATCGAGGCGGCCAAGGTGGACGGCGCGACCAACTTCCGCATCGTGTGGAGCGTGGTCCTGCCCGTGGCCCGGCCCGCCATGATGGTGCTCGGGATGCTCACCTTCGTGCAGGCGTGGAACGACTTCTTCTGGCCCTTCCTCGCCCTCAACCAGCAGAACCCCACCATCCAGGTGGCGCTCGGCCAGCTCAGCGCCTCCTACACCCCCGACCAGAGCATCGTCATGGCCGGCGCGCTGATCAGCACGCTTCCGCTGCTGCTGGTCTTCGTGGTCTTCGGCAAGCAGATCGTCGGGGGCATCATGTCGGGCGCCGTCAAGGGCTGACGGCACAGCCGTCCCGGGCAAGCGAACCGACCTCTACACACGCCACTTTGGGAGCGCTCTCACCATGACCGCTGTACGACCCGAGCCGACGACCCGGCCGGCCGCGGACCTCTCCTTCCCGCCCGGTTTCGTCTGGGGCGCGGCCACCGCCGCCTACCAGGTCGAGGGCGCGGCCGCCGAGGACGGACGCACGCCCTCCATCTGGGACACCTTCAGCCACACGCCCGGCAGGGTGCGCAACGGCGACACCGGCGACATCGCCGCCGACCACTACCACCGGTACCGCGACGACGTGGCGCTGATGAAGGACCTCGGCCTGCAGGCGTACCGGTTCTCCGTCTCCTGGTCCCGGGTGCAGCCCACCGGGCGGGGCCCCGCCGTCGAACGCGGCCTGGACTTCTACCGCCGGCTCACCGACGAGCTGCTCGAGGCCGGCATCACCCCCGTCGCCACCCTCTACCACTGGGACCTGCCCCAGGAGCTGGAGGACGCGGGCGGCTGGCCGCAGCGGGACACCGCGCAGCGCTTCGCCGAGTACGCCGAGGCCGTGGGCCGGGCCCTCGGGGACCGCGTCGGGGTGTGGACCACGCTCAACGAGCCGTGGTGCTCGGCCTTCCTCGGCTACGGCTCCGGCGTGCACGCGCCCGGCCGCACCGACCCGGCCGCCACCCTGCGCGCCGCCCACCACCTCAACCTGGCGCACGGCCGCGCGGTCGGGGCGCTGCGCTCCGTCCTGCCCAGCTCCGCGCAGCTCTCCATCACCCTCAACCTGCACCAGGTGCGCCCGCTCACGGACGCCCCCGGCGACGCGGAGGCGGCCCGCCGCATCGACGCGGTCGGCAACCGGATCTTCACCGGCCCGATCCTCGACGGCGCCTACCCGGAGGACCTCCTCGCGGACACCGCCCGCATCGTCGACTGGGACGAGCTGGTGCACGCCGGCGACCTCGCCGAGATCTCCCGCCCGATCGACGTGCTCGGTGTCAACTACTACTCGCCGACCGTGGTCTCGCTGCCCGCCGACGGCGCGGGCGCGACCAAGAACGACGGTCACGGAGCCAGCGACCACTCGCCGTGGACCGGCTCCGAGGACGTCTCCTTCCACCTCGCCAACGACGAGCTGACGGCCATGAACTGGGCCATCGACGCGGACGGCCTGCACACCCTGCTGGCCGGCATGGCGGCGGCGCACCCCGGGCTGCCGCTGATGGTCACCGAGAACGGCGCCGCCTTCGACGACTACGTCTCGCCCGAGGGGAAGGTGAACGACCCGCAGCGGATCGCCTACCTCCGCGGCCACCTGGAGGCGGTCCGGCGCGCCATCGCCGACGGCGTCGACGTCCGGGGCTACTTCCTGTGGTCCCTGCTGGACAACTTCGAGTGGTCCTACGGCTACTCGAAGCGGTTCGGCGCCGTCTACGTCGACTACGGCACCCAGCGCCGCATCCCCAAGGCCAGCGCCCACTGGTACGCCGACGTGATCCGCCGCAACGCGCTGCCGGAGCCCGGCCCGCGGATGTGACCTCCGCCCGGCCCCGGGGACGCCCGCCATGGCGGCGTCCCCCGGGCCGCCCGCCGGGGGCCCGGCACCGCGGGGACCGCGGGCGCGGGATGATGAGAGCGGGTGCTGTGGGATCCCGGTTACATTCCTGGCCGGACGGTAGCGGACAATCCCCCGGCCGGTCGGATGTGAGCGGGAGGCGGAGACCATGCCAGTCAACGGAGAGCGGAGCCGGAGCAGTCGGCGGCCGACGCTGGAAGAGGTCGCCGCCCGTGCCGGTGTCGGCAGAGGCACGGTCTCGCGGGTGATCAACGGCTCGCCCCGGGTGAGCGAGGCGACCCGGGCCGCGGTGGAGGCGGCCGTCGCGGAACTCGGCTACGTGCCCAACACCGCCGCGCGCGCCCTCGCGGCCAACCGCACCGACGCCATCGCGCTGGTGGTGCCGGAGCCGGAGACCCGCTTCTTCTCGGAGCCGTACTTCTCCGACATGCTGCGCGGCGTCGGCGCGGAACTCTCCGACAGCGAGATGCAGTTGCTGCTCATCTTCGCGGGCAGCGACCGCGAGCGGCAGCGGCTCGCGCAGTACCTGGCCGCCCACCGCGTCGACGGCGTCCTGCTGGTCTCGGTGCACGCCGACGACCCCCTGCCGGACATGCTGTCCCAGCTGGAGATCCCCGCGGTGATCAGCGGCCCCCGCTCCGCCGCCGAGACGCTGACCTCGGTGGACTCGGACAACTACGGCGGCGCCCGCTCCGCGGTGGAGCACCTGATGTCCCGGGGCCGCCGCCGGATCGCCCACATCACCGGCCGCCTCGACGTCTACGGCGCCCAGCGCCGTGTCGACGGCTACCGCGACGCCCTGCGCGACGCGGGCCTGCCCGTGGACGAGGGGCTGATCGAACCCGGCGACTTCACCGACGAGGGCGGCCGGCGGGCCATGACGACCCTGCTCGGACGCCACCCGGACCTGGACGCGGTCTTCGCGGGCTCCGACGTGATGGCGGCGGGCGCCCGGCAGGTGCTGCGCGAGGCCGGCCGGAGCATCCCCGGTGATGTGGCCCTGGTCGGTTACGACGACTCGGCCGTCGCCCGGCACATGGACCCGCCGCTGACCAGCGTCCGCCAGCCGATCGAGGAGATGGGCCGCGCCATGATCGACCTGCTCCTCAGCGAGATCGCCGGCCGCCGCCCGGCTCCCGTCCGCGACCCGCAGCCCCGCCACACGGTGCTGCCCACCGAACTGGTGGAACGGGCGTCGTCGTGACGGCCCTCGCGGGCGGGTGACGGCTGTCGCCCGCCCGCGGCGGTCGCCCCGGTCCCGGGAGACGGCCGCCAAAACGAATCAGCCGGTGACCGCGTCTTTCGACGGAGTCACCGGCTGATTACCCAGGGTGAGTGACGGGACTCGAACCCGCGGCATCCTGGACCACAACCAGGTGCTCTACCAGCTGAGCTACACCCACCATGACCGGTGGTCCGAGGAGGCTCTCCCCGACCGGCCGAGAAGAAGTCTACAGGGTCCGCAGGGGTGCTCGCGCACAGGTTTTCGCGCGGGCCCCGAGCGGACCCCGGGGCGCCGGGGCGTCGGCCCCGGGGGCCTACTGCGCGGGCAGGACGTGCTTGGCGGCGATCGCCCTGGCGGTGTCGGAGTCCGGGCCGGGCTGCGGGACGAAGACGGCCTCGCGGTAGTAGCGCAGTTCGGCGATCGACTCGCGGATGTCGGCGAGGGCGCGGTGGTTGCCGTTCTTCTCCGGGCTGTTGAAGTAGGCCCGGGGATACCAGCGGCGGGCCAGCTCCTTGATCGAGGAGACGTCGACGATGCGGTAGTGGAGGTGGTTCTCCAGGGTCGGCATGTCGCGCAGCAGGAAGCCGCGGTCGGTGCCGACGGAGTTGCCGCACAGCGGGGCCTTGCCCGGCTCCTTGACGTGCTCGCGGACGTAGGCGAGGACCTGCGCCTCGGCGTCGGCCAGCGTGGTGCCGCCAGCCAGCTCCTCCAGCAGCCCGGACGCGGTGTGCATCTCGCGCACCACCTCCGGCATGGTCTCCAGTGCCGAGTCCGGCGGGCGGATGACGATGTCCACCCCTTCGCCGAGCACGTTCAGCTCGGAGTCGGTGACGAGGGCGGCCACCTCGATGAGCGCGTCGTCGGACAGCGAGAGGCCGGTCATCTCGCAGTCGATCCACACCATGCGATCGTTCATGTGTCTCACCTTACGGCGCGCCGCCCCGGGCCGGACCGGGCGTGCGGCGACCTTGTCGGTGTGCACACAGAAGGGCGACGGCGAAAGAGGGGCGGAGCCGTGCTCCGCCCCTCTCCTCGCGCTTCTCGCTCAGCTCCCGCTGCGCGGCCCCGGCAGCAGGCTCACCGCGCCCGCCGCCTGCCGGCGGCTCTGCATCGGCACCCCGCTCTCGCGGTCCGGGTGCAACACCGGCGGCGCGTGGCCGACCGGCCCGTGGCCGGCCAGGCCGGGTCCGCCCGGTCCGGGCTGCAACGGGATCTCCGTCTCACCGGGCCGCTCGCTCTGCGGCCGGCGGGCCCGGTAGGCCGCGCGGTAGGCGGCCGGGGACGAGCCGAGCTGGCGGCGGAAGTGCCCGCGCAGCGCGACGGGGGAGCGGAAGCCGCAACGGCCCGCCACCTCGTCCACGGAGTAGTCCGACGTCTCCAGCAGCCGCTGCGCCTGGAGCACCCGCTGGGTGATCAGCCACTGCAGCGGCGCGCTGCCGGTGAGCGAGCGGAACCGGCGGTCGAACGTACGGCGGCTCATGTAGGCGCGTGCCGCCAGGGTCTCCACGTCGAACTGCTCGTGGAGGTGTTCCAGCGCCCAGGCGACGACCTCGGCGAGCGGGTCGGCGCCGATCTCCTCGGGTAAAGACCTGTCGAGGTAGCGCTCCTGGCCGCCCGACCGGCGCGGCGGGACCACCAGGCGCCGGGCGAGCGCGCCGGCCGCCTCGTTGCCGTGGTCCGTCCGCACGATGTGGAGACAGAGGTCGATCCCGGCCGCCGTGCCCGCCGACGTCAGGACGTCGCCGTCGTCGACGAACAGCTCTCTCGGATCCACGTGCACCGACGGATAGCGCTTGGCCAGCGTCGGCGCGTACATCCAGTGGGTGGTCGCCGGGCGGCCGTCCAGCAGGCCGGCCGCCGCGAGGACGAACGCGCCCGTGCACAGCCCGACGATGCGGGCGCCCTCCTCGTGGGCCCGGCGCAGTGCGTCGAGCGCCTCCTCCGGTGGCGGCGAGGTGATCGAGCGCCAGGCCGGCACGACGACCGTCCCGGCGCGTGAGATCGCCTCGAGCCCATGTGGCGCGGTGAGTTCCAGGCCCCCTGTGGTCCGCAGCGGGCCCTCCTCGCCGGCGGACACCAGTAGTCGGTACCGCGGCACTCCGGCGTCCTGGCGGTCGATCCCGAACACCGATAGAGGTATGGAACTCTCGAAGATGGGGCCGCCGCTGAACAGCAGCACCGCGACGATCTCCTTGCGGCGGCGCCCGGACAGTTTCCGGGCCGCGGCTTCCGGCGCGGCAGTGGAGTCGTGGCTCATCCTGCTAAGCCCCCCTCGGTGGTCGCGGCTCCTCGGTTGTGTCGCTCCTGCACGTTTCCCCTCGGTCCTGCACGAGTCCCCCGCCGTAAGACAGTCAAGATCGAATCTACTGGCTACCGCGGTCTGACGGTGGCCAGTTCGACACGCCGGACATTGTCGACATGACAACTTGGCGTGAAGCATTCGATCACGAAGCGTTGCACTCGTGGGGCGTGCAGGGAAGTGCGCCTTGTCGCAGTGGCCAAACCGCGTAGGGTGCGGAGGCCGGCCCGGACCCTTTCCGTGCAGGTGGAACGGGGGTTCGGGGGTGGTCGGGACCCCTCTTGGGCGGTATCCGGAAGTTGGCCGAAAAGAAGCGCTCGAGGGTACGGAAACCGGTCAGTCGACCGGTGTCTCTCCCCTGGTGTGACGTCCGCCTCTTTGCGCGGCGCAACGTTCGGAGCGCCGCAACAGCACCCGGCAGGCGGCCGTGACGGCGGCGAGCCCGAAGGCGGTGCCGGCCGCGCCGGCGAACGAGGCGCCGTACCAGAGGAGGACCACGGGAACGAGGACGCAGCTGAAGGCCGCCCAGCGGATCACGTCGCTCGTGGTGTCCGGGGCGGGGCGCGGGTCGGTGGTGGATCTCGGTCCGGGCAACTCGTACTCCCTGGGGCGGTGGCTCACGGAGATCAACGCCCGTCCGGTCCGTCGGTCACCGGCCGCTGCTCCGTTCATGCTGTGCAAACCGCCTGTACGAGGCAGCAACCATTGCGTTACGGGCGCGGCTCGTGCATGCTCCGGGGAACCCCCACGGACATTCGGGGGCCCCGCTTACGGAGCGTGCGCGGGAAATGGGCGGAGGAGGCGTGCCGCCGTACCCTTGGGGGTATGGGGTTGGGAAGACTAATCCCGGACACAGCTCCGCCGCTCGATGTCACTCCCACCACACAAGGATCACAACGCCGAGACAGTCATGGCCGGTCACGAATTCTTCGAACCCGCGGACCGCAAGCGGCCCGTCGCCGATCCCACGGCGGCCGATCCCCTGGCGGTGCCAGAGCCACGCCCGCCCTGCGACCCCGCCTTCCTGCACGGTGTGGTCGTCGGCTTCGACGGCTCGACGTCCAGTGAGCGCGCCCTCGCCTACGCGATCGGCATGGCCCACCGCTCCGGCTCGGGGCTGATCATCGTCCACGTGGCCAACCGGCTGCCCACCACGGTGTGGGCCGGCTGCGAGCCGCCCGTCTTCGTCGACGTGCCGGACCACCGCACCGAGGTGCTCGGTCTCGAACTGGCCTGCGCGGACTACCTGGCCGAGGTGCCCTGGATCCTGGTCGAGCGCGGCGGTGACATCTGCCACGAACTCGAAGAGGTGGGACGCGAGTACGAGGCCGACGCGATCGTGGTCGGCACCACCCACGGCATCGTGGGCCGGATCTTCGGCTCCGTGGCCGGGCGGCTCGCCAAGCGGGCGCGGCGGCCGGTCATCGTCATCCCCTGACGGCTTCCTTCTGCCGACGGCCCGTCAATTCCCTTTGCACAGCGCGAAACTACTCGCGCGTAGAGGTGTTTGTGCCCTTGTGAAGGGCATACATCGGTCATCGCACCGAGGCGTGCCGCGCGCCGGCGGGTGACGGCCGCCGGCCGAGCACAGCGGCACGAGAGCGGACCCCCGCGTACGAGGTGGCTACGCAGGGGTCCGCTTCGCGCGTCCGGGCGGCTACTCCACCGTCACGGACTTGGCCAGGTTCCTCGGCTTGTCGATGTCCCGGCCGAGGGCCTTCGCCGTGTGGTAGGCGAGGAGCTGGAGCGGGATGCCCAGGAGGATCGGGTCCAGCTCGTCCTCGTTCTTCGGGACCACGATGGTCCGGTCGGCCTTCTCCTGCTCCTGGTGGGCCACCGCGAGGATCTTGCCGCTGCGGGCCTTGATCTCCTCCAGGGCCGCGCGGTTCTTCTCCAGCAGGTCGTCGTCGGGGACGATCGCGACCGTCGGCAGGGCCGGCTCGATCAGCGCCAGCGGGCCGTGCTTCAGCTCGGAGGCGGGGTAGGCCTCGGCGTGGATGTAGGAGACCTCCTTGAGCTTCAGGGAAGCCTCGCGGGCCACCGGGTAGCCCCGGACGCGGCCGATGAAGAGCATGGAGCGGGCGTCGGCGTAGCTCTCCGCGAGCTGCCTGATGTCCTCCTCCTGCTTGAGGATCTCGGTGATCTGCTCCGGCAGCCGGCGCAGGCCCTCGATGATCCGCTTGCCGTCGCGCACCGAGAGGTCGCGGGTGCGGCCGAGGTGCAGGGCGAGCAGGGCGAAGGCGACCGTGGTGTTGGTGAAGCACTTGGTCGAGACGACGCAGACCTCGGGACCGGCGTGCACGTAGATGCCGCCGTCGGCCTCGCGGGCGATGGCGGAACCCACCACGTTGACCACGCCGAGCACCCGGGCGCCCTTGCGCTTCAGCTCCTGAACGGCGGCGAGCACGTCGTACGTCTCACCGGACTGGGAGACGGCCACGTACAGCGTGTCGGGGTCCACGACCGCGTTGCGGTAGCGGAACTCGGAGGCCGGCTCGGCGTCGGCGGGGATGCGCGCCAGCTCCTCGATCATCTGGGCGCCGATCATGCCCGCGTGGTACGAGGTGCCGCAGCCGAGGATCTTCACGCGGCGGATCCGTCGCGCCTCGCGGGCGTCCAGGTTGAGGCCGCCCAGGTGCACGGTGGAGAACCGCTCGTCGATGCGGCCGCGCAGCACCCGGTCCACGGCGTCGGCCTGCTCGTGGATCTCCTTGTGCATGTACGTGTCGTGGCCGCCCATGTCGTACGACGCCGCCTCCCACTCCACGGTGGTCGGCTCGGCGCTGGTACGGGTGCCCTCGGTGGTGTAGGTGCGGAAGTCGTCGGCCTTGAGGGTGGCCATCTCGCCGTCGTCCAGCGTGACGATCTGCCGGGTGTGGGCGACCAGGGCGGCGATGTCCGACGCGACGAACATCTCCTTCTCGCCGATGCCGAGGACCACCGGGGAGCCGTTGCGGGCCACCACGATGCGGTCGTTGAAGTCGGCGTGCATCACCGCGATGCCGTACGTGCCCTCGATCAGCCGGAGGGTCTCGCGGACCTTGTCCTCCAGCTTCTCCGCCGTGGAGCGGGCGATGAGGTGGGTGAGGACCTCGGTGTCGGTCTCGGAGAGGAACTCGACACCGTCCGCCTCCAGCTTGCGGCGCAGGTCGGCGGCGTTGTCGATGATGCCGTTGTGCACGACGGCGACCTTGCTGTCGGCCGACATGTGCGGGTGAGCGTTCACGTCGGAGGGGGCGCCGTGGGTGGCCCAGCGGGTGTGGGCTATGCCGGTGGTGCCCTTGAAGCGCGCCGGGACCTTGGCCTCGAGGTCGCGCACCCGGCCCTTGGCCTTGACCATCCGCAGGCCGGCCGTCTTCGGGGACGTGACGACGATGCCCGCCGAGTCGTAGCCGCGGTACTCCAGGCGCTGCAGGCCCTCGAGGAGCAGCGGAGCCACGTCACGCTTGCCGATGTATCCGACAATTCCGCACATATACAGGTATCTCTCAGTCTGGCGTCTCAGCCGTAGACCATGCGGCGCAGCTGCCTGAGCGTCAGCTCCGGCGGCGCCACCGCCCGGTATTTCAGGTCCGCCTCGATCCGGTCGAAGATCGCCGTGTTCGTCAGGCCTTGGGCCTGCAGCTCGCGGTGGCGGCGACGGACGTAGTCCTGCGTCGTCTCGTCGAAGAAGGCGAGCACGTCCTGCACCACCCGCAGCGCCTCGCCTTTGCTGAGGGGCGTGGACCGCGTCAGGTGATCGACAAGTTCCTCGTGCACCCGGTAGATCCTGAGGTAAGAGCGCGAGTTTCGCAAGAATCCTGCCCGATTCCGGGCAGGGCGCTGGTGGAGGCGCTGTTGGAAGTCTTATGGCGCTCTGTTTGCGGGCTGTCCATCCTGCGTCCCGCGCCTCGTTGCCGAAGAGGACGAGTTTCAGACGTCATGGACATTCCTCGTATGGGCGTACCCGAGAAGCTGGCCGCGCGCCTGAGCATGGCCGAACAGCACGAGTACCTGCGCTCCAGGTTCTCCCGGCGCACCCTGATCAGGGGCGGCGCCGTCACCCTCGGCGCCGTCACCGGCGGCGCGTTCGTGCCGGGCGCCACCGCCGGGGCCACGGTTCCCACCCAGCGCACCGCGTCGGCGGCCGAGCGGGTCGACGGCTCGCTGGTCGCCCCCTTCGGCCGCCACCTCGCCTGGGGCAACGACCCGCGCACCGAGGTCAGCGTCTCGTGGCAGGTCCCGGTCGCGGTGAAGAAGCCCTTCATCCGCGTCGGCGCCCACCCCACGGACCTCTCCCGCCGGATCGACGCCGAGGTCCGCACCCTCCACACCCCGGCCGGCGTCGGCGCGAGCGGCGACCACACCCAGTACTACCTGCACGCGAAGCTCACCCACCTGCGTCCGGGCCGGACCTACTACTACGGCGTCGGCCACGAGGGCTTCGACCCGGCCGAGCCCCACCTGCTGGGCACCCTGGGGACGTTCACCACCGCCCCCGCCCACAAGGCGCCCTTCACCTTCACCGCCTTCGGCGACGAGGGGGTCGGCTACCACGGCCTGGCCAACAACGCTTTGATCCTCGGCCAGAACCCCGCCTTCCACCTGCACGCCGGCGACATCGCCTACGGCGACCCGGCCGGCCAGGGCAAGACCGGCGACACCGGCTTCGACTCGCGCACCTGGGACCAGTTCCTGCACCAGACCGAGTCGGTCGCCAAGCAGGTCCCCTGGATGCCCGCCTACGGCAACCACGACATGGAGGCCTGGTACTCGCCCAACGGCTACGGCGGCGAGGACGCCCGCTGGACGCTCCCCGACAACGGCCCGGACCGCGAGAACCTGCCCGGCGTCTACTCCTTCGTCTACGGCAACACCGCCGTCATCTCGCTCGACGCCAACGACATCTCCTTCGAGATCCCCGCGAACCTGGGCATCTCCGGCGGGACCCAGACCACCTGGCTGGAGGCGCAGCTCAAGAGGTTCCGCGCCGCGAAGGACGTCGACTTCGTCGTCGTCTTCTTCCACCACTGCGCCTACTGCACCTCCACCGCGCACGCCTCGGAGGGCGGTGTCCGCCAGGAGTGGGTGCCGCTGTTCGAGAAGTACACCGTGGACCTGGTCATCAACGGCCACAACCACCAGTACGAGCGCACCGACGTCATCAAGGGCGGCCAGGTCACCAAGAAGCTGCCGATCGGCGGCACCGCGCATCCCGAAACCGACGGCGTGGTCTACGTCACGGCCGGCGCGGCGGGCCGCAGCCTGTACGCCTTCTCGGCGCCCGACTCCTACGAGGGCCACGAGCACGAGGTGGACTCGGTCGCCTCCTTCGTCAACACCAAGGACGGCAAGCGGAACGAGACGGTCGCCTGGTCCCGGGTGCGCTACCTCGACTACTCCTTCCTGCGCGTGGACGTCACGCCCGCGGCGAAGGGCCGCCGGACCACGCTGACGGTGTCCGGCATCGCCGAGACCGGCAGCCGCATCGACCACTTCACGGTGGCCCGCACCGCCAAGTAAGGGCCCGGCGGGCCGAGTAGGGGCCGGACGTCCGCACTGATGAGCCGACCGCCGTCCGTGCGGATGATTTCCGCAGGGCGGGGATTGATTCGGCGGATCTGCGGGAGAGTGGTCTTTACCACTCGTGAAGGGAGCGCATGTGAGACGGCACCACAGCACGACTCCCCGGCTGACCCGCGTCCTCGGGTCCCTGCTGCTCGTCGCGGCGGCGGGCGTGACCGCCGTCGGCGCGGCCCCGGCGCCGGCGGCGGCCGCGGCGGCCACCCCACTGGCCCGGGTGGTCCCGGCGCCCGCCCAGGCCCAGCCCGGCGGGCGTCCGTACCGGGTCACCCCGGCCACCGCCGTCCGCGTGGACGGCCCGGACGAGGTCCGCCGGATCGGCGAGTACCTCGCCGGCATCCTGCGCCCGTCCACCGGCTACCGCGTGCCGGTCACCGGCCAGGGCGCCGGCGGCATCCGGCTCCGCCTGTCCGGGGACCGGTTCGGCGCCGAGGGCTACCGGCTGACCAGCGGGCCCACCGGCGTCACCGTCACCGCGAGCGCCCCCGCCGGCCTCTTCCACGGTGTCCAGACGCTGCGTCAGCTCCTCCCGGCGGCCGTCGAGCGCAGGAGCGTCCAGCCCGGCCCGTGGCGGATCGCCGGCGGCACCATCGAGGACCGCCCCCGCTACGCCTACCGCAGCGCCATGCTGGACGTCTCCCGGCACTTCTTCACCGTCGGTCAGGTCAAGCGCTACATCGACGAGCTGGCCCTGTACAAGATCAACACCCTGCACCTGCACCTCAGCGACGACCAGGGCTGGCGCATCGCCGTCGACTCCTGGCCCCGCCTGACCACCTACGGCGGCTCCACCCAGGTCGGCGGCGGCAAGGGCGGCTACTTCACCAAGGCCGACTACCAGGACATCGTCCGCTACGCAGCCTCCCGCTATCTGGAGGTCGTGCCCGAGATCGACATGCCCGGGCACACCAACGCTGCCCTCGCCTCCTACGCGCAGCTCAACTGCGACGGCACCGCGCCCCCGCTGTACACCGGCACCCAGGTCGGCTTCAGCTCGCTGTGCGTGCCGAAGCAGGTGACGTACGACTTCGTGGACGACGTGATCCGCGAACTGGCCGCGATCACGCCCGGCCGCTATCTGCACATCGGCGGCGACGAGGCGCACTCCACCAGCCACGCCGACTACGTGACGTTCATGAACCGCGTGCAGCCCGTCGTCGCCAAGTACGGCAAGACGGTCATCGGCTGGCACCAGATCACCGGCGCCACCCCCGCCCCGGGCGCCCTCGCCCAGTACTGGGGCGTGGAGGGGACCAGCGCGACGGAGAAGGCCCAGGTGGCCAAGGCCGCCCAGAACGGCACCGGGCTGATCCTGTCCCCGGCCGACCGGGTCTACCTCGACATGAAGTACACCGCGGGCACGAGGCTGGGCACCAAGTGGGCGGGCCTGGTGGAGGTGCGGCGCTCCTACGACTGGAACCCGGGAAGTTACCTGCCCGGCGCGCCGGCCTCGGCGGTCCGGGGAGTCGAGGCGCCGCTGTGGTCGGAGACCCTCACCAAGTCCTCCGACATCGAGTACATGGCCTTCCCGCGCCTGCCCGGCGCGGCCGAGCTGGGCTGGTCCCCGGCGGCCACCCACGACTGGGACGTCTACAAGGTCCGGCTCGCGGCCCAGGCCCCGCGCTGGGACGCCCTCGGGATGAGCTACTACAAGTCGCCCCAGGTCCCCTGGCCGGCGGGCTGAGCACAGCACGACGGGCACCCCGCGGGACCGTACCGCGGGGTGCCCGTCCGTCCGCCGGGGCGTCAGAACCCGGCGAGGGGGTTGTCCAGCCGCCCCACGAGCTGCAGCGCGCCGGACGGATCGGCGAGGTCCACCATCTGCCGGTTGTCGCGGAGCTGGAGCCGGTTGAGGCAGGACAGCGCGAACCCGGGGGCGAACAGGTCGTACCGCTCGAACCGGTCGGCCAGTTCGGGCACCGAGCGCTGGTACTCGCGGGCGACCTCGGCGACCGTGCGCCAGAAGCCGTCCTCCGCCAGGATCCCCTCGGTGGCGAGGTTCGCCGCGAGGAACCGGAAGAAGCAGTCGAAGACGTCCGTGAAGACCGACAGCAGCTTCTGGTCCTCGGGCACCTCGACGCGGATCCGCGCCACCTCCGGCGGGAGCACCGCGTCGGGGTCCATGACGACGATCTCCTCGGCGATGTCCTTGTAGACCGCCCGCCGCACCACCCCGTCCCGCAGGACGAGGATGACGTTCTCGCCGTGCGGCATGTACGCCAGGTCGTAGGCGTAGAAGCTGTGCAGCAGCGGGGTCAGGTAGGCCCGCAGGTAGTGCCGCAGCCACTCGGCGGCCGGGAGGCCGGAGCGTTCGATCAGCGCGCCCGCGAAGGAGGCGCCCGCGTCGTCGACGTGCAGCAGCGAGGCCATGGTGGCCAGTGACTCGCCCTCGCGCAGGGACGGCACCGGGCTCTCCCGCCACAGCGCGGCCAGCATCTTCCGGTAGGGCGAGTGGCGGTCGGTGGCCCGCTCGTACTCCAGGTGCCGGTAGCCGACGGCCGCCCGCTCCCGGATGATCGACAGGCCGGTGGACCTCAGCACCGGATCGTTCTCGACGAGCTTCGCGAGCCAGTCGTTGATCGCCGGCGTCGCCTCCATGTAGGCGGCCGAGAGACCGCGCATGAAGCCCATGTTGAGGACGGACAGGGCCGTCTTCACGTAGTGCCGGCGCGGGTCGGAGGTGTTGAAGAAGGTCCGTATGGACTGCTGGGCCAGGTACTCGTCGTCGCCCTCGCCCAGGCACACCAGATGCCGGCGGGCCACCTCGGCGGCGAAGGTGACGCTGAGCTTGTTCCACCACTGCCAGGGGTGCACCGGGATGAGCAGGTACTCGGCGGGGTCGAGGCCCTGGCCGGTCAGGGTGGCGCGGAACCGCTCCAGGGTCTCCTCGCCCAGCTCGGCCCGCAGGAAGGACTCGTACTCGATTCCGGCGCCCGCCGTGAACGCGGCCCGCGACCGGTGCGCGGCCAGCCACACCAGCCGGACCGGGCTCGCGGTCTCCGGGGCGTACGCCAGGTACTCGTGGACGCCGAAGCCGAGCCGCCCGTTGTTGGCGACGAAGCAGGGGTGGCCCTCGGTCATCCCGGTCTCGATGTCCTGGAAGGAGCCGCGGGCCAGCTCCGCGGAGGTGACGCGGGGCTTGGCGAGCTTGTAGCAGGTGCCGGAGAGGGTGGAGGAGATCTCCTCCAGGTAGACCGGCAGGATCTCGTCGCTCAGCCCCAGGGAGTCCCTCAGCTCGATGCAGAAGTCCAGCGCGTCGAGGGGGAGTCCGGCGCCCTCGCGGTGCCGGGTGATGGACTCGGCGTCGACCTGCCAGTGGTCCAGGGCGCGGCGGACCGCGGTGAACCGGTACCGGGTGAGCCCGTCGTCGCTGCGGACGACGTAGTGGTCGCCGTCCTCCTGCGGGGTGATCAGCCGTTCGTGGGCGAACTCCGCGAGCGCCTTGCGCACGAGCAGCCGGTTGGCCCGCTCCCAGCGCTCGGGGGAGAGGTGGGCGACGGCGTCGGCGGGGGTCACGCGGACACCGCCTTCAGGAACCGCTCGCGCGTGCAGAAGCTCAGCAGGGCCCGCTTCTCCGGCTTCCGGATCTCGCGCTCGGGCACGAATCCGACCGCTTCGTTCAGGGCGTGCACCGCCTTGTTGCGGACATCGGGCTCGACCACGACCCGCTCGGTCGCCGGGTCCTCGAAGAGGTGCGTCATCACGGCGGTGATGACGGCCCGGGTGAAGCCGTGCACGGGGGTGTCCGTGGGGGCGACGAGGAAGTGCATGCCGACGTCGCCCGGCCGCGGCTCGTACAGCCCGACCAGCTCGCGGTGGGCCGGGTCGTACTTCTCCATCAGGAAGACGGGCTCCCCGTCGCGCAGCCCGAGGAGCGCGTGGTGGTGCTCGTCGGCCGCGATCTCCAGATAGGCCCGCTCGACGTCCTCCGGCTTCGCGTCCTGCATCATCCAGAACGCCGCCTTGGGATGGGTGACCCAGCGGTGCAGCAGCCCGGCGTCCTCCGGCGGGTCGAGCGGCCGGAGGGTGAACGTCATGGTGTCGCTGGTCATACGGCGAACTCCTGGAAGGCGATGGTCTTCTCGACCGGGTAGTACTCCGTGCCGAGCAGTTCCCGGATGATGTACGCGTTCCGGTACGCGCCCATGCCCAGGTCGGGACTGGTGACGCTGTGCGTGTGGACGCCGGCGTTCTGCAGGAAGACTCCGCGTCCGGTGACGTCGACGGTGTAGTTGCGGGCGACGTCGAAGCGGCCGTGGCCGTCGAAGCGCAGGCGCTCGCGCAGCGGCTCGAGGAAGGCCGGCGGCCGGTAGTGGTAGCCGGTGGCCAGCACCAGGCCCTCGGAGCGGATCTCGAAGTCCTTGCCCTGCTCGTCCTGGCGGAAGCCGAGCGTGTACGCGCCGTCCTCGTGACGGGCCGCGTTCAGCGTGGAGTTGGTGAGCAGCCGGGTGGGTACCGGGCGGTCGCCGCTCTCCACGTTCTTCTGGTAGAGCAGGTCGAAGATCGAGTCGATCAGCTCCGAGTTGATGCCCTTGTACAGGCCCTTCTGCTGCTTCTCCAGCCGGTAGCGGGTCTCCTCGGGCAGCGCGCGGAAGTAGTCGACGTAGTCCGGGGACGTCATCTCCAGGGTCAGCTTGGTGTACTCCAGCGGGAAGAACCGCGGGGAGCGGGTGACCCAGTTCAGCTCGTAGCCGTGGACGTCGATCCCGGACAGCAGTTCGTGGTAGATCTCGGCGGCGCTCTGGCCGCTGCCGACGATCGTGAGCGACTTCCGGGCCTGCAGGTCGGCCTTGCGGTGCAGGTACCGCGAGGTGTGGACGACGTCGTCGCCGAGGTCCCGGCAGGCCTCGGGGACGAACGGGACCGTGCCGGTGCCGAGGACCAGGTGCCGGGCGCGGAACGTCTCGCCGGCCGCGGTGCGGACGGCGTACAGCTCGTCCTCGTACCGCACCTCGGTGACCGTGGTGCCGAAGCGGACGCTGCCGAGCTTGCCGGCCGCCCAGCGGCAGTAGT
Organism: Streptomyces sp. NPDC003720; assembly: GCF_042875075.1. Classification (NCBI taxonomy): domain Bacteria; kingdom Bacillati; phylum Actinomycetota; class Actinomycetes; order Kitasatosporales; family Streptomycetaceae; genus Streptomyces; species Streptomyces sp. NPDC003720. The sequence continues at coordinate 111,663 of NZ_JBIANZ010000003.1, forward strand.
CGTCGTACTCGACGCGCAGCGGGTAGAAGTTCTCGCGGATGTAGAACGGGTAGAGCCTGCCCTTCTCCTTCAGGTAGTTGAGGAAGGAGTACGGGGAGGTGGGGTCGGCCAGGGTGACCAGGTCCGACATGAACGGGGTCTGCAGATGGGCGCCGTCCAGGAACATGCCGGCGTGCCACTCGAAGTCGGGCTTGGAGTCCAGGAAGACGCCGTTCAGTTCGGCGATCGGCTCGGTCAGGCAGGCGAGGCCCAGGTTGAAGGGGCCGAGCCCGATCCCCACGAAGTCGTACGGGGCGGTCGGGGCTTCAGGACGCGCGGTCAAGGGACTCTCCCAGGTACTGCTCGGCGTGGCCGGCGATCAGGTCCAGGACGGCGGCGATGTCGGCCGTCGTCGTCTCGGGGTTGAGCAGGGTGAACTTCAGGTACTGGCGGCCGCCGACCTTGGTGCCCGCGACCACGGCGTCGCCGGAGGCGAACAGCGCCTTGCGGGCGTACAGGTTGGCGCGGTCGGTCTCGGCCGGGTCGGTGACGGCCGCCGGGACGTAGCGGAAGACGAGGGTGGACAGGCTGGGCTCGACGACCACGTCGTAGCGTGGGTCGGCGGCGAGCAGCCGCCAGCCCTGCCGGGCCAGTTCGCATACCTCGTCGAAGAGCTGTCCGATGCCGTCGGCGCCCATGGTGCGCAGCGTCAGCCACAGCTTGAGGGCGTCGAAGCGGCGGGTGGTCTGCAGGGACTTGTCGACCTGGTTGGGGATGCGCTCGGCCACCATGCGGCGCGGGTTGAGGTACTCGGCGTGGTAGGTGGCGTGCCGCAGGGTGGCCGCGTCCCGGACCAGCACGGCGGAGGAACTCACCGGCTGGAAGAAGGACTTGTGGTAGTCAACGGTCACCGAGTCGGCGCGCTCGATGCCGTCGATGCGGTCCCGGTGCTTCAGCGACGCGAGCAGTCCGCAGCCGTAGGCCGCGTCCACGTGCATCCAGACGCCGTACTGGGCGCAGAGCCCGGCGATCTCGGGCAGCGGGTCGATGGAGCCGAAGTCGGTGGTGCCGGCGGTGGCGACGACGGCCATGGGCACCAGGCCGTCCTCGGCGCAGCGCTCCAGTTCACGGGCGAGGGCCACGGTCTGCATCCGCTTGTCGTGGCCGGTGGGGACGGTGACGACGGCCTCCGGCCCGAGGCCGAGCAGTTTCGCGGACTTCCGGACGCTGAAGTGACCGGCCTCGGAGGCGAAGATCCGCAGTCGGCCGAGGTCGTCGCTCTTCGCCTCCTCCCGGGCCAGCAGCAGCGCCTGCAGATTGGACTGGGTGCCGCCGGAGGTGAACACGCCGTCTGCGTTCGGGCCGAGGCCGATGCGGGCGGCCGTCCAGTCCACGAGCCTGCGCTCGATGAGGGTGCCGCCGGCCGACTGGTCCCAGGTGTCGAGGGAGGAGTTGACCGCGGAGAGCACCGCCTCGCCGAGCACCGCCGGGATGACGACCGGGCAGTTGAGGTGGGCGAGGTAGCGGGGGTGGTGGAAGTAGACGGCGTCGCGGAGGTAGAGGTCCTCCAACTCGTCCAGCACCGCGGCGGTGTCGCCGAGCGGCCGGTCGAGGTCGACCGCGTCGACGCGGGGGGCGAGGGCGTCGACGGTGACGCCGGTGAACGGACGGTCGGTGGCGGCGAGTTTGGCGGCCACCCGCTCGACTCCTTCGGTCACGGAGCGGCGGTAGTGCTCCGCTGTGAGGCCATTGAGCAGGTGCGAGCGCATGTGGGGGTCCTCCGAGGGGACTGTCCGAACGGGGATTTAATTTAGGTTAGCCTAACCTAAGTTACGCGGATCAAGGTACGCCTCTCCCATGACCGGGCCGACTTCAGGGGGAGTTGTTCCAGGGAGGGACTACTCGGCCGCGCGCAGCTGCTCCTCGCTCATGCCCTGCCGCCAGTAGCCGACGAAGGTGACGCGCCGCCGGTCGATCCCGCGCTCGCCGGTGAAGTGCCGGCGCAGCTCTCTGACCCGGCCGGACTCGCCCGCGATCCACACGTACGGCGCCTCGGCGGCGGGCAGTTCGGCGGCGCGGACGGCGTCGGAGGGGGCCGGGGACCCGTCCTGGCGTACGAGCCAGGTGATCTCCGCGTCCGCCCGGGTCGCCACGTCCTGGATGTCACCGGCGTGCGGCACCTCCAGCCAGGCGCGGACCCGGGTGCCGGCGGGCAGGGCTTCGAGGACGGCGCAGGCGGCGGGCACGGCGGTCTCGTCACCCCAGAGGAGGACGAGGTCGGTGCCGGCCGGCGGCCGGAAGCGGATCGCCCGGTTGTCGGCGAGCGCCGGCCCGAGCAGCAGCACACGGTCGCCGGCTGCGGCCCGGGAGGCCCACCGGGAGGCGGGCCCCGCGGGGGTGTGCAGCGCGAAGTCGATGTCGACCTCGTCGGGATCGCGGCGCAGGGCCCGGAGCGTGTACGACCGCATCACGGCCCGTACGTCGTCCGGCAGTTCACGCCAGCCCTGCCACCAGCCGTCGCCCAGCTCGAGCGGCACCACGGGTTCGCTCTGCCCCGGGTGCGGCAGGAACAGCGACAGGGACTGGTCGTGCCCGTCGGAGCGGAAGGCGCGCAGATCCTCCCCGGCGAAGGTGACCCGGACCAGGGACGGGCCGAGCCGCCTCGTCCGTACGACCTGGAGGGAGAAGAAACGGAACGGGGCGGCCACGGCCGTCGTCATGGGTGCTCCTGAGGTTGCCGTTCAGGAAGGGGGGAGGGGGCTAGCCGACCTTCTTGGCCTTCTCCAGCGCCTCGGCCAGGCCGGTGAGCAGCGGTACGCACTTGTCGTAGGAGAGGATCGGCTCGGGGGAGCGGGCGATGACCTGCCCCGCCTTGACCGCGGGCAGCTTCTTCCAGGTCGCCTTGGTGATGTCGGCGGGCTGGATGGCCGAGGTGCGGTCGTCCATCATGATGATGTCGGCCCGGTACTTGTCGACGTTCTCCCAGCTCAGCGACTCGTACCAGCCGCCGCCCTGCTTCTTGGCGCTCTCCGGGGGCTCGACGAAGTTCACCCCGAGGGCCTTGAAGTACTCCAGGTCGACGGACAGGTCGGTGCCGGAGACGTAGAAGAGCTGGTCGCTCGCCGAGCCCGCCATCACCTTGAGGCCGGGCTTGGCCTTGGCGGCGGCGCGCAGCCGGGCCGAGGCGTCCTCGAAGCGCTTCTTGGCGTCCGTCACCCTGGCGGCCCTCATGTCCGCGCCGAGCGACTCGGCCAGCTTCCACATGCGCTGCAGCGGCCGGGTGAGCTGGCGGTCGTAGACGGAGACGCCGACGCTGGGCGCGAGCTGGGCGATCTTCTTCTTCGACTCCTCGGGGACGTACCAGAGGGTGCCGGCGTCGTCGAACATGGTGCTGATGAGCACGTCGGGCGCGAGGGCCGCGTACTTCTCGATGTTGAACTGGCCCCAGGTGTTGCCGAGAACCGTCACCTTGCTGACGTCCATGTCGCCGGCCTGGACGTCTGCCTTGCCCGCCGTGGTCTTCGTCGGGCCGAAGACCCCCTTGACCTGCACGCCGTAGTCGTACAGCGCGGCGGCGGCGCCGGTGAAGGCGACGATGTTCGCGGGGACCCGGTCCAGCTTCACCGTGGTGCCGCGGTCGTCCGTGAAGCTCCAGGGGCCGGACTCGCCCCCCTTGGCCCGCCCGCCGGAACCCGCGTCTTCGCCCTCGCCGTCACCGCAGGCCGCGAGTGCGGCGCCGAGTCCGAGGACGCCGCCCGCGGCGAGCAGACCGCGACGGGAGAAGTGGGTGGAACGGGCTTGGGACATGGGTATGGCTGCTTTCGACCGGGGCGTGGCCGCCCGCCGGACAGTTCGAAGGTAGGTTAGCCTAACCTCAGTGAATGTCCAGGGGGCGGGGTCCGCCGCCGACACCCCGTCAGCAACGCGCACGCGGGGCGGCGGACGGACGGATCCGTCTGCCGCCCCGCGCGCTCGGCGGTGGGGGACGCCTCAGCCGGTCAGGCCCAACTCGCGGGCCACCAGCATCCGCTGCACCTCGCTCGTGCCCTCGCCGATCTCCAGGATCTTGGAGTCGCGCCACATCCGGGCCACCGGGTACTCGTTCATGAAGCCGTATCCGCCGTGCACCTGCGTGGCGTCGCGGGCGTTGTCCACGGCGACGGTGGAGGAGTACAGCTTGGCCATCGCCGCCTCCTTCTTGAAGGGCTCGCCTGCCACCAGCCGGTAGGCGGCGTCCCGCCAGGCCAGCCGGGCGGTGTGGGCCTTCATCTCCATGTCGGCGATCTTGAACTGGATGGCCTGGTTGGCGCCGATCGGCCGGCCGAAGGCGTGGCGCTCCTTCGCGTACTTCACCGACTCGTCCACACAGCCCTGGGCCAGGCCGGTGGCGAGCGCCGCGATGGCGATACGGCCCTCGTCGAGGATGCGCAGGAACTGCGCGTAGCCCCGGCCCTCCTCGCCGAGCAGGTTGGCGGCGGGCACCCGGACGTCCTGGAAGGACAGTTCACGGGTGTCGGAGGCGTTCCAGCCGACCTTCGAGTAGGGCGCGGCGACCGTGAAGCCGGGGGTGCCCGCCGGGACGATGATGGCCGAGATCAGCGGCCTGCCGTCCGGCTTGCGGCCGGTGACGGCCGTGACCGTCACCAGGCCGGTGATGTCGGTGCCCGAGTTGGTGATGAAGCACTTCGTGCCGTTGATGACCCACTCGTCCGTGTCCGGGTCGAGGCGGGCCGTGGTGCGGGTGGCGCCGGCGTCGCTGCCGCCGTCCGGCTCGGTGAGCCCGAAGGCGCCCAGGATCTCGCCGGAGCAGAGCCGCGGCAGCCACTCGCGCTTCTGCTCCTCGGTGCCGAAGAGGTGGATCGGCATGGCGCCCAGCGACACACCCGCCTCCAGCGTGATGGCCACCGAGGAGTCGACCCGGGCCAGCTCCTCCAGGGCGATGCCGAGGGCCAGGTAGTCGCCGCCCATGCCGCCGTGCTCCTCCGGGAACGGCAGCCCGAACAGGCCCATGCGGCCCATCTCGCGGACGATCTCGTACGGGAACTCGTGCCGCTCGTAGAAGTCGCCGATCTTCGGCGCCACCACGTCGTGCGCGAACTCCTCCACCGTACGGCGGAGTTCCTCGAGCTCGGGGCTGAGACGGTGGTCCATGCTGATCACTGGTCCTTGTGGGAGAGAGCGCGGACGGTTCGGGAGGGGCTCGGGCGGCCCAGTTGTTCGGCCATCCACACGCTGGTGGCGGTCAGACGGCCGAGATCGACCCCGGTCTCGATGCCGAGGCCGTGCAGCATCCACACGAGGTCTTCGGTGGCGAGGTTGCCGGTGGCGGACTTCGCGTACGGGCAGCCGCCGAGGCCGCCGGCGGACGCGTCGACCGTCGTCACGCCGTGCTCCAGGGCCGCGTAGGTGTTCGCGAGCGCCTGGCCGTAGGTGTCGTGGAAGTGCACGCCGAGCACGTTCGTCGGCACGCCCTCCTCGTTCAGCAGGGCGAGCAGCTCCAGGACGTGGCCCGGGGTGGCGACGCCGATGGTGTCGCCGAGGCTCAGCTCGTCGCAGCCCATGTCGCGCAGCGCCGTGCAGACGCGGGCCACCTGGTGGAGCGGGACGGCGCCCTCCCAGGGGTCGCCGAAGCACATCGACACATACCCGCGCACCTGCGCGCCCGCGTCCTTGGCCTGCCGCACCACCGGTTCGAACACGGCCAGCGACTCGTCCACGGTGCGGTTGAGGTTGGCCTTCGCGAAGGACTCCGTGGCGCTGGCGAACACCGCGATCCTGCTTGCGCCGAGCGCCAGGGCCCGGTCCAGGCCGCGCTGGTTCGGCACCAGCACCGGCAGCTCGACGTCGAGGTCCGACACGAGCGGGAACAGCTGCTCTGCGTCGGCGAGCTGGGGCACCCACTTGGGGTGCACGAAGCTCGTCGCCTCGATCGTCGTCAGGCCGGCGCCGGCCAGACGGCGGATGAACTCCGCCTTGACCTCCGTCGGCACGGACGTCTTCTCGTTCTGCAGCCCGTCGCGCGCGCCGACCTCGTGGATCCGCACCCGCGCGGGCAGATCCTGGGCGGTGACGACCATGGGCAGTCCGTCGGCGTTCACCTACGCCTCCTCCTTGGGCGTGATGACGGCCAGCACCTGGTCCATGGCGACCGTCGAACCCGGGGTCACGTCCAGCTCGGCGACCGTGCCCGCGTGCGGGGCGGAGACGACGTGCTCCATCTTCATCGCCTCCACCACCAGCAGGCTCTGCCCGGCCGCGACCTCGTCGCCGACGGCGACCTTCACCACCGTCACCGTGCCCGGCATGGGCGCGGTGAGCGAGTCGGCGCCGGCGTGCGCCGACCGGCTCAGGGACGCCTCCACCGGGTCGTGGTCGCGCACCTGCCAGGCGTCGCCGTCGCGGCCGAGCCAGTCACCGGCCCGGCGGAAGGTGTGCCGGACGCCGTCGAGGGTGACGGACACCCGGTCGCCGGTGACGGTGTGGGTGCCGCGCGGGGTGTACGCGACCGCTTCCTGGGCCCGCAGGTGGACGACGGGCCGCCTGGGCGTGCCGCCCAGACGCCAGCCGCTCGGCACCGAGAACGGGTCGACCCAGCCCTCGCCGGCCGGCCGCAGCGCGTCCAGCCGCACCGCCGCCGCGGCCTCGTACACCTCCTCCGGCACGTCGCCGGGGACCAGCTCGTCGACCACCCGCTCCACCAGCCCGGTGTCCAGCTCGCCGGCCACCACCGCCGGGTGCGCCAGCAGCCGCCGCAGGAACCCCGCGTTGGTCTGCACGCCCAGCGTGACCGTCTCGGCGAGTGCGGCGCGCAGCTTGCGCAGCGCGGTCTCCCGGTCGGGGCCGTAGGCGATCACCTTGGACAGCATCGGGTCGTAGAGGCTGCCCACCTCGGTGCCCTCGCTGAGCCCCGAGTCGGTGCGCACGCCGTCGCCCTGCGGCTCGTGCAGCAGCCGCACCGTGCCGCCGGAGGGCAGGAAGCCGCGCGCCGGGTCCTCGGCGCAGACCCGTGCCTCCACCGCGTGCCCGGTCAGCCGGACGTCCTCCTGCGCGAAGCCGAGCCGCTCCCCGGCCGCCACCCGCAGCTGCCACTCCACCAGGTCAAGGCCGGTGACCAGCTCGGTGACCGGGTGCTCCACCTGGAGACGGGTGTTCATCTCCATGAAGTAGTACGACGAGGGGTCGCCGCCCGGCACGATGAACTCCACCGTGCCCGCGCCCCGGTAGCCGCAGCTGCGGGCCGCCTGCACGGCCGCCTCGCCCATCGCGGCCCGGGTGGCCTCGTCGAGGAGCACGCTGGGCGCCTCCTCGATGATCTTCTGGTGCCGCCGCTGCAGCGAGCACTCGCGCTCGCCGAGGTGGACGACGTTGCCGTGCCCGTCGGCCAGCACCTGGATCTCGATGTGCCGGGGGCGGTCGACCCACCGCTCCACCAGCAGGGTGTCGTCGCCGAAGGAGGCGCGGGCCTCGCGGCGGGCGGCCGCGATCTCCTCCTCCAGCACGGCGATGTCCCGCACCAGCCGCATGCCCTTGCCGCCGCCGCCCGCCGAGGGCTTGAGCAGCACGGGCGTGCCGATCTCGCGGGCGGCGGCGGCCAGTTCGGCGTCGGTGAGGCCGCTGCCGCTGGAGCCCGGCACGACCGGCACCCCGGCCGCCTTCACCGTCTCCTTGGCGCGGATCTTGTCGCCCATGAGCGCGATCGCGTCCGCGGGCGGGCCGATGAAGACCAGCCCCGCCTCCTCGCAGGCACGCGCGAACCCGGCGTTCTCGGCGAGGAAGCCGTAACCGGGGTGGACGGCCTGGGCGCCGGTGCGGGCGGCGGCCTCGAGCAGCCGCTCCACCGACAGATAGCTCTCGCCCGCGGGCGGCGGGCCGATCCGGACCGCCGTGTCGGCCTCCCGGACGTGCCGCGCGTCGGCGTCGGCGTCGGAGAAGACCGCCACCGAGCGGACGCCCAGCGAGCGCAGCGTACGGATGACGCGTACGGCGATCTCGCCCCGGTTGGCCACCAGCACTGTGTCGAACACGGTTCCCCTCCTCACATCCGGAAGACGCCGAACTGGGGGTCTCCCAGCGGCGCGTTGGCGCAGGCCGTCAGGGCGAGTCCCAGCACCTGACGGGTCTCCATCGGGTCGATCACGCCGTCGTCCCACAGGCGGGCGGTGGCGTAGTAGGCGTTGCCCTGGCTCTCGTACTGGGCGCGGATCGGGGCCTTGAAGGCCTCTTCCTCGTCGACGGGCCACTCCTCGCCGCGCGCCTGCATCTGGTCCCGCTTGACCGTGGCGAGCACGGAGGCGGCCTGCTCGCCGCCCATGACGGAGATCTTGGCGTTGGGCCACATCCACAGGAAGCGGGGGGAGTAGGCGCGGCCGCACATCGAGTAGTTGCCGGCGCCGTACGAACCGCCGACCACGACGGTCAGCTTCGGCACGCGCGTGCAGGCCACCGCCGTGACCATCTTGGCGCCGTGCTTGGCGATGCCACCCGCCTCGTAGTCCCGGCCGACCATGAAGCCGGAGATGTTCTGCAGGAACACCAGCGGGATGCCGCGCTGGTCGCACAGCTCGATGAAGTGGGCGCCCTTCTGGGCGGACTCCGAGAACAGGATGCCGTTGTTGGCGACGATCCCGACCGGGTGGCCGTGGATGCGGGCGAAGCCGGTGACGAGGGTCTGGCCGAACTCGGCCTTGAACTCCGCGAACCGCGAGCCGTCGACCACGCGCGCGATGATCTCGCGCACGTCGTAGGGGGTGCGGGAGTCGACCGGGACCGCGCCGTACAGCCCGGCCGGGTCGACCTTGGGCTCCACGGCCGGGACGACCTCCCAGGGGAGGGAGCGCCGCGCGGGCAGCGTGGCGACGATGTTCCGCACGATCCGCAGCGCGTGCGCGTCGTCCTCGGCGAGGTGGTCGGTGACGCCGGAGGTGCGGGAGTGCACCTCGCCGCCGCCGAGCTCCTCGGCGGTCACGACCTCGCCGGTGGCCGCCTTCACCAGCGGCGGGCCGCCCAGGAAGATCGTGCCCTGGTTGCGGACGATCACGGCCTCGTCGCTCATCGCCGGCACGTACGCCCCGCCGGCCGTGCACGAGCCGAGGACGGCCGCGATCTGCGGGATGCCGGCGCCGGACATCCGCGCCTGGTTGTAGAAGATCCGCCCGAAGTGCTCGCGGTCCGGGAACACCTCGTCCTGCATCGGCAGGAACGCGCCGCCGGAGTCGACCAGGTAGACGCAGGGCAGCCGGTTGTCGAGAGCCACCTCCTGCGCCCGCAGGTGCTTCTTCACCGTCATCGGGTAGTACGTGCCGCCCTTGACGGTGGCGTCGTTCGCGACGATCACGCACTCGCGGCCGCTGACCCGGCCGATCCCGGCGATCACGCCGGCGGCCGGCGCCTGCCCGTCGTACATCCCGTCGGCGGCGAGGGGAGCCAGCTCCAGGAAGGGCGATCCCGGGTCGAGCAGCGTGTCCACCCGGTCCCGGGGCAGCAGCTTGCCGCGCGCGGTGTGCCGGGCCCGCGCCTTCTCGCCGCCGCCGAGAGCGGCGGCGGCCAGTTTGCCGCGCAGTTCCCCGACGAGTGCGAGATGAGCCTGTTCGTTGGCCCGCCAGGCCTCCGACGCGGGATCGGCCGCGCTGTGAAGCTCCGGTGCCTCTTGCATCCTTGCGGTCCCCTCACCCAGTGGTGACTGTTAATGAGCGTTAACCATTTCCTCCAGGTTAACGACCGCTAACCTCGCTGTCTAGAATTACTGGCATGGTCACCAGAACCGACGCCCCCACCCGCCGCGAGCAGATCCTCAAGGAGGCCGCCCGGCTCTTCGCCGAGCGCGGCTTCCACGGCGTCGGGGTGGACGAGATAGGCGCCGCGGTCGGCATCAGCGGCCCCGGCCTGTACCGGCACTTCCCCGGCAAGGACGCGATGCTCGCCGAGCTGCTGGTCGGCATCAGCGGCCGGCTGCTGACCGGGGCCAAGCGCCGGCTCGCCGAGGCCGACGGCGGGACCGGGGCGCCGGAGGTCCTGGACTCGCTCATCGAGGGCCACATCGACTTCGCGCTCGACGACCGCCCCCTGATCACCCTGCACGACCGCGAGCTGGACCGCCTGCGCGACAGCGACCGCAAGCTGGTCCGGCAGCTCCAGCGGCAGTACGTGGAGCTGTGGGTGGAGGTGGTCCGGGAGGTCTACCCCGGGCTGACCGAGCCCAGCGCCCGCTCGGCGGTCCACTCGGTCTTCGGCCTGCTCAACTCCACCCCGCACCTCGGCCGCGCCGGCACGCTGCCCGGCCGCGCCGCCACCGCGGCCCTGCTGCACCGCATGGCCCGGGGGGCCTTCGGGGCGGCCGGGACGGCCGAGGGCTGAGGCGCGGCCGCGCCCCCTGGCCGCCGGGTGGTCAAGGTCACCCTGGACGACTGAACGTACCCGCCAGTATCTTGGGGTCTGAGCAAGCGCTTAGACATGCCCGAATGTCATGCCGAGGTACGTGGAGGTGGCGGCGTGCGCCGTACGGTGTTCAACGAGGATCACGAGGCGTTCCGGGAGACCCTTCGCGCCTTCATCGAGGCCGAGGTCGTCCCCGTCTACGACGAGTGGTTCGCCGCCGGCCAGGCGCCGCGCGACTTCTACTACAAGCTCGGCGAGCTGGGCATCTTCGGGATCAACGTGCCCGAGGAGTTCGGCGGCGCCGGCATGGACAGCCACAAGTTCGAGGCCGTCCTCTACGAGGAGACCGCCCGCGCCGGCGTGCAGTTCGGCGGCTCCGGCGTGCACGTGCTGCTCGCCCTGCCGTACATCAAGATGCTGGCCACGGACGAGCAGAAGAAGCGCTTCCTGCCGAAGTTCGTCACCGGCGAGGAGATGTGGGCCATCGCGATGACCGAGCCGGGCACCGGCTCCGACCTCGCGGGCATGAAGACCACCGCCAAGCTCTCCGAGGACGGCACGCACTACGTCCTCAACGGCGCCAAGACCTTCATCACCGGCGGTGTGCACGCCGACAAGGTCATCGTCTGCGCCCGGACCTCCGCGCCGACCGCCGAGGACCGCCGCCACGGCATCTCGCTGTTCGCCGTGGACACCAAGTCCGAGGGCTACTCCATCGGCCGCAAGCTGGACAAGCTGGGCCTGCGCACCTCCGACACCGCCGAACTGGCCTTCGTCGACGTCAAGGTGCCCGTCGAGGACCTCCTCGGCGAGGAGAACAAGGGCTTCTACTACCTCGGCCACAACCTGGCCTCCGAGCGCTGGGGCATCGCCTTCGGCGCCTACGCCCAGGCCAAGGCCGCCGTGCGCTTCGCCAAGCAGTACGTGCAGGAGCGCACCGTCTTCGGCAAGCCGGTCGCCCACTTCCAGAACACCAAGTTCGAGCTGGCCGCCTGCCAGGCCGAGGTGGACGCCGCCGAGGCCGTCGCCGACCGCGCCACCGAGGCCCTCGACGCCGGTGAGCTGACCCCCGCCGAGGCCGCCTCCGCCAAGCTCTTCTGCACCGAGGTCGCGCACCGCGTCATCGACCGCTGCCTCCAGCTCCACGGCGGCTACGGCTACATGAACGAGTACCCGATCGCCCGCCTGTACGCGGACAACCGCGTCAACCGCATCTACGGCGGCACCAGCGAGATCATGAAGACGATCATCGCCAAGGACATGGGCCTGTAAGGTCTCCGCAATCACTGGCGGGTACAACCACCTCATGAGCCAGGCACTTCAGGACCTCCTCGATCTGCTCGACCTCGAGCAGATCGAGGAGGACATCTTCCGCGGCCGGTCCCGCTCCGCCGTCGTACCCCGCGTCTTCGGCGGGCAGGTCGCGGCGCAGGCGCTGGTCGCCGCCGGGCGCACGGTCCCCGGCGACCGGCAGGCCCACTCCCTGCACGCGTACTTCCTGCGCCCGGGCGACCCCGGCGCGCCGATCGTCTACAGCGTCGACCGCATTCGCGACGGCCGGTCCTTCACCACCCGCCGCGTGGTCGCCGTGCAGCACGGCAAACCGATCTTCCACCTCTCGGCGTCCTTCCAGACGTACGAGGACGGGCTCGACCACCAGACCGCCATGCCGGCCGCGCCCGACCCGGCCGCGCTGCCCACCTCCCAGGAGCGGATGCGCGGTTACGCCCATCTCGCGCCCGAGGTCGTGGAGCGCTTCCTCGAGGCCCGCGAGGCGATCGACCTGCGCTACGTGGACGAGCCGCCGTACGGCAGGTTCGGCGAGCCGCGCGAACCGCACTCCCAGGTGTGGTTCCGCACCAACGGCAAGCTGGACGACGACCCGCTGCTGCACGTCGTGCTCGCCACCTACGTCTCCGACATGACCCTCCTCGACTCCGTGCTGCTCGCGCACGGCCGCGGCGGCTGGGCGGTCGGGGACGTCGTCGGGGCGTCGCTGGACCACGCGATGTGGTTCCACCGGCCGTTCCGCGCCGACGAGTGGCTGCTGTACGACCAGGAGTCGCCCTCCGCGCACGGCGGCCGGGGCCTCGGCCAGGCCCGTATCTACACCCAGGACGGACGGCTGGCCATCTCGGTCATCCAGGAGGGCGTGGTCCGCGTCCCCCGCTGACCCCGTCACGCGGCGAGGCCCGCCCACGCCCCCCTTCGAGCGGGCGCGGGCGGGCCTCGCCGCGTCGGTCAGTCCCTCCGGATCAGCTCCGGGTCGATGCGCCGCCCGACCAGCGGCAGCGTGCCCAGCGTCGCGACGACGACCACGCCCAGGGCCGCGCACACCAGCACGGGGATCCCGGCGAAGTCCCAGAACACCTCGCCGCCGCCGGTGATCAGATAGCTGGACTCGGCGAGCTTGCCGGCGACCAGCGCGAGCGCGAGGCCGATGGCGAGCGGCAGCACGACCTGGACGCTCTGCACCGCGCGCAGCGTACGGCTCCTGGCCCCGATCAGCGTGATGGCGGTGACCTGCGACCGGCGTTCGACGGCCCGGTCGGTGACGGAGACAAGGAACGCCGCGACCCCGATCACCAGCCCCATCACCATGCCGAGGACCAGCAGCGTCTCGATGACCGCGATCTGCTGCAGGCTGTCGACGTTGACGCCCACGGGGTCGACGGAGACGGTGGGGGCGGCCGTTCCGATGCCGTCCAGGACGGTGCGGACGACGTGCGGGTCGGAGTCGCTGTTCAGGACCAGGTGGCCCGACCGCGGCCGGGCGTGGGCGGGCAGCGTCGAGGGCGGGACGATCACGGCCGCGTCGCTGACCGCCGAAGGGTCGTACGGGCGCGCGACGACGGCGGCGGACGGGATCGTGAGCGACAGCGTGAGGTGCCGCCGCCCGTCCCGCAGCCGGAACGGGAAGGAGGCGCCGGGCCGGATGTCCGGATCGGGGGAGGCGTTCGGATTCAGGAGCCGCATGACCCGCCCCTCCTGGCAGCCCTCGACGCTCATCACCAGCCGCTTCAGCTGGGTGCAGGTGGCGATCAGCGCGGTGGCCTCGGGAGGGAAGCCGGAGTCCGTCGGCTTGCTCCAGGACACCATCGTCCGGGCGTGCACCCGTACTCCCCGCACCTCGGTGAGCCGTTCCTCCTGCTTCCCGGAGAGCGCCGTGAGCGGCATGGAGTAGTCCTGCACGGGAGTGCCCGGCCTGCTGACCTGCTCGAACTCGATCAGTACGCCCTGCGCCAGCGACGCCGCGAACACCAGCAGCACCAGGCCGGTCACGACCCGCATGGTGCTGCCGGGCTCGACCTCGTTGCGGCGCATGGCCAGGTTGAGCGTCAGGGACTCGGTGGCGCCGGCCACCCTGCGGGCGAGGAGGTAGGACAACCAGGGCAGGGCCAGCACGAGCCCCATTCCGGTCAGCAGGACTCCGCCCACCAGGAGGAGGCCGAAGACCCCGTTGCTCGTGGCGGGGTGGTCGGTGAGGCCGGTCGCGCAGAAGCCCGTGACGATGCCGAGTCCGGTGACCAGCAACAGGCCGCCCCACTTCGAGGGAGGCTTCGGCACGGCCGTGCGGCGCACCGCCAGCGGGTTGGCGGCGGCGCTGCGCGCGCTCGCCCGGCCCACGAACCAGGCGAGGCCCGGGCAGCCGATCAGGCAGACCACCACCGTGGTCCAGGACAGGGCGCCGTCGGCCGGGTACCAGCGCAGCGCGGGCAGGCCGGAGCGGGACATCACCTGGTTGAGGAGCCAGTACTCGCCGAGCCCGAGCAGAACGCCGAGCAGCGCGGCGGCCACCGTCTCGGCGGCGTTGACGCGCTGGGTGCCCCTGGCGCTCAGGCCCAGCAGCCGCAGCGACGCGAGACGCCGGGTGCGGCTCGCGGCGGAGAGCCGGGCGCACACCGAGAGGAACACAGCGAGCGGGAGCAGGACCAGGGTGGCGAGCGCGAAGCGCAGGTTGGTGAGCGTGGAGGGCTCCACGACCGAGACCGGGGCGTAGGAGTAGCCGAAGGACCGCAACGCCCCGGTGTCCGCGTCGTGGGCGATCTTCGCGCGCGTCGTGCCGACGTACGCGTAGAGCTCGTCGGGGTCCGCGAGGCCGGGGGCGCCGATCAGGCCCTTCTCCCGGCCCGGCAGCAGCCCCTTGATGCCGGGTTCGGAGCGCAGCAGGTCGTGCAGGCGGGGAGAGAGGTACAGCTCGCCGGGGGCCGGAAGCGCGTCGAGGCCGGGCGGCGGCTTCTGGGGCGCGTCGCCGCGGGCGACGAACACCCGGGTGAACGGCTTGGAGCCGTGTGGATCGCGGCGCTCCAGGACGAGCGCGGAGCCCGCCCCCGCCTTGCCCACCGAGGTCGTCTGCGGCTCACGGGCCGCGGCGCGTCCGTCGTGCGCGTCCAGGACGGCGGGGATCGTCAGCACCAGGGCCAGGCAGCACACGCCGAGGGAACTGCCCGCCGCCATGAGGAAGAAGTGCAGGCGGTTGCCCCGTCCCGCGCCGAACAGCAGCCGCAGTCCGAGCAGGAACTCCCTCATGAGACACCTCGTGGGGAGAGCAGGCCGTCGGCCATGGCGTAGTGGCTGTCGGCCTGCGCGGCGACGGCCGGATCGTGCGTCACCAGCACCACGGCGGTGCCCTGGGAGCGGGCCAGATCGAGGAACTCCCGCAGCACGGCGGCGGCGTTGGCGCTGTCCAGCGACCCGGTGGGTTCGTCGGCGAAGACCACTGCAGGGCGGTGCACCAGCGCACGGGCCACCGCGACGCGCTGACTCTGACCGCCCGACACCTGCGAGGGCCGCCGCTCGCGCAGCTCGCCCAGGCCGAGCCGTTCCAGCACACGGCCGGCCTCCGCCAGAGCGGCCTTCCTGCGCTTGCCGGCCAGGCGCAGCGGAAGCGCCGTGTTCTCCTCGACGGTCAGCTCGGGCAGCAGCTCGCCGTACTGGAAGACGAAGCCGAAGCGCTCGCGGCGCAGCGAACTCATCTCGTCGTCGTCGAGGTCCGCGAGCACCGTCCCGTCGAAGCGCACCTGCCCGCGCGCGGGCGCCAGCACTCCGGCCAGGCAGTACAGCAGCGAGGACTTGCCCGAGCCGCTCTGCCCCGTGACGGCCGCGACCTCGCCTCGCGCGATCGAGAGGTCCACGCCGCGGACGGCGGGGTTGTCGCCGTAGGAGAGCTCGACGCCCGAGGCGGAGAGAATGTGTGACGTAGTGATGACTTCCCCCAGAAGCGGAAGGGCCCAGACCGGCGCCAGGCCCGGAATTACGCGCCGGCGTTCCGGCCGCGGCCGCTTGTGCATTCCTGGTGGTCAGGCCAGGAATTCCTAGAACGTAGCCGCAGGGTTCATCGGCGCGGGGCGAATATGCGTGGGGTATGGAGGTGTTTGGGACGTTGGTTCCGGGCATACTTTGCCGTCACCTTGCCCACACCTGAGCGGAATGTGATCTTCCGAAGTTTTTCGGGGCGGGCGGAAAATAGTTGCCTGCTCAAAATGACGTGAGGCGCGTGGGGGACTAGGCTCTCGGAGTGAAAGCCGCAGTGCACGGCATGCCCAGCCGGCGAGGATTCGGATGAGCCCGGACCTCAGCCGCGGCACCCGAGGGCGCGATCGCGTACGGGGTGGGCCGCAGGCGCCGGCAAGGTGACGCACGTCGTGCCTCATCACACAGTGCGGTGACACCTCCGACCGCCCCGCTCTTCCCCCTTATTCGCGGCGGCGGCCATCCACCCAGGGATGGAAGGTATTTCCCATGCGAGCACAGCGCGCGAGGCGCCTTGTCGCCATGTCCGCCACAGGCCTGCTGCTGGCCGGCGGTGCAGCGATCGGCACGGCGGGCACCGCCTCGGCCTCGGACCACCACAGCGACCGCGGCTCCTACAGCCACAGCCGGGACTGGGGAGACAACGACCACTACAACCACCACAACTCGTGGTGGGACGACGATGACGACGACTACGGCTACGGCGACTATGGCGGTTACGGCCATGGCGACCACGGCGGCTACGGCGGCTACGGCGGCGACCACGGCGGCTACGGCGGTGATCACGGTGGCTATGGCGGCCACGGCGGTCATGGCGGCGGCTACGGCGGCGGCCACGGCGGCGGCGGCCACGGCGGCGGCGGCCACGGCGGGCGCTGAACCGACCACCACCTGAGACAAGGATGTGCGGCCCCGTACCCGGAGCCGCACATCCGCTGTGCACGCGGCGTCAGTCGAGGCCCGCCGCCGTCAGCAGATACGCCGTCATGGGGTCGTAGTGGCGCGGGCTGACGACGTGGTCGTCGAGCGGGACCACCACCTGCACGGTGCCCTCGGCCTCGGCGAGGAACAGCGCCGGGTCATTGCAGTCGGCGTACCCGACCGAGTCGACGCCGTGCTGTCCCGCATAGCCGGCCCAGCCGTGGTCGGCCACCACCAGGTCCGGCAGCGGGCGCCCCTCCCGCTCAAGTCCGGTCAGAACGGCGCGCATCGGCTCGCCGGAGTGCGTGTGCCACAGCGTCGCGCCGTGCTCCAGGACCGCCACGTCCGCGAACTGCATGACGTAACCCTCGTCCGTCTGCAGCCCGTCCGGGATGACCACGATCTCGCAGCCGGCCGCGCGCAGCGCCCCGGCCGTGGCCCGGTGCACGTCCAGCAGACCGCCCGGGTGGCCGGTGGCGAACAGCACCCGCTGGCGTCCCTCGGCCGCCTTGCGCAACCGGGCGGCCAGCCGGTCCAGCGCGCCCACGGTCAGCTCGGGGTCGATGGTGTCCTGCCCGTACCGGTTCTCGGGGTCGTCGTCGACGCCCACCCGCTCGGCCATCACCGCGAGCACGTCCTGCTCGTCCGCCCAGCGGTCGCCCAGTTCGAGCCCCAGCCAGAAGTTGCGCTCGCCGTTGGCCAGCCTGCGGTAGTGGGAAAGGTTGTTCTCGCGGGGCGTGGCGACGTCCCCCGCGATACGGGTCCTCACCAGGTGGTCGACGAGCTGGGCGCGGCTGGGTGTCCCGGGTATCGGCATGCCACCCATTGTGAGGGCACCCGGGCGGGCGCGTCCTCGGCATACCGCACGCTGGGACCGGGATCACTGGGCTTGCCCGTGACGGCCGGCCCCGGCGACCCGCTCAGCCCTGCCGCAGCGCGAACCACAGCTCCATCCGCACGTCCGCGTCGTCCAGGTCGGCGTCCAACAGCGTGGCGCACCGGGCGATCCGCTGCCGCACGGTGTTGCGGTGCACGTCCAGCGCCACCGCCGTGCGGTCCCAACTGCCGTGCAGCGAAAGCCAGGTGCGCAGCGTCTCGGCGAGCGCGGGCCGGCCGCCGAGCGGTGCGAGCAGCGCGTCGGCGTGGGCCCGGGCGTCGGAGTGGGACACCAGGTCCGCGAGGGCCTGCCGGGCGCCGTGCCGGACCAGCGGGACGCGGGTGGCGCGGGCCCGGGCCAGCGCGCGGGCCGCCTGGCCGTCGGCGGCCGGCCACTCGCCGGGGCCGGCCGCCGCGCTGGTCCCGAGGGTCCAGCCCGGCTGCGGCACGGGCTCCCGCTCGGCCGGCACCAGCACCCGTACGACGTCACGGGCCACGTCCACCAGCGGCGAGCCGAGGGCGGCGCCCAGCGCGGACGCCGCCACGGCGTCCGGCGCCTGGGCCTCCGGCCGGGCGTGCACGACGATCCAGCGGCCGTCCCCGAGCAGCGGAGCCACCTCCGCGGGGGACGCCCCGAGCAGCAGCCGCACGAGCGCGGCCGATCGGGCCGCCCCGGACCCGCTCTGGTGCTCGCCGGTCAGCAGGGACAGCAGTACGGCGGCGACGGAGGCGATGGTGTGGTCGCCAGGCCCGCGCTGCCCGGAGGCCACCCCGAGCACGAACCCCTCGCCGGCCCCGAGGGCGTAGGCGGCGAGGTGGGTGTCGCCGAAGGTGTCGGTGGCCGAGGAGGGCACCGGCCGGGGGGCCGGGCCGGCGGGTGCGCCGGCGGCCGGTCCGGCACCTGCGGGACGCCGGGGCTCGGCCGGGGCGGATGCGGCGGCGGAGCGGCCGGGTCCCGCGGGCGCGGCCGTCCCGGCCGGCGGGTGAGCGGAGGCGCGCTCCGCCGCCCGGGCCGCGCCCGCCTGCCCGCCGCGGACGCTGCCGCCCGCTCCGTCGGCCGGCGGCCGGACGGCGCCGGTCCGTGCGGAACCGGCGCCCGCCGCCCCGGGGCCGTCGGCGCCGGACGGCCCGACACCGCCGCCGCCCTCCGGGCCGCGGTCCGGCTCCGGGGGCCGCGGGCCGCTCGGCCGGACCACTTCCGTCAGCTTCGCCAGGGCCGCCCGCACCTCGCCGGACACCGCCCGGCCCGCCTCCGCGATGCCGGTGCCGTCCGGGCCGTAGAGGATCGCGTGGCCGCCCAGGCGCTGGGCGAGCTGGCGCAGCACCGAGGGCACCGGGTCCGGCCGGGACGCCGCGGCCGCGAGACTCTGCTGGGCGTCGGTCACGCGGCGCAGCTCGGCCAGGCGGGCCTGCGCCATGAGCTGCCAGACCGCCCGGGCCACGCCCGAGAACGTCGTCCGGGGCGGCACCTCGAGCAGCGGCAGGCGCCGCGCGTCGCAGGCGGCGATCAGCGCCGGCGGCACGGTGTCGTGCACCGGGGCGAGGCCGAAGCCGAGGGCCGCACCGCCCGCGGCCACGATCCGGGAGACGTAGTCGTCGAAGTACGTGTCCGCGTCCGCCGCCTGCGGGATGTGCACCCCGGCGGTCAGCAGCAGCTCGCCCCCCAGCAGATAGGGGTAGGGGTCGGCCATCTCCGAGGTGTGCGCCCCGTGGATCACCAGGGACGGACCGGACGGGCCGGCGATCTGGCGCAGGGCGAGGTCCTCCCGGGACAGCAGGGCGGAGAGCGCGACCGGTGGGGTCGGTGGGACGGCTGGGGCGACCGGTTCCGGCATGGTGTGCGTTCCCTCCATACACCCCCGTCCGTATGGATGAAACGTACACTTCGCAGTCGCTTTCCGGCCACCTAGTGTCAAGTCAGTCCGGCAGCCGCGGGTACGGGCGGATGTCCCCGCGATCCGCTGCCGTCACGTCCCCGTTGCAACCCGCACGACACGCCACCGGATGTGCGCGAAGGAGGGCCCCACATGGCCGTCGACTACACAGTGATCGTCGTCTATCTCGCCGGCATGCTGGCCATGGGCTGGTGGGGCATGCGCCGCGCCAAGTCCAAGAGCGAGTTCCTGGTGGCCGGCCGTCGCCTCGGGCCCGCCATGTACTCCGGCACCATGGCGGCGATCGTCCTCGGCGGCGCGTCCACCATCGGCGGCGTCGGGCTCGGCTACCAGTACGGCCTCTCCGGCGCGTGGATGGTCTTCACCATCGGCCTCGGCCTGCTGGCCCTGTCCGTCTTCTTCTCGGCGCGCATCGCCCGGCTGAAGGTCTACACGGTCTCCGAGATGCTGGACCTCAGGTACGGCGGCCGCGCGGGCGTGATCTCGGGCCTGGTCATGTGGGCCTACACCCTCATGCTCGCGGTGACGTCCACCATCGCGTACGCCACCATCTTCGACGTCCTCTTCGACATGAACCGCACCGTCGCGATCATCCTCGGCGGCTCGATCGTCGTCGCGTACTCGACGCTGGGCGGCATGTGGTCGATCACCCTCACCGACATGGTGCAGTTCGTGGTCAAGACGATCGGCGTGCTCCTGCTGCTCCTGCCCATCGCGGTGGTCAAGGCGGGCGGCTTCTCCGAGATGAAGGCCAAGCTGCCGACCTCGTACTTCGACCCGCTGGGCATCGGCGGCGAGACGATCTTCACCTACGTGCTGATCTACACCTTCGGCATGCTGATCGGCCAGGACATCTGGCAGCGCGTGTTCACCGCCCGCAGCGACAGGACGGCGAAGTGGGGCGGCACGGTCGCCGGCACCTACTGCCTGGCCTACGCCCTCGCCGGCGCCGTGATCGGCACGGCGGCCAAGGTGCTCTACCCCAAGCTGGGCAGCCCGGACGACGCGTTCGCCACCATCGTCAAGGACGAACTGCCCGTCGGTGTGCGCGGCCTGGTGCTGGCCGCCGCCCTCGCCGCCGTGATGTCGACGTCCTCCGGCGCCCTGATCGCCTGCGCCACCGTCGCCAACAACGACATCTGGTCGCGGCTGCGGGGCGTGGTCAGGCCCTCCGGTGAGGAGCACGACGAGGTCAGGGGCAACCGGGTCTTCATCCTGATCATGGGCCTCGGGGTGATCGGCACCGCGATCGCGCTGAACAACGTCGTCGAGGCCCTGACGGTCGCCTACAACCTCCTCGTCGGCGGCCTGCTCGTGCCCATCCTCGGCGGCCTGCTGTGGAAGCGCGGCACCGCGCAGGGCGCGCTGGCCTCCGTGGTCGTCGGCGGCCTCGCCGTGATCGGCCTGATGGCGGGCTACGGCATCCTCGCCAACGAACCCGTCTACTACGGCCTGCTCGCCTCCCTCGTCGTCTACGTCGCCGTCTCCCTGGCGACCCGGCCCACCGACGAGGCCGTCCTCGCCGCCTGGCGGGAACGCCTCGCGGGACGCTCCCCCGAACTCGCGTCCGAACCGGTAGCGGCTCACCAGTAGAGTCGTACGGAAAGCAGCACAAGCGTGACGAAGCGCTGGAAAGAAGGCAATTGACCATGAGCAGCAACGAGACGCCCCGCGGCCCCGTCGACTCCTCCCGCGTCCCGCGGTACGCCGGACCCGCGACCTTCGCCCGGCTGCCCCGCCTCGACGAGGTCGGCGCCGCCGACGTCGCCGTGGTGGGCGTGCCGTTCGACTCCGGCGTCTCGTACCGGCCGGGCGCCCGCTTCGGCGGCAACGCGATCCGCGAGGCGTCCCGGCTGCTGCGCCCCTACAACCCGGCGCAGGACGCCTCCCCCTTCGCCCTCGCGCAGGTCGCGGACGGCGGCGACATCGCCGTGAACCCGTTCAACATCAACGAGGCCGTGGAGACCATCGAGGCGGCCGCCGACGACCTGCTCGGCACCGGCGCCCGCCTGATGACCCTCGGCGGCGACCACACCATCGCGCTGCCGCTGCTGCGCTCGGTGGCGAAGAAGCACGGCCCGGTGGCCCTGCTCCACTTCGACGCCCACCTGGACACCTGGGACACCTACTTCGGCGCCGAGTACACCCACGGCACCCCGTTCCGCCGCGCGGTGGAGGAGGGCATCCTCGATACCGAGGCGCTGTCCCACGTCGGCACCCGCGGCCCGCTGTACGGCAAGCAGGACCTCACCGACGACGAGAAGATGGGCTTCGGCATCGTCACCTCGGCGGACGTCTACCGCCGCGGCGCCGACGAGGTCGCCGACCAGCTCCGCCAGCGCATCGGCGACCGCCCGCTGTACATCTCCATCGACATCGACTGCCTCGACCCGGCCCACGCGCCCGGCACCGGCACCCCGGAGGCGGGCGGCATGACCTCCCGCGAGCTGCTGGAGATCCTGCGCGGGCTGGCATCCTGCAACCTGGTGTCGGCGGACGTCGTGGAGGTCGCCCCCGCGTACGACCACGCGGAGATCACCTCGGTGGCGGCCTCCCACACCGCCTACGAACTGACCACCATCATGAGCCGCCAGATCGCGGCGGCCCGGAAGGACGCGTAAGCGAAGTGACTCACGACCACGACCTGGTGCTCCGCCCGACCGAGGCACAGATCTCGACCGCGCTGAACCCTCCGCCCGGGCGCAACGGCGGAGACCTGGTCGTGGAAACCCTGGCCGGGCTGGGCGCGACCACCGTCTTCGGCCTGCCCGGCCAGCACGCCCTCGGCATGTTCGACGCCCTGCGCCGCTCGTCGCTGCGCTACGTCGGCCTGCGGGTGGAGAACAACGCCGGCTTCGCCGCCGACGCGTACGGCCGGATCACCGGTGAGGCGGCCCCGCTGCTGCTCTCCACCGGCCCGGGCGCGCTGACCTCGCTGGCCGCGCTCCAGGAGGCGGCCGCGGCCTCCGCCCCGGTGCTGGCGATCAGCAGCCAGATCCCGACCGCCGGCCTGGGCGGCGGCCGGCACGGCTACCTCCACGAACTCCCCGACCAGGCCGCCTCGTTCCGGGGCGTGGTCAAGTCGGTCCACACCGTCCGCACCCAGTCCCAGATCCCGTCCGCGATCGCCGCGGCGTGGAAGTCGGCCCTCTCCGCTCCGCACGGCCCGGTGTGGGTGGAGATCCCCCAGGACGTGCTGCTGTCCGCGACCGCGCTCCCGGTGGTGACGGCGATGGACGCCACGCCGGACGACCTCCTCCCGCGCCCCGAGCTGACCGCGGTGGCGGCCGACCTGCTGTCCCGCGCGGCGCGCCCGGTGATCATCGCGGGCGGCGGGGTCGTACGGGCCGACGCGTCCGGGAAGCTGAGGGCGCTGGCGGAGAGGCTGGCCGCACCGGTGGTGACCACCTTCGGCGGCAAGGGCGCCTTCCCCTGGGAGCACCCCCTCTCCCTCCAGTCCTGGCTGGAGGACCGCCACACCACGGACTTCCTGGAGGACGCCGACGTCCTCCTCGTGGTCGGGTCCGGACTCGGCGAACTGTCCTCGAACTACCACACGTTCACACCGCGCGGCCGGGTGATCCAGATCGAGGCCGACCTCGGCAAACTGGAGTCCAACCACCCGGCCCTCGGCATCCACGCGGACGCCCGCCTCGCCCTCCAGGCCCTGCTGGAGACGGTGGAGGAGCGGGCCGACGAGTCGGCGCCCGAGCGCGTACGGGACCTGCTGGCGAAGGTCGCGGACCGCATCGCGGGCCAGGAACTCACCCTGGAACAGGACGTACTGGCCGCCGTCCGCCGCGCCCTGCCGGCCGGCTCGCCGTCGTTCTGGGACATGACGATCCTGGCGTACTGGGCCTGGTCGGCCTTCGACCCCCGGGGCGCGAACAGCATGCACTCCGCCCAGGGCGCCGGCGGTCTCGGCTACGGCTTCCCGGCGGCCCTGGGCGCGGCGGCCGCCGACCCCACCCGCCCGGTCCTCGCGGTCTCCGGCGACGGCGGCGCCCTCTACTCGATCGCCGAACTGGCCACGGCCCGCCAGTACGACCTGCCGGTCACCTGGCTGATCGTCGACGACGGCGGCTACGGCATCCTCCGGGAGTACATGACCGACGCCTTCGGCCAGGCCACGGCCACCGAACTGACCCGCCCGGACTACGTGGCCCTGGCGGAGTCCTTCGGGGTGCCGGGCGTGCGCACGAGCCCGGAGACCCTGGAGGAGGACCTGGCGAAGGCGCTGGCGGCGCCCGGCCCTTCGGTGGTCGTACTCCCCGCGGTGCTGCGGATGTTCGCGCCGACCCACCTGGGCTGACTGGCCGCGCCGGACGCCGGCCGGCGGTGAACTCCTCCCGCACGGGAGGAGTTCACCGCCGTCATGCGTCTACCAGATCGCGTCGACCCACTCCGGGTGGTCGATGAACGGGTTGCGGTTGTGCTGGTAGGTGTCGTATATGACCTGGTTGCGCTTCTCCTCGAAGGCGCTCGGCGGGTCCTCGTCGTTCCACTGCTTGAGGACGGACAGTCTGCCGATGTACGGGTTGCTGCCGTTGCCGACCTTGTCGTTGGGCTCCAGGTCGGCGAAGCCGTCGCCTCCGTCGTAGCGGACCGCCATGTAGAGGATCATCCGGGCCACGTCGCCCTTGTCCGCGTCGCGCGGCTCGAAGGAGTCGGAGTCGGTGAGGCTGCCGCCCCCGCCGCTGACTGCGCTGCCGCCGTCGTCGAAGTCCTTGTTGCCGCGGACGCTGTTGACCTGGACGTCCGCGGGGCGCAGGTGGTGCAGGTCGGTGCCGGGGCCGGTCACCTCGCCGAAGTCGCCGTGCGACTTGGCCCACACGTGCTCGCGGTTCCAGTCGCCGGTGCTGCCGCCGCTCAGGGACTTGGCGCGGGAGACGCCGCTGTAGAGCAGGATCACGTTGTTGCTGTTGTTCGGATCCTGGTCGGTGACCTTCAGCGCGTCCCAGACCGCCGAGTACGAGATCTTGCTCTGGCTGCTGATGATGGTGTGCAGCGAGGACTTGAGGCTCGCGCCCGTCTTGCCGACGGCGTTCCTGTAGTACGTGCTGTCGTACGAGGTCGTCGTCGCGCTTGCCGGGGAGGCGATCGCGGTCGGCAGGGTGAGGCCGACGAGCAGCGCCGAGACGGCCAGTGCCGGAGCCTTCCAGCGGTGCATGTGCGTCACGGTCATGTGGGGGCCGATCTACGCGGGTTGATTGAGCGGACAACCGGAGCGTGACATGGACATGCGTATCATGAGGTGAAGCGGAGGTGACCGTTGTGTGTCGGGACCCGGCAGGCCGCCACGGCCGGCGCGGCGCCGCGGGAGACCGCGGACGCCGTCAGCCGAAGAGCTTCGGCCACTTCTTCCTGTACTCGGCCATCTGGGCGTCGTAACCCGCCCGGTGCTGCGCCAGATCACGGTCGCTGAAGGTGCCGGGCGGCAGAACTCCGGGTTGGAGCAGGTCCGGTACGAGGCGGAAGACCTCCTTCGCGGCCTCCCACGTCTGCCCTCCCTTGCCGCGCAGCCTCACGAGTTCCCCGTACGAGTAGTGCTCGTAGTACTTCGTTCGTCTCATGCGGTCCAGGACGTTGTCCTTCGGTCCGCAGTCGTCCGGGCCGAGCAACTCGGCGTCGGCGGAGGCGAGGTGGCGCAGTACCGCCAGTGCGGCGAACAGGCGCCCCGATCGCTTGAACCCGCTCTCGTTCTCCTCCGGCATGGGGGAAGCATTGCCAAACCCGTGACCGACCACACGTACAACCGTCACCCGTCCCGGTGAGTCAACGCATGCATGACTCCCCGCACATCCGTACGCGCCGGCGCGCTGGCGGCCGCCCTCGGCGCCGTGGTGCTCATACCGGCGGTCGCCGCCGCCCCGGCCGCGGCGGCGACCACGCCCACCGTCAGCTGCACGTCCGCCAAGGCGGGCCTGGCCGCGAAGCTGAAGAAGGACATCACCGCGGCGCTCGCGAACCGCAAGGGCACCGTCGCGATCGGCCTCTACGACCGGTCCACCAAGACCACCTGCACCCTGCGCGCCACCACCGCCTACGACTCGGCCAGCACCGTCAAGGTGACCGTGCTCGCCACGCTGCTGTGGGACGCCAAGAAGCACGACCGGTACCTCACCGACCGCGAGGCCTCGCTCGCCAAGGCCATGATCACCAAGTCGGACAACAACGCGACCAGCACGCTCTGGAAGCAGCTCGGCATGACCAAGATCAAGGGCTTCCTGTCCGCCGCCGGGATGACGAAGACGGTTCCCGGCGCGAACGGCTACTGGGGGCTGACCCAGGAGAACGTCACCGACGAGCAGAAGCTGCTCAAGCTCGTCACGGCCAGGAACAGCGTGCTGAGCGACAACGCGCGCGCCTACATCCTGAAGCTGATGAACCAGGTCGTCTCCTCGCAGCGCTGGGGCACCCCGGCCGGGGCGCCGTCCACGGTCACCGTGCACGTCAAGAACGGCTGGCTGCAGCGGTCCACGCACGGCTGGCGGGTGCACAGCCTCGGTACCTTCAACGGCGGCGGCCACGACTACATGATGTCCGTGCTGACGCACGGCAACAGCACCATGAGCTACGGCGTCACCACCATCCAGAACGTCGCCAAGGCGATCCACAAGGACCTGGTGCCGACGACGTCCGGCGTCGCCCGCTACACCCCGACCAGCACCCCGAGCGAGGCGCACGTGGCGGTGCCGCCGCAGGGCTGAGCCGGCTGCGCCGCCCGCGGGCGGCGTCCTCGGCGCCCGGCCCGTTTTGTTTCAGGGGGATGAAATCCGCACGCCCCGGCGTTGGTGCCTTCCGGTAGAGCAGGACGACAGGAAGGCACCGGCGTGGCAGCGCAACGGGGATGGGCACGGCGGCTGGCGGGCTACGCCTGGCGGTATCCGAAGGACGTGGTCCTCGCCCTCGGCTCCTCCCTCGGCGGCATGGCCGTCTTGGCCGTCGTCCCGCTGTTCACCAAGGTGATCATCGACGACGTGATCGGCGCCCACACCCGCTCCATGGCCGTGTGGGCCGGGGCCCTGCTCGGCGCCGCCGTCCTGGTCTACGTCTTCACCTACATCCGCCGCTACTACGGCGGGCGGCTCGCCCTCGACGTCCAGCACGACCTGCGGACCGAGATGTACAGCACGATCACCCGCCTCGACGGCCGCCGCCAGGACGAGCTGTCCACCGGGCAGGT
This sequence comes from Streptomyces sp. NPDC003720, assembly GCF_042875075.1. Lineage (NCBI taxonomy): Bacteria > Bacillati > Actinomycetota > Actinomycetes > Kitasatosporales > Streptomycetaceae > Streptomyces > Streptomyces sp. NPDC003720. The sequence goes on from NZ_JBIANZ010000003.1 coordinate 138,147, forward strand.
GGTCGGCCGGGCCACCAGCGACCTCCAGCTCATCCAGGGCCTGCTCTTCATGCTCCCGATGACCATCGGGAACGTCCTGCTCTTCCTCATGTCCCTGGTGATCATGGCCTGGCTCTCGCTGCCGCTGACCCTGGTCGCCCTGGCCGTGGCCCCGGCCCTGTACGCGATCGCCAAGCGCAGCCGCAGCAAGCTCCACCCCGCCACCTGGTACGCCCAGGCCCAGGCCGCCGCCGTGGCCGGCGTGGTGGACGGCGCGGTGAGCGGCGTCCGCGTGGTGAAGGGGTTCGGGCAGGAGGAGCAGGAGACCGGCAAGCTCCGCGAGGTCGGCCGCCGGCTCTTCGCGGGGCGGCTGCGCACCATCCGGCTGAACAGCAGGTTCACCCCCGCCCTGCAGGCCGTGCCCGCCCTCGGCCAGGTCGCCATGCTCGCCCTCGGCGGCTGGCTGGCCGTGCGCGGCCACATCACGCTCGGCACCTTCGTCGCCTTCTCCACCTACCTCGCCCAGCTCGTCGGCCCGGTCCGCATGCTCGCCGTGGTGCTCACCGTCGGGCAGCAGGCCCGGGCCGGCACCGAGCGCGTGCTGGAGCTGATCGACACCCAGCCGACCATGAAGGACGGCACGAAGACCCTCCCGGCCGACGCGCCCGCGACCGTCGAGTTCGACGACGTGTCCTTCGGCTACGACGTCGGCCCCGGCCGGACCAGCCCCGTCCTGGACGGGCTCAGCTTCGAGATCCGGTCCGGCGAGACCCTGGCCGTCGTCGGCTCCTCCGGCTCCGGCAAGTCCACCGTCTCCCTGCTCCTGCCGCGCTTCTACGACGTCACCGGCGGCGCCGTGCTGATCGGCGGGCACGACGTGCGCGAGCTGACCATGGACTCGCTCAGGTCGGCGATCGGCCTGGTCCCCGAGGACTCGTTCCTCTTCTCCGACACCGTCCGCGCCAACATCGCCTACGGCCGCCCGGACGCCACCCAGGACGAGATCAAGGCCGCCGCCCGCGCCGCCCAGGCGGACCGGTTCATCAGCGAGCTGCCCGAGGGCTACGACACCAAGGTCGGCGAGCACGGCCTGACCCTCTCCGGCGGCCAGCGCCAGCGCGTCGCGCTCGCCCGCGCCCTGCTCACCGACCCCCGCCTGCTGGTCCTGGACGACGCCACCTCCGCCGTCGACGCCCGCGTGGAGCACGAGATCCACGAGGCGCTGAAGCACGTGATGGAGGGGCGCACCACCCTGCTCATCGCGCACCGCCGCTCCACCCTGAACCTCGCCGACCGCATCGCCGTCCTGGACGGCGGCCGGCTCGCCGACCTCGGCACCCACGAGGAACTGCAGGAGCGCTGCGCCCTGTACCGCCGGCTGCTGACCGACCCCGACGAGCTGGGCGGCGTCTCCCCGGGCCACACCGGTCCCGCCGAGCCGCAGGAGGACACCAGCCTGCGCGAGGAGCTGGACGCCGAGTTCGACGCCGAGGCCGGCATCACCCCCCGGCTGTGGACGGGCGAGCGCCGGCCCCGGGACGCGGCCATGGCGGGCACCCCCGCCACCCCGGAACTCCTGGCCCAGGTCGAGGCGCTGCCCCCGGCCACCGACACCCCTGACGTCGACGAGGCCCGCGCGGTGCGCGCCGAGGAGTCGTACGGCCTGCGCCGGCTGCTGCACGGCTTCGGCCTGCCGCTGCTGGTCAGCCTGGGGCTGGTCGCCGTGGACGCGGGCGCGGGCCTGCTGCTGCCGGTGCTGATCCGGCACGGCATCGACCAGGGCGTCAGCAGGGCGGCCCTCGGCGCGGTGTGGGCGGCGTCGCTGCTGGGCCTGCTCACCGTGCTGGCGCAGTGGGCCGCGCAGATCGGCGAGACCCGGATGACCGGCCGCACCGGCGAGCGCGTGCTGTACGCGCTGCGGCTGAAGATCTTCGCCCAGCTCCAGCGGCTCGGCCTCGACTACTACGAGCGCGAGCTGACCGGCCGGATCATGACCCGGATGACCACGGACGTCGACGCCCTCTCCACGTTCCTGCAGACCGGCCTGGTCACCGCCTTCGTCTCGGTCGTCACCTTCTTCGGCATCATGGCCGCCCTGCTGGTGCTCGACGTACAGCTCGCCCTGGTCGTCTTCGCCACCCTGCCCCCGCTGATCGTCGCCACGTTCTTCTTCCGCCGGGCCAGCGTGAAGGCCTACGAACTCGCCCGTGAGCGGGTGTCGGTGGTCAACGCGGACCTGCAGGAGTCGGTGGCCGGGCTCAGGATCGTGCAGGCCTTCCGCCGCGAGCCGGACGGCGCCCGGCGGTTCGCCGAGCGCAGCGACAGCTACCGCTCCGCCCGCATCCGCGGCCAGTGGCTGATCTCGGTCTACTTCCCCTTCGTCCAGCTGCTGTCCTCGGTCGCGGCGGCCGCCGTGCTCGTCACCGGCGCCGGCCGCGTGGAGGCGGCCACGCTCACCACGGGCGCGCTGGTGGCGTACCTGCTCTACATCGACCTGTTCTTCGCCCCGGTCCAGCAGCTCTCCCAGGTCTTCGACGGCTACCAGCAGGCCACCGTCTCCCTCGGCCGCATCCAGGAGCTGCTGCGCGAGCCGACCTCCACCGGCGCCGCCGAGAAGCCCCGCGAGGTCGGCTCCCTGCGCGGCGACATCGCGTTCGAGGACGTGCACTTCGCCTACGGCGCCGAGGAGGAGGCGCTGACCGGCATCGACCTGACGATCCCGGCGGGCCAGACGGTCGCCTTCGTCGGCGAGACCGGAGCCGGCAAGTCCACGCTGGTGAAGCTGGTGGCCCGGTTCTACGACCCCACCTCGGGCCGGGTCACGGCCGACGGCACCGATCTGCGCGCCCTGGACCTGACCTCGTACCGGCACCGCCTCGGGGTGGTCCCGCAGGAGGCGTACCTCTTCCCGGGCACCGTCCGGGACGCCATCGCCTACGGCAGGCCCGAGGCCACCGACGCCGAGGTGGAGGCGGCGGCGCGGGCGGTCGGCGCGCACGAGATGATCGCCACGCTCGACGGCGGCTACCTGCACGAGGTCGCCGAGCGCGGCCGCAACCTCTCGGCCGGCCAGCGCCAGCTCATCGCGCTGGCCCGGGCCGAACTGGTCGACCCGGACGTCCTGCTCCTCGACGAGGCCACCGCCGCCCTGGATCTGGCCACCGAGGCCCAGGTGAACCAGGCCACCGACCGGCTGGCGGGCCGCCGTACCACGCTGGTGGTCGCGCACCGGCTGACCACGGCCGCGCGCGCCGACCGGGTGGTGGTCATGGACCACGGCCGGGTGGTGGAGGACGGCACCCACGACGAACTCCTCGCCCTCGGCGGCCGGTACGCCGAACTGTGGCGGACCTTCGTCGGGCAGTCCGAACCGGAGGAGCCGGTCGGCGCCACCCGCTGAGCACCCCGGAGGGCCGGCTCTCCGACGGCCGTGCAACCATCCGACACATGTCCTGCGTCCGTACGTCAGTACGGTCGTCGGTGACGTATGCCGGGGACGTATGACCGCGGTACGGGGAGGACGACGATGGACTGTGGTGCGATACGCCGGCGTCTGGCGCTCGGCGCGGCCGCGCTGGCCGCCTCCGGCGCGCTCGCGCTCGCGGTGCCCGGCACCGCGCACGCGGCCCAGGCCGGCTCCTGCGCCGGACGCGAGGTGCGCACCCTGCCCTTCAGCGCCGGCGTCGTGCACGTCTACAAGCGCAACGGCTACGTCTGCGCCGTCACGGTCGCCAAGCACCCGGGCGCCAGACGCCTGATGTCGGTCAGCGTCCAGGCCCGCGGCAACCGGCCGGTCGTGGACGCGGGCCGGTTCAAGCACCACGCCGGCCCGGTCACCGTGCACGCCGGGCAGCGCTGCGTGTGGGTGCGGGGCTCGGTGGGCCGCGCCGCGGTCAGCTCCGGCTGGTTCATGTGCTGAACCACCGGACACGCCCGATTCCCGTCTCTGCGCCCCTGATCCGTACGGCCATGTAGCCGCAGACCGCCCCAAACCGTACAACCCCCTCTGGTGTCACGGCAGTTGCTCCGCTAGCTTCCGGCGCACATCTGTCTCATAGGGGAGAGTGCGCATGCGCAAGGCGCTCAGATGGCTGCTGGCGCTCACGGTCTTCATAGGCACGCTGAGCACAGCGGGCGCGGCCACCGCCGCCCAGTCCGAGCCCGACATCAAGGACCGGCTCCTGGCGATACCCGGCATGAGCCTGGTCCAGGAGAAGCCGTACCCCGGCTACCGGTTCTTCGTACTGAACTACACGCAGCCGGTCGACCACCGGCACCCGTCCAAGGGCACCTTCCAGCAGCGGATCACCGTGCTGCACAAGGACACCAGCCGCCCGACGGTCTTCTACACCGGCGGCTACAACGTCTCCACGACCCCGTCGCGCCGGGAACCCACCCAGATCGTGGACGGCAACCAGGTCTCCCTGGAGTACCGCTTCTTCACGCCGTCCCGGCCCGCGCCGGCCGACTGGTCCAAGCTGGACATCTGGCAGGCGGCCAGCGACCAGCACCGGGTCTACCAGGCGCTGAAGCCGGTTTACTCCGCCAACTGGCTGGCCACCGGCGGCTCCAAGGGCGGCATGACGGCCACCTACTTCGAGCGCTTCTACCCGCGTGACATGGACGGCGTGGTCGCCTACGTCGCCCCCAACGACGTGGTGAACAAGGAGGACTCGGCGTACGACCGGTTCTTCGCGGGCGTCGGCACCAAGGAGTGCCGCGACCGGCTGAACGCGGTCCAGCGGGAGGCGCTGGTGCGCCGGGAGCCGCTGGAGAAGCGGTACGCGCAGTACGCCGCCGACAACGGCTACACCTTCGACACCATCGGCGGCCTGGACAAGGCCTACGAGGCGGTCGTCCTCGACTACGTCTGGGGCTTCTGGCAGTACAGCCTGCTGAAGGACTGCGACACCATCCCCGCCGGCGCGGCGACCGCGACCGACGACGCGATCTGGGACTCCGTCGACAGCATCTCCGGCTTCTCCGCCTACACCGACCAGGGCCTGGAGACGTACACGCCGTACTACTACCAGGCGGGCACCCAGCTCGGCGCGCCCACCATCCACTTCCCGTACATCGAGAAGAAGCTGATCCGCTACGGCTACCAGCCGCCGCGCAACTTCGTGCCCCGCTCCATCCCGATGCGCTTCCAGCCGGACGCCATGCGGGACGTGGACACCTGGGTCCGGCAGCACGCCCGGCACATGCTCTTCGTCTACGGCGAGAACGACCCGTGGGGTTCGGAGCGGTTCCGCCTCGGCGCGGGCGCGCGTGACTCGTACGTCTTCACCGCCCCCGGCATGAACCACGGGGCCAATGTGGCGGGCCTGGTGCCCGACCAGAAGGCGCTGGCCACGGCCCGCATCCTGGAGTGGGCGGGCGTCGCGCCCGCCGCCGTCCAGGCGGACCCGTCCGCGGCCAGGCCGCTGGCCCGCCACGACGCGAAGCTGGACGTGCGGGACGTGGAGCGCGAGCCCGCGCTGCGTCCCTGACCCGCCGGCGCCGGTCCCTCGAAGCCGAGGGGCCGGCGCCGCCGGTGTGCCGGACGACCGCGTCCGGCACACCGGTGTCACCTCCGCCAGAACAGGTGGTGCGTCACGCCGCTCGGGCTGGGCACGACCTCGAGGTGGAAGCGGTCGAGCAGTTCGTCCGGCGACTCCCAGAGCCGGAGCCCGGAGCCGAACTTCACCGGTGAGACCGCCACGTGCATGGTGTCCACCAGGTCGGCGTCCAGGAACTCCCGGACGGTGGTGACCCCGCCGCCCAGCCGGACGTCCCCGCCCCCCGCCGCCTCGCGCGCCTGCTCCAGGACCGTCGCCGGATCGCCGTCGACGAAGTGGAACGTGGTGTCCGAGAGCGTGAACGAGGGACGCGGGTGGTGGGTCATCACGAACACCGGTGTACGGAACGGCGGTTCGTCACCCCACCAGCCCTGCCACTCGTGGTCGTGCCAGGGCCCGCGCTGCGGTCCGAACTTGTTGCGGCCCATGATCTCCGCCCCGATGCCGTGGGCGAAGTCCCGCGTGAAGTAGTCGTCGAGCCCCCTGCTGCCCCCGGGGTCGGTGCGATTGGGCCAGCTCGCCGTCGCGCCGGCCCAGCCGAAGAGCCTCTCGGCGCCGGCGAGGCCGAACGGCTGCTCGAAGCTCTGGGCCTCGCCGGCGGCGATACCGTCACTGGACACATTGAAGTTCTGCACCCTCAGCAGTTGAGCCATGGTTCCTCCCGCGTCATCGGCAACTGTGGTGCAGACTCCCCGGGGCCGGGAAACTCACCGGTGCGGTGAGCGCGGAACTCACCCGTCCGGCCCTCCGTCCGTCCGGGCCCTCCGGCTCGCCGCACGGAACCGGTCTCCGCCCGCGGCCGTCCAACGCCCAGGCCGCCGGACGAGTCCGCGGTGCGGTGCCGGTCCCGGACGCGAGACCGGCGCACCCTCTCCGCCGCACCGGGCCTGGCGGCCGCCGCCGCCGGCGCGCCCCCCTCCCGAGCGCCGGCGGCGGCACCACCCCGGCTTCCTGTGCGTTCCCTTGACGGAAAGAAACTTCCCGGATATTGGTGGCTCCTTGGAAGTTTCCTTCAGCGGTTGTCCTCCGGAAGGAGCACGCGTGCACGACAGCAGCACGGGAAGCACGGGAAACACCCCGCGGCCGTCCAGACGGACCGTTCTCGCCGCCACCGCGGGCATCACGGCCGCGCTGACCGTACCGGCCACCGCCCACGCCGCCGCGTCCGGCGACACCAGGCTGCGCGCCCTCATCTCCCGCATGTCGCTGGAGGAGAAGGTCGGCCAGCTCTTCGTGATGCGGGTCTACGGCCACTCCGCCACCGCCCCCGACCAGGCCGACGTCGACGCCAACCTCGCGGAGATCGGGGTCCGCACGGCCGCCGAGCTGATCGCGAAGTACCGGGTCGGCGGCATCATCTACTTCACCTGGGCCCACAACACCCGGGATCCGCACCAGATCGCCGACCTGTCCAACGGCATCCAGAAGGCCTCCCTGGAGCAGCCCCGCGGCCTGCCGGTGCTCATCGCCACCGACCAGGAGCACGGCATCGTCTGCCGGGTGGGCGCGCCGGCCACGCTGTTCCCGGGCGCGATGGCGGTCGGCGCGGGCGGCCGTCCCGCCGACGCACACACCCTCGGCCGCGTCTCCGGCGCCGAGCTGCGCGCCCTGGGCATCAACCAGGACTACAGCCCCGACGCCGACGTGAACGTCAACCCGGCGAACCCGGTCATCGGCGTACGGTCCTTCGGGGCCGACCCGGAGGCGGTGGCCCGGCTGGTGGCCGCCGAGGTGAAGGGCTACCAGGCGTCCCGGGTCGCGGCGACCGCCAAGCACTTCCCCGGCCACGGGGACACCGCCGTCGACAGCCACACCGGCTTCCCGGTCATCACGCACAGCAGGGAGCTGTGGGAGAAACTGGACGCGGTGCCCTTCCGGGCGGCGATCGCGGCGGGCATCGACTCGATCATGACCGCGCACCTGCAGTTCCCGGCCCTCGACGACGCCGGTGACCCGGCCACCCTGTCCCACCCCATCCTCACCGGCATCCTGCGCGGCGAACTCGGCTACGACGGCGTCGTGGTGACCGACTCGCTCGGCATGGAGGGCGTGCGCACCAAGTACGGCGACGACCGGGTGCCGGTGCTCGCCCTGAAGGCCGGTGTCGACCAGCTCCTCAACCCGCCGTCGCTCGACGTGGCGTGGCACGCGGTCCTCAAGGCCGTCCAGGAGGGGGAGCTGACCGAGGCCCGGCTGGACGAATCGATCCTGCGCATCCTGCGGCTGAAGGACAGGCTGGGACTCCTGGACCGGCCGCCCTACGTCACCGGGGCCGGCGTCGACCGCACGGTCGGCACCAAGGCCCATCTGGCCGCCGCCGACCGGATCGCCGAGCGCACCACGACCCTGCTCGTCAACGAGGAGCACACGCTGCCGCTCGACCGCCGCAGCCGGCGCCGGGTCCTCGTCGTCGGCGCGGACCCGGCCTCCCCGTCCGGCACCACCGGCCCGCCCACCACCGTGCTGGCGGCCGCCCTCACCGAGCTCGGCTTCACCGCCACCGCCCTGTCCACCGGCACCGCGCCCTCCGCCACGGTCATCGGCAAGGCGGTGGCCGCCGCGGCGGACGCCGACGCGGTGGTCGTGGCCACGTACAACGTGACGGCGGGCAGCAGCCAGCGGACGCTGGTGGAGCGGTTGCTGGCCACCGGGAAACCGGTGGTGGCCGTCGCCGTCCGCAACCCCTACGACGTCGCCCAGCTCCCCGCCGTCAAGGGTTTCCTGGCGACCTACTCCTGGACCGACGTCGAGCTGCGCGCCGCCGCACGGGTGATCGCCGGCCGGGTGGCGCCGCACGGCAGGCTGCCGGTGCCGGTGCAGCGGGCGGACGACCCGGCGCGGGAGCTGTACCCCCTGGGCTACGGGCTGACGTACTAGACGTACGCCGCGTCCCTCCCGTCCGGCGTGGCCCGCTTCCCGGTCCACGCCGGACGGGGGCGTCCGGGGCCGGCCGCCGCACCGCGCTCAGGGCGTCTCCGGAACGGCGAGTCCCTCGGCCCTCTCCCGCAGTTCGGGGGTCGCCGTCGCGACCGCCGCCACCGCGAGGACGCACATCAGGCCGCCGCTGACCAGGGCCGTCGCGCCGGAGCTGAAGCCCGCGACCAGACCGCCCCGCGCGTTGCCGAGACTGGGGCCCGCCTGGCCGACGATCTGCTCGGCCGCCGTGACCCGGCCGAGCAGCGCGTCCGGGGTGCGGGTCTGCACGATCGTGGAGCGGGAGACGACCGCGGTGGCGTCCGCCGCCCCCGCGAGGACGAGCAGGGCGAGGCCGGTCCACGGGTCGGTCGCCAGCCCGAACAGGACCAGCGCCGCGCCCCAGGTCCCGGAGGCGCACAGCATCACCGCGCCCGGCCTGCCGAGCCGGGTCAGCGAGCCGGACAGGGCCGACGCCGTGACGCCGCCCACCGCAAGGGCCGACAGGAACAGGCCGAGCGTGCGCGGGTCGTCGCCGAACCGCTCGGCGTTGACCAGCGGGAACAGGCTGGCCGGGAAGGACAGCACGGTGGCGGCCAGATCCGTGATCAGCGCGCCCCGCACCACCCGGTGCCCGGCCAGGAACCGCAGCCCGTCCAGCACCCCGCGCACCCCCGCCCGCGACGGCTCGCCCTCCGGCGGCAGCGCGGGCAGCCCGAAGGCGCCGTAGAAGGCCGGCCCGAAGCTGAGCGCGTCCAGCAGATAGCAGGCGCCGATGCCCAGCCGGCCCAGCAGCACACCGGCCAGGGCGGGGCCGAGCAGCATCATCGTCTGGCCGGTGACGGCGTTCAGGGCGAGCCCGGCGGGCACCTGCTCCGGGGGCAGCAGCCGGGGGACGAACACTCCGGCGGCCGGGGCGCCGAGCGCGCCGAACGACGACTGCACGGCGACCAGCGCGAGGACCACCACCACCGGCACGTGCCCGGTGAAGCCCTGAACGGCCAGCAGCAGCGAGCAGGCGGCCTGGCCCACGGTGGCCGCGAGGTAGACCCGGCGCCGGTCCGCCCGGTCCACCCAGGCGCCCGCGAACAGCCCGAACACCACCAGCGGCAACGCCTGCGCCAGCCCGACCGCACCGGTCCAGGCCGTGCTGCGGGTCATGTCCCACACCTGGTACATGACCGTCACCATGGTCATGAACCCGCCCAGCACGGACACGGTCCGGCCGATCAGCAGCCGCCGGAAGACGGGGGAGGTGCGCAGCGGCGTCACATCGATGAGCGAGCGGCGGAGTCTCATGAGAGCGAACGAAAACGCGAGGGCTGCACAATCACCGGGGGAGGCTAGCCGCCCCCCACCTCCCCGGCCACCGATTTTCCCCGCCGCCCCTGACGGGCCGCCCACGCACGCGGTGAACAAGGAGCGCCGTCCGGGCCGCCTCCCCGGGCCTGCGCAGGAAAGCGAGCCGGCTTGCTGGGGGTTGTCGCGGCGCATGGCCGGCCGTCGGGCGCGGAGTGCTCGCCCGAGACCGGCCGGTTCGACGTCTGCCCTGGGCGACTGTGGACGCGACCGGTCGGACCGGGCTGCTGCTAGGAGGGCGAGCGCGCTTGCCGGGGTTGTCGTGGCCCGTGGCCGGACGCCGGGCGCGGAGTGCTCGCCCGCAACTAACCGGTTCGATGTCTGCCCTGGGCGACTGTGGACATGACCGGTCGGACCGGGCCTGCCTCATAGGGCCGTGCGTAGGAGGGTGAG
>NZ_JBIANZ010000003.1:148446-257350 GCF_042875075.1 Streptomyces sp. NPDC003720
GTGAGCCGGCTTGCTGGGGGTTTTCGTGGCGCGTGGCCGGCCGCCGGGCGCGGAGTGCTCGTCCGAGACTGGGCGGTTCGACGTCTGCCCTGGGCGACTGTGGACATGACCGGTCGGACCGGGCCTGCCTCATAGGGCCGTGCGTAGGAGGGTGAGCCGGCTTGCTGGGGGTTTTCGTGGCGCGTGGCCGGCCGCCGGGCGCGGAGTGCTCGTCCGAGACTGGGCGGTTCGACGTCTGCCCTGGGCGACCGTGGACGCGACCGGTCGGACCGGGCGACCTCAGCGGGCCCTACGTGGGAGGGCGAGCAGGCTCGCCGGGGTTGTTGTGGCCCATGGTCGGCCGCCCGGCGCCGGGTGCTCGCCCGGGGCCGGGCTGTGGCACGTCTGGGCCGGGCGGCCGGTGGGCGGGTCGGCTAGGCCGCCTCGCCGAGCAGGCGTACGAGGTGGTCGCGGCCCGCGGACAACAGCTCGGGGAGCGGCGTGGCGTGCTCGTACCAGCGCTTCTCGTACTCCCAGCACAGCCAGCCGTCCCAGCCGTTGCGGCACAGGACGTCCACGCACTCGGTGAGCGGCAGGACGCCCGCGCCGAGCGGCAGCGGCGCGCGGTCGTCGGCCGAGGCGATGTCCTTGACCTGGACGTAGCCGAGGTGCGGGGAGAGCGCCGCGTAGCTGTCGGCGGGCTGTTCGCCGCCCAGCCAGGTGTGCATCACGTCCCACAGCGCACCCACCTGACGGTGCCCGACCGGGCCCAGCACACGGATCACGTCGGCGCCGGTGCGGTGCGAGTCGTGGGTCTCCACCAGGATCCGGACGCCGAGCGCGGCGGCGTCCTCGGCGGCGGCACCGAGCCGCCGGGCGGCGAGGGCCTCGGACTCCTCGCGGGGCCGGTCGGGATCGGCGCCGGGGAAGACCCGGACGAAGGGGGCGCCCAGGTCGTGGGCGAGTTGCAGGAGCAGCCGGATGTCGTCGAGGACGGGTGCGTCGTCGCCGGGCGCGGCGACGCGCGTGTATCCGGCCAGGCCGAGCAGTTCGATTCCGGACGCTTTGAACAGCGCGGCCGTCTCCGCGCGCTCGGCGGGGGACAGGCCCGGGTGCACGGGCTCCTCGGGATGGGCGCGCAGTTCCACACCGTGGTAACCGTGCGCGGTCGCGAGCGCCAGGACATCGGGGACGGCCAGGCCGGGGACACCGAGAGTGGAGAACGCCAGCTTCATGCTCGGACCCTACTCGTCAGGGGGCCGTTCCGCGGAGATCCAACCGCCAGTCCTGGCCGACCAGATCCTTGCCGAAGGAGTGGTGCGGCTTCTCGGCGACGAGCACGAAGCCGTGCCGCCGGTAAAGACGCCGGGCCCCGCTGAGGACGTCGTTGGTCCACAGCACCAGTTCCCGGTAGCCGGCCTCGCGGGCGAAGCCGACGACGGCGCGCACCAGCCGGTCGCCGATCCCGTGCCCGCGCGCGGAGGGCTCGACGAGCAGCAGCCGCAGTCGCGCGGTGTGCGGGGCCGAGTCCCGCACACACATCACGCAGCCCACCACCCGGCCGTCCAGCTCGGCGATCCACACCCGCTCCAGGCGCGGGTCGTGGTCCTCGGCGAAGTCGGCGACGATCCTCGCGACCAGCCCCTCGTACTCGGCGTTCCAGCCGTACTCGGCCGCGTACAGAGCGCCGTTGCGCTGCACGATCCACCCGAGATCACCGGCCATCGGCGCCCGCAGCACGCCCTCGCCGTCATCAGAAGCACCCATTCCCACAACCCCGACCCTAGGCCCGCCAAGAACCCCAGCACCAAAGCAACGCCGCCCACCAAATGAGGGGCGCGGGGAACTGCGCGACGGCCCCCGAAACCCCGGAACCCAACCAACGCCGCCCACCAAATGAGGGGCGCGGGGAACTGCGCGACGGCCCCCGAAACCCCGGAACCCAACCAACGCCGCCCAGCAAATGAGGGGCGCGGGGAACGGCGCGACGGCCCCCGAAACACCGGAACTCAACCAACGCCGCCCAGCAGAAGAGGGGCGCGGGGAACTGCGCGACGGCCCCCGAAACACCGGAACCCAACCAACGCCGCCCAGCAGAAGAGGGGCGCGGGGAACTGCGCGACGGCCCCCGAAACCCCGGAACCCAACCAACGCCGCCCACCAGATGAGGGGCGCGGGGAACTGCGCGACGGCCCCCGAAACCCCGGAACCCAACCAACGCCGCCCAGCAAAAGAGGGGCGCGGGGAACTGCGCGACCAGCCCCCACCAACGCGCACCCGCCCAAGCCACCCCCAGCACCCCGAGCCAGTAGGCGCCGCACGCCCCCCAGCACCCCGAGCCAGTAGGCGCCCCACGCCCCCCAAGCACCACGAGCCAGTAGGCGCCCCACGGACCCCCCAAGCACCCCGAGCTAGGCCCCCCGCGGAACCCCGGAGGACCCCCGCACCATCAACTCCCCCCGCACCGACGCGATCCCACCCGGCGGAGCCTCCTCACGGCCCATGGCGATCCGCCCCGCCCGCGCACCCGCCTCGGACAGCGGCAACCGCACCGTCGTCAGCGACGGCACCGCGTCGACGCTGAACGGCAGGTCGTCGAAGCCGGCCACCGAGACGTCCTCGGGGATGCGCAGCCCGGACTCCCGCAGCGCGGCACACGCGCCCAGCGCGACGGAGTCGTTCGCGGCGACGATCGCCGTCAGGGACGGGTCCCGGCGCAGCAGTTCCAGCGTGGCCTCGTGACCGGACCGGCGGTCGTAGCGGCCGTACACCGTCCACCGCGGGTCCTCCTCGACACCGGCCGCCTCCAGCGCCGCGCGGTGACCCTCCAGCCGGTGCCGGGTGGTGGTGCGCTCCTCGGGGCCCGCGATGTAGCCGAGCCGCCGGTGGCCGAGGCCGATGAGGTGGTCGGTCAGGGCGCGGGCGCCCCCGCGGTTGTCGAAGGTCAGCGCGATCGCCTCGGTGTCCGGCGCGGGCGGCCGCCCGCAGAGCACCACCCGGGTCCCGGCCTCCGCCAGCTTGCGCAGCTTGGCCGAGACCGCCGCCGCGTGCGGCTCGTTCTCCACGGCCCCGCCGGTCAGCACCACCGCCGCGGCCCGCTGCCGCTGCAGCAGGGTCAGGTACGTCAGCTCCCGCTCCGGCGAGCCGCCGGTGTTGCACACGACCGCCAGCCGCTCGCCGCCCGCCCGGCCGCCCGGCCCCCCGATCTCGGCCTGTATCGCACTCGCCATGATCCCGAAGAACGGGTCCGCGATGTCGTTGACGAGGATGCCCACGAGGTCCGAGGTGGCCGCCGCGAGCGAGCTGGCCGGGCCGTTGAGCACGTAGTCCAGCTCGTCGACCGCCCGCAGCACGCGCTCCCGGGTGGACGCGGCCACCGGGTAGTTGCCGTTCAGCACGCGCGAAACCGTCGCGGGGGAGACCTGTGCGCGGGCCGCCACGTCCGCCAGGGTCACCGTCATCTCGTCGTCCTCCGGTCGCGCGGGGGGTTGCGCATTGGTGCTCGTACGTCCTCGTAGACAGGCCGGGCACGGTCACGGTTCCGTCCGTGCCGAGCAGACCATAAGGCCAACCAGGCGGTTCGTTCGCCCCCTCGAACAACTCGAAGAGGACACGGTCTTGTCCGGAGCGCTGTGCAGAGGCTAGCTTCTCGTCGTAGAAAGCGCTTGCTGCACTTGCTGACGATGACGACGCCGGCCCCGCCGAACGAGGCCGCACCGGCGTTACGAAGGGACTCACGTGACACGCAAGACGGTGCGTATCGCCATGAACGGCGTGACCGGACGCATGGGCTACCGCCAGCATCTCGTCCGGTCCATCCTCGCCCTGCGCGAGCAGGGCGGCCTCGACCTCGGCGACGGCACCGTGCTGTGGCCCGAGCCGATCCTGCTCGGCCGCCGCGAGCACGCCCTGCGGGAGATCGCCGACCGGCACGGCCTGGAGCACGTCTCCACCGACCTGGACGCGGTGCTCGCCGATCCGGACGTCGACGTCTACTTCGACTCCCAGGTCACCTCCGCCCGCGAGGACGCCCTCCGGAAGGCGATCGCGGCGGGCAAGCACGTCTACACCGAGAAGCCCACCGCCACCGGACTCGACGGCGCCCTCGAACTCGCCCGGCTCGCCCGCGAGAAGGGCGTCAGGCACGGCGTGGTCCAGGACAAGATCTTCCTGCCGGGGCTGCTCAAGCTGAAGCGGCTCGTCGACGGCGGCTTCTTCGGCCGCATCCTGTCCGTGCGGGGCGAGTTCGGCTACTGGGTCTTCGAGGGCGACTGGCAGGACGCCCAGCGCCCGTCCTGGAACTACCGCGCCGAGGACGGCGGCGGCATCGTCGTCGACATGTTCCCGCACTGGGAGTACGTCCTGCACGAGCTGTTCGGCCGGGTGACCTCCGTCCAGGCCCTGGCCGCCACCCACGTCCCGCAGCGCTGGGACGAGAACGGCAAGCCCTACGACGCGACCGCGGACGACGCCGCGTACGGCGTCTTCGAGCTCGAGGGCGGCGCGATCGCCCAGATCAACTCCTCCTGGGCGGTGCGCGTCAACCGCGACGAACTGGTCGAGTTCCAGGTGGACGGCACCGAGGGCTCCGCGGTCGCGGGCCTGCGCAGGTGCCGCGTCCAGCACCGCTCGGCCACCCCCAAGCCGGTCTGGAACCCGGACATCCCCGCCACCGAGGTCTTCCGCGACCAGTGGCAGGAGGTCCCGGACAACCAGCAGTTCGACAACGGCTTCAAGGCCCAGTGGGAGCTGTTCCTCAAGCACGTGCACGCCGGCACCCCCTACCACTGGGACCTGCTGGCCGGCGCCCGCGGCGTCCAGCTCGCCGAGCTGGGCCTGCGGTCCTCGGCCGAGGGCCGCCGCCTCGAGGTCCCGGAGATCACGCTGTGACCATCCGACTCCCGGACGCCGGCGGGGGACTGCGGACCTACGAGCCGCGGACCGAACCGCTCGCCGTCACCCCCGGCACCCCCCTCACCTCCCGCATCGTCTTCTCGGCGGCGCACGTCGTGGCCGACCCGTTCGCCGACACCAGCCCCGACTCGCCCGCCGCCGTCGACTGGGACGCCACCCTCGCCTTCCGCCGCCATCTGTGGTCCCACGGGCTCGGCGTCGCCGAGGCCATGGACACCGCCCAGCGCGGCATGGGCCTGGACTGGGCGGGCGCGGCCGAGCTCATCCGCCGCTCGGCCGCGGAGGCCCGGGCGGTAGGCGGCCGTATCGCCTGCGGCGTCGGCACCGACCAGATCGCCGGCGGCACCCTGGCCGGCATCCGCGCGGCCTACGAGGAGCAGCTCGCGGTCGTCGAGGAGGCGGGCGCGCAGGCCATCGTCATGGCGTCCAGGGCGCTCACGTCCGCCGCGCGCGGCCCCGAGGACTACCTGGAGACGTACGGCCACCTCCTGCGCCAGGCCGCCGAACCGGTGATCCTGCACTGGCTCGGCCCGATGTTCGACCCGGCGCTCGAGGGCTACTGGGGCTCGTCCGACCTCGACGCGGCCACCGAGACCTTCCTCGACGTCGTCGCCGCCCACCCCGACAAGGTCGACGGCATCAAGGTCTCCCTGCTGGACGCCCGGCGCGAGGTCGACCTGCGCCGCCGGCTCCCGCGCGGCGTGCGCTGCTACACCGGCGACGACTTCCACTACCCCGAGCTGATCGCGGGCGACGACCAGGGCTTCAGCCACGCCCTGCTCGGCGTCTTCGACCCGCTCGGCCCGCCGGCCGCCGAGGCGGTACGGGTCCTGGACACGGGCGACACGGCCGGCTTCCGCGCCCTGCTCGATCCGACCGTGGCCCTGTCCCGCCACCTCTTCCAGGCGCCGACCCGCTTCTACAAGACCGGAGTCGTGTTCCTGGCCTGGCTGGCCGGCCACCAGAGCCACTTCACGATGGTCGGCGGCCTGCAGTCGGCCCGCTCGCTGCCGCACCTCGCCCGCGCCTACGAACTCGCCGACGGTCTGGGCCTGTTCCCCGACCCGAAGCAGGCCGAGGAGCGCATGCGGAACCTGCTGTCGATGTACGGGGTGAACCAGTGAGCACCGGTCCCGCACGCACCGATCTCGCCCGCTTCTCCATCAACCAGATGACGGTCAGGCAGCTCTCCCTGCCGGAACTGGCCGACGCCTGCGTCCGGTTGGGCGTTCCGGGCGTCGGCCTGTGGCGCGAGCCCGTCCAGTCCTACGGCGTGGAGGCGACCGCCAAGCTGGTCCGGGACGCTGGTCTGACGGTCACCACGCTGTGCCGCGGCGGCTTCCTCACGGCGGCCGGTCCCGGGGAGCGGGCGGCGGCCCTGGCCGACAACCGCCGCGCTATCGACGAGGCCGCGGCCCTCGGCACCGACACCCTGGTCCTCGTCTCCGGCGGGCTGCCGCCCGGCTCCAAGGACCTGCGGGCGGCCCGCGAGCGCATCGCGGACGCCCTCGCCGAACTCGGGCCGTACGCAGAGGAGCACGGCGTACGCCTCGCCGTCGAACCGCTGCACCCCATGTTCGCGTCCGACCGCTGCGTGGTCTCCACCCTCGCCCAGGCCCTGGACCTCGCCGAGCGCTTCCCCGCGCACCAGGTGGGCGTGACCGTGGACACCTACCACCTGTGGTGGGACGACCGGGCGCCCGAGCAGATCGCCCGCGCGGGCGCGGCCGGCCGCATCCACACCTTCCAGCTCGCCGACTGGACCACACCGCTTCCCGAGGGGGTCCTCAACGGCCGCGGGCAGATCGGCGACGGCTCGGTCGACATGCGGGAGTGGAAGGGGTACGTGGAGGCGGCCGGCTACACGGGGCCCATCGAGGTCGAGCTGTTCAACGAGGGGCTGTGGGCCCGGGACGGCCGCGAGGTGCTGGCCGAGACGGCGCAGCGGTTCGTCGCGCATGTGATCCGGTGAGAAAAATTCCGGACCCCGTACAACCCTCGCCCCGCCTCCCGGGTCGAACCCGTCGTCTGGAACTCCTGGGGAGGGACCCGGGGGGGATCTGAGGGGTTCCGGCACGGAGGGGAAAAGCCGAGGGGGTGCGCCCGGTCGACGGACCGGGCGCACCCCCTCGAAACGTCCGGGCGCCGCCGCCCGAGCGTCAGAAGAACACCCCGCACCGCAGCAGCACGTTCGCGTACGGCCGTGCCTCCCCGGTGCGCACCACCAGCCGGGCCCCCGCGGACAGCTCCTTCAGCCGCTCGTGCGGCACCAGCGCCAGCTCCGGGAAGTGGCCGTCGAGCAGCGCGCTCGCCGCGGGATTGGCGTCCCGCACCTCCTCGGCGGCCGTGGCCCCCTCCACCACCAGCTCGGCCAGCAGCCCGTCCAGGACCTCCGCGAACGAGGGCACGCCCGCGCGGAAGGCGAGGTCCACCACACGCGGCCCGTCCGGTATCGGCATGCCCGCGTCGCACACCAGCACCCCGTCGCCGTGCCCCAGCGCGGCCAGCGCACCGGCCAGATGACGATTGAGAATGCCCGCCCGCTTCACCGGTCACCGCCCCGCTCGCCGAGCGCCTCGGCCTCCGCCGCCGTCGGGTACGACTCCTGGGCACCGGGCCGCGTCACCGCGGCCGCGCCCACCAAGGCCGCGTAGGCCGCCGCGTCCGGCAGCGCGGCGCCCGACCCCAGCTTCCAGGCCAGGGCCGCGGTGAACGCGTCGCCCGCGCCGGTGGTGTCCACCGCGTCCACCCGCACCGACGGCACCGGGGTCACACCGGAGGAGTCGCACACCAGGGCGCCGGCGGCGCCGAGCGTCACCACCACCGAGCGCGGGCCCCGGGCCAGCAGCAGGGGCGCCCAGTCCGCCGGTTCACCGCTCACGTCCTCCCCGCCGAGGAGCACCCGGGCCTCGTGCTCGTTGACGATCAGCGGATCGCAGGCCGCCAGCACCTCCGCGGGCAGCTCGCGCGGCGGGGACGGGTTCAGCACGAACCGGCCGCCGTCCGGCAGGTTCCGCACGACCTCCACGACCGTCTCCAGCGGAATCTCCAGCTGCGCCGACACCACCCGCGAGGCGCGCAGCAGACCCGCGGCCGCCCGCACGTCCGCCGGGGTGAGCCGGGCGTTGGCGCCGGGCGACACCACGATGCTGTTGTCGCCGGAGGGGTCGACGGTGATCAGCGCGACACCGGTCGGCGCCCCGCCCACCAGCACGCCCGCCGTGTCCACCCCGGCCGCCCGCTGCCCGTCCAGCAGCAACCGGCCGTGGGCGTCGTCGCCGACCCGGGCCAGCAGGGCCGTGCGCGCGCCGAGCCGGGCGGCCGCGACCGCCTGGTTGCCGCCCTTGCCGCCCGGGTGGACGGCCAGGTCGCCGCCCAGCACCGTCTCGCCGGCGGCCGGCCGCCGCTCGACCCCGATCACCAGGTCGGCGTTGGCCGAACCCACGACCAGGAGGTCGTAGTCGTACATGGAATTGACTCCCCTGAGAGATGACCGGGGCGGGCGGTCCCCGAGGACCGCCCGCCCGCTCGCCGATGTCAGCCGGTGAACCCGGCCACGTTGTCCTTCGTGACCACCTTGACCGGCACCTTGACGGCAGATCCGACCTTCTCGCCCTGGACCGCCTTCAGCGCGTTGTCGACCGCGATCCGGCCGAGCTGGCTGGGCTGCTGCGCCACGGACGCGTACAGCGTGCCGCCCTCGACGGCCTTCAGTCCGTCCGGGGTGCCGTCGAAGCCGACCACCTGGACCGACCGGCCGGCCTTGGCGCCCAGCGCCTTGATCGCGCCGAGGGCCATCTCGTCGTTGGCGGCGATGACGCCCTGCACGTCGGGGTGGGCCTGCAGCAGGTTCGACATCACGTCGAGCCCCTTGGTGCGGTCGAAGTCGGCCGGCTGCTGGGCCAGGACCTGGATGCCCGGGTAGGCCTTCAGCCCCTTGGCGAAGCCCGCCGCCCGCTCACGGGCGGCGGAGGTGCCCGCCTGGCCCTGCAGGATGACGATCCTGCCCTTGCCGCTGAGCTTCTCGGCGACCGTCTTCGCGGCCAGCTCGCCGCCGGCCACGTTGTCCGAGGCCACCAGGGTGCTCGTCTTCGCGTTGTTGACCCCGCGGTCGACGGCGACGACCGGGATCCCGGCCTTGTCGGCGGCCTTCACGGAGTTGCTCGCCGCGTCCGAGTCCACCGGGTTGACGATGATCGCGCCGGCGTTCGAGCTGGTGAAGTTCTGGAGCTGGTTGGCCTGCTGGGAGGCGTCGTTCTGGGCGTCCGTGACCGTGAGGTCCACGCCCAGCTTCTTCGCCTCGGCCTGGGCGCCCGCCCGGATCTGCACGAAGAAGGGGTTGTTGAGGGTGGACAGGGACAGGCCCATCTTCGGGTTCGCCGACGAGGAGGAGCCGTTGTGCAGGAAGGAGGTCGCGCCGACGATCGCCACGGTGACGACCGCCGCGAGCGCGTACGTCCCCGCCTGCCTGCCCTTGCCGCCGGGAGAGGCGCCGGCCGCCGCCGGGGCCGCCCCCGCCTTGCGGCGCAGCGTGTCGAAGAGGACGGCCAGCGCGATCACGACGCCGATGACGACCTGCTGCCAGAAGGCGGAGACGTTCAGCAGGTTCAGGCCGTTGCGCAGCACCGCGAGGATCAGCGCGCCGATCAGCGTGCCGGACGCCTTGCCGGTGCCGCCCGCGAGCGAGGCGCCGCCGATCACGACCGCGGCGATCGCGTCCAGCTCGTAGCCGTCGGCCGCCTGGGGCTGCGCGGAGGACAGCCGGGAGGCGAGCACGACACCCGCGACGGCGGCGAACACGCCGGACAGGGCGTAGATGGCGAGCTTCTGCTTCTTCACCCGCAGGCCGGACAGACGCGCGGCCTCCTCGTTGCCGCCGATCGCGTACATCGAGCGGCCGATGTAGGTCCGGCCGAGCACGAGGGCGGCGATCAGACCCATCACGATCATCACGAGCACCGGCACCGGCAGCCAGCCGCCGAGGGTGTCCCCGAGGTGCGAGACGGAGTCGGGGAAGGGGATCGGGGAGCCGCCGGAGATCACCAGCGACAGACCGCGGGCCACCGAGAGCATGGCCAGCGTCGCGATGAACGGCGGGAGCTTGCCGTACGCGATCAGGAAGCCGTTGACGAGCCCGGCCGCGACGCCGGTCACGAGGGCCAGCAGCACCGCCACGACGACCGGCACGCCGTGCGAGGTGGCCGTCCAGGCGAGGACGGTGGCCGACAGGGCCGCCACCGAGCCGACCGACAGGTCGATGCCCGCCGAGACGATGACGAAGGTGACGCCGAAGGCCAGGACGGCGGTCACGGCCGCCTGGACGCCGACGTTGAGCAGGTTGTCGGTGGTCAGGAAGTCGCCCGACAGCGCCGACATGGCGATGACGAGGACGATCAGCGCGGTCAGCGCGCCGTTCTCCAGGAGCAGCCGGCGTACCGCCGTGGCGCCACCGGCGCCCGTCCTGCTCTCGAGCGTGTCAGTGGCCACGAGCGGCCTCCTTGTCGGTCGTGGGGTTGCTGACGGCGAGTGCCATCACGGAGTCCTGGGTGGCCTCGTCGGCGGACAGTTCGCCCGCGATCCGGCCCTGGGCCATCACCAGCACCCGGTCGCTCATGCCGAGCACCTCGGGCAGATCGCTGGAGATCATGAGTACGGCGGCGCCGGCCGCGGTCAGCTCGTTGATGAGCTGGTAGATCTCGACCTTGGCGCCGACGTCGATGCCGCGCGTCGGCTCGTCGAGGATCAGCACCTTGGTGTTCGCCAGCAGCCACTTGCCGATGACGACCTTCTGCTGGTTGCCGCCGGACAGGGTCCGCACGTGCTGGCCGAGCCCGGCCATCCGCACGCCGAGCTGCCCCGCGATCCGTGCGGCGGCCTCGCGCTGGCCCTTGAGGTCGACGAGCCCGGCGCGCGTGGCGGCGCGCATGGTGACCAGGCCGAGGTTCTCCTCGACCGACTGGTCGAGCACGAGCCCCTGGCCCTTGCGGTCCTCGGGGATCAGTCCGACGCCGGCCGCCATGGCGGCGTTGACGTCGTGGCCCTTCAGGGCCGTCCCGGCGACCTTCACGGCCCCCTTGTCGTACCGGTCGGCCCCGAAGACCGCGCGGACCACCTCGGTCCGGCCGGCGCCGACCAGGCCGGCGATGCCGACCACCTCACCGGCGTGCACCTCGAAGCTGACGTCGTGGAAGACGCCGTCGCGGGTCAGGCCCTCGACGCTGAGCAGCGCACCGCCCCGGTCGGCCCGCTCGCGGGGGTACTGCTGCTCGATGGCGCGGCCCACCATGAGCCGGACCAGCTCGGCCTCCGGGGTGGCGGCCGGGACCTGCCCGACGCTCCTGCCGTCCCGGATGACGGTGACCCGGTCGCCCAGGGCGGCGATCTCCTCCAGGTGGTGGGTGATGAAGACGACGCCGACGCCGTCCTCGCGCAGCCGGCGCACGATCCGGAACAGCTTGTCGACCTCCTCGGAGGTGAGCACGGCGGTCGGCTCGTCCATGATCAGCGCGCGCGCGTCCAGGCTGAGCGCCTTGGCGATCTCGACCATCTGCAGGCGCGCGATGCCGAGTTCACGCACCCGCGCGCGGGGCGACACGTTCACGCCGACCCGCTGCAGCAGGACCTCGGCGTCGGCCTCCATCCGCTTCCGGTCGATCATCCCGAACCGGCGCGGCTGCCGGCCGAGGAAGATGTTCTCGGCGACCGTGAGGTCGGGAACGAGGTTGAACTCCTGGTAGATGGTGGCGATCCCGAGGCGTTCGGAGTCCTGCGCACCATGGATGCGCACCTCCTCGCCGCCGACGAGGATCCGCCCGCCGTCGGGCGTGTAGGCGCCGGAGAGCATCTTGATGAGCGTGCTCTTGCCCGCGCCGTTCTCGCCGAGCAGCACGTGCACCTCGCCCCGGCGCAAGGAGAAGTCGACGCCGTCCAGCGCCACCACGCCGGGGAAGGTCTTCCGGATGCCCTCGATGCGCAGCAACTCGTCCCTGTCGCTCACGACTCGCTCCTGTTCGTTACGGGGGTCCCGCCGGAGGGCGCGCCGCACGAGCGGCGCACGACGAGACGGGCGGGGAGGGTGACGGACTCGCCGGGCAGTCCCCCGATGCGGTCCACCAGGGCCCGTACGGCGGCCCGGCCCAGTTCGCCCGTGGGCTGGGCGATCGCGGTGACCGGCGGATCGGTGTGCACAAACCAGCGGATGTCGTCGAAGGCGGCGAGCGCGATGTCGTCCGGGACGCGCAGCCCGCGCGCGCGGATCGCGTCCAGGGCGCCGAGCGCCATCAGGTTGTCCGCGGCGAAGACCGCCTCGGGCGGCTCCGGCAGGTCGAGGAAGCCCTCGGTGACCCGCCGGCCGCTCTCGGCCTGGAAGTCGCCCTGGCCGGTGTAGGCGTCCGGCAGGTCCAGCCCGTACTCGGCCAGCGCGGCCCGGAACGCCTCGACGCGCTCGCTGCCGGTGGTGGTGGCCGCGGGTCCGGAGATGATCGCGAGCCGCCGGTGCCCGAGCCCGTGCAGGTGCGCGACCAGGTCCCGGACGGCGCGCTGTCCGTCCGCCCGCACCACGGGCACCTCGACGCCCGGGATCCACCGGTCGACGAACACCATCGGCGTCCCCGCGCGCACGGCGTCCAGCATCAGCGGGGAGCCGCCGTCGGTGGGGGAGACCAGCAGGCCGTCTATGCGGCGGTCCAGCAGGGTCCGCACATGGTGGTCCTGGAGGTCCGGCCGCTCGTCCGCGTTGCCGATGATCACGCTGTAGCCGAGCGCGCGGGCCTCCTCCTCGACGGAGCGGGCCAGCTCGGTGAAGTACGGGTTCAGTACGTCGCTGATGACCAGGCCGAGGGTGCGGGTCTGGTCGGTGCGCAGGGAACGGGCGACGGCGTTGGGACGGTAGCCCAGCGCCTCGACGGCGGCCAGCACGCGTGTGCGTGCGTCCGCGCTGACCGACGGGTGCTCGTTCAGGACGCGCGACACCGTGGCGACCGAGACGCCCGCCGCGGCGGCGACGTCCTTGATGCTCGCCATCGCGGGCTCCACCTCCTTGTGGAACTCATGGAATCGATTACATCGACGTGCACGAAGGATTGGAATCGATTACACGAGCCAAGACAAGGGGGGTAAGGGTGGCTGAAACTCAATCGTGACCACCGGGTGGTCCGGGCGCTGCCGGACCACCCGGTGGCGTGCGGCGCCGGGAGGCGCGGAGTCACGCCTCCGCGCGGGCGCGCCCCAGCCGGAGGGCGGACACGAGGAAGAAGATCCCGCCGAGGAGGGCGTAACCGGCCAGGCTGCCCAGGGAGGCGCCGGACGAGCCCGCCTGGGCGAAGAACGACGCGCCGGCGAGGGTGGAGAGGGCGCCGCTCGCGATCATCGCCCACTGTCCTCCCAGCCGGCGCCTTGCTGCGCCGACGAGGAGCTGGACCACGCCCGCGGCGACGGCCCAGGCGCCCCAGACGCGCAGTACCGCCGGAATCCCGGACGCGGCGGCCGCGGCGAGACCGGCGCCGGTGAGGGCGCTGAGCGCGATGTTCGCGTACAGGTGGCGCACCGGGCCGCCGTCGGCCCTGGCGGACCGGACGTCGAAGACGGCGCACGCGACGTCGAACAGGGGATAGATCACCAGGAGCGCCGCGCTCGCCGGGTTCAGCGCGCCGGCGGTCGCGAACAGCAGGGCGGCCCACACGGCGGCGAAGGCGAAGCGCAGGAGGTACAGCTTCCGCAGGGTCGCGGGGACGCTGGAGCGGGTGGTGGCGGTGGCGACGACGGTGTCCACGGGATGCCTTCCCAGGGTGAGGGAGAACGTTCGGTCTACCTCTCATGGAAGTGGGTGCCGTGGCGCCTGTCAAGACCGAACGTTCTCCCTCACGGTTTTGGTAACCTCGCCTCCATGAGCCGGGGCACAGCGACAGGCAGCACGTCCGAGGCGCGAGCGCGGCTGCTCGCGACGGCGACGAGGGTCTTCTACGCCGAGGGGATCCACTCCGTCGGCGTCGACCGGATCATCGCGGAGGCGCAGGTCACGCGGGCGACGCTCTACCGGCACTTCTCGGGCAAGGAGGAACTCGTCCTCGCCTACCTCGACCTGGCCGACCAGGGGATCCGGGGGCAGGTGGCCGCCGCGGAGCAGGGCGCCGAGTCGGCGGCGGACAAGGTCAGGGCCGTCGCCCGGTCCATCGCGGAGGGCATCGGATCCCCGGGGTTCCGAGGCTGCGCCTTCCTCAACGCGGTGGCCGAATACCCCGACCCGGCCCACCCCGTCCACCAGGCCGTACTGGCACACCGCCAGTGGTTCCTGGAGACCGTCACGGACCTGCTGGCACGGGCCGGCCGCGAGCCCGCGGACGAGACCGGCCGGCACCTCGTCATGCTGCGGGACGGCGCGATGGCGGCCGGCTGCCTCTTCGACCCGCAGCTCGTCACCGAGACCTTTCTGCGCGGCGTCGAGGGCATCCTCCAGGCATGAGGCCCCCCGGGTCTCCGGAGTCCGGGCCGACCCGAACGACGAACTCCGCGCGCGCTGTTGAGGCGCCGGTCGGGGGCGCCGCGACTACGCGGCCGACCGCGCCGGGGTCCCGGGGCCGACGGACGCCGAGAAGACTCCGGCATCCCCGGACGGGGAGCCTCCTGTCACACCCCACCGGTAACGTCGGATCATGCCCAACCAGCCATCCGCGGCCCCCGGCGAGCGCCGGCTCGCCACGCTCGAAGGCGTGCTGGAGCGCATCACGTACGCCAACGAGGAGAACGGCTACACCGTCGCCCGCGTCGACACCGGCCGGGGCGGCGGCGACCTCCTGACGGTGGTCGGCGCGCTGCTCGGCGCCCAGGTCGGGGAGTCGCTGCGGATGGAGGGCCGCTGGGGGTCGCACCCGCAGTACGGCAAGCAGTTCGTCTGCGAGAACTTCACGACCGTGCTGCCCGCCACCGTCCAGGGCATCCGCCGCTACCTGGGCTCCGGCCTGGTCAAGGGCATCGGCCCGGTCTTCGCCGACCGCATCACCCAGCACTTCGGCACGGACACGCTGCGGATCATCGAGGAGGAGCCGAAGCGGCTGATCGAGGTCCCCGGCCTCGGCCCCAAGCGGACCAGGAAGATCGCCGACGCCTGGGAGGAGCAGAAGGCGATCAAGGAGGTCATGCTCTTCCTCCAGACCGTCGAGGTGTCGACGTCCATCGCCGTGCGGATCTACAAGAAGTTCGGCGACGCGTCCATCTCGGTCGTGCGCGACCAGCCCTACCGGCTGGCCGCCGACGTCTGGGGGATCGGCTTCCTCACCGCCGACCGGATCGCCCGGTCCGTCGGCATCCCGCACGACAGCCCGGAGCGCGTGAAGGCGGGCCTGCAGTACGCGCTGTCCCAATCCGCCGACCAGGGCAACTGCTTCCTGCCGGAGGAACGGCTGATCGCGGACGCGGTGAAGCTGCTCCAGGTCGACACCGGCCTGGTCATCGAGTGCCTCGCCGAGCTGGCCGAGCCGCCCGGGGAGGGCGAGGACCCGGGGGTCGTACGGGAGAAGGTGCCCGGGCCCGACGGCGGCGCGGAGCCCGTGACCGCCGTCTACCTGGTGCCCTTCCACCGGGCCGAACTCTCCCTCTCCGCCCAGCTGCTGAGGCTGCTGCGCACCCCGGAGGACCGGATGCCCGCCTTCCGGGACGTGGCCTGGGACAAGGCGCTGGGCTGGCTCGGAAGCCGTACCGGCGTCGACCTCGCCCCCGAGCAGGAGGCCGCCGTACGGCTCGCGCTGACCGAGAAGGTGGCCGTGCTCACCGGCGGCCCCGGCTGCGGCAAGTCCTTCACGGTCCGCTCGATCGTGGAGCTGGCCCGCGCCAAGCGCGCCAAGGTGCTGCTCGCCGCGCCCACCGGCCGGGCCGCCAAGCGGCTGGCCGAGCTGACCGGCGCCGAGGCCTCCACGGTCCACCGCCTGCTGGAGCTCAAGCCCGGCGGCGACGCGGCCTACGACCGGGACCGCCCGCTGGACGCCGACCTGGTGGTCGTGGACGAGGCCTCGATGCTGGACCTGCTGCTCGCCAACAAGCTGGTCAAGGCCGTGCCGCCGGGTGCCCACCTGCTCTTCGTCGGCGACGTCGACCAGTTGCCGAGCGTCGGCGCCGGGGAGGTGCTGCGCGATCTGCTCGCCGAGGGGAGCCCGGTGCCGGCCGTGCGGCTCACCCGGGTCTTCCGGCAGGCCCAGCAGTCCGGCGTCGTCACCAACGCGCACCGCATCAACGCCGGGCAGCACCCGCTCACCGACGGGCTGAAGGACTTCTTCCTCTTCGTCGAGGACGACACCGAGGAGGCCGGCCGGCTCACCGTGGACGTGGCCGCCCGCCGGATCCCGGCCCGGTTCGGCCTGGACCCGCGCCGGGACGTGCAGGTGCTCGCGCCCATGCACCGGGGACCGGCCGGCGCGGGCACCCTCAACGGGCTGCTCCAGCAGGCCGTCACGCCGGGCCGGCCCGACCTGCCGGAGAAGCGGTTCGGCGGCCGGGTCTTCCGTGTCGGCGACAAGGTCACCCAGATCCGCAACAATTACGAGAAGGGGGAGAACGGTGTCTTCAACGGCACCGTGGGCGTCGTCACCTCGCTCGACCCGGTCGACCAGCGTCTGACGGTGCTGACGGACGAGGACGAGGAGGTGCCGTACGACTTCGACGAACTGGACGAACTGGCCCACGCGTACGCGGTGACCATCCACCGCTCGCAGGGCAGCGAGTATCCCGCCGTGGTGATCCCCGTCACCACCGGCGCATGGATGATGCTCCAGCGGAACCTGCTGTACACCGCGGTGACACGGGCGAAACGGCTGGTGGTGCTCGTCGGTTCACGCAAGGCGATCGCGCAGGCGGTGCGCACGGTGTCGGCGGGGCGGCGCTGCACGGCGCTGGACTTCCGGCTCGCGGGCACCGGACACCTCTGACCAGCGGCTCCGGCAGGCGTCCCAAAAAATGATCGATCAAATGAGTCGTGAAGGTCACAGAGCACTTCCGGTTACCCGTCGAAGCGGGCAGGATGAGCAGGTTGGCGGCACTGAGTGCCGCCGATAGGCCCAATGGTCGACCCCGAGTGCACTCTCCTGAGCCAAATGGGGGATGGTAGAGACAGTCAGGGCACCTCGAAGATGAGGCACTACGTCGGTGAGGGAAGACGTGAGCGACAACTCTGTAGTACTGCGGTACGGCGACGGCGAGTACACCTACCCGGTGGTCGACAGCACCGTCGGTGACAAGGGCTTCGACATCGGGAAGCTCCGCGCCCAGACCGGTCTGGTGACTCTGGACAGCGGTTACGGCAACACGGCCGCCTATAAATCCGCCATCACCTACCTCGACGGTGAGGCGGGCATCCTCCGCTACCGCGGCTACCCCATCGAGCAGCTGGCCGAGCGCTCCACCTTCCTTGAGGTGGCCTACCTGCTGATCAACGGCGAGCTGCCGACCGTCGACGAGCTGACGACGTTCAAGGACGAGATCACGCGGCACACCCTGCTGCACGAGGACGTCAAGAACTTCTACAAGGGCTTCCCGCGCGACGCCCACCCGATGGCCATGCTCTCCTCGGTCGTCTCGGCGCTGTCCACCTTCTACCAGGACAGCCACAACCCGTTCGACGAGAAGCAGCGCAACCTCTCGACGATCCGCCTGCTCGCGAAGCTCCCCACCATCGCGGCCTACGCGTACAAGAAGTCGATCGGTCACCCGTTCGTCTACCCGCGCAACGACCTCGGCTACGTGGAGAACTTCCTCCGCATGACCTTCTCGGTCCCCGCGCAGGAGTACGAGCTCGACCCGGTCGTCGTCTCGGCGCTCGACAAGCTGCTGATCCTGCACGCGGACCACGAGCAGAACTGCTCGACGTCCACGGTCCGGCTGGTGGGCTCGTCGCAGGCGAACATGTTCGCGTCGATCTCGGCCGGCATCAACGCCCTGTGGGGCCCGCTGCACGGCGGCGCCAACCAGTCGGTCCTGGAGATGCTCGAGGGCATCCAGGCCAACGGCGGCGACGTCGACTCCTTCATCCGCAAGGTGAAGAACAAGGAGGACGGCGTCCGCCTGATGGGCTTCGGCCACCGGGTCTACAAGTCCTTCGACCCGCGCGCGAAGATCATCAAGGCTGCCGCGCACGACGTGCTGTCCGCCCTCGGCAAGTCCGACGAGCTGCTGGACATCGCTCTCAAGCTGGAGGAGCACGCGCTCTCCGACGACTACTTCGTCTCGCGCAACCTCTACCCGAACGTCGACTTCTACACCGGTCTGATCTACCGGGCCATGGGCTTCCCGACCGAGATGTTCACGGTCCTGTTCGCCCTCGGCCGGCTGCCGGGCTGGATCGCCCAGTGGCACGAGATGATCAAGGAGCCGGGCTCCCGCATCGGCCGCCCGCGCCAGATCTACACGGGCGTCGTCGAGCGCGACTTCGTGCCGGTCGAGGAGCGCTGAGGATCTGCCGGTCCAGGGGCGCCCATCCGGCGCCCCGCCCGCCGCACAGGGCCTGCCGCCACGGGCGGGCCCTGGATCGACGGTGAAGAACGAAAAACGGAAGGCGCCCTGACGCCGGTCCCCCCACGGGCCGACGACCAGGGCGCCTTCCCATGTCCCGGTGCGGATTCCCCCCACGGGATCCGGCCGGGCGCTCGGAGAGGACAGCGCCTGAAATCGCTGTCTGAGCACCACGGGCAGAACCCGTCGTGCTCCAGTGACGCGGTGCGATCTGCCGGGACAACGCACGCTGGGAGGGCCGCTCAAAGCTTCCCGGTGTACGTGCCCCGGCAACGCATCTCTGAGGAAGTCCCCCAAGACATCCCCAGATGCCAGTCAGCGCCCCCCAAGACGCTGGTCTGACATCGCCAACTTAGACCTTCGAACCCCTTCGATGGTTACGTTCGCGTCACTGTGATCTGCGTCTCTTGCATTTGTCCTTTAGGTGCGCAAGAGCCCCGATACGGCGATCGGGACCCAAGCGTAAGGATGATGCGCGAGCCTTGTGAAGAGCTTATGTGAGGCTCGCGCCCGACTCCAGGGGGGTTGCGGTTTCAACTACAGATAACCGCCGGTAACCCCGGGCGAGTTCAGTGGAAGCCGCGCAGCCGCAGGCTGTTGGTCACCACGAACACCGAGGAGAAGGCCATCGCGGCGCCCGCGATCATCGGGTTCAGTAGACCGGCGGCGGCCAGCGGCAGCGCGGCCACGTTGTACCCGAAGGCCCACACCAGGTTGCCCTTGATGGTGCTGAGGGTGCGCCGGGAGAGCCGGATCGCGTCCGCGGCCACCCGCAGGTCGCCGCGGACCAGGGTCAGGTCGCCGGCCTCGATCGCCGCGTCCGTGCCGGTGCCCATCGCCAGCCCGAGGTCGGCGGTGGCGAGCGCGGCCGCGTCGTTGACGCCGTCGCCGACCATGGCCACGGTCCGGCCCTCGTCCCGCAGCCGCCGTACGACGTCCACCTTGTCCTCGGGGAGGACCTCGGCGATCACCTCGTCGATGCCGACCGCCCGGGCGACCGACTCGGCGACGGTCCGGTTGTCCCCGGTGAGCAGCACCGGCGTGAGTCCGAGCGCGCGCAGCTCGCGCACCGCCTCGGCGCTGGTCTCCTTCACCGCGTCGGCGACGGCGAGCACTCCGCGGGCCCGACCGTCCCAGCCGACGGTGACGGCCGTACGCCCGTCCCGCTCGGCCGTCTCCCGGGCGCGTGCCAGCTCCTCGGGCAGCTCGTCGAAGAGCCGCCCCACGGCCACCTCGCGACCCGCCACGCGCCCGCGCACGCCCCGCCCGGGGACGTTCTCGAAGGACTCGACGGCGGGCAGGCCCCACCCGTCGCCCGCCACCGCCGGAGCGTGCTGAGCGCTCGTCCCCCGCAGGCGTTCCTCGGCGCCCGCGGCGATCGCCCGGGCGACGGGGTGCTCGGAGGCGTGCTCCAGGGCGCCCGCGAGCCGCAGCAGCTCCCCGGCGTCCTCGCCCTCGGCGGCGTACACCTCCTGGAGGGTCATCCGTCCGGTGGTCACCGTGCCGGTCTTGTCCAGGACGACCGTGTCGACGCGGCGCGTGGACTCCAGCACCTCGGGGCCCTTGATCAGGATGCCGAGCTGGGCGCCCCGGCCGGTGCCGACCATCAGGGCGGTCGGGGTCGCGAGGCCCAGCGCGCAGGGGCAGGCGATGATCAGGACGGCGACGGCGGCGGTGAACGCGGCGACGGTGTCCCCGGTGACGCCCAGCCAGACGCCGAAGGTGCCGAGCGCGATGAGGATGACCACCGGGACGAACACGGCGGAGATCCGGTCGGCGAGGCGCTGCACCTCGGCCTTGCCGTTCTGCGCGTCCTCCACCAGCTTCGCCATCCGGGCGAGCTGGGTGTCGGCGCCGACCCGGGTCGCCTCGACGACCAGCCGGCCGCCCGCGTTCACGGTCGCGCCGGTGACCAGGTCGCCGGGTCCGACGTCCACCGGCACGGACTCGCCGGTCAGCATGGACGCGTCCACCGCGGAGACGCCCTCGGCGACCGTGCCGTCGGTGGCGATCTTCTCTCCGGGCCGGACGACGAACCGGTCGCCGACGGCCAGCGAGGCCACCGGGACCCGCACCTCGCGGCCCTCGCGCAGCACCGCCACGTCCTTGGCGCCCAGCTCCATCAGCGCCTTCAGGGCGGCCCCGGCGCGCCGCTTGGAGCGGGCCTCCAGGTAGCGGCCGAGCAGGATCAGCGCCACGACTCCGGAGGCGACCTCAAGGTAGATGGTGGAGGCGCCGTCCATGCGCGAGACGGTGAACCGGAACTCGTCGTGCATGCCGGGCATGCCCGCGTCGCCGAAGAACAGGGCCCACAGGGACCACCCGAAGGCGGCCAGGGTGCCGACGGAGACGAGCGTGTCCATGGTCGCGGCGCCGTGCCGGAGGTTGGTCCAGGCGGCCCGGTGGAAGGGCGCGCCGCCCCAGACCACGACGGGCGCCGCGAGGGTGAGAGAGAGCCACTGCCAGTTGTCGAACTGCAGGGCGGGGACCATCGCGAGCAGCACGACCGGGGCGGCGAGCAGTACGGAGACCAGCAGGCGGTGGCGCAGGGCGCCGAGTTCCGGGTCCTGGGCGGCGGCCCCGGCGGGCTCGGCGGCCGGGGGTTCGGGCTCCGGGGGCGGCGGCTCCTCGGCGGTGTAGCCGGTCTTCACCACGGTCGCGATCAGGTCGGCGACCTGGACGCTCCCGGCGTAGCTGACCTTGGCCTTCTCGGTCGCGAAGTTCACGGTGGCGCTCACGCCGTCGATGCGGTTGAGCTTCTTCTCCACCCGTGCGGCGCAGGAGGCGCAGGTCATCCCGCCGATGAGCAGCTCGACCTCGGAGGTGTCGCCTATCGCGCTCGCCGGCTTGGCGGCGGTGGTGCTGGTCATGTCCGGACTCCAGACATCGGACCGGGCCGTACGGATCCAGTATCAGCTGGTCGGAACGGCCCGGTCGGGGAAGGGAGGGTTTTTCTCAGGCCCGGCCGGCGAGCTCGAACCCGGCCTCGTCCACGGCGGCGCGGACGGCCTCGTCGTCGAGCGGGGCCGCGGAGACGACGGTCACCTCGCCGGTGGACGCGACGGCCTTCACCGAGCTGACGCCGGGGATCCCGGAGATCTCGCCGGAGACGGATCCCTCGCAGTGGCCGCAGCTCATGCCGGTCACCTTGTAGACGGTGGTGACGGAGCCCGAAGTGTCGGTCTGGGCGGTCATGTCGTTACTCCTCGTCGAGGCAGGTGGGGCCAGTGGGGCTCACGATGGGATCCCCACGTTCACCACACTATACCCCTAGGGGGTATTTCTCCAAGCGTCCGCCGGGGTCAGTGACCACACCCAGGCGAGGCCGAGCAGGGCCACGAGTACCAGGCCTCCCGCCGAGAGCAACGTGAACAGGTGCTCCTGTCCGGCGCCGGTCCGCGGCAGGTACGGCTGCCCGAACGGTCCCGGGGCGCCCTGGACGCCGTACACCCGCGTCACCAGCCGGCCGGCGACCCCGCGCGTGGCGTCCCACGCAGCGTGCAGCACGCAGACGCCGAGCCAGGTGCCCACCACCGGCGCGGCGAGGCGGAAGTGCCCGTTCGGACGGCGCTGGGACAGCAGCGCGGCCCCCGCGATCGCCGTCCACAGCCCGTGCCCGAGCGGGGCGAGCAGCTCGCGCGGGAACTCCGTCTCCAGCACCACCCGCAGATCGGCGGCGTCGGAGAGGAGCAGCGCGTCGAAGGCGTAGGCGCAGCTCTCCACCGCGGCGAAGCCGAGTCCGACGGCCGCGCCGAGCACCAGCCCGGCCCGCGCGCCGCGAAGGCCCGGCTGGCGGCGGAGCGCGAACACCAGGGCGCCGAGCTTCGCCGCCTCCTCCGCCAGGGCGACACCGGTGAACCGCCCGAGGGAGGTGTGGAGCAGGTGCGACTCCATCAGCACGGCGGCGGGCACCCCGAGCGCGCCGCCGGCCAGGAAGCAGCCGAGGACCGCGCTGACGCCCAGGTCGCGGCCGTGCCGCTCGTACGCCCACAGCACGAAGACGACAGGGATCAGGAAGCCGCCGAGGAGGGCGAGCGCGGGCAGCGGCGCGACACCGCGCGTCGTGTACGCCACCGCCGCGGTCAGCGCCCACAGGGCGAGCCCGCCTTTGAGGCAGCGCCGCCACAGGCCCGCGCCGATGCGGGGGAACGGCGGTGGCGGCTGCTGCGGGCCTGGGATGCGGGCCCGGGGCCTGCCGGGCGGCGGGGAGTGGGTCACGTGTCCCCCTCGGACTGCTGCGGGGCGATTTATCCGCACCCTATGCAGGTGCGCCTTGTGCCGCAGTCCGGGTGACCCTGTGGGGTCAGGCGCGGCCGAGCCGGTCGCCCACCAGGGGGTCGAGATAGCGGACCAGCACGTGCTTGATCTCCTGGACGTAGGCCGCGCGCTCGTCCCCCTCGTGGGCCAGGACCAGCTCCAGGCCGGCCTTGTAGATGCCGAGGCAGACGTGTGCCGTGCGGGTGAGGCCGGCGGGCGGGGCCTCGGGCAGCAGCGAGGCGAGCAGGTCCTCGACGCGGCCGATCAGGGTGGCGTGCAGCTGGTCGTGCGCCTCCGTGATCCCGCCGGGCAGGTCGGGGCCGTGCATCAGCGCGAAGAACACCGGGTGCTCGGTGTTGAAGGCCATGAACCGGTCGACGGCCGCGCCGATGGCCTCCTCCAGCGGGGTGGCGGGATCGACCGGGGCGAGGGCCTCGCCGTAGGTCTCCCGCATCTCGTGCATCAGGCGGTCGCCCAGCTCGATCGCGATCGCTTCCTTGTTCGGGAAGAACTGGTAGAGCGTGCCCGGCGAGACGCCCGCCTCGCGGGCGATGGCGTTGGTGCTGGCGGCGGTGTAGCCGGTGGTGCAGAAGACCTGGGCGGCGGCCTCGAGGAGCTGGGCGATACGGCGCTCGCCGCGCGCCTGGCGGCGGCGCGGCTGCTCGTTCTCCGAGGTGTCGGACACGCGTTATCCCCAGCCCTTCGAAGGCGATTGACAAACACGAGCGGTCGCTCGCATTCTTGTGAAACGCGAGCGATCTCTCGTGTTTGCCAGTTTATGGCAATGACCGACCCATGCCGCCTGCCTGCACGGACACGGGTCACGGTGAAGGGGACACCGCACGATGACCGAAGTCAACAAGGCGCCGCGCCCCGGCGACGGACCTCCCCGAGCCGGCGGCTGGGCCCGTCTCGTCACCGCCCGCCCACGCCTGTCGCTGCTGGCGGCCCTGGTGCTGACCGCGCTCGCCGTGCTGGCCGGCAGCGGGGTCGCGGACCATCTGGGCAGCGGCGGCTGGGAGGACCCGGCCGCCGAGTCGACCTACGCGACCAAGGCGCTGGAGCGCGAGTTCCCCGGCTCCCAGCCCAATCTGCTGCTCCTGGTCGACGCGGGCCGCGCCTCCGTCGACGACCCGGCGGTCGCCGCCGAGGCCCGCGGCCTGGCCGAGCGGCTGGCCGGGGAGCGGGGCATCACCGGCGTCGGCTCCTACTGGCAGGCCGCTCCCTCGGCGGCGCCCGGCCTGCGCGCCGAGGACGGCCACGAGGCGCTGATCGCCGCCCGCATCACCGGCGACGAGAACGCGATGGGCCGCACCCTCGACCGCATAGCGCCCCACTACCGGGGAGCGCACGGCCCGGTGCGGGTGAAGGTCGGCGGCATCGTCGCCGTCCGGCACGAGATGCAGACCATCATCAAGGAGGACCTCACCCGGGCCGAGATGATCGCCCTGCCGATCACGCTGGTGCTCCTCGTGATGGTCTTCGGCAGCGCCGTCGCGGCCCTGCTGCCGCTGGGCATCGGCATCGTGGCGATCCTCGGCACCAACGCTGTGTTGCGCGGCCTGACCGCCTTCACCGACGTCTCGGTCTTCGCGCTCAACCTCACCACGGCCCTCGGCCTCGGCCTGGCCATCGACTACGCCCTCTTCATCGTGCGCCGCTACAGGGAGGAACTGTCCGGCGGGGCCGAACCGCTGACGGCGGTCGGCACCACACTGCGCACGGCGGGCCGCACGGTGCTGTTCTCCGCCCTCACCGTCGCGGTCTCCCTGGCCGCCATGATGGTCTTCCCGCAGTACTTCCTGCGGTCCTTCGCCTACGCCGGCATCGCCGTGGTCCTGCTGGCCGCCGCTGCCGCCCTGATCCTGCTGCCGGCCGCCCTGATCCTGCTCGGCCACCGGGTCAACTCCCTCGACCTGCGGCGCCTGTTCCGCCGCGGCCGCGAGACCGCAGGCTCCGCGGGCGAGGCCGCGGGCAGCACCGGCTGGACGCGCACCGCCACGCTGGTGATGCGCCGTGCGCCGCTCTTCGCGATCGGCACCAGCGCCCTCCTCGTCGTCCTCGGCCTCCCCTTCCTCGGCGTCCGATTCGGCACCGCCGACGACCGCCAACTGCCCTCGGGTGCCGAGTCGCACGTGGTGCAGCAGCACCTCCGCGACGGCTTCCCCGGCACACCCGGCGGCGGCCTCGAGATCCTCACCGAGGGCGGCGCCACCAAGGCGCAGTACGCCGCCTACAAGCAGCGGGTGGCCGCCCTGCCCGAGGTCGCCCGGGTCGACGGCCCCCTGGTCAAGGGCGGCACGGGCTACTTCACCGTCCAGCCGGAGGGCGAGGCCGTCGACACCGGGGCCCAGCGCCTCGTCGGCGAACTGCGCGCGCTGAAGGCCCCCTTCGACACCAAGGTGACCGGTACGGCCGCCGTCCTGGTCGACTCCAAGCACGCGATAGGCGAACGCCTGCCCTGGGCGGGGGCGTTCATCGCGGTCGTCACCCTGCTGCTGGTCTTCCTGCTCACCGGGAGCGTGCTGATACCCCTGCAGGCCGTGGTGCTCAACGCGCTCAGCCTGACGGCGATGTTCGGCGCGGTGGTCTGGGTCTTCCAGGACGGCCACCTGTCCGGCGCGCTCGGCTTCACCAGCCCCGGCTCCATCGAGACCACCCTGCCCGTGCTGATGTTCTGCGTGGCCTTCGGACTCTCCATGGACTACGGCGTGTTCCTGCTCTCCCGCATCAAGGAGGAGTACGACCGCACCGGCGACCACGACGAGGCGGTCCGCCACGGTCTCCAGCGCACCGGCGGCCTGATCACCGCGGCGGCGGTCATCCTCGCGGTGGTGATGGTCGCCATCGGCACCTCCCGGGTGACCAACACCAAGATGCTGGGCTTCGGCATCGCGCTCGCGGTCCTGATGGACGCGATGGTCGTCCGCAGCCTGCTGGTCCCGGCGATCATGCGGCTCACCGGCCGCGCCACCTGGTGGGCGCCCGCCCCGCTGCGCCGCTTCCACCGGCGGTTCGGGCTCAGCGAGGGCGAGGCGCCGGCGTCCGCGCCGGAGAAGGAGCCGGCGGGCGTATGAGCGGGAGGCGGGGTGTGGCGCGGCGTCCCCCCGTGCGAAGGTGGGCCGCATGAGAGCGGCGGTGTTCGAGAAGTACGGGGAGCCGGCCGAGGTGCGGGAGGTGCCGGACCCGGAGCCGGCCGAGCACGGGGTCGTGGTGCGGGTCGAGGCGACGGGACTGTGCCGCAGCGACTGGCACGGCTGGATGGGCCACGACCCGGACATCACCCTGCCGCACGTCCCCGGCCACGAACTCGCCGGAGTCGTCGAGGCGGTGGGCGCCCGGGTGACCGGCTGGCACCCCGGCGACCGGGTCACCGTGCCCTTCGTCTGCGCCTGCGGAAGCTGCCCGTCCTGCGCGGCCGGCGACCAGCAGGTGTGCGAGCGCCAGACCCAGCCCGGCTTCCACCACTGGGGTTCCTTCGCCCAGTACGTGGCGCTCGACCACGCCGACGTGAACCTGGTCGCGATCCCGGACTCGATGGCGTACGGCACGGCCGCCGCCCTCGGCTGCCGCTTCGCCACCGCCTTCCGCGCGGTGGTGCGGCAGGGCCGGTCGGCGGCGGGGGAGTGGGTCGCGGTGCACGGGTGCGGCGGGGTCGGGCTGTCGGCGGTGATGATCGCGGCCGCCGCGGGGGCCCGGGTGGTCGCGGTGGACGTCTCGCCGCGGGCGCTCGAACTGGCCCGGACCTTCGGCGCGGCCGCGACGGTGGACGCCTCAGCCGTACCGGACACGGCGGCGGCCATACGGGAGCTGACCGGCGGGGGCGCCCATCTCTCGCTGGACGCCCTCGGCTCGGCCGCCACCTGTGCCGCCTCCGTCGGCTCCCTGCGCCGCCGCGGCCGGCACGTCCAGGTGGGCCTGCTGCCCTCGGCGGACGGCACCACCCCGGTCCCGATGGCCCGAGCCATCGCCCTGGAGCTGGAGATCCTCGGCAGCCACGGCATGGCCGCCCACGCCTATCCCGGGATGCTGGAGCTGGTCGGCTCCGGGGCGCTGCGCCCGGACCTGCTGGTGACGCGGACGATCTCGCTGGACGAGGCGCCGGCCGCCCTCGCCGCCATGGGGACCACGCCGGGCGCGGGCGTGACCGTCATCGAGCCGTGGCGCTGAGCGCGGCCCACTCGCGGTCCAGGATCGCCATGATCACCTCGTCGGCCCACTCGCCGTCGCGCACCTGCACCTCCCGCCGTACGCCCTCGACCACGAAGCCGGCCTTCTCGTAGACGCGCAGGGCCCGGTGGTTGTGGGCCCAGGCGGCCAGCTCGACGCGGTGCAGACCGAGCGACTCGAAGGCGTGGCCGACGATCAGCCGGGTCGCCTCGGTGCCGATGCCGCGGCCCCGGCCGCGGGGGCCGATGAGGGTGCGGAAGACGCAGCTTCGGGCGGCCGCGTCGTACTCGTACAGCACCACCTCGCCCAGGACCTCGCCGGTCTGCGGATCGGTGACGGCCAGGTCGAGGCGGTCGGGGGCGGTGGCCCGGGAGCCGTACCAGGTGCGCAGCCGTTCCGGGGTCAGCTCCGTGGAGGGATCGAAGGTGAAGCGGACGACCTCGGGGTCGGCGACGATCTCACCCATGGCGGCGGCGTCGGCCTCGGTGAACGGCCGCAGCACGGTCCTGCGGCCGGTCAGGACGGGTTTGACGGAGAAGCTCATGGGGCGACTGTGCCCCACGCCGCAGGTGGGGCACAGGTGGTTTTTCCGCGCTCAGTCCCCTCTTCGGCCCCGGTTGCCCGGCCGGGAGGCGACCCAGGCGCGGACGGTGTCGGCGTACCAGTAGGGCTTGCCGGACTCCACCTGGTCCGGCGGCGGCAGCAGGCCGTGCTTGCGGTAGGACCGCACGGTGTCCGGCTGCACCCTGATGTGCGCCGCGATCTCCTTGTAGCCCCAGAGCCTTCGGTCGGTCATGCGTCGTACCTCCCCGCGCGCGCCGCGGCGCGGCCGGGGGCGGCCGTCGGGGGAGCCGGGCGGTGCGCTGGTGATCACCAAGCCTTTGCCCGGTGAACGACACCGGGAGGCGGCGGGCAAGCGGCTGTTGGCCGGGTGTGACCGATAACCCGCGTAGGTGCGACATCTGTGACAGGAAGGGGGACTTTGTGACACGGCCGCAGCAAAGCGGCGCGCGATGCCTGCCGTTCGGGGTGGGCGCTCAGGCTCCGCAGGACCTCAGGAACGCCCGGGTGCGCCGGGCGATCGGCAGCGGCTTGTCCGGGTCGCACGGGTACATGTCCTGCTCGACGATCGCGAACAGGTCGGCGCCCAGCCGTCCGGCGGCCTCCAACACCGGCCCCAGCGCGGGCACGCCGGACGGAGGTTCGCACATCACTCCGCGGGCGACCGCCGGGCCGAACGGCGTCCCCTGGGCCCGCACGTCGGCGAGGATCTCCGGGTCCACCTGCTTCAGATGCAGGTAGCCGATCCGTTCGCCGCAGGTCTCGATCAGCTTGACGCTGTCGCCGCCGCAGTAGGCGTAGTGCCCGGTGTCCAGGCACAGCGAGACCAGGTCCGGGTCGGTGCCGTCGAGGAACCGGGTGACGTTCTCCTCGGTGTCGATGTGCGTGTCGGCGTGCGGGTGGACCACGACCGTGAGGCCGTACCGCTCCCGCACCTCGTGCCCCAGCCGTTCGGTCAGCGAGGTGAGGTCGCGCCACTGCGGGGCGGTCAGCGTGTCGGGCTCCAGCACCTCGCCGGTCCGGTCGTCCCGCCAGAAGGACGGGATGACGACCAGGTGGCGGGCGCCCATGGCCTGGGTCAGGGCGGCGATGCCGGAGACGTGCTCCCAGGTCTTCTCCCAGACGGCGGCGCCGTGGTGCAGGCCGGTGAAGACGGTGCCTGCCGACACCCTCAGGCCGCGGCGGCCGGTCTCCTCGGCGAGCACCGCGGGGTCGGTGGGCAGATAGCCGTAGGGGCCGAGCTCGATCCACTCGTAGCCCGAGCCGGCGACCTCGTCGAGGAACCGCCGCCAGGGCACCTGCCGCGGGTCGTCCGGGAACCACACGCCCCAGGAGTCGGGCGCCGAACCGATCCGGATGCGGGAAAGTGAGGAGGGTGCCGAGGACGTCATGGCCGCCAGCCTGCGGGCGCCCGGAAAGCGGTGTCAAGCTGTCGTCCGAATGTCCGGACAAAAGATTGACAGGGTTCGTCTGACAGGACTAGAAAGCCCGGGAGGAGATACGCGGGGTGAACCGGACAGCGCGGAAGGGAAGCCGATGGCGTACGACTTGATCACCATGGGGCGGATCGGAGTGGACCTCTACCCGCTGCAGACCGGCGTCCCGCTGGCCCAGGTGTCGGCCTTCGGCAAGTTCCTCGGCGGGTCGGCGACCAACGTCGCGGTGGCCGCCGCCCGGCTCGGCCGCCGGACGGCCGTCATCACCCGCACCGGCGACGACCCGTTCGGCGCCTATCTGCACGAGGCCCTGCGCGGCTTCGGCGTCGACGACCGCTGGGTCACCCCGGTCCCCGGACTGGCCACGCCGGTCACCTTCTGCGAGATCTTCCCGCCGGACGACTTCCCCCTCTACTTCTACCGCCGCCCCAAGGCGCCGGACCTGGAGATCGACGCCGGCGACCTGGACCTGGACGCCATCGCCGCCGCCCGGATCTTCTGGGTCACCGGCACCGGCCTGAGCGAGGAGCCGAGCCGCACGGCCACCCTCACCGCCCTCGCCCACCGGGCCCGGTCCGGCCCGACCGTCTTCGACCTCGACTGGCGCCCCGTCCTCTGGAACGACGCGGCCCGGACCGACCCCGGCCGGGTCCGGCCCTATTACGCCGAGGCGCTGCGGCACGCCACGGTCGCCGTGGGCAACCTGGACGAGGTGGAGATCGCGACCGGCGTCCGCGAGCCCCATGCGGCGGCCCGCGCCCTGCTGGCCGCCGGGGCCGAGATCGCCGTGGTCAAACAGGGGCCCAAGGGTGTCCTCGCCGTCGACCGCAGCGGCGAGTGCGCCGAGGTCCCGCCGCTGCCGGTCACCGTCCTCAACGGACTCGGCGCCGGGGACGCCTTCGGCGGCTCCCTGTGCCACGGCCTGCTGGCGGGCTGGGACCTGGAGACGACCATGCGGCACGCCAACGCGGCCGGCGCCATCGTCGCCTCCCGCCTGGAGTGCTCCTCCGCGATGCCGACCCCCGCCGAGGTGGCCGCCGCACTCGACGCCGGAGCGGTGCTGTGAGGGCGGGCCGGGTGACGGGGACGCACACCGAGGGCGGGTCGGGGACGCACGCCGGGGACGCGCCTGGGACGCACGCCGGGGACGCACCGGGTACGCCCACCGGGGGTGCGCCGGGAACGCACGCCGGGGATGCGCCGGGGACGCACACGGAGGGTGGGTCGGGGACGCCCACCGGGGACGCGCCGCGGACGCACGCCGAGGACGGGCCGGGGACGCGGCCGCCGCCCGTCGACGTCTCCGAACTGGTCCGCCTCCGCATCCACCACCCCGAGGCCGTCGCCGAGGCCGCCGCCCGGCGCGTGCGGCGCCCGCTGCTGGACACGAGCGGCCGGCTGATGATCGTCGCCGCCGACCACCCGGCCCGCGGCGCGCTCGGCGTGGGCGACCGCGCCCTCGCCATGGCCAACCGCGCCGACCTGCTGCGGCGCCTGTGCCTCGCGCTGTCGCGACCCGGCGTCGACGGCGTCCTCGCGACCGCCGACGTCCTGGACGACCTGCTGCTGCTCGGCGCCCTCGACCACAAGGTCGTCCTCGGCTCCATGAACCGCGGCGGGCTGCAGGGCGCCGGCTTCGAACTGGACGACCGCTTCACCGGCCACCGTCCCGAGGACATCCAGCGTCTCGGCTTCGACGCCGGCAAGCTGCTGCTGCGCATCGACTACGCCGACCCGGGCTCGCTGACCACCATGGAGTCGGCCGCCCGCGTCATCGACGACATGGCCGCCCGCCGGCTCCCGGTCTTCGTGGAGCCGTTCATCACCAGCCGCACCCCCGGGGGCCGGCTGGTCAACGACCTGTCCGCCGACGCCGTCACCAGGTCCATCGCCATCGCCTCCGGCCTCGGCGGCTCCTCGGCCTACACCTGGCTGAAGGTGCCGGTCACCGAGAACCCCGACGACATGGCCCGGGTCATGGAGACCTCGACCCTGCCGGCCGTACTCCTCGGGGGTGACGTCGGCGACTCCCCCGGGGAGCAGGTCGCCGCCTACGAGAAGTGGCGCGGCGCGCTCCGGCTGCCCACCGTGCGCGGCCTGGTCGTGGGCCGTTCGCTGCTGTACCCGGCGGACGGCGACGTGGCCGCCGCCGTGGACACCGCCACCGCACTGCTGCGAGGGGCCGCATGACCGGCGACGAACTGCACCTGCCCCGGGGAACCACCGCCAACGGCGGGTACACCGTCGAC
Source organism: Streptomyces sp. NPDC003720 (assembly GCF_042875075.1). NCBI lineage: Bacteria > Bacillati > Actinomycetota > Actinomycetes > Kitasatosporales > Streptomycetaceae > Streptomyces > Streptomyces sp. NPDC003720. The sequence goes on from NZ_JBIANZ010000003.1 coordinate 179,507, forward strand.
ATCGGTCCCGAGCGCGCCGGCTGGGAGTACAGCGGCCTGCGCGTCGTGGAGCTGACACCCGGCGGCAGCCATACGTTCACCACCGGGGGCAGTGAATGGATCGTGCTTCCGTTGCAAGGCGGATGTACGGTGCGAATCGAGGAAGACGAGTTCCAACTCCTGGGTCGTGAGAGCGTGTTCACCGGGGTCTCCGACTTCGTTTACGCGCCCCGCGACGCCCGGGTCCAGATCGCCTCCGGCGCGGGAGGCCGCTTCGCCCTGGCAGGAGCGAAGTGCGAGCGACGACTCCCCGCCCGCTACGGCCCCGCGCCGGAGGTCCCCGTCGAACACCGCGGCAGCGGCACCTGCGCGCGCCGGGTGCGCAACTTCGCGGCCGCCGACGCCTTCGACTGCGACCGGCTGATCGCCGTGGAGGTCGTCACCCCCGGCGGCAACTGGTCGTCCTACCCGTCGCACAAGCACGACGAGCACGTGCCGGGCGAGGAGTCCCGGCTGGAGGAGATCTACTACTTCGAGATCGACGGCCCGAACGGGTTCGGCTACCAGCGCGTGTTCCCCTCCCGTGAGGGCGGCTCCGACGTCCTCGCCGAGGTCCGCTCCGGCGACGCCGTCCTCGTCCCCGACGGATGGCACGGCCCGTCGATCGCCCAGCCCGGTCACGACATGTACTACCTCAACGTCATGGCGGGACCCGGCGAGACGCGGGAGTGGCGGATCCGCTTCCACCCCGACCAAGCGATGAGCACAGGGGGCTACCGATGACGATCCGGCTGACCGTCGCCCAGGCACTCGTCCGCTTCCTCGCCGCCCAGTACACCGAACGCGACGGCGAGCGCCGCCGGCTGATCGGCGCCACCTGGGGCGTCTTCGGGCACGGCAACGTAGCCGGGCTCGGCCAGGCGCTGGTCGAGTACGCCGAGGTCATGCCGTACCACCAGGGCCGCAACGAACAGGCCATGGTGCACGCGGCGGTCGGCTACGCCCGCCAGTCCAACCGCCTGTCCGCCCACGCCGTCACGACCTCCATCGGCCCCGGCGCCACCAACCTGGTCACCGGCGCCGCCCTCGCCACCGTCAACCACCTCCCGGTCCTGCTCCTCCCCGGCGACGTCTTCGCCGCCCGCCCCGCCGACCCGGTCCTGCAGCAGCTAGAGACGCCGTACGCGGGCGACGTCTCGGTCAACGACACCCTGCGCCCGGTCTCGCGCTACTTCGACCGGATCACCCGGGCCGAGCAGCTCGTCCCGGGCGCGCTGCAGGCCGTGCGGGTGCTCACCGACCCGGTGGAGACCGGCGCGGTCACCCTCGCCCTGCCGCAGGACGTGCAGGCCGAGGCGTACGACTGGCCCGAGGAGTTCTTCGCCGAGCGCGTGTGGACGGTACGGCGTCCCGGCGCGGACCCGGCCGAGCTGGCCGAGGCGGTGCGGGCCGTCCGCCGGGCGCGCAGGCCGCTCGTCGTCGCGGGCGGCGGCGTCCACCACAGCCGCGCCGAGGAGGCCCTCGCGGAGTTCGCGGCGGCCACCCGCATACCGGTCGCCTCCACCCAGGCCGGCAAGGGCTCCCTGCGTCACGACCACCCGCAGGACGTCGGCGGCGTCGGCCACACCGGCACCGCCACCGCCGACGAACTGGCCCGCACCGCTGACCTCGTCATCGGCGTCGGCACCCGCTACACCGACTTCACCACCGCCTCCGGGACCCTCTTCGAGAACCCGGACGTCCGCTTCCTCAACCTCAACATCGCGCCCTTCGACGGCCACAAGCTCGCCGGTCTCCCGCTGGTCGCGGACGCCCGCAGCGGTCTGGGCGAGCTGACCGAGGCCCTGGCGACGCACGGGCACCGGGTCGCCGACAGCTACGTCGCCGAGTACACCGAGGACAAGGAGCGCTGGGAACAGCGGGTCGACGCCTGCTTCGAGGCCGACGAGCCCGACGTACGGCCGACCCAGCCCCAGGTCATCGGCGCCCTGGACGCAGTGGTCGACGAGTCCGACATCATCGTGAACGCGGCCGGCTCCCTCCCCGGCGACCTGCACAAGCTGTGGCGGACCCGGTCCCGGGACCAGTACCACCTGGAGTACGGCTACTCCTGCATGGGCTACGAGATCCCGGCCGCGATCGGCGTCAAGCTCGCCGCGCCCGGGCGGAACGTCTGGGCGCTGGTCGGCGACGGCACCTACCTGATGATGCCGACGGAGATCGTGACCGCCGTCCAGGAGGGCGTCGCGATCAAGGTCCTGCTGCTGCAGAACCACGGGTACGCCTCGATCGGCGGCCTGTCGGAGTCGGTGGGCGGCGAGCGGTTCGGCACCGCCTACCGCTATCGCGCGGCCGACGGCGGCTTCACCGGCGCCCCGCTGCCGGTGGACCTCGCCGCCAACGCTGCCAGCCTCGGCATGCGGGTGCTGCGCGCGCGGACGGTCCGGGACCTGCGGGCGGCGCTCGCCGAGGCACGCGCGGCCGACACTCCCACATGTGTCTACGTGGAGACCGAAACGTCCGACACTGTGTCGGGCGCGCCTCCGGCGCAGGCCTGGTGGGATGTTCCTGTGGCCGAGACCGCGACCCGACCGTCCGCGGTCAAGGCACGTGAGCTGTACGAACGGCACGTCTCGACCCGACGCCGCCATCTGTAGAAGGAGTCTTAGGGCATGACGAAGATCGTCAACCACTGGATCGGCGGCAAGACCGCCGAAGGCGCGTCGGGTACGTACGGGCCGGTCACGGACCCGGCGACCGGCGCGGTCACCACCAAGGTCGCGTTCGCGTCGGTCGAGGAGGTGGACGCGGCCGTCGCCGCCGCCAAGGACGCCTTCACGACCTGGGGCCAGTCCTCGCTGGCCCAGCGGACCGGCATCCTCTTCAAGTTCCGGGCGCTGCTCGACGCGCACCGGGACGAGATCGCCGAGCTGATCACCGCCGAGCACGGCAAGGTGCACTCGGACGCCCTGGGCGAGGTCGCGCGCGGCCTGGAGATCGTCGAACTGGCCTGCGGCATCAGCGTGCAGCTCAAGGGCGAGCTGTCCACGCAGGTGGCGAGCCGGGTGGACGTGTCGTCGATCCGCCAGCCGCTCGGTGTCGTCGCGGGCATCACCCCGTTCAACTTCCCGGCAATGGTCCCGATGTGGATGTTCCCGATCGCCATCGCCTGCGGCAACACCTTCGTGCTGAAGCCGAGCGAGAAGGACCCGTCGGCGGCGGTGAGGCTCGCCGAGCTGCTCGCCGAGGCCGGGCTGCCCGACGGCGTCTTCAACGTCGTGCACGGCGACAAGACGGCCGTGGACCGGCTGCTGGAGCACCCGGACGTCAAGGCCGTCTCCTTCGTCGGCTCGACCCCGATCGCCCGCTACATCCACGCCACCGCCTCCGCGGCCGGCAAGCGGGTGCAGGCCCTCGGCGGCGCCAAGAACCACATGCTGGTCCTGCCGGACGCCGACCTGGACGCGGCCGCCGACGCGGCCGTCTCGGCGGCCTACGGCTCGGCGGGCGAGCGCTGCATGGCGATCTCCGCGGTCGTGGCGGTCGGCGCGATCGGCGACGAGCTGGTGGAGAAGATCCGCGAGCGGGCCGAGAAGATCAAGATCGGCCCCGGCAACGACCCGACGTCCGAGATGGGCCCGCTGATCACCGCCGCCCACCGGGACAAGGTCGCCTCCTACGTGAAGGGCGCGGCGGACGAGGGCTGCGAAGTGGTGCTGGACGGCACCGGCCACACCGTGGACGGGTTCGAGGACGGCCACTGGATCGGCATCTCGCTGCTCGACCGGGTGCCGACGACCGCCAGCGCCTACCGGGACGAGATCTTCGGCCCCGTCCTGTGCGTGCTGCGCGCCGAGACGTACGAGGAGGGCCTGGCGCTCATCAACGCCTCGCCGTTCGGCAACGGCACCGCCGTCTTCACCCGGGACGGCGGCGCGGCCCGCCGCTTCCAGCTCGAGGTCGAGGCCGGCATGGTCGGCGTCAACGTCCCGATCCCGGTCCCCGTCGGCTACCACTCCTTCGGCGGCTGGAAGGACTCGCTCTTCGGCGACCACCACATCTACGGCAACGACGGCACGCACTTCTACACCCGCGGCAAGGTCGTCACCACCCGCTGGCCCGACCCGGCGGACGCCCCAGCGGGCGTCGACCTGGGCTTCCCGCGCAACCACTGAGAACACCCCGTCGGGCCGTCCGGATACCGGACGGCCCGACATTTTTTTGCCCCGCCTCCTGCGGTTCCCGTTTTCGCGGATGAAACGGGCAAGCCATGAGGGATCTCCTGATCACCTTCGAAAGCAAGGTCATAGATCCCATCAGCTTGCTGAATGAGCTGCTGCGTGATCAGTGCCTGCGAAAGTTATGTGAACTGCGTCGCTTTACGAGTGCGGAATCCGAAGGTGAACCCCCATTGACGCGGCGGTTTTCGAAGGGGTTCTCTAAGCAGCGCCGGGAGCGGACGAGACGAACGTAAGACGAGCCGCCGGAGGCGATAGCGCTCCCGACCCCCACCCTCAGTCGCACGAGTCGATCGGAACCACGCCGCATGACCGACACGCTCCGCCCTGTCGACACAGCCGTCGCAGACGCCCCCGGCATCTCCGACGGCCCCCAGAAGCTCAAGCGTTCCATCGGCGTCGTCGGCGGCACCCTGCTGACGCTCTCGTGCGTCACGCCCGCCTCCACGCTCTTCGTGGTCGTCCCGGACCTGTTCGGCTCCCTCGGCACCGCCACCGCCCTGACGATCGCCATCGGCTCCCTGCTGTGTATCGCCGTGGCGTTCTGCTACTCCGAGCTGGGCACCCTCATCCCCAGCGCGGGCGGCGAGTACGCCATGGTGTCGACGATGGCCGGGCGGCTCGCGGGCTGGCTGGTCTTCGTGCTGTCCCTGCTCGTGGTGATGATCGTCCCGCCCGTGATCGCGATGGGCACGGCCGACTACCTGGCCCCGATCGTGCACCTGGACCCGGCCATGACCGGCGCCGGCGTGATGCTGCTCGCCACCCTCGCCGGACTGCTCGACCTGCGGGCCAACGCCTGGATCACCGGCATCTTCCTGGTCCTCGAGGTCATCGCGGCCGGCGTGGTCGCCCTGCTCGGCTTCTCGCACAGCCACCGCGGCGTCGGCAGCCTGGTCTCCATGCAGGTGGCCGGCCCGAGCGGCCACACCGACCCGGTGACGGCCATGCTGGTCATATCCGGGCTCGCCATCGCCCTCTTCGCCACCCAGGGGTTCTCGACCGCCGTCTACCTCTCCGAGGAGCTGGAGCACCCGCGCCGCAACGTCGCCCGCACGGTGCTGGCCACCCTCGCCATCTCCTCGGTGGTCATCATCGTGCCGGTCGCCGCGATCACCATGGGCGCCTCCGACGTCAAGGAGCTCACCAGCGGCGACATCAGCTCCATGGTCACCGCCTGGTCCAACTCCGCGGTCGGCACGTTCGTGAGCCTCTGCGTCGCCCTCGCGATCATCAACGCGGGCATCGTCATGGTCATCCAGAACTCCCGGGTCCTGTTCGCCTCCGCCCGCGACAAGGCCTGGCCCGAGCCGGTCAACAACCTCTTCTCCCGGCTCGGCCGCTTCGGCTCGCCCTGGGTCGCCACCCTGGCGGTCGGCGTCCCCGGCGCGCTGCTCTGCTTCGTCAACCTGGACACCCTGTACGGCGTCACCGGCGTCTCCGTGACCGGCATGTACATCCTCGTCGCGGTCGCCGCCCTGCTGTGCCGCCGCGGCACCCACAAGCACACCCCCGCCTGGCGGATGCCGCTGTGGCCCGCGATGCCCGTCCTGCTGATCGTGGTCCTCGCCTACATCCTCACCCAGCAGGAGGCGAGCTACCTGCTGTGGACCGGCGGCATCACCGCGGTCGCCACCCTCTACTGGGCCTTCTACCTCCGCCCGCGCCGCGACACCCGCTGGCTGGTGTCGATCCCCGAGGACGAGCAGGCCTGACGGCTCAGCCGAAGTCCCACGTCACCACCGAGCACGACCCGTCGTCCTCGCCGCCCGCACTGCGATAGGCGGCGAGGGCGACGTCGTTTCCGCGGTCCACGCCGACCCACATCCCGTGACAGCCCCGCTCCCGCGCGAGCGCGGCCAGCCGCAGCACCAGCGCCCGGCCGATCCCCCGGCGGCGGTAGGGCGCGGCGACCTCCAGCTCGTACAGGAACATCTCGGCGCCCTTGTCGGGGTGCAGGGTCTCCACGCCGCTGACGAACCCGACCGGGCCGCCGCCCTCCTCCGCGTGCGCGAGGAACAGATGGTGCCCGGCGGTGGTCAGGAACCGTTCGGCCCACTCGGGGCGGACCGGCTGGTCGAACAGGTGCCCGGCCGCGACGAGCTGCGCGACGGTCGTGGCACGGCGGATGTCCGGAGGGCGCATGCGCCTTGGTACCACGCCTGGAGTACGCGAGGAACCGTCCCGTACGCCGCAAGGAGGGCGTAGGTTCGGCCCCCGGGCCGCATGCGGTGTCGGCGGCGGCCCGTACCGTTGATGCATGGATCTTCGAGTGCCCGTACCGCGGGGACTGCTGAAGGGGCCGCGCCGGCTGCTGGCCGCCGCGGCCGCGGTCGTGGTGCTCGCCGGCGCCGGTACGTGGTCGGCCGTCGCGTCCGACGACCCGCCGGTGGTGCGCCGGACCGACCGGGTCATGACCATGGCCGACGGCACCCGGCTGGACACCTCGTACTTCACCGGCGCCGCCGGCCGCCGCCCCGCCGTCCTGCTCGCCCACGGCTTCGGCGGCAGCAAGAACGACGTGCGGCAGCAGGCCGAGGACCTCACCCGCGCCGGATACACCGTGCTGACCTGGTCGGCCCGCGGCTTCGGCCGCTCCACCGGCAGGATCGGCCTGAACGACCCGCGGCACGAGGTCGCCGACGTCTCCCGGCTCATCGACTGGCTCGCCGAGCAGCCCCAGGTCCGCCTCGACGGCAGGGGCGACCCGCGCGTGGGCGTGACCGGCGGCTCCTACGGCGGCGCGATCTCCCTGCTCGCCGCCGGACACGACCGCCGCGTCGACGCCATCGCCCCGGCCGTCACCTACTGGAACCTCGCCGACGCCCTCTTCCCGAACGGCGTCTTCAAGAAGCTCTGGGCCGGCGTCTTCTTCAACACCGGCGGCGGCTGCGCCAGGTTCGAGCCCGCCCTGTGCCGGATGTACGACCGGGTCGCCGAGTCCGGCACCCCGGACGACGCCGCCCGCGAACTGCTCCGGGAGCGCTCGCCGGTCGCGGTCGCCGACCGTGTCAAGGTGCCCACCCTGCTGGTGCAGGGCCAGACCGACTCCCTGTTCATCCTCGCCCAGTCCGACGCCGCCGAGAAGGCGATCCGCGCGAACGGCGCCCCCGTGGACGTCGACTGGATCGCGGGCGGACACGACGGCGGCGACATGGAGGACAGCCGGGTGCAGGGGCGGGTGACCGCCTGGTTCGACCACTACCTGAAGGGCGACCACGCCACCGGCACCGGCCCCGCCTTCCGCGTCACCCGCACCGGCGGCGTCGACTCCACCGACGGCGCCGCCCGGCTCCGCGGCGCGAGCGCCGGCGCCTACCCGGGCCTGCGCGACCACCCGCGCGCCATCGCCCTGACCGGCCGCGAGCAGCACGTGGCCAACCCGGCCGGCGCCAGCCCGCCCGGCGTCTCCGCGCTGCCCGGCCTCGGCGGCTCCGGCGGCCTCTCCCAGCTCTCCGCGCTCGGCGTCGGGGTCTCCCTCGACTTCCCCGGGCAGTACGCCCGGTTCGACTCGGCCCCGCTCACCCGGGACCTGCGGATCACCGGGTCCCCGACCGCCACCGTCCACGTCACCTCCACCACCGACGACGCCGTCCTGTTCGGCAAGGTGTACGACGTCGGCCCCGACGGCACCCGGCAGGTGCTGCCGTCCCAGCTCGTCGCACCCCTGCGGGTCACCGGCGCCAGGACCGGCAAGGACGTCACGGTCACCCTCCCGGCGATCGACCACGAGGTGCGCAAGGGCCACCGGCTCCGCCTGGTCCTCGCCTCCACCGACCTCGGCTACGCCTCACCGGCCGCCCCCGCCACGTACACCGTCGCCCTCAGGTCGGAACTGAGCGTGCCGACCGCGCCCGCCGTCACCACCGCGGCGGCCCCGCTGCCCTCCTGGGTGTGGTGGCTGCCCCTGGCCGGTGCCGTGGGCGCGCTCGCCCTGCTGGTCACCGGCCGCCGCCCCACGGCCGCCCCCGCGCCCGATCCGGCGCTCGCCGACGTCCCGCTGCAGATAACGGACCTGAGCAAGCGGTACGCCAGGTCCGCCGACCGTTACGCGGTGCGCGAGCTGTCGTTCCGCGTGGAGAAGGGCCAGGTCCTCGGCCTGCTCGGACCCAACGGCGCGGGCAAGACCACCACTCTGCGCATGCTGATGGGCCTCATCGGACCCGACGGAGGGGAGATCCGCGTCTTCGGCCACGCCGTACGGCCCGGCGCGCCGGTGCTGTCGAGGGTCGGCGCCTTCGTGGAGGGCGCGGGTTTCCTGCCCCACCTGTCCGGCCGCGAGAATCTGGAGCTCTACTGGCGGGCCACCGGCCGGCCGCCCGAGGACGCCCGTCTCGACCAGGCACTGGAGATCGCGGGCCTGGGCGACGCGCTCGCCCGTGCCGTGCGCACCTACTCCCAGGGCATGCGCCAGCGCCTGGCGATCGCCCAGGCCATGCTCGGCCTGCCCGACCTGCTCATTCTGGACGAACCCACCAACGGCCTCGACCCGCCCCAGATCCGCGAGATGCGCGAGGTGATGATCCGCTACGCGGCGGCCGGCCGCACCGTGATCGTCTCCAGCCACCTCCTCGCCGAGGTCGAGCAGTCCTGCACCCACCTGGTGGTGATGGACCGCGGCCGGCTCGTCCAGGCGGGACCGGTGCGGGAGATAGTCGGCTCCGGCGACACGCTGCTGGTCGGCACCGGTACGCCGGTGGAGGAACCCGTGGTGGAGAAGGTCACCGCCCTGCCCGGCGTCGCCTCCGCCGTCCGCACCGACGACGGGCTGCTGGTCCGGCTCGAACCGGGCGGCACCGCCGAGGCGCTGGTCGTGGAGCTGGTGCGCCTGGAGGTGCCCGTCGCCTCTGTCGGTCCCCACCGGCGCCTGGAAGACGCCTTCCTCACCCTGATCGGAGGTGCCCCGTGAGCACGCTCACCGAGCCCGTGGAGCCCGTCGAGGCCGCCCCCGGTTACCGCGCGGGCCGCACCCTGCCGCTGCGCGTGGAGCTGGTCCGCCAGCTCAAGCGGCGCCGCACGCTGATCATGGGCGGCGTCCTCGCGGTCCTGCCGTTCGTGCTGCTCGTCGCGTTCGCGATCGGCGGCGAGCCCTCGGGCCGCGACGGCCGGGTCACCCTGATGGACACGGCCACCGCGTCCGGGGCCAACTTCGCCGCGGTCAACCTGTTCGTCTCGGCCGGCTTCCTGCTGGTGATCCCGGTCGCGCTGTTCTGCGGGGACACGGTCGCCTCCGAGGCCGGCTGGTCCTCGCTGCGCTATCTGCTCGCCGCGCCCGTGCCCAGAACCAGGCTGCTGCTCTCCAAGCTCGCCGTGGGTCTCGGGCTGAGCCTCGCCGCGATGGTGCTGCTGCCGGTCGTGGCCCTCGCGGTCGGCACGGCCGCCTACGGCTGGGGCCCGTTGCAGATCCCCACCGGCGGCGCGCTGGACCCGGGCACGGCCGCGCAGCGGCTCGTGGTGGTCGTGGGCTACGTCTTCGTGTCCCAACTGGTCACCGCGGGACTGGCGTTCTGGCTCTCCACCAGGACGGACGCCCCGCTCGGCGCGGTCGGCGGCGCGGTGGGCCTGACGATCGTCGGCAACGTCCTGGACGCCGTGACCGCCCTCGGCCACTGGCGCGACTTCCTGCCCGCGCACTGGCAGTTCGCCTGGGCCGACGCCGTGCAGCAGGACCCCGAGTGGTCCGGCATGGTCCAGGGCGCCGCGGTCTCCGTGACGTACGCCGTGGTGCTGTTCGCCCTGGCCTTCCGGGGGTTCGCGCGCAAGGACATCGTCTCGTGACCGCGGCCCGGACGCGCGGCGGCGGGCCCCATTGACGTTCCCTTACTTATGAGTAAGTTGACCCGGCAGTAAGAACCTTCGCCACAGCCGCGACCGGGAGCCGTCATGGGCGTACGCAGGGATCTGAAGCGAGCACGGCGGCGCGCCGACCTGGCGGCACGCGGGTCGGTGGAGATCGTCAGAGATCCCGGGGGCGACGTGCGCGAGGTGCGGGCCGCGCCCCTCGCGGCCCCGCTCGCCAGCGGCTCCATGGCCGACCTCCCGTTCGGCCACGCGGCCACGACGCCCGACGCGGTGCTGCTGCGCCGCCGCGCCGAGGGGGCCTGGCGCCCGGTGACCGCGGCCGCCTTCGCCGCCGAGGTCACCGCCGTCGCCAAGGGCCTGATCGCCGCCGGCCTGGAACCGGGCGGCCGGGTCGCGGTGATGTCCCGCACCCGCTACGAGTGGACGGTGCTGGACTTCGCGGTCTGGGCGGCCGGCGGCCAGTCCGTGCCCGTCTACCCGACGTCCTCCGCCGCGCAGGTGGAGTGGATCGTGCGGGACTCCGGCGCCCGGTACGTGGTCACCGAGACCGCCGAGAACACCGCCACCGTCCTCGCCGGCACCGCGAGCCACGCCCGCCGGCCGCGCGTGTGGCAACTGACCCCGCCGGGGGACGCCGGGACGTCCGCCGCGCCGGGCGACACCCTCGACGACCTCACCGCCCTCGGCCGTGACATCGGCGACGACGAGGTCGCCAAGCGGCGCGCCGCCCTCACCCCCGACACCGTCGCCACCCTCTGCTACACCTCCGGCACCACCGGCCGCCCCAAGGGCTGCGTCCTCACCCACGCCAACCTGCACGCCGAGGCCGCCAACACCGTCGAGCTGCTGCACCCGGTCTTCCAGGCGGTCACCGGACAGACCGCCTCCACCCTGCTCTTCCTGCCGCTCGCCCACATCCTCGGCCGCACCCTGCAACTCGCCTGCCTGATGGCCCGCATCGAGACCGGCCACTTCCCGAGCGTCAGGCCCGACGAACTCAGGCCCGCGCTCAGGGAGTTCCGGCCCACCTTTCTGGTCGGGGTGCCGTACCTCTTCGAGAAGATCCACGACACCGGGCGCGCCACCGCCGAGAAGATCGGCCGCGGCGCCTCCTTCGACCGCGCCGAACGGATCGCCGTGCGCTTCGCCGAGGCGTACCTGCGGAAGTTCCTCGGCACCGGCAAGGGCCCCGGCCCCGGCCTGTACGCCGCCTGGGCCCTGTACGACCTGCTGGTCTACCGGCGCATCCGCAAGGAACTGGGCGGCCGCATGCGCTACGCCATCAGCGGCGGCTCCCCGCTGGACCGCGACCTCAACCTCTTCTTCAACGCGGCCGGGATCGTCGTCTACGAGGGCTACGGCCTCACCGAGACCACCGCGGCCGCCACCATCGTGCCCCCGCTCTCCCCTCGCCCCGGCACGGTCGGCCTGCCCGTCCCGGGCGTGGCCGTGCGCATCGCCGACGACGGCGAGGTGCTGATCAGCGGCGGCGTGGTCTTCGGCGCGTACTGGAACGACCCGGCGGCCACGGACGCCGTCCTGTCCGGGGGATGGTTCGCCACCGGCGACCTCGGCCGCCTCGACGCGGACGGCTACCTCACCATCACCGGCCGCAAGAAGGACATCCTGGTCACCTCCGGCGGCAAGAACGTCTCCCCGTCGATCCTGGAGGACCGGCTGCGCAGCCGCTCACCGGTCGGCCAGTGCCTGGTCGTCGGGGACAACCGGCCGTTCGTCGCCGCGCTGATCACCCTCGACCCGGAGGCGGTCGCGCACTGGCTGACGGTGCGCAAGCTCCCGCCGGACACCCCGCTCGCCGAACTCGTCCACGACGAAAGGCTGCGCCGCGAGGTGCAGAAGGCGGTGGACCACGCCAACGAGGCCGTCTCGCGCGCCGAGTCGATCCGCGCCTTCGTTCTGATCGAGGGGGAGTTCACCGAGGAGAACGGGATGCTGACCCCGTCGCTCAAGGTGAAGCGGCACGCGGTGACCGCCGCCTACGCCGAACGCATTGAGGCGCTGTACCGCGGGTGAGCACACGAAACGGCGGCGGGCGACCGGGGTCACCGGTGGCCGCCGCCGTTTCGTGTGCGCTCAGCCGTGAGCCACCCCGTCGGTGTCGGCCGAGCTGTCAATTCTGTGGGGGCGTTCGAGTGAATTGACGGGTGGTATGCGTTCCGTAGTTTCTTCCGCTGTCTATTCCTCGTTTTACAACTGCCGGTCATGGTGCGAGCCGTTGAAGATGCGCTCGCTCGGCTGAAGCCGCTCGCTGGGTCTCGGTCGTCAAAAGGGCATGACCGCAGAGAAGGGAATGTTTCATGAAGAAGAGCGCTGCTGTCCTCACCGGTGCGATCCTGGCTCTGGGCGGGGCGGTTCCCGCCTTCGCGGACTCCGGCGCGGAGGGCGCCGCCGCCAACTCGCCCGGCGTCATCTCGGGCAACGTCGTGCAGGTGCCGGTGCACGTTCCGGTCAACGTCTGCGGCAACACCGTGAACGTCATCGGGGCGCTGAACCCGGCGCTCGGCAACAAGTGCGAGAACGACTGAGAGCGGTAACCCGACGCTCCAGCCCACCGGCTGTGTCGTGGCCGGCCCCGGACCTCTTTCTCGTTCCGGGGCCGGCCTTCCCATTTCTACGAGCAGGAAGACGACGACATTGCGACAGACCCTCAGCAAGGGCATTCTCGTGGCGGCCGCCGCGACGGGCATGCTGTCCTTGTACGGCGGCCTGGCACTCGCCGACTCGGACGCGCACGGCGCCGCACGGCAATCGTCCGGGATGGTGTCAGGCAACACCGTCCAGACCCCGGCGGACGCCCCGGCGGACGCCTGCGGCGACTCGGCGAACGGCACCGCCGCGCTGAACCCCGCTTCCGGCGGCTCCTGCGCCGGCGGCCACGAGTCCGGCTCGGACGGCGACAAGGGCCAGGGCGCCGCGAACGCGGACCCGCAGGACGAGCCCGACTACAGCGACGACGTGACCCCGGCCTCCTCGCAGAGCAAGGGAAACGATTCGCCTCAGTCCTCGTACGGTGAGGAGGACAAGGCCGAGGGCCCCTCGAAGGAGGAGGAGCACCCGACCGGGTCCTCGTACGGGAAGGAGGAGCCCACCCAGGCGCCCTCGTACGGCGACGAGGAGCACTCCTCCGAGTCCTCGTACGGCGAGGAGAAGCCCGGCCATGAGCCCTCGTACGGCGACGAGGAGCACTCGACCGCGCCCTCGTACGGAAAGGAGGAGCACTCGACCGCGCCCTCGTACGGAAAGGAGGAGCACTCGGCTCCGCCGTCCTACGGGGACGAGGACCACTCGCAGAAGCCCTCCTACGGCGACGACGAGCCCAGCCCGAAGCCTTCGTACGGGGACGACGAGCCCACACCCAAGCCGTCCTACGGGGACGAGGACCACTCGCAGAAGCCCTCCTACGGCGACGACGAGCCCAGCCCGAAGCCTTCGTACGGGGACGACGAGCCCACGCCGAAGCCCTCCTACGGGGACGACGAGCCCACGCCGAAGCCCTCCTACGGCGACGAGGACCACTCGCAGAAGCCGTCCTACGGGGACGAGGACCACTCGCAGAAGCCCTCCTACGGCGATGACGACTCCCCGTCCTACGGCGGCGGGCACCATCACCACCACCATCACGGGGGCAGACCCCACATGCCGCACACCGGCGGCAACGCCCAGGCCATGATCGCGACCTCGGCGGCGAGCGCCGCGCTGATCGTGGCCGGAACCGTGCTCTACCGCCGGGGCCGCCGCACCGCGTCCCGCCGCTGAGGTGCCGGGTGCCGGCGCCCCGGGCCCGGCACCCCGCCTGTTCGGCCGTACGGGGGGCGCGGCCACCTGTAAGCCGTAACCGCGTTGGCGGAGCCGGTGTTCGTATGACTGGGTGTCAGTAACAGGAACCGCCGGGCGAGCAGGCGGGCGTGCGGGAGAGGGAGGATCCCGGCATGGCTCCACAGCGGCGAAGGGCCCGGTACCGGCTGACGCTCATCGCGGCCGGGACCACCGTCGCGGCGGTCCTGGCCGCGGGGCCGGTCCAGCACCCGGCGACCCCCGCACCGGCGCCACCGGCGCCCACGGCCTCCCCGTCCACGACCTCTCCACCCGCGGCCTCCGCGCCCGCGAAGCCCCCGGCCTCCGCCTCGCCCCAGGCCACGAAGGGGACCGCCGGGCTCGCTCCGTTCGGCGCCTTCCTCGACTCGGGGCCGCTCGGGGTGACCCGTATGGCGGGGCTGCGCCGCTGGCTGGGCGGCACCGAGGTGAAGGTCGGCCACACCTACCTCCCCGGCGGCACCTGGAGAGACATCGAGGGCCCGCCCGGCTTCCTGGACGCGTGGGCGGCGTGGCGGCTGGCGAAGCCGGACCGCACGCTCGTGCTCAACGTGCCGATGCAGGAGCACAACGAGGAGAACGTCTCCGACGACCAGGTGCGCCAGCTGCTCCGGCAGGGGGCGGCCGGGGAGTTCGACCAGCACTTCCGCACGCTGGCCGAGCGGCTGGTGGAGCAGAGGGTGCCCGACACCGTGGTGGTCCTCGGCTGGGAGATGAACGGCATCACCTACACCCACCGCTGCGGACCGGACCCGGCGGCCTGGAAGACGTACTGGAAGCGCATCGTCAGGACCATGCGGTCGGTGCCGGGCCAGCGGTTCCGCTTCGACTTCACCCCGAGCCGCGGCCGGGACGCCGTCCCCTGGACCGAGTGCTACCCCGGGGACGACACCGTCGACATCATCGGCATGGACGCCTACGACCAGCCGGCCGGGCTCTCGTTCGCCGAACAGGTGAAGGAGCCCTACGGACTGCGGCAGCACGTCGACTTCGCCAAGGCCCACAACAAGCCCGTCTCCTACCCGGAGTGGGGGCTCTTCCGCAACGGCGACGACACCGACTACATGCGGGGCATGCTGGCCTGGATCGAGGAACACAGGCCGGTGTACAACACCCTCACGGACTACTGCCCGCACGGCGTGTGGCAGTGCGCGCAGAACCCCCGCTCGTCGCAGGTCTACCGGTCCTTCCTGTACGGCCGAGGCGAGCAGCCCGCCGCGCCGGCGCCGACGGTGTCCACGCCGGCCCCGAGGCCCACGAAGTCCACCGCGCCCGCGCCGGCCGACGACTGCCCGGCCCCGGACCCGGCGGACTGGCTGCAGTACTGGCTCGGCCGGAAGTTCTGCCTCGACCTCGACCGGTGACGCGGCGGCCGGCGGACCCCGGAGTCAGCCCGACGGCTGCTCCCGCCACCGGCGCAGCACCCTGCCGCCCCGCTGCCGGGCGGCCGCGCCGAACAGCGTGGCCGACAGCAGCGGCGCGGTCCGCCGCCTGGCCATCAGCAGCCGCTGGTTGGCGACCGGTTCGGGCCGCCAGTGCATCTTGTACGGCTCGTTCCCGCGCAGCAGACTCAGCGTGCCGCCCCCGTCCGCGCCGCCGGTGCGCGCGGCCTGCTCGCTGCAGGCGTCCAGCAGCATCACGGCCACATCCGCCTTGCTCTCCCGCAGCCGCGGGTGCGCTCCGTACAGGTACCCGCCGGCCAGGCTGCGGGAGCACAGCGTCAGGTCGACGGCGACCACGTCGTCGCCGATCCGGAACTCGGTGACGACCGCGTTCCCGGAGCGGACCAGCTCCGGCACCGCGCGCACCAGGTGCTCACGGAACCGGGGCAGCATGTGCTCCGCCGTCACCTTGCGCTCCTGCCACTGCAGCCGGTGCAGCTCCAGCATCCGGCGCAGCGCGGCGGCCGCCTCGTCGGGACCGGCCACGTGCCGCTCCACGCCCAGCGACGCGTGCCGGCGCTGTTGCGCGCGGACCCGCTGGGCCCGCTTCGTGGGCAGCCGGGCGGCCAGCTCGGCCAGCGGAACGGCGGGCAGTTCCAGGCACAGCGAGTCGCGGACCGTACGGCGCGGCCCGCGCCAGCGGTCGTAGACCCGCTCCACCGCGCCACCGGGCCGTACCTCGCGGAAGTCGACCAGGGCGGTACGGGCCGCGTCCCACAGGGCGTCGGCGAGGGCGTCCGCCGCGCGCCCGTCGTCGGCGTCGTCCAGCAGCACGTCCCCGTAGTCGGAGATCGCCCCGCCCAGCGGCACCAGCGCGGGCAGCGGACGGTGCACCAGCATCAGCGGCGCCGCCCCGACCAGTTCGTCACCGCGGCGCACCACCAGCACCCGGAGCCGGCCCGGTGCGCCGTACGAACGCCACCACGAGTGCAGCCAGGCGTGGTGCTGGAACGGGGTCGCGGCGGCGCACCGCTCGTACAGCCGCCCCCAGGCCGGGGCCAGCGCGGCGAAGGCGGCCGCGTCGGTGACGAGGTCGGTGGTGTGGGCCCGGACCGCCGGGCAGAGGGCCGTCACAGCTGGCCGTGGGCGTCGGAGGCGACGGCCGGGCCGGGCACCGACGCCGGGCGGAGCTCGGCCTCGGCCTCGTCCTCGGGCCTGCGGCGCGGCCGCACCAGCAGCACCAGGGCGCCGAGCAGCCCGCCCGCGCTGGTCCCGACCAGGCCCGTGACCACGGGCGAGGCCGAGGTGGGCGCGGTCGGCCGCGGGGCCCGGGAGAACTGCACCAGCTCGACATGGGTGTCGGCCTTGGTGGCGTTGGCGTGCTGGGCGAGGGAGCGGGCCACCGCGTTGGCCATGTCGGCGGCCTTGGCCGGGCGGCCCGAGGTGGCGGAGACGGACACCATCGGGGCGTCCGGCGAGGTGGCCGTGCGCACACTCGCGCGCAGGGTGTTCACCGGCACCCCGGCCCACACCTGCGCGTCGCCGAGCACCGCGAGGTCGGTGGCGACCCGGCCGTAGGCCTGGGCGAAGCCGACCGCGGCGGCGGAGTCGGAACTCTCGGTGGGTACGGCGATGACGTAGCTGGTGGCCGTGTACACCGGCGGCTTCAGCACGCCGTACGCGCCGCCCAGCAGCCCGCCCGTGAGGACGCCGGCCGCCACCAGCGACCAGGGCGGAAGCGCGCGCAGGCGCCTGAAGCGGGCCGGGCGGGAGTGCCGGGTGGGATTCTCGGTCATGGCGAGCTGACTTCCTCGGGGAATCGGGACCTGGGGAACGTGCCGGCGAGCGCCGCCGTGTAGACGTCCATCAGCCGGGCGGCGCTGCGGGTGATGCAGTAGTGGCGGGGCGCTTCGGGGGCGGTGCGGGGGCCGGGCCCGGCGGCGCGCACCCCGGCGAGCGCGCGGGCGTAGGCGTCGGCGCCGCCAATGACGCGCAGCGCGTCCGGGGCGGCCTCGGGGGGCAGGTCCTCGACGGCCGGGCAGGAGGCGTAGCGCACCGGCAGCCCGGCCGCCAGCGCCTCGACGACGGCCAGCCCGAAGGCCTCCTCCGGGGACGGCGCGGCGAGCACGTCCATCGCCGAGGTCAGCGCGGGCAGTTCGGGACCGGGCGAGCCGTCCGGGGCGTAGGGCCGCTCACCGGTGAACAGCACCCGGCCGGCGACGCCGGCCCGCTCGGCGGCCCGGCGCAGGGCGGCCTCCTCCGGGCCGCCGCCGACCAGCAGCAGCCTGCAGTCGTCCGGGAGCAGGGCGAGGGCCCGGATCAGGACGTCGAAGCGCTTGCCGGGGGCCAGCCGGCCGATGCCGCCGACGACGAACGCGTCGTCCGGCAGCCCGAGCCGGGCGCGGGTGAGCCGCCGCCGCTCCGGGTCGAAGCGGAAGCCGTCGAGGTCGACCCCGTTGGGCACCACCGCGATGCGCGGCCGGGGCACGCCCCACCGGGTGAGCCGGTCGGCGACCGTGGGGGAGACCGCGACGGTGGTCCGGCCCAGCCGCTCGCCGGCCAGGTACAGCGCGCGCACCCCCGCCGTGAGCGGCCGGCCCTCCATCTGCGAGTCGCCGAGGGAGTGCTCGGTGGCGACGACCGCGCGCACCCCGGCGATCCGGGCGGCGATCCGGCCGTACAGGCAGGCCCGGTAGAGGTGGGTGTGCACCAGGTCGTAGCGGCCGCGCCGGATGACGCGGGCCAGTCGGGGCAGCGCCGCCACGTCCCGGTTGCCGCTCATGCCGAGGTGCGTCACCCGCACCCCGTCGGCGGCCAGCCCGTCGGCCACCGGCCCGGGGTTGGTCAGCGTCACCACGTCGCACCGCGCGGGCAGGTGCCGCAGCAGCAGCCGCAACTGCTGCTCGGCGCCGCCCACCCCGAGCCCGGTGATGACGTGCAGCGCCCTCACCGCGGCCCCTCCACCGGGCGGCGGCGCAGCCGGTGCAGCCGGTACTTCAGCGACAGGCGCACACCGGTGTCGTGCTGCCCGACGTACACCCGGGGCAGGGCGTACGGGCCGGTCAGCGCGCCGGGGTCGATGGCGCAGGCGTACTCGTACCCGGCCTCCCGCACGGCCTCGGCCGCGCGGGCGTCGACCGCGCCGTACGGATAGCAGAAGCCGGTGACCGGAGCACCGGTCAGCCCTTCGAGCAGGACCCGGCTCTCGACCGTCTCGGCCTTGAGCGTGAGGTCGTCGGCCCGGGTCAGGTCGACGTGGGTCAGGCCGTGCGAGCCGATCTCCACGCCGGCCCGGGCCGCGCGCCGGACCCCGTCGGCGGTCAGCAACGGCTTGCGCGGGCCCATCGGGTCCCAGGCGTTGTCGCCGCCGAGCCGGCCGGGCAGCGCGAACAGGGTGGCCGTGCAGTCCCAGCGGGTCAGCACGTCGACCGCGCCGGTGAGGAAGTCGGCGTAGCCGTCGTCGAAGGTGAGCCCGACGAGGCCGCGCCCCTCGCCGCGGGCGCGGGCGGCGAGCAGTTCGCGCACCGACACCCCCCGCAGGCCCCGGTCGCGGAGCCAGCGGAGCTGCCGCTCCAGCCGGTCGGGTGTGACGGTGATCCGGTACGGGTCGTCGGTGCGGTCGCCGACCGAGTGGTACATGGCGATCCACGGGACACGGCCAGGGCCCGCGGCGGCGGTGCGCCGGGGCGACTCAACGGAGGACGGCATGGGCGAGCCTTCCGGCGAGGGTGCGGACGAATCGGATGGCGAAGGTGCAGCCCTGGGCGCCCAGGGCGTGCCCGAGCAGGACGAACACGACGGTCACGGCGGTGCCGCCGGCCAGCAGGCCGACGAGCGGGGCGGTGGGCAGGCTCGCGGCGAACGCCCCGGCCGGGGCGGCCACCGCGGCGGCCCCCAGCGGCCGGCTCAGCTCGCGCAGCACGCCCCGGGCCCGCACGGGCACGGCGCGCGAGGCCAGCCCGGACAGCAGCAGGAGGGCGGTGACGGTGATCCCGGCGGCGTTGGCGGCGGCGATGCCGGTGACGCCCCAGGCGCCGATGGTGGCCGCGCCGATCCAGGAGGTCACGACGATGCCGGCGGCCATGGCGGCGAGCGGGTACCAGGTGGCGCGGCCCGCCGAGAAGTAGGAACGGACCAGCACGCCGGTCAGGGTCTGGCCGAGCAGGCCGAGCGCGTACACCCGCATGACGTCCGCGGTCGCCGCGGTGTCGGCGGCGGTGAACGCGCCGCCCTGGAAGAGGAACCCGATGAGCTGCGGGGCGCAGGCGAGGACGGCCGCGGCGCCGAGCAGCACCAGGCCCGCGGCCACCGCGAGATCGCGCTCCACCCTCGTACGGGCCCGCTCGGTGTCGCCGTCCGCGAGGGCCCGGGCCACCACCGGGAAGGTGACCGTGCACAGCATCATCGACAGCATCATCGGGATCTGCGCGACCTTCTGGGCGTAGTTCAGGTGCGAGATGGCCCCGGCGGGCAGCTGCGAGGCGAGGAACCGCTCGATGAGCACCTGCGACTGCCGGCACAGCCCGAACAGCAGCACGGTGGCCATCAGCGTGACGTCCACGGGCCGGACGGCGGCGGCGTCCCCTGAGACGGCCCGTGTCACCTGGCGGTCGCGCAACCGGCGGACCAGGTCCGGCAGTTGCACCGCCACCATCAGGAAGCCGCCGGCCGCGACCCCGAACGCCGCCGAACGCACCCCCCAGTGCCCGCCGAGCGCGTACATCGCGGTGATGATGCCGGCGTTGTACACGACGTAGATCGCCGCCGGGGCCAGGTAGCGGCCGTGGGCCCGCAGCGCCGCGCTGCAGTACCCGGCGAGCCCGAAGCTCAGCACGCAGGTCGCGGTGAGCCGGGTGCAGTCGACGGCGAGCGCGGGGTCGGGCAGCCCGGGCGCGAGCACCCCCACCAGTTGCGGCGCGGCGGCGGCGAGCAGCGCGCCCACCGCCGCGAAGGCCAGCGACAGCCGGGGCAGGCTGCCGGCCACCAGCGACCGCACGGGATCGCCGGGGGCGCCCTGCGCACGCCTGGCCAGGGCGGCGCTGAACGCCGGGATCAGCGCGAACGCCAGCCCCTCCTCGATGAGCAGCGTGGCCGCGAACTCCGGCACGGTCCAGGCGACCAGGAAGGCGTCGGTGTCCCGCCCGGCCCCGAACAACCGCGCCAGCGACTGGTCCCGCACCAGCCCGAGGAGAGAACCGGCGATGGAGAGCGAGGCGGTGACCAGGGCGGCACGCGCGAGGAACCGGGGGATGGGCGGGGCGTCCTCGCCGGTGCGGGGCGTGCCCCCCGTACCGGCGGCTGCTTCCGCCCGGGGCGTGGCCGCGCCCTCACCGGGTCTCGCGTCCTCAGTAGGCGTGACTTCCGCACTGGGCGTGACGTCCGCGCCGGGCCTCGCGCCTGCACTGGGCGTGATCCCCGCAATGGGCGTGAAGTCCGCGCCACGCCTCGCGCCCGCACCGGGCGTGACCTCCGCACTGGGTGTGACTCTCGCGCCTGCACTGGGCGTGCCCCCCGCAGTGGGCGTGGCGTCCGCGCCAAGCCTCGCACCCGCACGGGGCGTGACCTCCGCACCGGACGTGACCCCCGCACCCGGCGTGACGTCCGCGCCAAGCCTCGCGCCCGCACGGGGCGTGACCTCCGCACCGGACGTGACCCCCGCACCCGGCGTGACGTCCGCGCCAAGCCTCGCACCCCCACCCGGCGTGACCTCCGCACCGGACGTGACCCCCGCACCCGGCGTGACCTCCGCACCCTGGGTGCCGGCGGTCGTGTCGGGTGTCGCGTCGGCTTCTCCGGCCGTCCGAGCGGCCGGCAGGGACACTCCGCCCACCGGCTCCGCGTCGGCGCGTTCGGCCGCCGCCGCGCGCCCGCCGGGTTCGGGGCTCGCCGCCGGTCCGGCCGGCGTTCGGGGGTCCCGTGGGTCGCGGGAGGGGATCGCCGTCACCGTACGGCCGCCTCTCCCGGCTCCGTGGCGGTGCCGGACAGCGCCCACCAGGCCGCAAGGCCGAGGCACACCGCCGTCAGCACGGTCGAGGGGCCGCCGATGTCGGCGTAGGCGAAGTCGACGAGTTGCCAGACCAGCAGCCCGCAGGCGACCAGCGCGCACTCCCGGCCCCCGCGTGAGCGCCGGGTCCGCCAGCGGTTCCGCAGCGCGCACACCAGCAGGGCCAGCCAGCCGCCGGCCAGGCCCAGCAGCCCGAGGAGGCCCTGCTCGCCGAGTACCAGCAGGTACATGTTGTGCGGGGACAGCAGCGGCTGGCGGCGGAAGGCCGCCCCCGCGCCCGCGGTGTCGCTGCCCGAGGACAGCGCCAGCGAGGCGTGGCCGTCGCGGTACTCGGGGAAGCCCTTGAGGCCGACGCCGGTCAGCGGGTGTTCCCGCCACATGTCGGTGGCCGCCGCCCACATGGTGTACCGGTCGGTGACGGACTGGTCGGGCGCGTCGGCGACCTGGGTGATGCTGTCGAACCGCTCCTGCAGCATCGCCGTGCCCACGCCGAACCCGCCCACCAGGACGACGCCCGCGGCCACCGCGGCCGCCCCCACCCGCAGCGCCCGGCGCGGCCCGGCCAGCACGAGCTGGACCGTGACGGTCGCGACGGTGGCGATCCAGGCGCCCCGGCTGAAGGACAGGGCGAGCGGCGGCAGCAGGGCCAGGGCGCAGGCGGCGGCGGTCCACCGCTCGCGTCGCGTGGCACGGCCGAGCGCCAGGCCCACCGCGCAGACCAGCCCGAAGGACACCACCGTCGCCATGCCCATCACGTCCGACGCGCCGAAGGTGCCCACCGCGCGGATGTCCTCGCCCTCGTACGACGCCCCCGTGCCGGTGACGTACTGCTGCACTCCGAGGGCCCCTTGCCACAGCGCGAGCGCCACCAGCGACCAGGCCAGCAGCCGGAAGTCGCGCCGGTCGCGGACCAGCAGGAGCACGGCGGCGGGCACGAGGACGAAGATCTGCAGGTAGCGGCCGAGGCCGGTGAGCCCGGCGCTCGGCGACACCGCGCCCATCGCGGCGAACGCGAGGCCGGCGACCGGCAGCCCCAGCACCACGGCGGCGGTGCGGGACAGCGGGCGCCGGCGCTCCCGCAGGAGCCGTACGGCGCAGTGCGCGACGACCACCGCGGACATGGCGTCCGCCGGGCCGGCGCCGCCCTCGCTGCCGGGCTGGCCCGGCAGCGCCAGCAGCGCGACCACGGCCACCACGGACAGCACCGGCGAGGGCCTGAACGAGCGGTGGAGCGGCAGGGCGAGGCTCATCGGTCAGCTCCCCGCCGACCGCACGAGCGCGACCGCGGTGCGCAGCATGATGCAGACGTCCTGCCACAGCGACCAGTTGTCGATGTAGGCGTTGTCGAAGCGGGCCCGGTCCTCGATGGAGGTGTCGCCGCGCAGGCCGTTGATCTGCGCGAGCCCGGTGATGCCGGTCCGCATCCGGTGGCGGGCCGCGTAACCGGGATGGGCCTGGCTGAACAGGGAGACGAAGTACGGCCGCTCGGGCCGCGGTCCGACCAGGCTCATGTCGCCCCGGAACACGTTCCACAACTGCGGCAGCTCGTCCAGCGAGGTCCGCCGCAGGAAGCGGCAGAAGCGGCTCATGTCGCGCTCGCCCGCCACGCTCCAGCGGGTGGCCGACTCGTGCTGGTCGACCGGGCGGTGGGTGCGGAACTTCAGCAGGGTGAAGGGACGCCCGTCCTTGCCAATGCGCTCCTGCCGGAACAGCACCCCGGGTCCGTCGGTGAGCCGGAGCACCACCGCGCACACCAGCAGCACGGGGGAGACCGGTACCAGCAGCGCCCCGGACACCAGCAGGTCCAGCAGCCGCTTGCCGAGGCTCCCGCGCCGCCCCGCATCCGGGTCCAGACGGCGCACGGCGAACCCGGCGAGCTGGTCGCGCGACTCGTGCGCCGGGCTCTCCGGGTCCACCTCCCACACCGTGCAGCCCGCTTCGAGCAGCGTCCGCAGCAGCGGCGCCCGCTCGGTGCGCACGGCCGGCGCCACGGTGAGGACGACGCCCACGCCGTTCTGGATGAGGGCGCGCCCCACTTCCTCGTCCGTGGTGAGCACGGGCAGTCCGCCCCGGTCCTCGGGGTGTTCGGCGACCACGCCGACCGGCCGCACCCCGCAGCGCGGATGCCGCAGCAGCGCGGCGGCCACCCGCTGGGCGGTCGCCGCGGGGCCGACGACCAGCGCCGGGCGCGGGTGTCCGGCCAGGGCGGCACGGCGCCGCCAGTGCACGGCGCCGCGCCCCGCGCAGGCCACCGCCGCGTGCAGCGTCCAGCCGAGGAGCAGGCTGCGTGCGGACAGCGCCAGGTCCGGGTCGTAGGCGGCCCGCAGCGCGGCCAGGGCGAGCCAGGTGACCGCGATCCGGCCGCAGACGGCGGGCAGTTCGTCGAGCACGCCGAGCACCGGTCGCACCGCGCGCGGACGCAGCAGTATGGCGCCCGCCACCAGCGCGGCGGCCAGTAACGGGCCGTGGACGGCGCCTTCAAGGGCGAGCGCGCCCGCGCACGCGGCGAGCACGTCGGCGGCGAGCAGGGGCAGCGGCGAGGCGGGCCGCGCGGGCGGCCTGCGCACCGGGAACCGGGACCCGCCGGCGGCGCGGGCCGGCAGCACCGACAGGGGTGAGAGTCCGTGGTCCCATGGCTGGCCGCCGGTGGAGGGGACGGTACTTTCCGCGGTCACGAGTGGATGGACTCCCTGCGCTCGAAGGACACGGGTGGCCGGGGCCCGAGGAGTTCGCGGTAGAGGTCCGCGACCCGCTCGGCGGTGTGCCGCACGTCGTGCGTGGACAGGACGTGCCGGCGCCCCTGGTCCGCGAGGGCGGCACGCAGGGATGCGTCGGCGAGCAGCGCGGTGACGGCCCCGGCCAGCGCCGAGGGGTCCGCCGCCGGCACCAGACAGTGGGGCGCGAGGGCCGGTGGCAGGCTCTCCCGGGCGCCGTCGACATCGGTGAGCACGACGGGCCGTCCGCAGGCCAGCGCCTCCAGCGGGGCGAGGGCCATGCCTTCCCAGCGCGAGGGCAGGACCACCAGGTCGGCGGCCCGGTACCAGGGCACGGTGTCGGCGACGGCGCCCGCGAAACGGACCGAGGGGTGCGCCCGTGCGCGCAGCGCGTCCCGGTCGGGCCCGTCGCCTACCAGCACCAGCCGGGCGTCCGGCGCCGCGCTCCTGATCCGCTCCCAGGCGCGCAGCAGCACGTCCTGGCCCTTCTGCCGGCACAGCCGCCCGACGCAGACGACGAGCGGTGCGGACGGATCGAGGTCCGGCAGGAGCGCGGCGCGGGTGGGGGCGGCGGGCGCGGCCGTCGCCGGCGCGGGGGAGAAGCGGGCGGTGTCGATGCCGTTGGGGATGACGGCGTACGAGGCGTGCACCCCGGCGCGTACTCCGGTCGCGCGCTCTGCCTCGCTCACGCACACCACCCGGTCGGCCCACCGGGCGCCCCAGCGCTCCCAGCGCAGGGCGAGGCCGGCGGTCACTCCGCCGACCGCTTCGAACGACCATGCGTGCGGCTGGAAGACGGTCGGGACGCGGCCGCGCACCGCCAGCCGGGCGGCGAGCCCGGCCTTGGCGCTGTGCGCGTGCACCAGTTCGGGCCGTACCTCTTCGATCAGGCGTGCCAGCCGCCGTACCTCGCCGGCCAGCCCGGGACCCGGCGACCGCTCGGCCCGCCACTGGCGGAGGGCGGCACCCGTCCCGCGCAGCTCCGAGCCCAGCTCGCCGCCGGGGCAGCCGACCGTGACCCGTGCGCCGGACGCCAGTTGGGCCCGCGCCAGGTCGAGCACGACACGGGCGACCCCGCCGTCGACGGGTTGCGCGAGATGCAGAACCCGCGGCCGAGGGTCGGGTGCCGGCTGATGCATTCTCGAGTTCCTCGCTCACGGGGGGCGATCGGGGCTGAGGGTGGGTACGCGTGTGATGCCGGCGCATCCACGGCCATGAGGTGTGCGCCGGTCCACGCCACGTCCCGATGAGCAACGAGCCGGGGGCCCGGCTGGTCACCACCGCGCCGCCGCGCCGGGCCGGTTTCGAACACACCTGCGTGGCGGCGAGCGGGGCACGCCGTGCCTCTCCCGCAACATCGCGGAGAGGGCAGCAACTGTATGGGGCATGCGGATTAATCGGAAGAAACCGGACAAGTGTGTCGGATTCGTGAAGGGGGACTTCGGTGCACATCACCCCTTTGGCGGCGGAACCCCGGTGGCTGCCACGCGTTGACACAGCGCTGGGCATCCCGCCCGGATGTTTGTGTCGATCCCAAGGAGCACTTCTCCATGTCGCGTATCGCGAAGGGTCTGGTTCTGACCTCCGCCGCCGTCGCGGCCGTCGCCGGCGGTGTCGGCGTGGCCGCCGCCGACTCGGGTGCGGACGGCCTCGCCGCCAACTCCCCGGGCGTGCTGTCGGGCAACGTCATCGAGGCCCCGATCCACGTGCCGGTCAACGTCTGCGGCGACACCGTGGACGTCATCGGCCTGCTGAACCCCGCCTTCGGCAACGGCTGCGAAAACGACTGACGCCGAGACGCACCCCCTTCGCCGGCCGCCCGCCCGTGTGTCACGCACGGACGGGCGGCCGGTGCACGTGCCGCCTCCCCCGGATGCTCCACCCGGGCTCCGAGCGGTTGCGGTACGCCACCCGCGGTTCAACGGTGGGCTGAGACCCAGCCCCACCGAAAGGAACCCACATGCGTGTGCTGCCCCCACGGCGTCTCGCGTCCGCCGCCCTCTGCGCCGCCCTCCTGGTCGGCATCGCCGGCTCCGCCGCCGTCGCCACCGACCTGGCCCGGGAGCGCACCCCGGCGGGTTCCCGTCCGGCCGTCCCCGGCGCCGAACCGCTGCTCGCCCGGATCAAGGCGCTGAGCGACACCGGCTCCGTCCCCGCGCCGGTCAGGGAACTCCTCGAACAGTCGCTCCAGAAGGGCCGGCTGACCCCCGGCGAGGCCCACCGGCTCGGCGAGGCGGCCAAACGCTCCGTCACCGAGGCGGCCGCCGCCGCCGCGACCGCCGCCACGCCCACCACCGCGGCGACGCCCGCGGCCCCCGCGAACACCCCGGCGCCCTCGATGGACCCGACGCTGTCCACGGCCGCGTCGCCCTCCATGTCGGCCGCGCCCACGGCGGCGCCCTCCACGGCGACCGGCCCCGCGGCTCCCGCCACGCCCGCCCTGCCCGCGGACGGCGCCATGAGCCAGACCCTCGGCCTGCCCGTACCCGCGCCGGCTCAGCCGGCCGCGAAGGACGCCGCCCGCACGGCGGCGCCCACCGCCCGGGACGCCGCCGGCGACGCGCTCGCCGCGCTGACCGGTGCGATCGACGCCCTGGTCAAGGCCGTCGTCTCCACCCTCGACGATGTCCTGCCGGCCGCCACCGGCGTGGTGAACGGCCTGCTGGGCCTGCTCAAGCCGGTCCTCCCCGGCACCGGGACCCCGACGCCGAGCACGGCGGCCCTGCCCGCCCTGCCCAGCCTGCCCGCCCTGCCCAGTCTGCCCGCCCTGCCGAGCCTGCCGGCGGTCCCGGCGCTGCCGACCGGGTGACGGCTTCCCCGCCTCCGCCCCGGCCGTCCTGCGCACCCGTGCGCAGGACGGCCGAGGCCTTTCCCTTCCCCAGACCCGAAGGCATCTCATATGCCTTTCCCTCGCGGGGTTTCCGGTCCGGCGGCGACTCGTTAGGCACGGCGTCAGATCTCCCCGGGGTGACGTGAGTTGCCGAAGGAAGGAACACGATGAAGTCCCTCAAGGCCGCCGCCGTCGTTGCCGGTTCCCTGGCCCTCGCCGGCGCCGCAGCGCCCGCGTTCGCCCAGAACTCGGCCGACCTCAGGCCCACCAGCCTCAACGGCGCCGTGGACACGCTCGCCCACCACCCCCTCACCGTGCACGACGTGATGCCGCTCAAGCACCAGTCGGACGCGCTCAGCACCGAGAACAAGGACTCCGTCCTGCACTCGGTCAAGGACGCCACCACCACCGTGAACCAGCAGGCCCCGCTGCTCGGCGGCGTCCCCCTGCAGGGCTGACGCACCGGCGAGGCCTCGCGAGGGCCGGTCCCGCACCACGCGGGACCGGCCCTCCGCGCGACCGGTCTCCGAGCGACCGGCCTTTCGTGCGACCGGCCCTCCGCGCGACCGGTCTCCGAGCGACCGGCCTTTCGTGCGACCGGCCTCCGAGCGACCGGCCTTTCGTGTGACCGGCCTCCGCGCGACCGGCCCCCCTCGCGTTCGACACCGCCTCCCCCGATCGTGCGGAGCGGCATCCGGCACCGGGCCGAAGGGGTGAGAGGCCTGCTGGGCTACTCGCTCGGGGACGCCGAGGGCGGCCCGGAGGCGACGGCCGCCGCGGTCGAGCGGTTGCTGGTGAGCAACGGGCTGCCGGTCGGCGGCGATCCGGTCGACGGCGCCGGCCGGCCAGGCCTCCCCGTCACCCTGCTCGTCGAGGCGGGGCAGGCCGTCGTCACCATGCCCCAGCCGGTCGCGCAGGCGGCCGCCCCGCCGGAGTGGCTCGCCGCCGCCGTGGCCGCACGCGGCTACGCCTGCCTGGTCCTCACCACCCGTGCCTGGCCCGAGGGCGAGCCCGGCAGGGCGCTGGACCCGGCCGCGCCGGCCGCGTTCGCCGGCGCCGAGGAGACCCTCACGGCCGCGGCGCACGTCGTCCTGCCGGCCCGCCGCCTGCGCGGTTGACCACCGCAGGCCCCGGCCGGTCCGTTCAAGCCCCGCAGCCGAGACCTCGCCCGCCCGTCCGAGGCCTCCCCGGACGGAACAGCCGGGGCACACGCCCGGGTTCCGCACGCCGCGTACCGCCGGATGGCCCTCACCGGTGACTCGTCCCGGGTCCCGTCGGTTACCGATACGGACATCTGATCCCGAGCGAGGAGTGAGAGATGGTCGTCGGTGCCGGAGGCGTCGCGGTGGGGGCGAGTCAGCAGGTCGCGGCGGGCGGTCGCAGAGTCTCCCGCAGAGAGGCGGCCCGGGCGTTGCTGGCCACCGGGGCCGCCCTGGCGCTCGCCCCGGTCGTCGCCGCCTCCCGCCCCCTGCCGGCCGGACCCGGCCCCGGGCGCAGCTCCTTCGACGAGACGTACCGGGGCCGCCGCATCCAGGGCGCCCTGGTGCCGATCGCCGGGCGCCGCAGGGCCGACGGCGAATGGGAGGTGACCATCGACGGGCACCCCCTGCACCTCATGCGCCGGGCCGACGGCACCTGGCTCAGCATGGTCGACCACTACGCCTCGTACCCGACCGCGCTGGAGGCGACCCGGGCCGCGGTGGACGAGATCGGCCCCGGACAGCAACTGCGCGACCTCGCCCCCGGCCCGGTCGGCGGCGGGATGGCCGGGCACCACATGGGAGGCCGACATGGCGTACGTGCGTAAGGACGTCAGCACGCTCACCCGAACCGAGCGCCGCCGGTTCGTCAACGCGCTGCTGGAGCTGAAACGGCGCGGCGAGTACGACGAGTTCGTGCGCATGCACATCGACCACTACGCCGCCGACGGCGAGACCGGGCTGCGCTCCGCCCACATGGCCCCGTCCTTCCTGCCCTGGCACCGCCAGTTCCTGCTGGACCTGGAGCGCGCGCTGCGCCGGGTGGACTCCTCGGTGACCGTGCCGTACTGGGACTGGACCCGGAACCGCACGGCGACCTCCGTGCCGTGGACGTCGGACGTGCTCGGCGGCAACGGGCGGCGCTCCGACCGGCAGGTGATGACCGGCCCGTTCGCCTACACGGCGGGGCACTGGACCATCAGGGTGGGGATCACGGACGGCAAGTTCCTCACCCGCGACCTGGGCCGGGCCGCCGATCCGATCGCGCTGCCCACCAGGAGCCAGCTCCAGTGGGCCCTCGACGACCCCGTCTACGACGCCCGGCCCTGGGACTCGACGGCCGGCACGGGATTCCGCAACAAGCTGGAGGGCTGGGGGCCCGGCAGCGGCAGCGCCTCCTGGCGCAACCACAACCGGGTGCACCGCTGGGTCGGCGGAGTGATGCTCGGCGGCGCGTCCGTCAACGACCCGGTGTTCTGGCTGCACCACGCCTTCCTCGACATGCAGTGGCACCGGTGGCAGCTCGCCCACCGCAACCACCGCTACCTGCCCGCGAGTCCGCCCCCCGCGGGGGACCGGCAGCACGGCAGGATCGTCGCCCGGCACCAGAAGCTGCCGCCCTGGAACGTCACGCCGGACCAGCTCGAGGACGTGAGCGGGATCTACCGGTACGCGTGAGCGGAGCACGGACACGGGAAGAGCCCCGGCGCTCGAGGCGCCGGGGCTCTTCGCGGTGCGTACGGCCGGATCAGTTGCCGTAGGCGCCGGGGCCGGGGTTGCCCGGGGTCGCCTTGTGGTCGCCGCCGTTCGCGCAGACGTTGCCGAACGCCGGGTTCAGCGCGCCGATGACGTCGACCGTGTTCCCGCACACGTTCACGGGGACGTGCACCGGAACCTGGACCGCGTTCCCGGACAGCACGCCGGCCGAATTGAGGGCTCCGCCCTCGGCGCCCGCGTCGGCCAGGGCGAGGCCGGCGCCGCCGATCACCACGGCACCCGTGCCGAGGGCGACAGCGGCCGCCTTCGCGATGCGAGACATCAGGTTCTCCTTTTTGCTCGGGGGGTACGGCGGCAGGACGAGCCGCCGCACTCCCCGTTCAACGGCCCGGGAGTGGGCTGGTCACGGCCGACCTGCCGGGGATCACCCGTTCAACGGGACGAGCGGACGGCGGAGCCGGGCGGGGCGTGGGGCGGGGCGCGCGGGACACCGGGGCCGCAGTGCACCAGGGGGCCGATGGGTGCCCGGCGCCCGCCCGGCGCGCGTACGTCGGCACGCGGTAATTGGGAGGCGTCCGGTGGGGCGGTCCGCCTAGCCTCCGGTCATGACCACGGACTCTGACACCGCCGCCGAGGCATGTTCCGGCCCGGGCGACGACGGCACCGGAACGGGCGAGCGGGCCCGGCAGCTGATCGGGCTGCTGGCCGAGGAGCGCCGGCTGCGCGCCCTCGCCGCCGTGGCCCTGGGCGCGGACACCCCCGAACGGGTCGCCGAGGCGGCCGGGCTGTCCGCGAAGGACACGGCCCTGGCGCTGCTCCGGCTGCGCGAACAGGGCGCGGTGACGGACGGTCCGGCGGGCGCGCTCGCCGTCTCCTACGGCCTGTTCCGTGAACTGGCCCGGCGGGAGCGGCCCGCACCCCGGGCCGGGACCGGGCCGGACGCCGCCGTCCTGGACACCTTCGTCCGGCACGGGCGGCTGGTACGGCTGCCCGCACAGTGGACCCGGAAGAAGCTGGTGCTGCGGCACATCGCCGAGCAGACCTTCGAGCCGGGCGTGGCATACCCGGAGCGGGTCGTGAACGAGCGTCTGCGGGCTTGGTGCGAGGACGCCGACGGCATCGACCATGTGACGCTCCGGCGCTACCTGGTGGACCTCCACCATCTGCACCGGAGCGAGGGAATCTACCGCCGCCCGGAAGTCTCCCCAGCCGGCTGAAGGCCCGCTGAGCCGGCCGGTCGGACACCGGCAGCCGCGGCCGAAGGCCCCGCGGTCGAAGGCCGAGCGCCGGCAGCCGCAGCCGCCGTACCCGCGAGCGTCAGGGCAGCCGGCGTACCGGCGTACCCGCCAGGTACGCCTGGATGTCCTCCACCGCCTGGCCGTAGTACGTCGCGTAGTTGGCCTGTGAGACATAGCCGAGGTGAGGTGTGGCGAGCAGGCGGGGCGCGGTGCGCATCGGGTGGGACGCGGGCAGCGGCTCGAGGTCGAAGACGTCGACGCCGGCCCCGGCGATCCGCCCCTCGCGCAGCGCGGCCAGCAGGGCGTCCTGGTCCACGATCGCCGCACGGGAGGTGTTGACCAGGTAGGCGGTCGGCTTCATGAGGGCGAGCTCGGCGGCGCCGATCAGTCCGCGGGTGCGTTCGCCGAGGGCGAGGTGGACGGAGACGAAGTCGCTGTTCGCCAGCAGGTCCTCCTTGCCGGCGGCCAGTTCCACGCCGGCCTCCTCGGCCCGCTCCTCCGTCAGGTTCCGGCTCCAGGCGCTCACCCGCATGCCGAAGGCGAGCCCGACCCGCGCCACCCGGCTGCCGATCTTCCCGAGTCCGAGCAGACCGAGCCGGCGCCCGTGCAGATCGGCGCCGACGGTGGACTGCCAGGGCCCGCCCGAGCGCAGCGCGCCGTTCTCCTCGACGATCCCGCGGGCCAGGCCCAGCAGCAGCGCCCAGGTCAGCTCCACAGGGGGCGTAGACGAACTCGCCGTACCGCACACGGTGACGCCGTGCGTCTCGGCGGCGGCGTAGTCGATGACGCTGTTGCGCATCCCGGAGGCGACGAGCAGCCTCAGCCGGGGCAGGCGGGCGATCAGCGAACCGGGGAAGGGGACGCGCTCGCGCAGGGTGACGACGATGTCGTAGCCGGCGAGGGCCGCGGCCAGGGCGTCCTCGCCCTCCAGGTGCTCGCGCAGCGCGACGACCTCCACCCGGTCCCCGAGCACCGACCAGTCGGCGGAGGTGGTGGCCACCCCCTGGTAGTCGTCCAGCACCGCGCAGCGAAGTCGCACGTGATCTCTCCCTTCCCCACGGCGACCCTACCTGCCGGTCGGAAGGCCCGAACTCATTCGAATACCCAGGCAAACGGAACCTGAACTGCTTCTTTCGTTCTGGTGTACAACTCTTCACCCCCTTCCGAGGTCGAACCGACGAACAACGGCGTTTGCCCCCAACGTGCACGCCTGCCCGGAAGAGGAAACCTTGACCATGACGATCCGTCGGTTGTGCGGTGCCCTGCGCGTGCGCGGGGTGACCGAGCTGCTTCTCGTGCTCCTGCTCGGCGCAGGCTTCGCCGCGCTGCCCGTCTTCGCGCTGCTGCCCGACTGGCGGGGCTTCGCCGTGGCGTCGACGGTGACGTACGTCGTGGACGAGGTGCTGCACTCCCGGGCTCCCGGTTTCGTGCGCAGGCTCGCGGCGCTGCAGCTCACCAGGCCGCTGCGGTTCGCGGTGCGCACGGTGATGCTGCTCGCGCTGGCCACCCGGATGGACGCGCCGGAGGCGGTCCTGGTGGCGGCGCTCGCCGTCTTCAGCGCCCACTTCGCGATGATGATGCTGTACACGGCGGTGCACCACGCCGTCCGCAGGCGCCGGGTGATGCCGCTGGTCGTGCGCAACCTGGACCTGAGCGGGCTGCCCATACCCAAGCAGCCGCCCGCCCTCCTCTACCGGCGCTTCCTGCGCAAGCTCCTCCACCTCGACCTGCCGGCCCACGCCGGACTCCTCGTCGCGCTGGCGGTCGGCTCCTGGCAGCCGGCGTACGGGGCCTTCGCCGTCACCGTCGGCGTGACCGTGGCGGCCGTCGTCGCGCTGCTGGACCAGTACCGCAGGGTCCTGCGCATGCCCGCGCAGGACGAGGTGTTCGCCGAGGTCAACCGGCAGCTCGCCGGGTACCGCCCGGAGGTCGCGCTCTACTTCAGCTTCGCGTCCGTCTCCCGTGACTTCATGTACCAGGTGAACATGTGGATCGAGACGCTGGAGCAGCTCGACATGCGCCCGGTGATCATCCTCCGGGAACGGGCCTCGTTCCGTTACCTCAGCCGCACCTGGATCCCGGTGGTCTGCGTCCCCAAGGCCGACGACCTGGCCGAACTCGAGCTGTCCGGGGTGCGCGTCGTGCTCTACCCGGGCAACGCGGGCAAGAACGTGCACATGCTGCGGGTGGCCGAGGCCAAGCACGTCTTCATCGGCCACGGCGACAGCGACAAACTCGCCAGCAGCAACCGGGTCAGCAAGGTGTACGACGAGATCTGGGTGGCCGGCCGGGCCGGCCGCGACCGCTACCAGCGGGTGCGGCACGCTATCAGCGACAGCGCCATCGTGGAGGTGGGCCGTCCCCAGCTCTCGCCGATCCGGCTGCACGCCGACCACACGCCCGGCCCGCTGCCCGTCGTCCTGTACGCGCCCACGTGGGAGGGCTGGAGCGACGACGACTGCCACACCTCGCTCATCCCGATGGGCGTACGCCTGATCGAGAAGCTCCTCGCGGAGAACGTCCGGGTCGTCTACAAGCCGCACCCGCTCACCGGCAAGCGCTCGGCCGAGGCGGCCGCGGCCGACAAGGCGATC
Source organism: Streptomyces sp. NPDC003720 (assembly GCF_042875075.1). NCBI lineage: Bacteria > Bacillati > Actinomycetota > Actinomycetes > Kitasatosporales > Streptomycetaceae > Streptomyces > Streptomyces sp. NPDC003720. Next base: position 212,818 of record NZ_JBIANZ010000003.1, read on the forward strand.
CGCGAACTGCTGCGCACCGACAACGAGCGGCGCGGCGCCGCCGAGGCGGAGGCCGCGGCGGCCGCCGCCAAGCCCCGGCTGAAGGAGATCCAGGCCCGCCTCGACGAGCTGTCCGGCCGGCTCGGCGGAGACGACGCCGAGCAGATGCGCGAGGCGCGGGTGCCGGACCGCGCGGCGGCGGCCGAATGGCAGGAGCTGCGCGCCGAGTGGCACCGGATCTTCTGGGAGGCCCAGGGCCCGGTCCGCCACAACGTGATCCTCAAGCAGCTCCCCACCCTCTACGAGTGCTTCAACCAGGCGGACATGCTCATCAGCGACGTCTCCTCGGTCGTCGCCGACTTCGTCGCCAGCCTCAAGCCGTACGTCCTGACCAACGCCCACGACCTGCCCGACCACGAGTTCCGGGCGGCCTACACCACGGCCGGCGGCGCCTACCTCCTCGACAGCGAGTGCGCCCGCCTCACGGAGATCCTCGACTCCGTCCGTGCCCCGCACACCGACCCCATGGCCCTGGACCGCCGCACCCTCAAGGAGTACGTCCTGGGCCCGGACCACCCGACCTCCATGGAGCGCTTCAACGCCGCCGCGAACGCCCTGGCCGCGAAGGCGGCGGCGGAGCGCGCCGAGGAGGCGACGCCGGAACTGGCGGCCTGAGCGGAAGACCCGGCGGACGGGGCGCTGATGTACTCGGGTGGACCTGAGTACCAGCGCCCTGTTCGCGTACCGGGGCGGGCCGCGACGCTTGACCCATGAGCAGAGAACCGCGGAAGCCCGCCCTCCAGCTGTTGTCGGTCCTCGTCCTGGCCGGCGTGTCGATGGCCTTGTGGGCGGCCTGGCTGGGCTGGGACCAGCACCGGGACGTCCACCCCGACGGCTCGACGACCGGCCCGTACGAGGCGTGGCAGGTCATCGGGCTCGTGCTGACCCTCCTGGTACCGGTGTGCTGGGCGGCGTTCCGTGACCACGTCGCCGCCGCGGTGCTCGGCACCTCGGCAGGCCTGACCGCCGCCGCGTACTACGACTGGTCGGACGACTCCAGCGGCCTCTTCGTGGTCGGCGTGGGCATGGTCATGCTGGGCAGCCTCGCCGCGACCACGGTCGTGTCCGCCGTGATCACGACGGCGACGCGGGGCGAACGACGGGGCGCCGGAGTCTGAGCGCGGGGGAGCCGCGGCGGACTCGAGGGAGCCGGGCGGCGGATCTGGGCGGTGGACTCGGTCAGGGGGCCCCACGTGGTGGCCCCCACGTCGTGGCCCGACGTCGTGGCCCCGCGCGGCTGCGTCCCGCCCGTCAGAGAGCGGCGAGCAGACCGTCGAGCGGCGCCGGAACGCGATCGGCGTCGAGAGCCTCCACCAGCACCCGCCCGTAGTGGATCTTCCGCCCCTTCTTCGTGCCGAAGAAGCGCCGCAACCGCTGCTGCGCGGTGCGGTCCTGCTGCGCGGGCTGGCGCAGGAAGGTCTGCAGTGCCCGCTCGTCGCCCTCCGCCCGGACGAGCTCCGCCACCCTTGTCACGCCCAGCGCGCGGATCAGCTCGTCCTCCAGATCCGCCGCGCAGACGAAGCACCCCTGCCACGCGGCACCGGCCCGCTCCAACCCGCGGACGTAGTGACCACGTTCCGCCTCGTCGCAGAGCCCCGTGAGCCGCAGCCCGAGACCGGGCGGTCCGAGGACCCGGGCGAAGTGCCCGACGCTCATGGCGCCGCCCATCGACACCACGCAGACGCCTTCGGCCGCCAAGTCCCGCCCCCGGCGCGCCGCGAGAGCGTCGACGGCAGCGACGTCGCTCGGCCCTTCGAGCAGCACGGCCACCCGCACGGACACCTGCCCGGCCAGCTCCCGCGCGCGCTCACCGTCCCCACCGGCCGCCCACACACCGACCGCATCCCGCAACGCCCCCATGTCAGCCACGCCCCGAGTCTCCGCCTCTCCGCGCCCGCGCCGCCACGCGATTTCCCGCGTCGGCCGCCTGAAGCACCGAGGGCAGCCGGTAACGTCTCTCCGACTCCGCCACCGACCCGCGCTGCCTCACAACGTCCCCGGAGCACAGCCGGGCCGCCGAGCAGAGGTCGGGGGCAGTCCGCGGCCCGGGGATGTCGAGAACGTGCCACCGGCTCCGTCCCAGGGACATCAGCGGCCGGCACCGGCCGCACCAGGAAGCAGGACAGGAGAGGCCGGCATGGCGATTCAGCGGATGGACAACGTAGGCATCGTCGTCGAGGACCTGGACGCCGCCATCGCGTTCTTCGTGGAACTCGGTATGGAGCTGGAGGGCAGGGCGGAGATCGAGGGCCCCTTCGCCGACCAGTGCACCGGGCTCGAAGGCGTCCGCTGTGACATCGCGATGGTCCGTACCCCGGACGGACACAGCAGGCTGGAGCTGGCGAAGTACCGCAGCCCCGCGGCCATCAGCGCCGGTCCGCGCGACCGGCCGCACAACATCCTGGGCACGCACCGCGTCATGTTCGCCGTCGACGACATCGAGGACACCGTCGCCCGCCTGCGCCCCCACGGCGCGGAACTCCTGGGCCGGATCGCCCGGTTCGAGGACAGCTATCTGCTCTGCTACGTCCGCGGCCCGGAGGGCGTCATCGTCGGACTGGCCGAGCAACTGCGCTGAGAAGGAGTCGCCGGTCACGCGGTCGGACACTCACTCGCCCATGGCGGAACCGTGCGTCGTGTGTCCGGTGTCGTGTCATGTCGTGAACACAGTGCAGCCGGAATCCGACTCCTGTCTCCCCTGGGCGGGCTCCGCGCTGTTCGGAGCCGCCATGGGGGGCGCCGCCTGGTCACTGAAGGTCTGGGCCCGCGCCTACTGCGACGCGGGCTACGACCCCGGCGGGCGCTTCGAGCTCAACCTCCTGCTCCCTCTGCTGGTGGGAGGCGAAGCACTGGTCGGACTCCTGGCACGGGCCCTCGGCAAGCGCCTGGTGCCCAGCGTGCCGAGGGCAGTCCGTGCCGCACTGCCGACACTGCTGGTGGTCGCCGCGACGGTCGGACTCGCCTGGTGGTTCTTCGCGAGCCGGGGAACACTGGACGGCTACCCCGGCGACTCCGGCCTCTGCCCCGCAGGCAACGTCCCGCCCCGGTGGCCCGACTGGATCCCCGTTTGATCAGCCGCGAGCCCGAGCGCGCCTGACCGACTGGCCACCCGAGCCTCCGTGACCCGTGCACACCGACGCCCTTCCGGCGGCAGTACTCCCACGACCCGCCGCGTTCCTCATCCGGCACACGTAGGGGACGGCGCATGGCAGGCGGCACCCGGGGCCCCACGCGCATGCCGTGGTCACGGATGGAACCGCCACCGCCCTTCAGAGATGACTTCCACCTCGTTGTCCCTGACTCGAACGGCCGTCTCGTCGTCGATGAAGTAGATCGGGAAGTCCGCGCGCGCAGCGATGCGATCAGCCCAGGCGTCGTCCCGCTCGGGGAAGTCCGGCGAGTACAGGTGAGGCTTGAGATACCAGTCGAAGAGGCCGAACGGCGGCTCCACGGTCGCCGCGCCGAGCACGTGGAGGTCAGTGGTGTCCCCGATGACGTCGGCCGAGTGTTCGGTGAGATGACGGCTGAAGATCATTGATCCGGCGCTGAACCCCACATAGACCCGGCTCTCCAGCGCTTCCAGGAAGCCGTCGGTCAGGCCGTTGCCGGTGATGCTGCGCGCGAGGTGGTAATGGTTGCCGCCCCCGGCATAGATGACGTCGGCGTGGAGCAGCCGGTCGAGGACCATCTGCCGGGGCAGTCCATTCAGCTCCAGGACGTCGAACTCCCGCCAGCCGAGTCCGTGCACCCGGTTCATGTCCGCGAGGAACCACCCGTGGTCCCCGGACTCGGCGACCGATGCCGTGGGAACGTACACGGCGTTCGCCGATCCGAACGGCCTACCCAGCATGTCCCGCAGCGCATCCCGCAGCGTCTCGTTACGCAGGCCACTCGCCGTCAACAGAAAGTTCATCGGGCGAGCCAAACACGACTCACGGGACCCGCGCAACGAACCCGGAATCCACCAACACCGCATCAGGCCGGCTGCGCTGGGCCATGCAGCCCCAGGACTACGCCGTCGAGATGGGGCACCGGCTCGGCGTGGTGCTGATCTCCACCGACCACGGCTACACGCTGCACCACTCCGCCCGGCACGCGGATGACCGTAAGGACCGGGCTCAGCAGCGTGACGCTCCCGGCCGGAAGCTGAGGAGCCGGCCCCGGGCCCCGCCCCGGACTCCCGTACCGGCGCGGGCCCGGCGGCCGCTGTATGTCCGCTGTACGGGCCGGTCTATGGCCCGTGCGTACCGTCTGCCGAAAGGAGGAGGGGAACTCATGATGCCGTCATTGAGCAAGGTCGCCGACCGGGTGCTCGAGCGTTTCGTGCCGAAGGCGTCCGCGTCCGCGGACACCAGCTGGTGGGACTACTGCTACTGCACCGCCGACTGGCGCAAGATCTACCGCCTGTGTCACGTGGTGGGCGGACGGACCTCGTGCGGAAAGTGCGAGAACGTCCGCTACATCGGCTGCTGACAGAACACGAGTGCGGGGTGGGCGGCGCTGGCACGCGTCCGGGCCGTCCGCTCCCGTGCCCCACATACGAGGACTTCGCGCATGACCTACGTCGCTTTCGCATGCCGGATTCTCTTGTTCGGTGTCTTTCTGCTGGCGCTCGCCGGAAAGGTGCGCAGCAGGACCGCCTTCGCCTCGTTCGCCCGGTCGATCACTGACCTGCGGCTCTTTCCCCGGAAGGTGTCGAGGGCGGCGGGCGCCGCGGTGATCGCCGGAGAAGTCGCGGTACTTCTGCTGCTCGTGCCCCCGCGAACGGCGCCCCTGGGGCTGGCGGCCGCGGTGCTCCTGCTGCTCGCCTTCACCGCGGGCATCGTGATGGCACTGCGCGGCGGACGCCGCGCCCCGTGCCGTTGCTTCGGAGCATCGGCCACTCCGCTGGGACCGCTGCACGTGGTCCGCAACCTGATCCTGGCCGGAACGGGCGCGGCCGGCTTCGCGGTGATGACCGCGCTGCCCGCCGCCGGATGGCCGGCTCACGCCGGCGGCGGCGCGGTCGCTGCGGTCGCGGCGATCATCGCGGCCCTGCTGGTCGCCCGGCTCGACGACCTGGCCGCCCTCTTCCGCACCGGCCGGCCGGCCCCGGTCGCCGCCCGTCCACGCGCCGTCCACAAGTGAGGTCCCCTTCATGCCTTTTCTGATTGCCGCCGTCGTCCTGGTCGGTGTGCTGTGCCTGTTCGACCTGCTCCTCACCTTCGCGGTGCTGCGCCGGCTGCGCGAGCACACCGCGGAACTCGAACGGCTGGCGGGTCGGCCCGGCTTCTCCTCGTACGACCCGGGCATGCTGGTGGGCCACCGGCTTCCGGAAGCCGCCCAGGCATCCGGCGCCACCCTCGTGGCCTTCTTCGACGCGCAGTGCGACACCTGCCACGACCACGCGCCGAAGTTCGCCGTCCGGGCCCGCCGGTACGGGGCGCTGGCGGTGGTGTCGGGCGACGGGGCGCGCGCCGACGAGCTGGTCGCCGCGGTGGGTCCGGACACGGCGGTGATCCGGGGTGAGGACGCCCACGCCGTGGCCGACGACATGGGCATCCAGGCCTTCCCCACCTTCGTCCTGGTCGACGGGGAGGGCTCCGTGGTGCAGGCGTCCACCGAGCTGGCCGAGCTGCCCGAGCCGGCCCCGGCGGCGTGAGCGTGGAGAACGGACCGCAGGCCGGGCCCACCGGGCGGGCGGTCACGGCGGGGCCGAGGCGGACCGTGCGGCACCTCGGGGTCGCCTGGTCGATGTGCTGGCGGGCGGGACCGTGGCACGCGCTGGCGTACTCGCTCGTCACCGTCGTCCTCGGCCTGCTGCCCACCGCCACGGCATGGCTGACGAAACTCGTCGTGGACGACCTGGTCGGCGGACGACCCGACCACGTGCTGGAGTTGGCGGCGGGTCTGGCCGCCGTGGGCCTCGCGGCCGGTGCGCTGCCGCACCTGAGCGGTTACCTGCAGAACGAACTGGGCCGCCGGCTGGACCGCTTGATGCAGGACCGCCTGTACGGCGCCGTCAACCGGCTGCAGGGGCTGTCCCGGTTCGAGAACCCCGGGTTCCGTAACGACCTCAACATGGCCATGCAGGCGTCCGGGGGCGGGCTCGGCCCCGTCACCACGGGCCTGTTCGACACCGCGCGCAACGTCATCACGCTCGTGAGCCTGCTCGGGACGCTGGCGCTGCTGAGCCCGTCGATGGCCGTACTCGTCACGGTGGCCGCCGTCCCCGCGCTCCTCGCGCGGCTCTCCCTGTCCCGGCGCAGGGTCGGCATGCTCGCGGGAGTCTCCCCCGCGGTCCGCCGCCAGGTCTTCTACTCGCTGCTTCTCACCGACGTCCGCAGCGCGATGGAGACCCGGCTGTTCGGCCTCGGCGACTTCCTCAAGGGGCGCATGCTCACGGAGCTCGCGATCCGGCAGGAGGGTGAACAGCGGCTCGACCGCCAGGAGGCGCGGACGCAGTCCCTCCTCGCGCTGCTGTCCACGGTGGTCGCGGGACTGGGACTCGTGTGGGCGGTGCGGGCCGCCACGACCGGGGCCCTGAGCGTGGGCGACGTGACGGCGTTCGTCGCCGCTGTGGCCGGTACCCAGGCCGCCCTGACCGGTCTGGTGGACAACGTCGCGATGGCGCACGAGGCGCTGCTCGTCTTCGGGTACCACGACAAGGTGATGTCGCTCCCCGACGACCTGCCGTCGGCGGACCCTTCGGGGCGACTGCCGGCCCTGCGCCGGGGCATCGAACTGCGCGGCGTCTGGTTCCGGTACGCCGAGGACCATCCGTGGATTCTCCGGGGCGTCGACCTGACCGTCCCGCACGGAACCGCGGTCGCCCTCGTCGGGCTGAACGGCGCGGGGAAAAGCACCCTGATCAAACTGCTCTGCCGTTTCTACGATCCGACCCAAGGGGCGATCTACTGGGACGGAGTGGACATCCGCGACGTGCCGCCGGCCGAACTGCGCCGTCGTATGGGCGTGTTGTTCCAGGACTACATGTGTTACGACCTGACGGCCGCGGAGAACATCGGCGTCGGGGAACTCCAGGCGCTCGACGACCGTCCGCGACTGCGCGAGGCCGCCCGGCTCGCCGATGCCGACGCCACCGTGGAGCGGCTGCCCCGTGGCTACGACACCATGCTCAGCCGCATATTCGCCGACCAGGCCGAGGACGACCCGCAGTCCGGGGTCGTGCTCTCCGGCGGCCAGTGGCAGCGGCTCGCGCTCGCCCGCACCCTGCTGCGCGACGACCGGGACCTGCTGATCCTGGACGAGCCCAGTGCCGGCCTGGACGCCCAGGCGGAGGCGGAGATCCACGCCCGGCTGCGCGAACACCGGGCGGGGCGCACCAGCCTGCTCGTCTCCCACCGGCTCGGCGCGGTCCGCGAGGCGGACGCGATCGTCGTGCTGGAGGGCGGCCGGATCGTGGAAAGGGGAACGCACGAGCAGCTCATGGCCGGGGAGGGCGAGTACGCGCGTCTGTTCGCCATCCAGGCCGAGGGCTATCGCACCCCGGACGCCCCGGACGCACCCGAGGCCGTGGACGCACCGGCTCGTCCGGACGTGGCGGACCGGCCCGGGGCCCCGGCGGCGGAGCCGTCGCACGCGGTCATATCGCCGATCGGCTGAGCACCGGCTCCCTGTGGCGGACCTGGTCGCGGGCGGCGAGCTCTCGCGCGTACAGGCCCGCGAGATCAGGCATCCGGAACCCCTCGCGCGCCACCGGAGTGAGCAGCCCGACGGTCACTAGGCAGTCCAGGGCCCGCTCGGTGGCAGGCAGGGCGGCGCCGATGGCCTCGGCGGCGCGCGTCGCGCTGAAGGACGCCCCGAGGGTGCACAGCCGGCGGAACGCCCGTGCGGCGGCGCGGTGTTCGGGGTCGTGGGCGGACAGCTCCCGGTAGCTCCTGGCGTACGACGAGCGCATCGTCAGGTCGGCGACCCGTAATTCGTCGAGGGTGCGCGCCGGGTCGCGCAGCCGGGCGGCGAGTCCGGCGAGGCTCCCCTGCGGGCGGCCGGCGCAGCGGGCCCCCGCGATGCTGAGCGCGAGGGGGTTTCCGTGGCAGAGCCGTGCGATCTCCCGCGCCGCCCGGGGCTCCGCGGTGACGCGCGCGTCCCCGGCCAGCAGGGACAGCAGGCGGACGGAGTCCGTTTCGTCCAGGGGGTCCACCGGCACATGCACCGCGTCCAGCGCGGGCAGGACGCTCCGGCTCGTGACCAGCACCGCGCACCCCGGGCCTGCGGGCAGCAGCGGAAGGACCTGGCCGCGGTGGAAGGCGTTGTCGACGACCACGAGGACGCGCCGACCCGCGACCATGGACTGGTAGTAGGCCGAGACCTCGGAGAGGGCGGTCGGCACGTCCGCCCTGGGCATGCCGAGCGAGCGGAGGAAGTGGCGCAGCACGGTGACCGGGGTCAGGGGGCCGGCGCCGGCCCGCGGGCTGTCGAGATCGACGTAGAGCTGGCCGTCGGGGTAGTCCGCGGCGGCCCGGTGGGCGACGTGCAGGGCCAGCGCCGACTTCCCGCGTCCGGCCGGCCCGTGCAGCACCACGACCGGCGCCCCGGCGGTCGTCCCGTCCCGGGTGCGCAGAGCGTCCCGCACCAGGGACGTCTCGTGCGCCCGTCCGGCGAACGGCCCGGGAGCCCGGGGGAGCTGGCGCGGCACCGTACCGGTGGCCGGGTGCGCGGGCCGCGCCGTCGTCAGGGCGGTGACCTCCGGGACGGACGTCGGATCCGGTTCCCGGCGCAGCACGGCCTGTTGGGTGCGGCACAGCTCCGGCCCCGGGTCCAGGCCGAGTTCGTTGCGCAGCGTTTCGCGGGCGTCGGTGAAGGCGGCGAGCGCCCCGGCCGTGTCGCCGCTGTGGTGCAGGGCGAGCATCAGGCGGCTGCGCAGCCGTTCGCGCAGGGGATGCCGGCGCACGGCCCGGCGCAGGGTGTCGACCACGGCCGCCCCGGTACCGCGCGCGAGTTCCACGTCCGCCTGTGCCTCGATCGCGCTCAGGTACCGCTCGGTGAGGTCCGCCGCGATGCCCTCCAGGGCGGGTCCTTTGACGACGTTCTCCAGTGGCGCCCCGTGCCAGAGTGCCAGGGCGCCGCCCAGTGCGCGGGCGGCCCCCGCCAGGTCGTGCCCGGCCGCCGCCTGCCGTGCCCGCTCGACGAGGGCCTCGAAGCGGGCGATGTCGGTCTCGCCGTCGTCCGTCCGGAGCGCGTAGCCGGAGCGGGACGTGATCAGCCGGGGGTGCGTGCCGTCCGCGGCGGGCGGCAGGAGCCGGCGCAACTGCATCACATACGTGCGCAGATTGGGCACCGCCGACCGGGGCGGCGTGCCGCCCCAGAGTTCTTCCACGAGGGCGGGCACGGAGACGACGCCGCCCCGGTGGGCGACCAGCATCGCGAGAATGGTGCGCTGTTTGTCAGCGGCTATACGGACGGTCTGGCCACCGTCCACGATTTCCAGCGGGCCGAGAGCCCGGAACTCGACGGTCATGCTTGTGGCTGTCCCCCGGTATGTGATTTTTATAAAGCACTGCCGCCCAGTCGGCGGACCGCCACGCCCATGATCCGGTCGGCCTCGAAAAATCCCCGATGACGGGAATCAATACTGTCCGGATTGTCGCCGAGCACCACCAGCCGCCCGTCCGGGACCTCGGTGAGGTCTCCGCCTCCCGGTATTCCTTCCGGAATACGGTCCCCGGGAAGCGCGGCGGCCCGCTTGATGTTCCATGCGCGGTCGCTCAGCGGTTCGTAGTCGCCCGTCCTTCGCGGGGGCTGCAGTACGACGATGTCCCCGGTCCGCACCCGGTCGACGGTGCGGCGTTCCACCACCACCCGGTCGCCGGGCGAAAGCGTCGGCGCCATGCTGGTGCCTTCCACGGTGACCACGGTGTATCGGCCGCGTATGCGGAGCGCGGCAAGGACGGCGCCGGCGAGGCCGACAAGGAACCCAACGGCAATCAACAGAACAGGCACAGACACCCCCCGTGGGTTCCGCCGGTCGGTGTGATCGTGCCCGCCCGCCGTATTGCCTGTCAATGTATTTCTTCTTACCCCCGCGGGAAACCCGGGGGTGCGTCGCGCCCTGTTCGCGCCCTTTGCAATTCGCGTAGAAGTTGAGTGTATATGGGCGTATCGGGCGGTTCGCTGGACACGGTTTGCGGACCGGCCTCTTCCGCTCGCTGTATCCGAACTGTAGGAAGCGCCGTATCTGCCGTTGCTACGGTCGAATCTGCTTCTTTCCGGCAGTGCGTACTCGAAAGGAAACGGCAGTGATGGGATTCATGGGGGCGATGGGCGACAAGATTCTGGGCAGGCTCGTGCCCAAGGCCGTGGCCCAGGCGGACACCACCTTCGAGAAGATCTGCTACTGCAGCCAGCGCAACAGCTTCTACTACCGGCAGATCTGCCATGTGGTCGGTGGCTACACCTCCTGCGGCACCTGCTACCTCAGCTCGCCCTGCCGGTCGTCGGCCTGACGGTGACATGGCGATCGGGCCGCGGACGCGTCGTCCGCGGCCCGATCGGCGCGCTGTTCGCCCGGAGGCCGCTCAGCCGTCGATCTGTCATTGGGTCGTGGTGCGTTCGCCTGAGCAGCACCGCGTGCAGGCGCTCGATCTGTCCTTGGAGTTCGGTGGCGGCTCTCGGCGGCAGCATGAACAGAGCCTTTTGCAGTGGCGCGAGCCCTTCGACACCGTCGCGCTCGCCGAGGGCTTCCCCTCCGTTCGCCGTCGAGTACGTGGACGCCCGTTGGCCCCAACTCGGCGGCAACAGCCGCAAGAACATGGCCAAGACCCTGACCGCGACCACCATCGCGCTGCTGCGGGCCAAGCCCACCCAGTTCGCACCAGCGGCCGTACGCACCGCTCTGCGCGAATGGGCGTTCAACACCAACCGACGCCCGGAGGCGCCCCGGGACGTGCCGGCCATCCTTCGATGGGTCGAGCGGAACTCCCTGCCCGTCTCGTCCTGGGAGGACCCCGAGAAGGTCGACCAGGTCCTGCTCGCCATCGACACGCGCCTCGACGGCAAGCAGGCGGCGGCCTGGTCCAGGAAACGCAACCGCCGCATCCTCAACGTCGCCATGAAGTACGCGGTCCGCCGGCGCATCCTGCGGGCCAGCCCACTGCCCAAGGGCAAGGAGTCCACGGCCCTCACGAAGACCACGAACGCCGTCGCCACCTTGTACTGCGGGCCCCGGCCTGAGAATGCCGTAGCCATGCGCGTCGAGGACGTGACGCTGCCCGTGCCAGGTGCCGACGACCAGTGGTGCGAGCCGCTGATCCACACGGCGACCCTGGAGGTCGGGAAGCAGTGGACCGACACGGGGGAGATCCACGAGCGACGCGATCTGAAAGGACGTGCGGAGGGTGAGACACGCACCGTTCCCGGGCATCCGGCCCTCACGCGCGTCTATGACAACCGGAACACGCGCCTGACGAAGTGGCTCAACGACGGCATCCCGCCCGTCCAGGTGGCCGAGTGGGCCGGAAACAGCGTCGCGGTGCTCCTAACCACCTACGCCCGCTGCGTCGACGGGCAGCTGCCTGACCTGAAACGGCGGCTGGAAGCTGCGGGTGGCCTTCCGGAGGAGGAGCCGGGCGCTGGCTGATCTCCCGCCGGTCGAGAACTTCGACACGTATTCGACACAGCCACCCGCGAAAACCCGGTGACAGCCGGACAGCCCCGGAGCCCGCCCTTGATCGTCGAGAGGGCGTCCGGGGCTTCGTCGTGTCGGCCGGCACCTGCGCTGACCAGCAAAAAGCCCTCCCAAGGGGAGGGCTGAGGGTGAGCGCCCCCGGCAGGACTCGAACCTGCGGCCAAGCGCTTAGAAGATGCGGGCACATGGTGGCGTGGCGGTCAGCCAACACGCCGCCGACGCCGTGCCGGGCTGCTGAGTGCCGCTGGCGTCCGCTGTCGTTGCCGTCGGCATTGCCGTCACTGCTGTCGGCGGCGACGGCGTCTGACCATCGCTTTAGGAGTTCGATCACTGCCCGGCTATGCCTTGGATCCGTAAGGACTAACCGGCTACCAAGGGCCATAGGCGGCTGTCGGCGTTCGTCGCCGTTGATGTCAGGCGTGGATGTCACGTGAGGTCCTTCAACGTCCCGGCAACCAGCGCCACCCCGGGCGGTAAAGTAACTCATCGCCACCGACGGTGAGAGGAACGGTTGACCGTTACGTCTGCCACATAGTGCCCACGAATACTCCGTTGCTTCCAGCGGCGAATCAGGCAGACAGGGATTGCAACAGGCCTGACCTTGGTATTCGTGGCGTCCATGTACAAGGTCAGATCGTACGGGATCGCGCGGACAGGATTACACAGTTTGATGGCCTCCTCGGCACTTGTGTAGCCAACTACCTCGACGGCCCCGCCTTGAAGGTGATGGACTTCAAGGACTACAGTGCCGCCTGGTGATGAAGCCAAATCGAGCCGATGCTTTATCGAATTGAGAGCTCGCCGCCGCTTGGTGAATCCAAAACCGGCAAATATATCATTCAATGCCCATGGCGTGGTGAATCCAAAGGTGTTGAATGGAAGCTCATGCAAAGATAGACCGTCTTCGGCCTCGCTGATTCTCCTGACGCCGTATCGGGAACGAAGTTGATCAATATCGTCAGCGCTATGCGGGACGGGACGGGCCTGGTCTCGAGCAGCCCACCAGGTCAATACGCCGAAAACCAAGCTGAACGGTACTGCCGCTAGGGCCAAGGCGTCTCCCTGTGCCCAGCCGGCGCCAGCTTCTAAGCTCCACCAGCACGCCACAAAAACGATCACCGACAGGGTAATTGCCAAAATCCACTTCACTAGTCGGCTCACATCGCTAAATTAAGACTAAGTTGATCACCATGCAACCTTGCAACGCCAGCCTGTGCGAGTGAATCTTCGCGCGTCGATACTGCTTCTTGCCCTGGGTCTTGCCGGGGATCTTGGTGAGCTGGGTTTTTGCTGCTCAGAAGCGGTGGGGTCGTGCGCCTGGTGGTCGCCTTTGGTCGTCATTGGCCACTGTCGAGCGGCCTCGGACGGCCCAAGGACGGCCCAGCCGCCGAAGCTCCGCCCCAGTCTCTAACGTCGCCGGCGCCGACCGATAGCACTGCACAGCACTTCGAACCAGCTCACGCAGAGATACCGCAGCCTCCACATCCAGCCTGCCCGTCGCCTCAGGCGCTGAGGCCCCAGACCGTGCGTCACGCCTGCGGGTGCTGGAGGCCGGCGGAGCCTGGGTGCCCGACTTCGCCTGGCACCGCCGTGTAGGTGGCAGAAGCCGTTCCAGCCCGCAGCATTACGGCATGCTTGCCCTTGCCGTGTCACACCAGCGCAACGCCCCATGAACCGATTCTGACGTGGCCACGGCGAGCAGGAGCGCCAGTTTGCATCTTTGGGTTGTGACAGTTGTCCGGCCCTGCGCCCACGGCAATCAGCTTGGGAAGCTCGGGTCTTGCGGCGACGGGTGCTGGGCTGACCTGCGGTGGTGTGGCGTTGAGGCCTCGCCGTCGCCGCGGCCACAATCCGCTGTTCCCCGTGGTTCCCCGCCGGATCTGGCACGCGAGTGGCACGGCTCCTTCGTCGAGCGGTCCCGGCTCGGCTTCCGGCTGCGGTCTCATCGGCCCGGCGGCTCCCTCTGGCGTGATCGCCTCGTTTGTGGCTGACCTCCAACTTGGAGTGATCGTGGACGACCGTCCTGAGCTGCTGCTGAGCTGTCGGCAGCTGTCGGCGTCGGTCATCAAGCGCCCTTCCATGGCCCAGGACGGCCCGGGAGGGCGCTCGTGTGTCCGTCGTGCCTGTTGCGCACCCCTAGTTGGCCGTGCGGCGACTGCTCGGATACGCACAGGTGGCACACCTGCCAGGTGAACGCATGCGCCTGTTCGGCTCATTCGTTCGAGTCGGATCTCATGATTGAAGTACTGCCAGTCGATCCTGCGATGCGTGATCAGCAATCTCAGGCGCGTCGCGATTGCGGCCGCACTTCTCGCCGTGCCCCTCGTGGCACCCACGCCGGCCCACGCGCGTGATCGGTCCATCCCGAGCTACACACTGCCGATGTCGGCCGCGGTCCATGTCCTCCCCCTTGCGGCGGAAGTGCGAGACGGATACCAACGCACCAGCTTCAAGCACTGGAACGTGGGCCAGAACCCCACCGACGGATGCAATACACGAGCGGAGCTGCTCATCTCCGAGGCCGTGGCTCCGCCGGAGGTCCTCCCCGGCTGCAAGCTCTCGGGGGGGCGATGGTGGTCGTACTACGACGCCAAGTGGATGACCCCTGCGTCCGCTTTGGACGTGGACCACATGGTGCCCCTGGCCGAAGCCTGGGATTCCGGGGCGTCGCAGTGGACCGCTCAGCGGCGTGAGGCGTACGCCAATGACCTCGCCGTCCCGGCCTCCCTGGTCGCTGTTTCCGCGGCCTCGAACCGGAGCAAGGCGGACCAGGACCCGGCCGAGTGGCTGCCGCCGGCCGTCGACGTCACCTGCCGATACACCTCCGAGTGGGTCGCGACCAAGCTCCGCTGGGGACTCACCGTCGACGCCGTCGAACGCGAGGCACTCACACAACTCGCAGAAGCGTGCCCCGGCACCATGGTGACCTTCGAGCCCGCTCCGTAGCGCGGTGGCCCCGCCTGCGAACAGGGCGGGGCCACCAAATTGGCCTCGTGCACGTCTGGCACGCTCGCCCAAAGGCCACCGCACCGTAAGACCGGTGCTTAGGAGATGCGGGCAGGGCTTGGTGAGGCGGTCGGTTCTTCCCGTGACGCCGTCCGCTCTCAGGACTTCGTTGCCGCCCACTCGATGGGGTCGGTGCCGTCCGGTGCGTACACGATGCGCTCAGGGTGCTTGCTGCTCGGTACCGGGTAGGCGACAAGCCCGGCTGCGCAGCGGCCTGCCTTGACAGGCTTATCCATGGGGAATTCTGGCTTCGGCATGTCACCGCCGGAGAGTCCCGTGGCCTCAATGCTTGTGCCGTCTTCGTATGCCAGCGACCACGGCGTAGGGCTCACGTTTATGTTGGGGCCGCTGATGTTGCAGACCTTGATGCTGATCGTGGCCCAGATGTCTCCACCCTGGAAGTCCTCGGGCTTCTGCGGTTGCGGCCCCTTGTAGGGCTGTTGGTATTCAACGGCTTGCACGGTGATGTGGACGTCGTTGGCGTCGTCGTCGATGTTCTTCTTGGTGCCCATCTTCAGAACGCCGTCGGTGACCTGCGAGTCATCGGTGCTGGGTTTGGCCGTCGTCGACTTCGTGACCGTGACGGTGGGTGCCGGCTTGGCGTCGCCGCCGCTGCATCCGGTGGCGGCGGCGATGATGAGCAGGGAGCCGGCGAGTGCGGTTGTGCGGATGTGCATGGTCCCCCCAGGGTTCTCTGGTGCTGAAGGTGCATCATGCATGCGGTGGAGCCAACGCGTAGGCGCTGTGTCCAGGTTGTGATCCCAGGTAGTCCCGGCGGGGAGAACGAATAGCCGCTGAGTATTAGGCTGCACCCCTCCACTCGCGGTTACCGCGCCGTTGTGACGGTGACCGGGAGGTTCGAGCAAGCGCAGCGGGGTGCGACCAGTAGCCGAAGAAGTGAAGGGCCGGGTCCCTGACCTGCGGCCGCGCAATCGATCAACGCTGCGACCTGCGACATAGCTGTCGGTGGTTGTCAGCGTTGGTCGTCGTTGAGCACCCTCTGACGGCCCCGGGACGGCCCGGCATCTGTTCCGACGCTTGATGATCAGAAGCCCCTGTGCTTACCTGGTCCGCTGGGCTGGGGGGATGATGTCCGACACTTCTGTTGCGCTGATCAGTTCGGCGTCGGCTCTGGCTGCTGGCTTGATCACTGGCGGGATCACGTGGCTGGCCGGGCGGAGCCAACTCGCTATGCAACTGCGAGACCAGCGACAAACACGCGCCTACGAGTACCGCCGAGACGTCTACACAGCGTGCATCGAGCTTCTCACCGCGCATGTGGCGTGGTCTTTCCAGTTGGCCGCACTCCAAGCTAAAGGCATATCAGAGGGCGTGCGCGAAGCAAACGACACGGTGCGCGACAGCTATAAGGCGATGATGCACCGCACAGGTGAAATCAGGCTGGTGGGTCCGCCCCTAGTCGCCAGCGCATACGATGCGGCTGAGATAGAGGCCCGGCGTGTGTCGACACGCCTTGATCAAATCGTTGCGCAGAACATGGACAGGGGCGAAGCCTATCCAGACGAGATTGACATCGACGTCGCTGCTTTCCACCGCGCTCTAGATGCCTTTGCCGAGGCGGCCCGCAAGGCACTGCGCCTGGACTACTGACCTTCAAAGCGTGGTGTCGTAGGGGCTGACGTTTCGTGATCCCTGCGGTACGCCGACTGCATGAGGTATCCGCAAGGGGGTGGGCTGACCGACGAACGGCGGTCCTTCCGCGAGAAATTGCGTTGGGAGGCGGCCGAGCGGTTCAGCCAGGGCGACGAGAACACGGTCATCGGTCACGACCTGCGGGTCAGCGTTCGGTCGGTACAGCGTTGGCGCCAGGCCTGGTCGCAGGGTGGTACGAGAGCCCTGGCCTCGAAGGGTCCGGCATCGCTGCCGATGCTCAGCGACGAACTGTTCGCCGTGCTGGAGCGTGAGCTGGCCAAGGGACCGGTGGCACACGGCTGGCCGGACCAAACCTGGACCCTGTCACGGATCAAGACGCTGATCGGGCGCCGCTTCCACAAGAGCTACACCGCGCAAGGGGTGGCCGCCTTGCTCAAGCGGCACGGCTGGAGCTGCCAGGTGCCGGCCCGGCGGGCGATCGAGCGGGACGAGACCCTGGTGGACGGCTGGGCGAAGGAGACCTGGCCCCAGGTGGAAGGACCGTGGCGGCGCTCGATGCCTGGCTCGTCTTCGAGGACGAGGCCGGCTTCTCGATGACGCCGCCGACCACTCGCACCTGGTCCCGCCGCGGCCACACCCCCGTGGTCCGCGTACGGGGCCGCCTGCGCCGCCGCTTATCGGTGGCGGCCCTGGCTTGCTACAAGACTGGCGAGCGACCTCGGCTGATCTACAGGCCCTGCCCGGACGCCCGGCCCGATGGGCGCAAGAGCTTCTCCTGGAAGGATTACCGCGACCTGATCCAGAGCGCCCACCAGCAGCTCGGTGGTTCGATCGTGCTGGTCTGGGACAACCTCAACACCCACCTGACGGCCGGCATGCGCCGCTACATCGCCGACCGCGACTGGCTCACCGTCTTCCAACTGCCTCCCTACTCGCCCGACCTCAACCCGGTCGAGGGCATCTGGTCCGTCCTGCGACGCACCACCACAGCCAACCGTGCGTTCGCCGATCCCGATGATTTGATCACCGCCGTCCGGCGCGGCTTGCGCCGGCTCCAGTATCGCCACGACGTCCTCGACGGCTGCTTCACCGGCACCGGCCTGCAACGCCGGCCACCATGACGACATCACGCCCTCAACGCCGTGGTAAGCGAGCGCTTTCGGGACTCAGACGTGCTGCATCCAGATATTGGGCTCTACGTAGGTGCCCAGATCAGCAGAACGGTCGAGCTGTAGCAAGCTCAGCCCTTCAGGGATGACGTAGTCACCCGTTTCGGGAAACACCATGCCGGTCCAACGCTCCCACTCAGCGATCGTGCCGGTCATAGTCTGCGACTCGGGAGCCGCTGCGAGAACGCGGGCGCCCAGACGCTGATGCGTCCGGATCCATGGATCCAGGGCCATACCGTCCTCGCGGGTCCACCTCATGAAGGCATCGATGGACGTCAGCGGGTAGCGGGCTTTCAACGTCGGGCGCACCGGAGCTATAACGCGCGGCCATCCTGCATCCTCGGCGAGCTGGCGCAGCGCCTTGAGGGTCTCCCCGGCCAGGCCGCGTCCCTTGCGCGACGGGGTGACGATTGCCCCGCAGATCACCAGGGTGTCGGGTTCGATGCCTTGTTCTCGGCCCTCCACAGCGCGAATCGTGGCTTGGGTGTAGCCAGTGGGGAGTGTCTCCGTTCGCCCGTCCCACCGGATCGGGATACCCCAGCCGGCCGCGACAGGCACACCGCGGTCGTCCACCAGCATGAGATCAAGGTCGGCGAACCACTCCCTGATCCTGCCGATGTACTGCTTGGCCAGCCGATCGGCTGAGATGAACTCCGGGAAGCCCTCACTGAAGAGCTCCTGCATGTGCTCATCGGGCCATGTGCGTGCGTCTGTTCGCTCAACAGTCAAGGTCACCGGCCCTTTCTAGCGCACCGACCACAGCCAGAGCGATCGAGTTCCTACCGCCTGGGTTGGAACAGACCACCGAGATCACGCCCCGCCGCCCCCTCACGACACCACGCTTTGAAGGTCAGTAGGTATGCAGAGGTCGGCGTAGCGGCTTTGGGCTGGAGCTGCCTTGGCGCGAGTGATCATGGCCCCGTAAGCTTCCGGCGCGTCGGGCAGTCTGTGGACCTGCCCGGTAAAGCACGACGTTGGGGCCATGATCTTCGAGGCTCGCGCCAAGGTGGCTGCCTAAAGCCGTGGAGCCGACCGCCCCAGCCACGACATGTTCTGACCTCATGCTGCCGGCCAACCCTGACTAGGGCGCGCGTCGGCGCAGCGCGGGCGGAGCGGGCCGAAGGCAGGAGCGGCGCCCGCAGCGGAGCCGGGAGCGCGCCCGGCGGAGCGGAGCGCAGCCAGGGCTTGATGAAGTAGGGAAAGTCTTATCCCTCGGACCCAGACTCGACAGACTGGGACCGCTCGGCTCGGTACTCGTCGAGGAGGCTGAAGAACAGCTCGATCGCGGGTACGCCTGCCGCTTCGGCGTCACGCTCAATCTCGACTGGCCATCCCAGAGCGCTGTGCTGGCCGCGACGCTGCTGGAACCACTCTTCGAACGGGCCACGACCGTCGACGCCCCAGAAGGGGAACTCTTCCTCGCGGATGCCGTGGACTTCCATGGCGACCCTGTAGCCGATCAGGATCGAGTCCAGGTGCTGGAGGGAGCGGTGGCGCACCCACATGCCAGGGCGTTGCCGTATCTCGTCGAGGAACTCGTAGACGCTTCGCAGCTCAGTGAGTTGTCTGGGTTCCCTGGATGCGGTGTTCTCCGGTGTCATGACCGCCCCTACCGGCGAAGCAGGTGCTTGCCGTCGTGGCTGCGCACGTGCGGGCCGTCACTGTCCAGTGCATCCAGGAGGCGGACGGCGAAGACCTCCGACATGCGCTCCGACACCTCTTCCGGCGTGAGCCAGTCGACGGCCGTCGACTCGCTGGACGTGCGCTCGGTCCCGCCGGAGGGCTTGCACCTGAAGACCAGGGCGACGACGCCCCGGGTCGTGTTCTTGTAGACCCCGGTGAGTTCATCCACCTCGACGTGGATGCCGGTCTCCTCCAGGACCTCGCGGGCGACGCCGGCCTCCGGGGTCTCCTTGAGTTCGAGGACGCCGCCGGGGAGCTCCCAAGTGCCGTTGTCGGCACGGCGAATCGCCAGGAGCCTGCCGTCCTCACGCATCACCACCCCGGCCACAGACACGGAGTGCAGTGGCGTTGACTGGCCTTCCGGGGCGCTGTTACTCATGTACAGGAGCATAGGAGGAAGAGAAGGACTATGGGAACCGCGGTAGGAGGTGAGAGGTCCGTACCTCGGTACGTGCAGATCGCCGAAGAGATCGTGCAGCAGATTCGGGCGGGTGTCCTCAAGCCCGGCGAGATGGTGCCGAGTGAGTCCGAGCTGGTCGATCGCTACGGCGTTTCGGGCGGCACGATTCGCAAGGCCATGGTTGAGGTGCGTGCCAGCGGGCTCGTGGAGACGCGGCACGGCAAGGGTTCGACGGTGAAGGATCGACCGCCGGTGCGGCATCGTTCCTCCGATCGCTTCCGGCGGTCGCATCGTAGGGGTGGCAAGGCCGCGTATCTCGCCGAGTCGGCGCAGTCCGGCGCCACGGCCAAGGTGAGCGTCCTGTACATCGGTCCGATGGAGGCCCCAGAGGATGCGGCCCGCCGACTGGACGTCCCCGCCGGCACCCAGGTGCTCGCGCGACGGCGTCTCTACTTCCGCAACGGCACTCCCGTCGAGACGGCGAGCTCGTACCTTCCGTGGGATGTCGTGAAGGACATCCCCGAGCTGTTCGCCGAGAATCCCGGCGGTGGTGGCATCTATGCCCGACTCGAGGACCACGGCCACGAGTTCGCCGAGTTCGTCGAGACACTGCAGGCGCGTCCGGCCTCGAAGGCGGAGGCTTCCGAGCTCGCTCTGAGCGCCGGTGCCCCTGTGGTTCACCTGGTGCGGGAGGCTCGTACGACTGAAGGGCGGGTCGTCGAGGTCTGCGACACGCTCATGGCCGCTGACCAGTTCGTTTTCGAGTACCGGATCCCGGCCGAGGACTGACGGGCGCTCAAGTCCTGCTGACCCGCCGCGAGTTCTTCTTCGCGGCGGGTTGACTCATGTATAGGAGTGATGCACTCTTCTTCATGTCACTCATGTACATGAGTGACGGACTTCAGCCTCTGTACAGGAGTGATTCGCTGTGCGTCAGATCCCCGTCGACACCTCCGCCGCGACCGTGATGGTCGCCAAGACCCCCCAGCCCAAGGTCAAGGACCGCCGTACTGGTGAGATCGCCACCGACATCGAGACCGGCGCGAAGCTGATGACCGTGGACGTGATGTTCGCGGCGAACGACGAGGTGGAGATCCTGTCCATCACTGTCCCGGAGCCCGGCATCACGGGCGAGCTGGCCATGGGCACGCCGGTCGCGCTCACCGGGCTGATCGCCCGGCCGTGGGAGAACGACTTCAACGGGCAGAAGCGGCACGGCATCGCGTTCCGTGCGGTCGCGGTCACCTCGCTCGCCGCCGGCGCCGCGCAGCCGAAGGCGGCCTGACATGACCGCCTTAACGGTCGCGCTCGTGTCGGTCGTCGCTGCTGCGGGCCTGCTGCGGTGGTGGCGTCCCACCTGGTACTGGCTGAGCTTCGGGGTCACCCTCGCGGCGCTGCGAGTCCTGCTCCGCTACGGCTCCGTCATGGACGCCTGCGGGCTTACCGTGCCGCCGTCCCGCTGGCGGCTGGCGTTAGCCCGGATGGCCAACCGGCCCGTGTCGGACTCCCGCCCACCGCGCATCCTCGGGTTGCGGCCGTCCAGGACCGGTCTGGTTCTGCGGCTGAAGCTGCGGCCCGGCCAAGACGCCTTCGACATCGCCGCCGCCTCGGACCGGATGCGGCACTCGTTCTCGATGTACGGCGTCACCTGCCGGGAACTGCGCTCCGGCGTCGTAGAGGTCCGGATGACCGGCTACGACGTGCTCAAGCGGGTGCAGATGCCCGCCAAGACAGACACTCGCCCGATGCTGGTTCCGGTCGCACTGCGCGCGGACGGCTCGGTCCACTACCGCAACTACCGGGCGATACCCCACGCCCTCACGCTCGGCGCGACTGAGTCAGGCAAGTCCGTCTACCAACGCAACCTGGTCACCGGACTCGCCCCGATGGACGTCGCCCTGGTCGGAATCGACTGCAAGCAGGGGGTGGAGCTGTTCCCGCTGGCTCGCCGGTTCTCCGCGCTCGCCGACAACCCCGACTCTGCCGCCGAACTGCTCGATGCCCTAGTGGCCCGTATGCAGGACGTCTACCGGCTCATCCGCGACGAGCAGCGCATCGCCGCGGGCGTCCCGGATGCGGAAATCGCCGCTGACATCTGGGACCTGCCTGAACACCTCCGCCCGACCCCAGTCGTGGTCCTGGTCGACGAGGTCGCCGAACTCGCCCTCTTCGCCAGCAAGGAAGAAGAGAAGCGACGGGACCGCATCATCACCGCCCTGGTTCGCCTCGCCCAGCTTGGCCGCGCCGCCGGCATCTACCTGGAGATCTGCGGACAGCGCTTCGGCTCGGAACTCGGTAAGGGCATCACGATGCTCCGAGCCCAGCTCACCGGCCGCACCGCCCATCGCGTCAACGACGAGACCAGCGCCAACATGGCCTTCGGTGACATCTCCCCGGACGCCGTCCTGGCCGCTATCCAGATTCCCGCCGAGATGCGCGGGATCGCCATCGCCGGGGACTCCACGGGTGGCTGGCACCGCATCCGCGCCCCGCATACCTCATTGCGGCAGGCCGTCAACATCTGCAACCGGCATGCCCATCGCACCCCGTACGTGCCTGAACTGGCCGCCTTCCAACCCGTGCTGACCAGCACCGCCCATGACTGGGTGCCGCTGCCCGAGACAGCTCCCGTCACGGCCTGATCTCCCGCACCTCCGGTCGGCGCGACCGCCTTCGCGCCAGGTCCCTACCCCTGCCATGCCTGAAGAAGGGAGCTCCACCGCCATGTGCCCCGACTGCGAGGACTTCGCCCGCACCGTGCTCCTGCTCGGCCAACTCGCCCTCTACGCGGACACTGCCGGCGCCGACCTCGACTTCGTGGACGCCGTCAGCCCCTCCCTCGCCGCCTCGCTGCCCGAGCCTCCTGGCACGTCGACCGAGGAGGCCTGATGGCCGCCCGGATTCGCGTCGACGCGGTCCTGGTCCAGGCCGTCATCGCCGGAGCCCTGTCCTTTGCCCACCTCCACGACCTGGCCGCCGCTGCCGGTCAGGACGGTTGGAAGGCATGGGCCTACCCGGTCAGCGTCGACCTGCTCCTGGTCGCCGCCTGGCGACGCCTCCGCAGCGACGGCCCGTCCCGGCTGGCCTGGTGTTGGTTCCTGGTCGCGCTGTTCGCCTCACTCGGCGCGAACATCGCCACCGCTGGCTTCCTCGACCTGGACGACCCACCCGGCCTGCTCCGCCTCGGCATCGCCGGATGGCCCGCTCTGGCCTTCCTCGGTGGAACCCTCCTCGCTCACTCCGCCCACCATGCCGAGCCAGTTCCGCCGGCACCCGCCTCGACCCCAGACGACGCAACCACCGAGCCCGAGCCGGTCGTAGAACCCGAGCCGAAGCCTGAGGCCGCACCGGCACTGGTTGCGAAAGACCCCGCTCCTGCGGCCCTTCTCACCACGACCCAGGAACCCGCGGTTCCCGCCGTCCTCATCGACCACGCCCGCAAGGTCGCCGACGAGTACCGCACCCGCACCGGCTCCTCGATCGACACCGACACGCTGCGCGCCCGCCTCGGCGTCCCGCCCCACCTCGCCGATGCCATCGCCGCCCACCTCGCCTGACAGGAAGGACAACGCCATGCCCGCCCGCGACCACTTCCACTCGCTGCTGAGCATCGGCCCGGTGCAGATCGGCACCCACCGCGACCGCCACGGCCAGACCAAGCACGCGGCCGTGTGCACCGCCGACGGTTGCGGCTGGTCCGCCGACTACACCAGCGCCTCCGCCGCCCAGCTCGCCGCCCGTACCCACCGCTGCCGCATCCGCTAGGAGGCCCGTCGTGCAGGTCCCGCTCTGGCTCGCCCTCGCCGTGGTCGGCTACCTCGGCATCAAGCTCATCCGGCCGCCGGCCTGGCTCGTCGCCGTCCTGCTCCTTGGCGGCTTCCTCCTCGCCGACAGCGTCCTCGCACCCGCGATCAACGGCTTCATCAAGTAGCCCGCTCAGGAAGGAGAACAGCCATGCTCCGCCCGAAGCTCCCCACCATGCCGACTCCGACCGGGGTCAGCACGGCGCCCGCCGTCATCGAACCGACCGCCGTGGCCCAGCACACCGCCCCCACGCCCGCCACCGTCGCGCAGGTGCGGTCCCGGCCCAGCGTCCAGCTCACCCCGGGCACTGCCCTTGCCCTCGTAGGCGGCGGCACAGCCGTGGTCCTGGTCGTCGGCGCCGTCCTGGTCTCGATGCTCCTTGCGGTCGCCATCACCGGCGCGTCCGTCGCCGTCTGCGCCCTCGTGGTCCGCTCGCTGATCAACAGCGGCACCAAGCACCGCTGACCCGCCGCCGGGGGCGCACAAGCCGCCAAGCATTCCGCCGCCTCCCGCGCCGAACCAACCGCCATCGCCAAGGAGAAGTTATGGATCTGCAGCTCGCCGCGAGCGTCGCGCCGTTACTCGGCTGGGCCGTGCCCGGTGGCATCCTCACCCGCCGTCTCGCCACCGCCCGCTGCGACCCGCTCACCGGCCTGCACACCCGAGCCGGGTGGACCGCCCGCGCCGAACACCTCATCCGCCGGCACCCGACCGCCGCCGTGCTCCTGGTCGACCTCGACCACTTCAAGACCCTCAACGACAGCCACGGCCACGCCGCCGGAGACGCCGCCCTCGCCGCCACCGCCGACCGCCTGCGCTCCTGGTGTGGTTGCCACGGCATCGCCGGACGCCTGGGAGGGGACGAGTTCGTCGCCGTCGTCCGCGACCTGGCCGCCGCCGACCTCGACGCGCTCACCGCCGCACTTCACCGGCCGTTGCCCTACGCCGGTACGGCGCTGCCGCTGGCCGCCTCGGTCGGGGCCTGCCTCGTCGCCGAGCTGCCCGTGCCTTCGCTGACCGATGCCCTCGCCGCTGCTGACGCGGCCATGTACGCGGCCAAGGGCCGTGGCCGCCGGGGCTCACGCACCTCTCGCTAAAAGGCCGCCGGGTGGCGCACAAGCCGCCAAGCACGCCGCCACCCGGGGCCGTTCCTTCCAACCGCAATCGAAAGGAACCACCATCATGGCCCAGCACACACCGCCCCCGCCGAGGATCTGCCCGGTCTGCGACGGCTTCGCCTCCGTCGCCATCACCCTCGGCGGCCGCGACGCCCGCGGCCACCTCCGCACCATCACCGCGCACTGCCCGGCCTGCCACGGCACCGGCACCACTCCCACCCGCCGCCGCGACCGGGAGGGCGCCCGTGCCTGACACGCTGCTCGACCCGACCACCCTCGGCGACCTGCTGAGGGTGGCCTCGGCCCCCGACTACCACCGGTGGGAAGACCAGATCCGCCGCACCGGAGGCTGCGCCGACCCCATCCACCTGACCGGCTGGACCCTCACCAAGGACAAGACCACCGGCGAGACTCTGCACCACTACTCCACCGCCAGCGAACCCGGCGGACGCCTGCGCCTGGCCTGCGGCAACCGCCGCGCCTCCCGATGCCCCGCCTGCGCCTGGACCTATGCGGGCGACACCTACCACCTCATCCGCGCCGGCCTCGCCGGTGACGACCGCCGCGACATCGCCGCCACCGTCCGCGACCACCCCCGCGTCTTCGCCACCCTCACCGCCCCGTCCTTCGGCCGGGTCCACAACCGGCCCGACCACGGCGTCTGCCGCTGCGGCACCCGCCACCCGGCCGACGACCGCACCCTCGGCACCGCCCTCGACCCGGAAACGTACGACTACGCGGGCACAGTGCTGTTCAACAACCACGCCGGACAGCTCTGGCAACGCTTCACTACCCGACTCCGCCGCGAGATAGCCGCCCGCGCCGGCCTCTCCCGCCGCGAACTCGCCGAGCACTGCCGCGTCTCCTACGGCAAGGTCGCCGAGTTCCAGAAGCGTGGCGCCCTGCACTTCCACGCCGTGATCCGGCTGGACGGTCCCGACGGCCCGGACACGCCGCCGCCCGCCTGGGCCACCGTCGACCTCCTCGCCGACGCCATCCGCGCCGCCGCGGCGCACTCCTACACGTCGGTCTCCGTCCCGGCCACCGAGGACCAACCGGCCCGGACATTCCGCTGGGGCACCCAGCTCGACGTCCGGCCCGTGAAGGCGTTCGGGGACGGCTCCGACATCACCGAACAGGCCGTCGCCTCCTACGTTGCCAAGTACGCCACCAAGGCCGCAGAGAACACCGGCACGTTGGACCGCCGCATCGGCGAACTCGCCGAACTCGACCGCCACCAGGTCCCCGACCACACCCGCCGCCTCATCACGGCCTGCAAGGAACTCGACTCGCTCTACCCCGACCGCCGCCTCTGGGCCTGGGCCCACATGCTCGGCTTCCGCGGCCACTTCTCCACCAAGTCCCGCCGCTACTCCACCACCCTCGGCGCCCTCCGCCAGGAACGCGCCGACTTCCGCGCAGCCCAGGAACGCGAAGCCCTCGGCCTGGAGGACACCGAGCCGGACACCGTCCTCGTCCTGGCCGACTGGCAGTACGCCGGCCACGGCCACACCCCCGGCGAATCCGTGCTCGCCGCCACCATCGCCCGCGATCTCCAACTCAACCGCGAAACCGGCCGCGATGCCCTACGCGACCTGCTCGCTCAGGAAGGAGCTGCGGCGTGAGCACCACTGCCACTGCCGAACTGCTGACGGTGCCCGAGGTCATGGCGCGACTCAGGCTCGGCCGCTCCACGGTCTACGACCTGATCCGCTCCCGCCGGTTGGTCTCCATCACCGTCGGGCGTTCCCGCCGCGTGCCCGCTGACGCGCTGCGCGACTTCATCAACCACGAGATCGAGGAGGCCGCCTGATGGCCAAGCGCAACCCCAACGGAGAAGGCACCATCTACCGCCGCAAGGACGGCCGTTACGAGGGCGCGGGCTATGTCCTGATGCCTGACGGCACCTACAAGCGCCGGCGGGTCTACGGCAAGACGTGGGAGGAAGCCCGGCGGAAGCTCACCGAACTGCTCGCGAAGAGCGATCAGGGCATCCCGGCGGCGGACACGACGGAAAGCCTCGACACCTACCTGACCTACTGGCTTGAGCACATCGTGAGCCACAAGGTGCGGCCGTCGACGGTCTACAGCTACAGCAAGTGCGTCAACGCGTACATCATCCCGCGGCTCGGCAAGAAGAAGCTGGCCAGGCTCACCGCCAAGGACGTGCGCCTCTTCCTCGACTGGGCTCGGCAGGCATGCCAGTGCTGCGCGCAGAAGCGCGACGCCGCCCGTCCGGCCGCCGCGCGTCGCTGCTGCGCCGCCACCCCCAAGCGGTGCTGCGAGCGGCGGCTGTCTCCCCGCATGGTCCAGTACCTTCACGCGGTGCTGCGGAACGCCCTTCAGCACGCGGTTCGCGAGGAGCTGGTGCAGCGCAACGTCGCCAAGCTCGTCCAGGTGCAGACTCCCCGGTACCGGGTCGGCCGCGGCCTGTCCGTCGCCGAGGCCAAGAGGCTCCTGGGCGACCTGCGCGACGACCGCCTGAGCGCCGCCTACGTGCTTGCGCTGTACTTGGGGCTGCGACGGGGTGAGCTGCTGGGGCTCCACTGGTCGGATGTTGACCTGGACGGGGGATCGCTGGAGATCCGTACAGCCCTGCAGCGGGTCAACGGAGAACTGACGCTGACCGCGCCCAAGACGCGTCGCTCGGAGCGGCCCGTACCGCTGCCCGCCGTGTGCGTCGACGCCCTTCTCCGGCACCGTGTTCGCCAGGCCGAGGAGCGCCGGGCGGCGGGGGAGCAGTGGCGGGAAACCGGTCTCGTCTTCACCACGAGGCGGGGCACTCCGATCGAGCCCCGGAACCTGAACCGGCACTTCTACCCGATACGTGAGCGGCTTGGCTTGGATGTGCGGTTCCACGACCTCCGGCACACCTGCGTGACGCTGCTTCTCGGCCTCGGTGTCCCACCGCACATCGTTCGCGACATCGTCGGGCACAGTGCCCTGGACGTGACCATGAACATTTATGCGCACGCCGACATGACCGAGAAGAGGGCCGCTCTAGACCAGCTGGGGGGCCTGCTCGCCGACGACGAGTGACGGGCCCGTTGCCGTCAGCGTTGCCGTCAGAGACACGAAACGCCCTGGAGGGGAGATCCCCTCTGGGGCGTTTTTGCTGGTGGCAGCTTGCGCCCCCGGCAGGACTCGAACCTGCGGCCAAGCGCTTAGAAGGCGCCTGCTCTATCCACTGAGCTACGGGGGCCTGGTGGCGGGACAAGGATAAAGCTCCTTGTTCCCCGACCCTGTCGCTTCGCCTCCGTGGCTCGATGTGGAGGTTCGGTGAAGCGGTCCTGATAATCGCAGGCAGGTACGAATCGTGCATCGCTTTTGGCCTCCGACGCACCGGGTGTTGTCCACTCGTTATGCCTGGACTGTGCCCTCGTACCAGTCGTCCCTTACGTCCGATGTGTTCCATCGGCGCGCTGAGATGTCCATATGCTTCAGAATTCCCCTAAAATTGGGCATTCTTCACATGTGGTGACCTTGGACGTTCGGCCTCAGCTGCTCGACACTCTCTCCGCTCTGCGCGACCGTGTCGCCGCCGCACGCTTTCCGCTGCCCCTGGCCGGGGCCCCACGCGCGCGTGCGAACCGTGACGAGCTGCTCGCGCAGCTCGACGACTATCTGGTGCCCCGGCTCAAAGATCCCGGCGCCCCCCTGCTGGCCGTCGTCGGCGGGTCCACCGGGGCGGGCAAGTCGACCCTCGTGAACTCCGTCGTGGGGCGCCGGGTCAGCGAAGCGGGCGTGCTCCGGCCGACGACCCGGACACCGGTCCTGGTTTGCCATCCGGAGGATCATCACTGGTTCAGCGGCATGCGCGTGCTCCCCGACCTCACGCGCGTGTGGGGACCCCAGGCGGACAGCGGAGACGATCTGCTGCTCCCCGGCGTGGCCCCCGCGCGCGTGCTGCGCGTCGAGACCGCCGAGAGCCTCCCGCGCGGGCTCGCCCTGCTGGACGCCCCCGACATCGACTCGCTGCTCGCCGACAACCGTGTGCTGGCCGCCGAGCTGATCTGCGCCGCCGACATCTGGATCATGGTCACCACGGCCGCCCGCTACGCCGACGCCGTGCCCTGGCATCTGCTGCGCACGGCCAAGGAGTACGACGTCACCCTGGTGACCGTCCTCGACCGGGTGCCGCACCAGGTGGTCTCGGAGGTCTCCCGGCAGTACGGCGCCCTGCTCACGAAGGCGGGGCTCGGCGACGTGCCCCGTTTCACCGTGCCCGAGCTGCCCGAGTCGGCCTGGGGCGCCGGTCTGCTGCCCAGCACCGCCGTGGCGGCCCTGCGGACCTGGCTCGTGCACCACGCGCAGGACGCGGCGGCCCGCGAGCACGTCATGGCCCGCACGGCGCACGGCCTGCTCGACTCGCTCAAGTCGCGCATGCCGGAGCTGGCCGCCGCCGTCGCCGCTCAGTACGCCGCCGCCCTCCGGCTCACCTCCGCCGTCGAGAGCGCCTACGACGGTGAGCACGCGCGCGTGCGGGGCCGTTTGCAGTCCGGGGCCGTACTCGCCGGCGACGCGCTCAAGCGCTGGCGTGCCTTCCCGCTGGACTGCACGGCGGGTGAACTGCTGGACGCCCTCGTCGAGAGCCTGGGCGCCCTGCTGCTGTGCGCCGTCACGGCCGCCGACGAGCGCGTCGACGAGGCATGGCGGCGCGAACCCGGCGCTGCCGCTCCGGGGCTCGCCGACCGGCATCCCTCCCCGGAGAAGGCCGAGCACCGCATCGGGCTCGCGGCCCGTCGCTGGCGGCGCGAGCTGGAGGAGTACGCCGAGGACGAGGTGCGGGACATCGAGCGCAACACCGCTCCCGACTCCGAGAGCGTCGCCGCACTCGTCGCCACCGCGCTGCTGGGCGGGAGCCGCGCTCGCACCGCGGGCGAGCGGCTGGCCGAGCGGATCGGGGCCCATGGCGCCCTGCGGCTGCGCGACCGGGCCGAGCGGCTGCTCAACGACACCGTCGACCGTGTCGTGCACACCGAACGCGAGCGGCGCCTCGCACCGCTCGACGCCCTGGACCTTCGTGCCGAGCCCCAGGCGGAGCTCATCGCCGCGCTGTCCGTACTGCAGAAGGAGAGGTGAACGGTGACAGCCGTCACTGACCATGATCACACGGACCACAGGGACCACAGGGACCACACCGATCACATGACTCACATGGACCGCATGGACCGCACGACGCACGTGGGCCCCTCGGACCACGCCGGTCCCGCTGCAGCGGGCCCCGACGGCCGGGCCGGGGGAGAAGGCGACACGGCCGGCGGCCGGACCCAGGCCGCGGGCGGCTCCGCGCACGCCGGCTCCGGCACGGTGCTCGGTGCGGACGCCGGTGACGGCACCGGCGCAGGCGCCGCGGCCAAGGCCACTCGAGCCGCCGAGGAACAGCGGAACGAGTGGGAGCCGGAGACGAACGGCCGACCGCACGCGCGCGTGCCCGGGAAGCGTTCCGACCGTGAGGAAGGCGCGTCCTCCCATGAGGGCGGCGACCAGGCATCCGCCCCCACGGGTCAGCGGGCAGACCAGGCATCCGCCCCCGCGGGACAACGGGCGACCGAGCCGCACGCGCGCGCGGGCGCACAGGCACAGGAGGGCCGGCAGGACGCCGGCGAGCCGCACGCGCGCGCGAACGCTTCCCATAGCGGTAACGGCACCGGGACCGACGGCGGCGTGCAGCGCCTCGCGGAGGACGACGGCAGGGCCGGCCCCGACGACGCGGACGCCGACGGGGCCGACGCCTGGGACGACGGGCTCATCGCCCGCAGGGTGACGGAGGGCGCCGAGCGCGTCCCCGCCCTCGACAAACCCGTACGCGCCCCCAGTGTCCACACCCCTGCGCCCCTGGCGTACGACGGTCCCCTGCGCTCCCGGCTCGACGCACTGCGCGAGCTCGTCGGCCTGTCCCGCGCACGCCTCGACACCCGCACCCTCGCCGAGGCGGGCCGGGTCCTGGACGAGGCGGCCGCCCGCCGCAAGCTCTCCGGCGGGCACACCGTCGTCGCCATCGCGGGCGCCACCGGCAGCGGGAAGTCGCAGCTGTTCAACGCCCTGGCCGGGGTGGCCATCTCGGAGACGGGAGTGCGTCGCCCGACCACCGCCGCGCCCATCGCGTGCAGTTGGAGCGACGGCGCGGCCGGCCTCATCGACCGGCTCGGCATCCCGGGCCGGCTGCGCCGGCGCCCCCTGCAGAGCGCGGAGGCGGAGGGGCAACTGCGCGGCCTGGTCCTGGTGGACCTGCCCGACCACGACTCCGCCGCCGTGGAGCACCGCGAACAGGTCGACCGGATCCTGAAGCTGGTCGACGCGGTCATCTGGGTGGTCGACCCGGAGAAGTACGGCGACGCCATGCTCCACGAGCGCTATCTGCGGCCCATGGCCGGGCACGCCGAGGTCATGTTCGTCGTCCTCAACCAGGTCGACCGGCTGCCCGGGGAGGCGGCAGACCAGGTGCTGGACGATCTGCGCAGGCTGCTCGACGAGGACGGCGTCGCGCTCGGCGAGTTCGGGGAGCCGGGCGCCACGGTGCTCGCGCTGTCCGCGCTCACCGGCGACGGCGTCGGCGAACTGCGCGAGGCACTCGGCCACTTCGTGATGGAGCGCGGTGCGGCGACCCGCCGGGTCGCCGCCGACCTGGACGCGGCCGCGGCCCAGCTGCGGCCCGTCTACGCCACCGGCCGGCGCGTCGGCCTCAGCGAGGAGGCACGCGACGAGTTCGCCGACCGACTCGCCGACGCGGTGGGCGCCACCGCGGCGGGCGAGGCCGCCGAACGCGCCTGGCTGCGCAACGCCAACCGGGCCTGCGGCACACCCTGGTTGCGGCTGTGGCGCTGGTACCAGAGCCGTGGCGGGCCCAGCACGGGCCGGATGGCGGTACGCCACCAGGCCGACGAGGAGGCCACCGCCCGCCAGCGCGTCGAACAGGCGGTCCGCACGGTGGCCGACCGGGCCTCGGCCGGCCTGCCCACGCCGTGGGCGCAGGCGGTGCGCGAGGCGGCCGTGCGCGGCTCGCACGGACTGCCGGAGGCGCTGGACGACCTGGCGGCCCGGGCCGGACTGCCGCCGGGACGGCCGCCCCGGCCGGGCTGGTGGCCGGTGGCCGTGCTGGTCCAGGCGGCCATGACCCTGCTGCAGGTGGTGGGCGGCCTGTGGCTGGCCGGGCAGATCGCCGGCGTCATGTCACCCAACCTCGGCGTGCCGGTGCTGCTGATGGTGTGCGGAATCGTCGGCGGGCCGCTCGTGGAATGGGGCTGCCGGATGGCGGCCCGGGGACCCGCCCGCCGGTACGGCCAGGACGCGGAACGGCGGCTGCGGGAGGCGGCCGCGAGCTGCGGCCGGGCCCGGGTGCTCGACCCGGTGGCGGCGGAGCTGCTGCGGTACCGGGAGGTGCGGGAGCAGTACGGCCGGGTCGTGCAGTCGGGGGTGGGAGTCGGGTGAGACCGGGGCGGTGAGGGGAGGGCGGAGGAGTTCTCTGCCCGTCTCTCACTCGTGCGGGTGACGGAGTTCTCCACAGCTCGGCGGTGGTGCACAGCGCTCAGCGGGCCCGGCCCGGCGGAGGCAGTCTGTTCCCGCGGCGATCGTGCCGCAGGGCAGAAGCCGCCGTACGGGACGGGCCCGTACGCATGTCCGCCGGCCGTGAGGGGCCGGCCGAGGGAGGGGTTCATGATGAACGAGACCGTGGTGTGCGTGGTGGGCAACGTGGCGACGCCGCCGCTGTACCGGGAGACGGCCGCCGGGCCTTCGGCGCGGTTCCGGCTGGCGGTGACCGCGCGTTACTGGGACCGGCAGAAGAGCGCCTGGACGGACGGGCACACCAACTTCTTCACCGTGTGGTCCAACCGTCAGCTCGCGGTCAACGTGGCGGCCTCGGTCGAGGTGGGGCAGCCCGTCGTCGTCCAGGGCAGGCTGAAGGTGCGCACGGAGGTCCGCGACGGGCAACAGGGCCGCACGTCGGCCGACATCGACGCGGTGGCCATCGGCCACGACCTCGCCCGGGGCACCGCGCTCTTCCGTCGCGCGGTGCGACCGGAGACGCCGGCGACGGCCAGGCCGGAGCCGAACTGGGAGACGCCGGCCACCGGGGCCGAGCACGAACCGCCCGCCCAACCGGTCATGACGGCAGCGGCGGTGACGTGACGTCAGTTGCAACGCTGCCCCGGTGCCGACCGGTCGGGCGGCTGTCGCCCCTTGTCGGCAGGTGGCCACTGAGCGTGCCGAACTGGGCTCTGTGCACGGTGTATTTGTCGACCTGCCAGGCCGGCGTGCCGCATCGGCGATAACGATTCCGGATCGGATCGCCTCATGTGACGATCCGACCGGCAAGCGCGGTCCCCGTGATCCATAGGATGCCGGGCATGCCCCTCGGGGCAGCCGATTCTGCTGGTGGGACCGTCCCCCACATCCAACGGGTCCTGCTCGAAGGGGAATTCTGTGCTTGCTGCGTTCACTGGGTTCACTCGGTTCCGCGTGGCCCGCCTCGCGGCCGTGACGCTCGCGTCCGGCCTCGCGGCGACCACCGTGCTGTTCGGCGCGGGTACGGCCGCGGCCGAGGAGACACCGCAGACCCAGGGCGGCGCGACGGCGACGATAGGCGGCCTGAAGACGTACGGCCAGGCCGTGATCCACGAGGACGGCGGCGACCAGCAGGTGTCCGCGGGCCTGTTCGAGATGTCCGTGGACGGCGGCGGCACCCTGCAGACCTACTGCGTCGACATCCACAACCCCACCCAGCGCGACGCCCACTACCAGGAGACCCCCTGGAGCGGGACCTCGCTGGGCACCAACAAGGACGCCGGTAAGATCCGCTGGATCCTGCAGAACTCCTACCCCCAGGTGAACGACCTCGCGACGCTCGCCGGGCGGGCGGGCGTGAGCGGCCTGAGCGAGCAGGACGCGGCGGCCGGCACACAGGTGGCCATCTGGCGCTACTCGGACGGGGCGAAGGTCGACGCCGTGGACCCGCAGGCCGAGAAGCTCGCGGACTACCTGGAGAAGAGCGCCCGCGACAGCGTCGAGCCGCAGGCCTCGCTGACCCTGGACCCGCCCTCCGTCTCCGGCCGTCCCGGCGATCTGCTCGGACCGGTGACCGTGCACACCAACGCGCGCGGCGTGACGGTCGGCGCACCGGCCGGCGTGGGCGCCGGCGGGGTGCGGATCATCGACAGGACCGGCAAGGTGATCACCTCGGCGAAGAACGGCAGTCAGCTGTTCTTCGACGTCCCCGAGGGCGCGGCGGACGGTTCCGCCCAGCTGACCGTCCAGGCCTCCACCACCGTCCCGGTGGGCCGGGCCTTCGCCTCCGAGAGCCGCAGCCAGACCCAGATACTGGCCGGCTCCAGCGAGTCCACGGTCTCCGCGACCGCGGGCGCCACCTGGGCGGAAAAGGGCGGCGTGGCGGTGTCGGCCCGGAAGAACTGCGCCAAGAGCGGCGTCGACATCACCGCGGTCAACAAGGGCGACCAGCCCTTCGCCTTCGAGCTGATGGGCGCCGAGCACACCATCCCGGCCGGGGCCGCCCGCACGGTGACGGTCCCGCTCCAGGAGGACCAGTCCTACGACTTCACGATCACCGGTCCGAACGGCTTCAGCCACCGGTTCACCGGGGTCCTCGACTGCAAGACGCAGGGCACGGTCACCAACGAGTCCACCCAGACCCTCAGCGAGCCCAGCCCCGCGACGGTCGGCGGCAACAGCACGGCTCCCGACACCGACCTCGCGGCCACGGGCAGTTCGGCGATCACCCCGATGATCGCCGGGGTGGCCATCGGACTCGTGGTGATCGGCGGCGCGGTGCTGGTGATCCTGCGCGGGAAGGAAACGGCGGCGGGCGAGTGAGGCCCGGCCGCGCCGGTACTCCCTGATCCGGGCGGCCGGGTGAGTCGTGTGCCGCCGCCGGTCAGCCGGCGCGCGGCGTGCCGCCGCCGGGGCCGGTCTCCCCGGGCTGGGCCACGCACATGGCCCAGATGGCGACGCCCGCGAAGGCGATCATCAGGGTGGACCAGAGCGGGGAGTACGGCAGGGACAGGAAGTTGGCGAGGATGATCAGCCCGGCCACGGCGATGCCGGAGATCCGCGCCCACTTCGCCGTCTGGAACAGCCCCAGGCTGATCACCACGGCGACGGCGCCCAGGATGAGGGTGACCCAGCCCCAGCCGGTCAGGTCGAACCGGAAGACGTAACCGCGTGTCGTGATGAACACGTCGTCCGCGGCGATCCCCATGATGCCGCGGAAGATGTCGATCACTCCGGCGATCATCAGCATGACGGCGGCGAAGAGCATCAACCCGCCGGCCCACTGCTGCTTGCGGGCCTGTGTGGTGTGTGTCGTGGTCATTTCTGGGCCTCGATCGATTGCGTCCGGCGATTGCGTCCGGCGATCAGTGAGGGCGCTTCCCTTCGTCCTTCCCCGGGCTCCGGACGACGTCTGCGGATCCACAGTGCGCCTGGCGAGGAGCGGTGACATCACTCGGCCCGGGTGATTTCACCCCGCCCGCCCGCTTCGACGCGCACCCGCACAGGGGGGTGCCTACGCTTGACTCGCGATCGCCGTCACTCAGGGGGGATCCCGCATCCGGCGGATGGCGGACCGGACCCTGGGGCATCACGGCATGGACGACGGCAGGAAGACACCCCACCCGTCACACACCGGCCTCCGACGGCGTGCGGAGCAGGCGTGGCAGGACGGGTTCCGCCGTTTCGAGGAGAGCGGGCCGGGCCGGCTGTGGGTCCGGCTCTCGGCGGTCGACTTCTTCGGGCACTCGTTCCAGCTGGCCGCGCTCGCGCTGCTGTGCTTCTTCCCGTTCCTGATCATCCTGACGGCCGCGGCCGGACAGGACACGGCCGCGGTCATCGCCGGCTGGCTGGGGCTGAACGAGCAGGCGGCCCAGGCCGTGGCGACCCTGTTCGCGCCCACCACGACCTCGTACACCCTGACCGGGACGAGCGCCGTACTGCTCCTGCTCGGAGTCCTGGCCGTGGCCGGCACCCTGCAGAGCTGGTACCGGATGCTGTTCGACATCCCGGAGAACGCGAAGTGGAAGACCACGGCCCGGCTCGTCTGGCTCGCCGGGATGTTCGCCTACGCGGCGGCTCAGGCCGCCTTCGTCAGGGTGCTCCACGGCTGGTTCCTGACCGGCCTGACAGGCTTCCTCTGGGCGGTCGTCTTCTGGTGGGGCAGCATGTACGCGCTGCTCGCCGGGCGGGTGTCCTGGCGTGCCCTCCTCCCGCCGGCCCTGGTCACCAGCGTGTGCTGGACCGGCCTCGGCCTCTTCTCCGCCCGCTACTTCTCCGCGGCGATCGTGGCCAACGAGCAGAAGTACGGGCCCATCGGCGTCGTGATGGTCATCTTGTCCTGGCTGGTGGCGGTCGGCGTGGTGATCCACCTGGGCGCGATCGTCGGCCGGGCCCTCCGGTGAACCGCCACGCCCAGCCCGCCGGCGGCTGTCGTCACCCGGCGGCGACGACCTCGCCGGCCGTGACCTGCGGAGGGTTGGGGAGCAGCGACGCGAGGTTGTCGCGTACGAAGTCCGCCGCCCGCTTGACCGACTCGTCGGCTCCGCCCTGGTCCTCGTAGACGCTGGTGGAGAGCATCACTCCGCCCCCGGCGTCGACCCAGTAGTAGGCCACGAATCCGGGGACCTGGCGCAGGAGGGGTACGAACCCCTCGTCCACCCGGCGGCCCGCCTCGGCAGGATCCGTCACCCCTTCGTACCGCCGAACCACTGCGTACATCGCTGATCTCCTCGTCGCTCCCGATCACGCACTGCTCGAAGCGACCTACCCGTCGACGCCGGTGTCCCGCTCGTGGCGCGCCCGGAAGACACTCGACCGGGCGCACGGCGTCATCCGAACCGAGCACGGAGACCGGCCGCGACCGGCCGCCGGCGAACGGCGGTGCCGGACGGCGGTGACGGACGGGTCCTCCGTGCTCACTTGGGGACGTCCAGCTCCGCGTACATGCCGGCCGCGTAGTGGCCGGGGACGTTGCACAGCAGCTCGTAGCGGCCCGGCCGCAGCGTCACCGTGGTCCAGGCCGCCGAGCCGGCGGCGATGCCGTCCCCGGCGCCGCGGCCGCAGGTCCGGGACGCCTCGCCGAGACTGCCCGCCTCGGACACCCGACCGTCGGATCCGACGGCGCGGTCCCCGGCGGCCCGGCCCGCCGGCAGCGGCAGCACGATCACCTCGTGTGCGACGGTTCCCGCGTTGACCACCCGCAGCGTCGCCTTCCCCGCCGGGACCGTCGTGGGATGGACGACCAGGCGCATCATGCCCATGCCGTGCCGGCCGGGACGACCGGTGCTCGGCGCGGGCCGGTTCGGGCCCGTCATCATGCGGCCCGAGTCCCACACGGTCACGTCGACCCCAGCGCCTGTAGCGGCCGGTGCGGTGCACCGCGCACCCCCGGCCCGCAGGGACGCCGGCGCCGTCCGGTGGAAGGCTCCGGACGCGGCCATCAGACCCGTCGTGACGATGCCCAGCACCAGGGCCGCCGCGGCGACGGCGACCGCCGGCCAGACCCCGCGGCCGCCACGCCTGGTCACCGGTGCTCCCTGAGCAGCGCGAGCCGGCGTCTGTACTCGTCCTCTTCGATCTCGCCGCGTGCGAACCGCTCGGCGAGCAGGCTCTCGGCCCGCCGCTCCTGTCCCCAGCCCTCGCCGGCCGGGGGTTGCGGGCCCGGCTGCCGGTGATGACGCGTACCGGCGAGGTAGCGCACCAGCGCGACGAGTCCGACGATCAGCACGGCCCAGAACAGCACCATGGACACCGTCATGACGAACCAGCCGCCCCAGCCCCATCCGCCGTCGTACCACATCATGCCGATCACTTCCCTCGGCAGACGACTGTGTCAATGCCAGGATGGATCGGTGAGTCGTCACCCGGCCTGGGCCATAGCTCCCCACCAGCGGGCCGTAGGGCCCAATGCGCGGCGCGGACGGACCGCTCAGCCCCACCCTTCGCGCGGCTCCCGGACCCTGACCCGGTATCCGTGCAGCCGGATGGCCTTGCGACGGTGGCCGGGGCCGACCGGCGGCGCCCGACGCTGACGGACGAGTCACCGCTGCCACCTGTGAAACCCCAGCTCAGAGCGCCCGGAGCAGACGGGTTTCCGCCTAGGGGTGGCGGTACGGCAAGATGGGGTGTATCTGCCCACTGCCAGATTTCAAGCTGCCGGACGGTTTCTCTTGGCTGAGTTCATTTACACCATGCGCAAGGCGCGCAAAGCGCACGGCGACAAGGTGATCCTCGACGACGTCACCCTGAGCTTCCTGCCGGGAGCGAAGATCGGTGTCGTCGGCCCGAACGGCGCCGGTAAGTCGACCGTGCTGAAGATCATGGCCGGTCTGGAGCAGCCGTCCAACGGCGACGCGTTCCTGTCGCCGGGCTACACCGTGGGCATCCTGCTGCAGGAGCCTCCGCTCGACGAGGAGAAGACGGTCCTGGAGAACGTCCAGGACGGCGTCTCCGAGATCAAGGGCAAGCTCGACCGGTTCAACGAGATCGCCGAGCTGATGGCGACCGACTACTCCGACGCGCTGCTCGACGAGATGGGCAAGCTGCAGGAGGAGCTGGACCACGCCAACGCCTGGGACCTCGACGCCCAGCTGGAGCAGGCCATGGACGCGCTGGGCTGCCCGCCCGGCGACTGGCCGGTGACCAACCTCTCCGGTGGTGAGAAGCGCCGCGTCGCGCTCTGCAAGCTGCTGCTCGAGCAGCCCGACCTGCTGCTCCTCGACGAGCCCACCAACCACCTCGACGCCGAGTCCGTGAACTGGCTGGAGCAGCACCTGGCCAAGTACCCGGGCACCGTCGTGGCCGTCACCCACGACCGGTACTTCCTGGACAACGTGGCCGGCTGGATCTGCGAGGTCGACCGCGGCCGCCTGCACGGCTACGAGGGCAACTACTCCAAGTACCTGGAGACCAAGGCCACCCGTCTGAAGGTCGAGGGCCAGAAGGACGCCAAGCGGCAGAAGCGGCTCAAGGAAGAGCTGGAGTGGGTGCGGTCGAACGCCAAGGGGCGTCAGGCCAAGTCCAAGGCGCGTCTCGCCCGGTACGAGGAGATGGCCGCCGAGGCCGACAAGATGCGGAAGCTGGACTTCGAGGAGATCCAGATCCCGCCGGGCCCGCGTCTGGGCAACGTCGTCGTCGAGGTCGACAAGC
The DNA here is from genome assembly GCF_042875075.1 of Streptomyces sp. NPDC003720. Classification (NCBI taxonomy): domain Bacteria; kingdom Bacillati; phylum Actinomycetota; class Actinomycetes; order Kitasatosporales; family Streptomycetaceae; genus Streptomyces; species Streptomyces sp. NPDC003720. Next base: position 251,431 of record NZ_JBIANZ010000003.1, read on the forward strand.
TCAACAAGGCCTTCGGCGAGAAGGTCCTCGTCGACGACCTCAGCTTCACGCTGCCGCGCAACGGCATCGTGGGCGTCATCGGCCCGAACGGCGCCGGCAAGACCACGCTGTTCAAGATGATCCAGGGCCTGGAGACCCCGGACTCCGGCGACATCAAGGTCGGCGAGACCGTCAAGATCTCCTACGTCGACCAGAGCCGCGCCAACCTCGACCCCAAGAAGACGCTGTGGGAGGTCGTGTCCGACGGGCTCGACTACATCAACGTCGGACAGGTCGAGATGCCGTCGCGCGCGTACGTGTCCGCCTTCGGGTTCAAGGGACCGGACCAGCAGAAGCCGGCCGGCGTCCTCTCCGGCGGTGAGCGCAACCGCCTCAACCTGGCGCTGACCCTGAAGCAGGGCGGCAACCTGCTGCTCCTCGACGAGCCCACAAACGACCTCGACGTCGAGACCCTCAGCAGCCTGGAGAACGCGCTGCTGGAGTTCCCCGGCTGCGCCGTCGTCGTCTCCCACGACCGGTGGTTCCTGGACCGGGTCGCCACGCACATCCTCGCCTACGAGGGTGAGTCCAGGTGGTTCTGGTTCGAGGGCAACTTCGAGTCCTACGAGAAGAACAAGATCGAGCGCCTCGGCGCGGACGCCGCGCGTCCGCACCGTGCCACCTACAAGAAGCTGACCCGGGGCTGATCGGTCTTGCGCCACATCTACCGCTGCCCGCTGCGCTGGGCGGACATGGACGCGTACGGCCACGTCAACAACGTGGTGTTCCTCCGCTATCTGGAGGAGGCCCGTATCGACTTCCTGTTCCGCCCGGACAAGGAGTTCAAGCAGGGGTCCGTGGTGGCGCGCCACGAGATCGACTACAAGCGGCAGCTCGTCCACCGGCACCACCCGGTGGACATCGAGCTGTGGGTCACCGAGATCCGTGCCGCGTCCTTCACCATCTCCTACGAGGTGAAGGACGGGGATCTCGTCTACGTACGGGCCTCCACCGTCATCGTGCCGTTCGACTTCGAGGCACAGCGGCCGCGCCGGATCACCCAGGAGGAGCGGGAGTTCCTCCAGGAGTACACGGACGCCGCCGAGGACGCGAAGTCCTCGGAGGAGGCCGTCGCCGCATGACGGTCCTGCACCTCGCCGACGAGACGGAGGCGGCCGACCTCGCCGCCTTCCTCTCCCGGCTGCTCCACTACGACCGTGGGGCCGCGGTGCGCCTGCAGGCGGCCGGTACGGCGCTCGCCGTGTTCGGCCGGCCGCCGTCCTTCGAGGTGCTGACGATCCGCGCGGTGCGGCTCGCCAAGCCGTACGAGAACGGGCTGGACGTCACGCTCGACGTCACCGTCTCGGCCGGTGAGCTCCTGGAGTCCGTCGACGAACGGGCGGCCACGGCCGCCGTGCCGGCCGCGGTCACCGGACCGCCGTGGGCCGGTGTGCTGCCGCCGCGCGGCGGCTGGCGGCCCGAGCCCGGGCTGCCCGTGCCGGACGCGCTGCGCACGACGGTCGCCGAGGCCGTCGCCGAGTTCCGGTCCCGTACCGAGGAGCTGCCGCCGGAGCGGCGCACCCGTGCGGAGCTGGACGGCATAGGGCGGGACATCTGGTCCCGGGAGGTCGGGGACACCCCGCTTCCCGTCCGGGCCGTGCACGCGGCCCAGTCCCTCGGTTTCCTGCGGCCGGGCACCGGCGCGGCCGACACCGGGCTGTTCTCCTCGGGGGCGTGGCTGAGGCTGCGGACGCCCTACGGGTCCGTCGCCGTGCGGCGGGCGGGGCTCGGCGCGCTGGGTGTCAGCGTGCGCTGAGGGGTTCGGCCGGGGCGGCTGGGGGCGGCTTTGTGTCCCGTTGCCGTTCGGCCGCCGGTCCTCCGTCGCGGGCCGCTTCCTCTCCTGGTCATACCTCGCCGCTGTCGTCCGGCCATATCCCGATGTGGTCCGGTTCCAGTTCCAGGGCCACGCGGTCGCGCATGTTCAGGGCCCTGGTGTACTCGGCGGGCAGCTGGAGGCGGCCCGCGCGGTCGAGCATGGCGTATTCGCGGGCGACCACCGTCTCGTGGCCGGTCGTGGCGTCCACCTCGCTGCGGCGCAGCACCTCGGTGGAGGTCCGGCCGTCCCGGATGGCGACCGTGCGGCGGACCTCGCCGGCCACCGTCTGGTCGTGGGTGACGATGACGATGGTGGTGCCGAGGGTCTCGTTCGCCGTGCGGAAGGCGTCGAAGATTTGCGCGCCGGTCTGGGAGTCGAGTTCGCCGGTGGGTTCGTCGGCGAGCAGGACCGCGGGGGCGTTCGCGAGGGCCACGGCGATCGCGACGCGCTGCTGCTGGCCGCCGGACATCTCGTGCGGGCGCCGGTCGCGGCAGTCGGCCACCTGGAGCAGGTCCAGGAGTTCCAGGGCTCGTTCGGCGCGGGCGCGGCGGCGTACGCGGGTGCCGGAGAGCTGGAGCGGCAGGGCGACGTTCTGGGCCGCGGTGAGATAGGGCAGGAGGTTGCGGGAGGTCTGCTGCCAGACGAAGCCGACGACCTCGCGGCGGTAGGCGAGGCGGTCCTTCGCGGTCATGGTGAGCAGGTCGCGGCCCGCGACGTGGGCTCCGCCGGCGGTGGGGGTGTCCAGGCCGGCGAGGATGTTCATCAGGGTGGACTTGCCGCTGCCGGAGGCGCCGACCAGGGCCATCAACTCGCCCTCGCGGACCAGTAGGTCGAGGCCTTGGAGGGCCTGCACCTCGATGCCGTCCGCGGAGAAGATGCGGACGAGGCGGTCGCAGGTGATGAGGGCGTCGTGGCCGTAGGCGGGGTTGTTGCGGGACTCCGTGAGGCGGGTGGTGAGGTCGGTGAGGGTGGTGTCTGTTCGCGGGGTGTCTGTACTCGTGGGGTCGGCTGTCATGGGGTCTCCTGCTGGGGTGCCCTGTGCTGCCGGGGCTGGGGTGTTTCGTGTGCGGGGAATTGCGGGGGTGCGGTGACGGTGCCGGACGAGGGTGTTTCGGGTGCCGGTGTTTGCGGGTGCGGGGGGTCGGTGTCGGCCGGGGGCGTTCCGCTTGCCCGCGCTTGCGGGGTGCCTTCCCCACTCTCGGCTTCGCTCGAGCGGGGGGACCCCCATCGCCCACCCGTGCCGCCCTTAGCGGCACGCATGCCCGCAGGTGGGGCGGCGGGCGTGTCCGGGGCTGTGTCCGGGGCTTCGGCGGGGGACGTGTGCCCGGGTGCGGGGGGTGGGGTCATCGGGGGTCTCCCGCTCGGAGTTCTCTGACCGAGCTTCGGCGGGTCGTCCACCAGGCCTGGGTGGTGGCTACCGCTGCTGCCAGGGCCACCACCGCGAGGGCCGGGAGGGCCAGGGACCAGGCGTCCGGGCGGAGGACGGCCCTGCCCACCGGGGTCTGGGACGAGGCGAGGGCGATGGTCGTCAGGTCGATGCCGGGGGAGAGGAGGCGGATGGCGGCCCAGCCGGTCAAGATGCCGCCGGCCGCGGCGAGGAGGGCCTGCGGGAGGGACTCCAGGACGAGGAGGCGGCGGCCCTGGGCCCGGGTGAGCCCCATGGTGCGCAGCCGGGCGAGGAGCGCGGCGCGTTCCGGGGCCGCCCGCAGCAGGGCGAGGAGCAGGGCGAGGACGGCGAAGCCGGCGCCCGCCGCCACCGCCGCCTTGTAGACGCGCCCGGCGCCGGCCTGCAGCGGCGAGTCCGCGTACCCGGCGCGTTCCTCGGCGAGGACCCGGGTGGTGGCCGAGGCGGGGGCCGTGCGGCGCAGCGCGGCGGCGTCCGGGTGGGCGCCGGTCAGCAGCAGCGTCGTAGGCCGGGCGGCGGACGGCGGGAGCCCGGCGCGGTCCACCACCAGGAAGTCGCCGGCGGTAGCCGCCGGGGTGCGGTCGCGGACGGCGGTGATCCGGACGGTGACCGTGCTCCCGTCCGCGAGCCGCACCGAGAAGGGTTGCCGGATGCCGTGGTTCCGTGCGACGGCCGGGGACGCGAGGGCCGGGAGCGAGTGCGGGTCCCGCCCCTCGAGCTGGTCCGCCGTGATGGCGCCGAGCCCCGTCCGGGCGGTCAGCCCGGCGTACGCGGGCGGGTCCACGCCCACCAGCGGCACCGTCTCCACGCCGTCCGTCGGGGTCGCCTCGTAGGTGATGGCCGCCGGGGTCACCCCGCCGACCCCGGGCAGGGCGCGTACCCGGGCGGCGAGGCCGGCCGGCAGCGCGGTGGCCGAGTCCAGGCGGGCGTCCGCCCCTACGGTGAGCAGGGCCGCGTTGTCGCGGGCCTCGGCCACACCCGCCAGGACCGAGCCGCCGAAGGCCGCCGTGGTCAGGGCGGTGAGCAGGGCCAGCAGGGGCAGTACCGCCGAGGCGCGGGTGCGGCCGGCGCGGGCCAGCGACAGCGGGGCCACCGCGCCCCGCAGCCGGCCGGCCGGGCGGGCCAGGCGGCGCAGCAGCAGCGGGTAGACGCGGAGCAGCAGCAGGGCCGCGACGACGCCGGTCAGCACCGGTGCGAGGGACACCAGTCGGCCTGCCGAGGTGCCCCTGCCGCGCAGGGTGGCCACCGACCCGGCCGCCAGCACCAGCAGGGTCAGTTCGGCGACCGCGCGACGGCGGGAGGGGCGTGCCGAGACCATGTCCTCCCGGGGGACGGTCAGCCGCACCGAGCGGTGGGCGAGAGCGGCGTGCAGCGGGAGGGCGGCGCAGCCGGCCAGGGTGACGGCGAGCGCGGCGGCGACGGAGTGGGCGTCGCGGGCGCCGGGGAGCAGGACACGGGCGGCCGCGAGACCCGCCGCCCCGGCGGGCACGGCGGCCACGGCGGTCTCGGCCAGCAGCCGGCCGAAGAGGCCGGGCAGGGAGACGCCCCGGGCACGCAGCAGGGCGAGTTCGGCGCGGCGCCGGTCGGCGGCCAGGCCGCCCGCCATGACCAGGACGACGACGGCGACCGTGGCGGTGCCGGCGGCGGCCACCCCGACCAGGGGGGACACGCCCGAGCGCAGCCGCTCGAAGGCGATGACCACGTCGTCCAGACCGGTGTCCACGTCCAGGTCGGGATCGGTGAGAGAACGGGCCTGCCGCAGACCCGGGCCGGACTCCAGCGACGCGACGGCGGACCGCAGCCGGCCGGCGTCATGGGCGTGCCGCCCGCGGGTGTCCGCAGCGAAGTGCCAGTAGCGGAAGGCGTTCCTGCCGGTGCCCATCACGGTGAGGGTCGCCTTCGGCGAGAGCAGGAGCGCGCCGTGCCAGTAGGTCTGCGGCGGGCCGGGGTCGGGCAGCCGTTCCAGCGTGGGCGTGCGCAGCAGCGGCACCGTCGACCAGTAGGCCCCGGCCGGGTCGCGGGGGGCGACGATCCCGGTGATGCGGACGGAGAGGAGGCCGTCGACACTGGGCACGCGGATGACCGAGCCCAGCTTGATGTGCAGGGTCTTCGCGGTGGCGGTGGAGACGGCGGCCTCCGTCCGGCGCGCGTCCGCGTCGACCCGGCCCGTGGCACGCGGCAGCCGGCCCTCGCTGACGCGCACGTGTCCGGCCAGGCCGCTCTGCGCGACCAGTGTCACCTCGGCGGGCAGGCCGGTCGGGCGGGGCAGCCACGGTTCGGTCGCCGTGCTGCCTCCCTGGGTGGTCACGCCGTACGCCGACCGGGCGCGGTCGACGGGCACCGCACCGTCAACCACGGGCAGCAGTTTCCGGTACTGCCGTTCCAGGACCCCGGGGCTGAACGGGACGGCGGGGTCCTCGCCGGACGTGCCGTACTCGGGTGTCGACGAGGTCGCCCGTACGGTGGTGTGGTCGGGGCCCTCCTGGTCGAGGGCCTGCCGCAGGCCCGCGTCCTCGTACCGGTCCACCGCGCGCGGCAGCGCGGCCGCCAGGCACGCGGTCAGCGCGACCAGCAGCGCGAGCGCGAGTGCGGCGCCGGGGGAGGCCCGCAGCCGGGTCCGTACCCAGGGCGCGACCACGGCCGGTGCGGAACGCACGTCA
>NZ_JBIANZ010000003.1:257438-638357 GCF_042875075.1 Streptomyces sp. NPDC003720
GAACGCACGTCACTCACCCCCCTGTTCACGCAGCGCCCGGGCCGGATCGCTCCGGCGCAGGGCGGTCACGACGGCGACCGCCAGGGGCGCGGCGGCGACGCCGGCCGGCAGCAACGCCACCTGCCCGGGCGCGACGACGGCCGGTGCGGAACGCACGTCACTCACCCCCCTGTTCACGCAGCGCCCGGGCCGGATCGCTCCGGCGCAGGGCGGTCACGACGGCGACCGCCAGGGGCGCGGCGGCGACGCCGGCCAGCAGCAACGCCACCTGCCCGGGAGGCAGGAGCACCAGCAGCCCGGGCACGGGCCGAGTGGCCTCGCCGGTCAGCACGATCAACGGCAGCACCCCACGGGCCAGTACGGTGCCGAGGACGGCGCCCACCACGAGCGCCAGGCCCACCAGTACGGCGAGTTCGGCGGCGACCGTCCGGGCCAGCCGGCGGCGCGGGGCGCCGAGGGCGCGCAGCACGGCGAAGTCCGTCTCGCGTACCCGCAGCGACCCGGCGGCGCCCACCGCGAAGCCGACGGCGGCGAGCGCGGCCGCCACCGCGGCGGCCGCGGTGAACGCGGCCGTGGGTCCGGCGCCGAAGGGGTCGTCGCGCAGCTCGGCGGCGATCTCGTCGCGGACCACCACCTGTTCCGGGTCGACGTCCGGCAGCGCCCGCACCGCGGCGGCCACCCGGGCCGCGTCGCCGGGCGCGGTCCGCAGCCACCACTCGTTCGGGGTGGCGCTCTCCCCGTACCGCGCCTGCAGCGCCCGGTTCGCGGCGCGCAGGTCGACCAGGACCGCGCCGCCGTCGTGGTCGGCGGAGGCGGCCGGCGTTCCGGTGGAGGGCAGCGCCCGTACCGAACGGACGATCCGCACCGGCAGGCTCTCGCCGCCGATGACGACGTCCAGCCGCTGTCCGGTGCGGGCGCCCGCGGAGGCCAGGAACCGGTCGGTCGCGACGGCCCGCACCTCGGGCGGCGCGGGCCGCGTCACCTGGAACCGCACGGACACCGTGGCGACCGTCCAGATGTCGGCGTCCGGCAGGTAACCGGTGCCGTAGGAGAACGTCGGCGGACGGGTGGAGACGGTGCGGGGCCGGGCGGGGTCGGTGCGCGAGGACGGGACGGCCATGCCGCCGGTCTCCACGGCCGTGGTCCAGGACGTCGGCAGGGTGAGCGGGCGCCTGGTGCCGTCGGTGCCCTCGGCGGTCAGGTCGCGGACCGTGAACCGGTGCCGCTCGGCGCGCTCGGCGGGCTGGGGCATGTCGAGCCGGAGCCCGGTGAGCAGCGCCGGGCCGTCGGCGGAGCCGAGGTCGAGGACGAGGGCGTGCGGGCGGCCGTCGGCGGGCAGCAGCCCGGCCGGCAACCAGTACGGCACCCCGGCCGCGTCCTCCAGCCGGACCGACGCCTCGGCGGTCGTACCGGGGCCGGTGGAGCTGCGCAGGCTCGCCGTCAGCCGCAGCCGGGCGGTGCGGGCCGGCACCCGGGCCCCCACCGGGGTGTCCTTCGGCGTCAGCCCGGCCATCAGCGACCGCACCGGTTCGTCGGCCAGGTCCGGGCGCATCAGCAGCGCGTTCGCCGCGTGCGCGGTGTCCAGGGCCAGCACGGTCGCCGTACGGTCACCGGACAGGCCCTGCTCGGCGCGTACGACGGGCACCGCCCCGCGGACGTGCGGCAGGGCCGCGTAGGCGTCCGTACGGCCGGGTCCGCCCTGCCCGGCGTCCAGCACCCGCACCGGCGCCCCGGCGCGGAAGTCGGCCTGGTCGTCCTGCGAGCGGTTCCAGGAGGCGCTCTGGCCGATGGCCAGGATGCCGAGCGCGACGGCGAGGACCAGCAGCAGCACGGGCCCCGCCGCGCGCGCGGTGCGGCGGCTGAACTGCCAGCCGGCCAGCGCCGCGGGCAGCCCGCGCCCGGCCGCCGCCCACCGTTCCGCGAGCCGTGCCACCGGCGGCAGCAGCCGCAGGGTGAGGACCGTCCCGGCGAGCAGCGCCAGCGCGGGCGCGGCGACCAGCAGCGGATCCACCCCGAGCGATCCCGACCGGTCGGTGGCGACGCCCCCGGAGCCCTGCTGCCGCAACTGCCAGTAGGCGACCCCGGCCACGGCGAGCAGACCCAGGTCGGCGCCCGCGCGGAGCGGGGTGGGGACGAGACCGCCGCCCGCGCGGCGGGGCCGGGCGCCGGGCGGGCCCGCGGAACGGCGCACACGGAAGCGGGGGGCGCGCGGACCGCGCGTCCGGCCGGACTCCGCGCCGCGCCGCCCGCGGCGACCGGACGGTTCCGTGCCGGCGCCCGTCAGCGCCGGGAGGGTCACCGTCAGCGCGCAGCCCAGGGCCACCGCCACCGCCACCAGCCACACCCCGGGGCTCCCGGCGGGCGGGAGGTCGAGGCGCAGGCCGAGACGGGCCAGCGGGCCGTGTGCGGTGAGCAGGGCGGTGAGCGGTCCGGCGAGGAACGGCGCGCAGAGGGCCGCGGGGAGGGCGAGCAGCAGCGCCTCGGCCCCGGCGAGGGCCGCGATCCTGGGGCGGGACGCGCCGCGCGCCCTGAGCAGCCGGGTCTCCGCGGCCCGTTCTGCGCCCAGCAGCCGGGCCACCAGCAGCAGCGCGTACCCGCCGAGCAGCACCAGCTGGAGCGCGACGATCAGCAGCGTGGAGCGGGCGACGAGCAGCGAGCGGTCGACGCGGTCCAGCACGTCCGGGAGCGAGGTCGTCACCGCCGTCGCACCGCGCAGGGCGGCGGCCTTGCGCAGCTTCCCGCCGCCCGCCCCCGCGGCCTCGCGCAGTTCCCCCGTGCGCCCGGTGGTCATCGCGCCGAAGTCGGCCGACGCCAGCCAGGCCGTCGCGCCGGTGCTCACCCGCCCGCCGGCGAGGACCGAGGGATCGGCGAGCAGCGGACCGTACGTGGTGAAGCCGGCCTTCTTCACACCGCGGCCGAGCAGGTCGTCCAGCCGCCAGTACGGCGCGCCGGTGGCGGCGGGCCGGTACAGCCCGGTGACGCGCACCCGGACCCGGCGGTCGCCGAGCCGGTCGGCGAGGGTGAGCCGGTCGCCGGGCTCGAGACCGAGCGGCCGGGCGGCGGCCTGCGGGAGGGCCACCTCGATCTCGCCGGCCCTCCGGCCCGGGAGCCGCCCGGCGGTGGTCCGCACCTGGGTGTGGTCCAGCGCCGCGAAGTAGGTCAGGTCCGGGTCTCCGGAGCGCCGCGCGGCCGGCCGCAGGGACAGGGGGAGCGCGTACGGGCCGGAGCGGCGCAGCGTCCGCACGGTGACCGGCAGCCCGTCGAAGGCCGTCCGGGCGCCCTGCCGTACGGCGGTGCCGGCGCCGGCCTGCTCCTCGGCGGGGACGTCGGCCTTGACGATCAGGGCGGTGGCGGCCGCGTTGCGCGGGTCGTTCAGCACATGGCGCAGCGCCGCGTCCCCGATCGCGCCCGAGTACGCCGTGAGCGTGGCCAGCACGGCGGTGGTCAGCAGGACCGTGAGCAGGGCGGAGCCGAGCAGCAGGCGGTGTGCCCGCGCGCGTGACACGACGAACCCCGTCACCCGACCCCCGTGTCGTCCGGACTTCCGCAAGCGCTCTGTCGATCGATCCCGGTGATGCTCGCAGAGGGGGACGGTCACGGGTAACCGGTTGCCGACCGGTCTATACCGGATCGTGACCGGAATCCGGCGCGGAACGACCGGAATCCGGGATTCAGACGGTCATTCGGGGGTGTTGATCATCGACTGCGCCGCGTACGTCAGGTAGTTCCACAGCGTCCGCTCGTGCTCCTCGGCCAGGCCGAGCTCGTCGACGGCGACCCGCATGTGCCTCAGCCAGGCGTCGTGCGCGGCGCGGTTCACCGTGAACGGCACGTGCCGCATGCGCAGCCGCGGGTGGCCGCGGTTCTCGCTGTAGGTGCTGGGGCCGCCCCAGTACTGGATGAGGAACAGGGTCAGCCGGTCCTCGGCCGGGCCCAGGTCCTCCTCCGGGTACATCGGCCGCAGGAGCGGGTCCTCGGCGACCCCCTCGTAGAAACGGTGGACGAGCCGACGGAAGGTCTCCTCCCCGCCGACCTGCTCGTAGAACGTCTGCTCCTGAAGCGTGCCGCGCCGAATCTCATTCACCCGTCCATGCTCTCAGACCCGGTGACCGAGGACCCGAGGCCCAGGACCCCTCCGCCTGGGGTTCCCGGACGCCCCGCGCCCCTACTGTGGGGGTATGTGCGCCTACGACGCGGGGATCGAGCGGCTGGCCGCCGAGGCGCGGGCCGCGCTGGTGCGGGAGATCGACGCCGAGGGCGCCTGGGCGGAGGACCCAGTGTGGCGGGAGGCGTTCGCGACGGTGCCCCGGCACCTGTTCGTGCCGTACTACTACGTCGGCGTCAGGGGCGGCTACGAACGCCGCTGGGGCCAGAGCCCGGACCCCGGGGCCCGGGAGCGCTGGGTGTGCGGCGCCTACGAGGACGCCCCGCTGGCGACCCGGCTGCGCGACGGCGAACTGCTCTCCTCCAGCAGTCAGCCCTCCCTGATGGCGATGATGCTGGCCGCGCTGGGCGTCGAGGACGGCGACCGGGTCCTGGAGGTGGGCGCCGGCACCGGCTACAACGCCGCCCTGCTCGCCCACCGGCTCGGCGACGACGTGCTCGTCACCACCGTCGACCTCGACCCGGAGATCACCGAGTCGGCCCGGCAGCACCTGGCCGCGGCCGGCCACCACCCGGCCGTCGTCACCGGCGACGGCGCGCGGGGAGTGCCGGATCGCGCGCCCTTCGACCGGATCATCGCCACGTGCGGGCTGCCCACGGTGCCCGGCGCCTGGCTCGCCCAGTGCCGGCCCGGGGGCCGGATCCTGACCCCGCTGGCCACCGGCCTGCTCGCCCTCACCGTCCGCGGCCCCGGCCACGCCGAGGGCCGCTTCCTGCCCACGGCCGCCTACTTCGTGCCGCTGCGCGGCGCGGGACGGGCGGAGCCGGAGGCGGTGTCGCTGAGCGGGCTGCCGGGCCGGGCCCGCGAGCAGGAGCCGTTCCGCTTCCTGCTGGACCTGACCAGGGGCGTGCTGGACCCGCGGGAGGCCCACGCGCTGTGGGAGCGCGAGGGCTGCCCCGACCGGGAGCGCTACGGCGTCACGGTCGGCGGCGGCCGCACCTGGGCCTGGCTGGACGACCCGGAGGGGCCGTACACCTGGCCCCTCCCGTGAGGCGCCTCAGCCCCTGCGGACGGTGATCGTCGTCCAGGCGCCCACGTGCACCCGGTCGCCGTCCTGCAGCGGCACCGGCACGAACGGCTGGATCGGCTCGTCGGAGCCGTTGACCGTGGTGCCGTTGGTCGAGTTCTGGTCGACGACCGCCCAGTTGCCGTCCGGCTGCTGCACCAGCACCGCGTGCTGGTGCGAGACGCCGGGGTCTTCCGGCGGCACCGACAGGTCGATGTCGGGGGTGTCGCCGGTGGAGTGCCGACGGCGGCCGATGGTGATCTGGTTGCCGGTGAGCGTGCGCTGCTGCTCGGGCGAGTAGGCGGGCAGGTTCAGGCCCGCGGCCTCGGGGCCGGAGCGCTGCATCATCGCCATGAAGTAGTCGCGGTCCGGGCCGATGGTCGCGGTCCAGGTGGCCGGGCCCTGCGGGGCCTGCGGGAAGCCGTGACCGGGCGGGGCCTGGGTGGCGCCGGGCTGCGGGTAGCCGTAGCCGCCGCCCGGGGCGCCCGGGCCGCCGGCGGACGGCGGGGAGATCACCCAGTCGTCCTCACCGCCGCCGAAGGGGCCGCCGCCGGCCGGGGGCCGGCGGGTCTCCTGCGGGAAGGGGGGTGCCCCGGCCTGCTGGAAGGCCTGCGGCGGACCGCCGGCCGTACCGCCGGGACCCGCGGGCGGGGTGGGGCCGGGCGGCGGCGGAACCGGACGGGAGGGGTCGGGGCCGAAGCCGGACGGACCGGGACCACCGGGCTCACGGCCGAAGGGCGGCGGACCGCCGGCCGGACCGCCCGGGCCGCCGGGACCGCCGCCGAAGCCGGAAGGACCGCCGGGGCCCGCGGGACCGCCCGGCCCCTGCTGCCCCGGTACGCCCCCGAAGGGCGGCTGACCGGCCGGCGGCCGGCCGCCGCCGAAGCCGGACTGGCCGCGCTCGCCGGCGAACGGCGTCGGGCCCGACGGCTCGCTGCCGAAGGACGGGATCGGCTCGGCGGGCCGGTTCACCTGCGAGGGCCGCGAGCCCTGGTACTCGTACGAGTCACCGCCGCCGTACGTCGAGCTCGGCGGCTCGAAGCGGGGCTGCGGCGGGCGCGGGGCGGCCGGGGTGTAGGAAGTGGCCGTGTTGGTCAGGAAGTTCCACCGGCACTCCTCGCAGAACGGGGCGCCGCCCTCGCGGGGCGTGCGGCACTGCGGGCACAGCTCCGGCTCGTGGCCGCCGGGCGCGGACGGGCGGCCGCCGGGCTGCGCGCCCTGCGGCGGGAAGCCGTAGCCACCGCCCGGCGGGGGCGGCGGAGGGGGCGGAGGTACGGCACCGGCCATGCGGTGACCGCAGACCTCGCACCAGTCGTCGGAACCCGACTGGTGTCCGTTCGGGCAGGTCGGCATGTCGGCGCTTCCCCTTCTCCTGAGGGTCCTCCGGTACGTCCGGATCTCTTCCTGGTCGTCCCCGCGGTCTCCCGCGGGTCACTTCTTTACACGAACAGTCTTCGTGGACCGGGTCTCGAGGGTCATCTCGTCGGCCTCCGCGACCTTCGCCTTCAACCGCACAGTACCTGTCGCGGCGTCGACCACGTCCACCACCTTCGAAAGGAGTTTCGCAGTATCGGCGTTGCCCGAGGCGCTCGCGAGCTGGACGGCGCGCCCCAGTTTGGCCGTCGCCCGCTCGAAATCGCCTGCTTTGCGAAGGTCGAGGCCCTGCTGGATGGCCTGCGCCAGCTCGGCCTGCCCGGTGTAGTGGGCGACCTGGGGGCTGATCGAGGTGGAGGCCGCCATGTCGTCCGTCCACACCGCCCTGACCAGGCCCTGGCCGCCGAGGTTGCGCACCTGGCCGTCCGGCTGCGGCACGACCAGGGAGATCCGGGCGGCCAGCATCTCCTGGCCGAGACCGGCCGCCGGGACCTCCACGCACAGGTGGTAGTCGCGGGACTCGTCGCCCCAGGACCCGGTGGGATAGTCCCCGGCCCGGGGCCCCGCCTCGGTGCGGCGGCCGGTCAACTCCTCGACGGAGGGCGCCACTTGCTTGACGAACCGGAGGTTCGCGCCGACCGGGGTCCACACCCGCAGCGCCACGTCGGCGACCTCCTTGCCCATCGCCGCCTCCATCATCCGCGTGAAGTCGGCGGCCAGCCCCGCCGGGTCGGCGACGATGTCGGCGGTGCCGAGCAGCGCGGAGGCGATGCCTGTGACTTCTTTCACTTCCCAGTCGGTGCCCACGCCACGCGCGTCACAGGTGAACCGCCCGGCGCACTCGTCCAGCGCCGCCCGCAGGTCCTGCGGCGACTCGTGCTCGTTGCGGCCGTCGGTCAGCAGGATGCCGTGCCGGATGTCCACGTCCGCCGAGGACAGCAGCCGGTCGGCGAGCCGCAGCCAGGTGCCGATGGCCGTGCCGCCGCCCGCGGCGAGCCGGCGCAGCGCCTGCTTGGCCTGCTCGCGCGTGCCGGCGTCGGCGACCGCGAGCCGCCCGCCGCCCGGGTAGACCTCCGTGGCCACGTGGGTGCCGCCGACCACCGCGAAGCGCACCCCGTCGCGCAGGGTGTCGATCGCGGCGGCCGTGGCGTCCCGGGCGTTGCGCATCTTCGTCGGCGGATAGTCCATGGAGCCCGAGCAGTCGACCATGACGGCGACCGCCGCGGAGGGTCCCTGGCCGGCCGGGTACGGATGCGGGGCCGTGACGGCGCCGCCCACCGTGCCGCCGCCGGTGGCGGTCACGGTGACGATGGCGTTGACCTCGCGGCCGCCCTCGGGCAGGTACTCGTTCTGGTACACGTCGACCGAGAACTGCGGCACGCTCGGTTTGGCGAAATTGGCCATGACTGTTCGGATCCCCCTGTGACGCCCCGCTGGCGCGAGGCAGTGCCGGTGGACGGACCGGTCCCCTCCGGTCCGCCGGGCTTCCCCGTGATGGTGCGGCCTCAGGCCGATCCTGCCCCCTGCGGCGCCGCGGGGAACGGCACGACGGCCACTGTTACGTTGTCGTGGCCCCCGCCGTCCAGGGCGTGGCCCACCAGAACGCGGGCGCTGTGCAGCGGACGGGCGGCCGCGTCGGCGGGCACGGCCTCGGCCATCTCCTCGGCCGTCTCGGCGTAGTTCCACAGGCCGTCGGTGCAGACCAGCACGACTCCGGGCCGGTCCGGCTTGAAGGCGGCGGTGTGCGGCTCCAGTTCGTAGGCGTCCGCGCCGAGCCAGCCGGTGATCGCGTGGGCGCGCTCGTCGGCGTACGCCTGCGCCTCGCTCATCAGGCCGGCCGCGACCATCTGCGCGGCCCAGGAGTCGTCCTCGGTGAGCCGGGCCGGGGGAGCGGAGCGGTCGTCCGGCACCCAGTAGACGCGGCTGTCGCCGACCCAGCCGACCACCAGCAGCCCGCCCGTGACGATCGCGCCGACGATGGTGCACGCCGGGGAGTTCTGGTGCGGGTCGTGCTCGCGCGCCGCCTCGGGCTCCTCGGCCAGGGAGTTGACGGCCTGTGCGGCGGCGACGATCGCCTCGTGCATCGCCGCCTGCGGGTGGGTGCCGCGCGGCAGGGCGGCCAGCAGGGTGTCGACGGCCGCCTGCGAGGCGGCCATCGACGCCTCGTCCGGCCGGGTCGCCGAGGACACGCCGTCGCACACGATGGCCAGCGCCGCGGGCGAGCCGTCGGGCAGCACGGTGTGGGCGACACCGAAGGCGTCCTCGTTGCGGTGGTGGCGCAGGCCGCGGTCGCTGACCGCGGCCACCGGGCCCGACTCCCGCTCCATCCGGTCGCGTTCCCGGGGCTGGGCGTGCCCGCAGTTCTCGCAGTAGCCGTCGTCGTCCACCCGGCCGGCCCGGCAGGCCACGCAGACCTGCGCGGGAGCGGCGGCCGGGTCGGAAGCGGCAGGTGCCGGCGGCGCGGCGGGACCGGCCGAGGCGCGCGGGTCGGGGGCCTGCAGCGGGTACTCGTCGGGCTCCGGGCGCCGGTCGAAGCGGACGCCGGGCGCGGCCGGCTCCTCGTGGTGCAGCGCGTTGCCGCCCGAGTCGGTGCCGGGCACGTCGGTCGACGAGTGCGCCGCCGGCTGGGTGCTGTCGGAGCCGGCGGGCTCGGGGGCCGGCCAGTCCACGCCGTCCCCCGGCCCGGCGGAGCCGGTCATGGTGAGGGTCGGGTGGTCCTGCGGCACGGCGGGCACGACGGACAGGTCGTATCCGCACGCGCCGCAGAAGAGGTCACCCGACTCGAGCGGCTCGGCACAGCTCGGGCACTTCTCCAGTGCGGCCTGCTGGGGCATCTGCGACATCAACTACACCCACGTCCGGGGGCGGTAACGGTTGGCCCGTTCCACCAGCTCGATCCTCTCCTCGCCGCCGGGCGCCACCCTGGCCAGCGTGCGGTACGCGCGTTCCAGGCCGAAGCGCAGGCCCCGTTCGTCCAGACCGCTGCCGAGCACCTTCCGTCCGCCGGCGGCCGGCGGAGCGGTGTCCCGGCCTGTGGAGAGTACCCAGTCCAGCGCGCTGCCGAGCACTTCGGCGGACAACTGCTCGCGGCGCGCCGGGTCCAGACCGTACGCCTCCAGCGCCTCGACCTGCCCGGCGGCGGCCGTCAGGTCGTCGAGGAACGGCAGGTCGCCGGCGCTCGGCGTACGCCCGCGCAGCCGGGCCCGGACGGCGGCGACCCGGGCGGCCGTGTAGTGGATGGACGACTCGGGCACCGACTCCAGGGTGTCGACGGCGCCGCGCCGGTCACCTGCCGCGAGCCGCACCCGGGCAAGTCCGAAGGCGGCGCTGACGAAGCTCGGGTCGGTCGACCACACCAGCCGGTAGTACTCGGCCGCGTTGTCCAACTGGTGCAGCACCTCGGCGCACAGGCCGAGCGCCAGCTTGGGCGCCGCCTCGCCGGGGAAGGCGTCATAGAGCGCGTCGAAGCCGAGCGCGGCGCCCTCGAAGTCACCCGTGACCAGCGCCGCCACGCCCCGGTACCAGACCACCCGCCAGTCGTCGGGCCGTTCGCCCTCCAGCTCGTCCAGGGCCGTGAGCGCGGCCCGGTGCTCGCCGTTCTCCAGCCGGGCCCTGATCTGCCGCAGCCGCGACTCCACGCTCGGCGCGGGCGCCGCGTCGAGGGCGCTGATCAGCTCGGCCGGCGCGGACGCCATGAGCCCGGCCAGGAAACCGGCGTTGGGGTCGTTCGGGTCGACCAGCGGCACCGGCAGCGCCAGGGCGGCGGCCGGCGTGTCCACGGGCCTGACGACGGCCGGGGCGGGCAGCGCGGGCGCCGGCGCGGCGCCGCGCGCCGGACGCGCCCCGAGCAGCGACACGTCCCCGTGCGCCCGGGGGAACAGCTCCGTGTCGACGACCTTCACCTCGGGCCCGAACAGCGTGGACAGGGCCGGTCTGGCCTGCCCGGTCTGCAGTGAGACGACCTCCCGGAGGACGCCGGTCAGCTGCTCCGACATCTCCTGCGCGGAGGCGAACCGGCGGGCCGGGTCGGGGTCGGTGGCGCGGACGAGGAGCCGGTAGAAGGACTCGTAGCGGTGGAAGACCTCGATGTTGTCCGGGTCGGGCAGGGAGTCCACGAAGACGTTCGTGTAGCCCTGGAAGTCGAAGGTGAGGACGGCGAGCGTACGGCCCACCGTGTACAGGTCGCTGGCCACCGACGGGCCGACGTCCGCGACCTCCGGCGCCTGGTACCCGACCGTGCCGTAGATCGCCGACTCGTCGTCGTCCATGCGGCGCACGGCGCCCATGTCGATCAGCTTGAGCTGGTCCTCGGTCTGGATGGCGTTGTCGACCTTGAAGTCGCAGTACAGCAGGTTGCGGCTGTGCAGGTGGCCGAGCGCCTCCAGCGCCTCGATGCCGTACGCGCAGGCCTGCTCCACCGGCAGCGGGTCACGCCTGCCGTCGGGCGTGCGGCGGGCGTTGGCGATCTCCTTCAGCGACTTGCCGCCGACGTACTCCATGACGATGTAGCCGTCGAGGGAACCGGTGCGCTGGTCGAGGTGCTCGACGAAGTTGTAGATCCGCACGATGTTGGCGTGCTCGATCTCCGCGAGGAACCGACGTTCGGAGATGGCCGCCGCCATCGCGTCCTGGTCGCCGGTGTCCAGCAGGCCCTTGAGCACCACCCACCGGTCGGACACGGCCCGGTCCACGGCGAGGTAGACCCAGCCGAGGCCGCCGTGCGCCAGACAGCCCGCGACCTCGTACTGGCCGTGCACGATGTCCCCGGCCTTCAGCTTCGGCACGAACGAGTACGGGTGCCCGCACTTGGTGCAGAACCCCTCCGTGCGCCCCGGCCGCTCGCCCCGGGAGCGCCCGACCGGCGCCCCGCAGTCGGACCGCGAGCAGAACCGCTTGCGCTCGGGCACCTCCGGGTTCTCCAGCACCATCGCGCGCGGGTCCGGCCGGGGCACCTGCGGCACCGAGACCAGTCCGGCGCCGAGCCGCCCGCGGGTGGAGGCGCCGGAGGACGAACCGGAGCTGCGCACCGACACCGAGCGGGCGCTGGAGCCGCCCGACAGGTCGCGCGAGAGCCGCCCCGACACCGAGCGGCGCGACCTCGACGACTGCGAGGAGGTGCGCGAACTGCGGCCGCCGGCGCCCGTCCCCGAGCCCTTCGTGACGCCCGTGGCCGGCGAGCCGACCATGCCCGCACCGGAGCCGGGACCCCCGGACGCCACGACCGGGGCCAGGCCGCAGGTGTCGCAGTACAGCTCGCCGCCGCCGACGTCCTCGTAGGAACCCTCGCAGCCGGGCCGCTGGCACGTCCGCTGTGCCTGACTCATGACGACTCACCTCTACGGTCCTCGGGTCCGCCCTGGCGGGGGACGCCCGGCGCGCCGAGCAGTTCGGCCGCCGCCTGCTGGTAGCGCAGCACGGCCTGCTCGGCGACACGCAGGTCGCAGGGGGCGCTCCACAGCATCCGCCGGGCCGCGTCGTACCGCTCGACCAGCAGCGGGTCCTCGGCGAGGCCGTTGCGGGTGGTCTTCGCCCGGTACGCGTCCAGCCGGCCGCGCAGCTCGGCGCGGATCGCGAGCGGCGCGGTGACGGCGGTCAGCGACTCACGCGCGCGCAGCAGTTCGTCCTCGGCCTTCCGCTCCAGGGACTCCAGCAGCGGGGACAGCCGGTGCCACTGCGCGTGCCGCCGGTACTCGGCGGCCGCGGCGAGCTGCTCCTGCAGCGCGGTCGGCGGGCCGCTGACCACCGGCACCTCGGTCGCCGCGATCTTCGCCAGCACCTCGCCGCGCGCGGTGCGCGCCTCGGCGAGGGTGCGGTCCGCACGGGAGAGCACGTCCCGCAGCCGGATCAGCCGCGCCTCGGCGTCCTGCCGGACCGTCAGCACCGCGTCGATCTCGCGCCGCACGTCCTCCAGGGCGCGGGCCTCCCGGTCGTACACCGTGGTGTCCGGGCGGCCGCCGCCGGGCGCCGAACTGCCCTCGGCCCGCACCCAGAAGGCGAGCGGGTCGGAGACCACGTCCGCGCGCAGGGCGGTCAGCGTGCGCGTGATGCGCTCGAGGTCGTCACCGGCCGCGTGCTCGCCCGGGCGGACGCCGACCGAGTGCGCGAGCCTGCGGGTGCGCTGGAGCTCCGCGGCGAGTAAATCGATCCGGGCGGGCAGCGCCGACCAGACCGCGTCGGCGGTGACGACCAGGTCGAGCGAGGAGGCGTACAGCTCGTTCATCCGGTCGACCATGGTGGTGAGCGAGAAGCTCTCGCTGAGCTTCGCGGCGCCGGCGGGGTCCGCGCCCCCGGGCACCGTGACGGACGCGCCGCGCAGCAGTTCGGTCAGCTCCGCCAGGTCCTCGCGGCTGGACCAGCGGCGCCGGGCGCGGATCTCCCGGGCGGAGCGCAGCGCCGCCGTGTAGGCGTCGAAGTACGCCCACAGCAGGGTGATCGACGCCTCCGCGGCCTGCCAGCGCTGCCGGGTGACGCCGGTCAGCTCGGCGCCTTCGAGGAGTCTGCGGCCCGCGTGGTCCTGGAGGGCGAGCAGCGAGGTCTCGATCGCCTCGTGCTCCGCGCCGAGCCGCGCCAGCGCACGGTCCACCTCGTCCCGGTCCATCAACGGCCCGGCGGGGTCCGTGACGCCCATCGATCACCTCTCGCTGCTGTGTGGTTGGCCTGGATCGGGTCGGGTTCAGCTCTTGCGCAGGTACTGCGGCGCGGGCGGTTCGGACGGGGCCGAGTCCTTCCCCAGTGTGGCCGACAGCCACCTGTTGTACGACGCCTGCCAGCCGTCCGCGCGGTAGTCGACCAGGATGCGGTTGACCCGGCGTACCAGATCGTCGGCGTCCTTCTTCATCGCCACGCCGTAGTACTCGGTGGTGAACGCGTCACCCTTCAGGGCGACCGTCGGGTCCTGCGCGGCCTGGCTGGCGGCGAGGGCGCCGTCGGTGACCACCGCGTCGACCTCGCCGAGCTGGAGCCGTACCAGGCAGTCGAGTTGGCTGGGGACGGTGGTGGAGATGTCGGTGGAGGCGGGCAGGTCGCCCGCGTCCCGGTCGGCCTTCAGCTTGCCGTAGGCGGTGGAACCGGAGGCCGTGCAGATCCTCTTGTGCGCGAGCGTGCCGTCGTAGCCCTTCACGGAGGACGACTTGGGGGCCAGCACCTGCTGGCCGGTCTTGAAGTAGGGCGCGGAGAACGCCACGTCGTCCAGGCGCTCGCAGCTGATGGTCATCGTGCGGACCACCATGTCCACCCGGCCGTCCTTGATCGCCGGTATGCGCTGGCTGGTCGGGATGGCCTTGAACTGCACCGCGTCCGGGTCGCCGAGGATGTCCTCGGCGATTCTGTGGACGAGGTCGATGTCGAAGCCCTCGAGCTGGGCGGTCTCGGTGTTGGGGTTGCGGTAGCCCCAGTGGTAGCTGTTCTGGTCGACGCCGACGACCAGCTTGCGCTTGGCGCCCGTACGGGACTTGATGGCGTCGATGGTCCGGCCGTCCGCGCCGGACGGGGACAGCGTCTGCTTCTGCGCCTCGGAGTCCTTGCAGTCGCCGGCGCGCGCCTGGCTGCCGTGGGCGACGCCCGGGCCGGCGGCCCGCACGCCGCCGTCGTCGTGCCGCGGCCGCGTGCACGGCAGCAGCAGCGCGAAGGCCAGCGCGAGCGCGCACAGCACGGCCATCGAGCCGACCCCGCCCCAGCCCCGCAGGGAGGCCCGCACACGGCTCGCGTACATCGTCACGCCCCCTGTCACCGGTACTCCGAAAGCCTGCGTCCGACGCCGGCCACCGCGCCCGCCGCGCCGAGCACACCCAGCACGGCGGCGCCGACGGGCAGCCCCGTCATCGCGTCGCGTCCGTCGCCGGCGGCCTGCCGGAACTCTGTCTGCTCGTGGCCGATGGCCAGGGCGATGTTGCGGTCCACGCTGTCGAAGCACGCGCCGGTGGCGTCCGCGCCGCCGATCACCTTGTCCAGCGCCTGCTGGTAGTTGCCGTTCTCGTCCTCGGTGCGGGCCGAGGCGTGGCGCTGCTTCCACACCGCCATGTTGCCCTCGGCCGCCTTGACCGGACCGGTGCCCGCGCTGTCGTCGGCGAGCCCGCGGGCGTCGCTGAGGCCCTTGGCGAGCACGCCCATGTCCCGGTCGAAGTCGTAGTAGTAGGCGTCGTACGTCTGCCCGCCCACCGTGACGGTCTCGGCGCCGCGCGCCACCAGGCTCAGGTTCTCGTTGCCCCGCGCCTTCAGGGAGGCGATGCGGGCGTCGTGCAGGACGTTCAGCGAGCGGACGCCGTTGTCGTAGGACCCGTTGAGCCCCGACCTGGCGACCGTGTGCCCGACCACCAGCCACAGCAGGGCCGCCGCGGTGGCGGCGGAGGCGGCCACCAGGCCGTGGTTGAGGACGCGGTTGGTGCGCCGGTAGGTGCGGTGCTGGGCCCAGCCGAGCGCGGCCAGGGCGAGCACGCCGAGCGCGATCGCCGCCCACGGGTAGGGCGTCGCGTCCCCGTAGTCGGCGTTCAGCCGCTGGTTCTCCTTCTTGTAGAGGTCCTCCGCCGCCGGGAGCATCTCCTTCTGCATCTTCTCGTTCGCGTACCGCAGATAGGCGCCGCCGACCGGATAGCCCTGCCGGTTGTAGGTGCGGGCGCGCTCCACGAGGCCCTTGTACTCGGGCAGCAGCTTGTTCAGCCTGGCGACGGCCGCCTCCGACGGCGAGCCCGGCTCGGAGTTGGCGGCGGCGGTGACGAGGCCGGCGGCCGCGGTGCGGATGTCCTTCTCGTACCGGTCCCGCGAGTCGGCGGTCTCCTGGCCGCCCGCCAGGAAGCCGCTGGAGGCCGCCGTGTTGGCGTCGGCCAGTGAGCGGTATATGTCGGCGGCGCCGGAGCTGAGCGGCTGGCTGCTGTGCAGCACGTCGTCGGCGGCGGCCGCGCGCTCGGCGGTCTGCCAGGCGGTGACCGCGCCGAACGCGACGACCAGCACGGCGAGTACGGCGCCGATGATGCGCAGCCGCCCCGGCTCGGTGGTCGCCGCGGACCGGAGCCGGTCGACGCCCTCGGCGAAGGCGGTACGGCGGGGCGCCGGGGGCGGGCCCGGCCGGGCGGCCGGCGCCGGCGGCAGGGGCTGCGAGGGGATCGCGGGCACGGCGGAGCCCGCCGGCGGCGGTGCCGTGCTGCTCCTCGGCAGGTGTGTCACCTGACCTCCCCCATGGTCATCCGTTCGCCGCCAAGTATTGCGGCCCGGACCGACATCCGCACCGGCCTTCGCTGGATCTTGATGGGATCGCGGCGTCCCCTGCCCATGAATACGCCGTGGGCACCTGTTCGGTTCCCTCGCCGCCTGCCCCGGAGCGGCCCGGCCGGCCTCAGCGCCGGCCGGTCTCCCAGTGGGCCCGGGCCCGTTCCAGGGCCGCTTCCCCCGCGCGCAGACGGTCCAGGCCCAGGAGGGCCGCGCCGAGCACCGGGGCGGCCGTGACCACGCGGACGTCCGCCTTGGGTGCGCGCGACGCCAGCAGGTCGCGCACGCCGTCGTCGAGCCGGGCGTGACCGGCGCTCAGCACGCTGCCGCCCAGCAGGACCGGGGTCTGCTCGCCGAGGAGGTCCAGCCGGGTCAGCGCCACCGTGGCCATCGTTGCGACCTCCTCGGCGAGGCGGTCCACGAGGGAGCGGGCGACCCGGTCCCCGTGCGCGGCCGTGCGGAACAGCACCGGCGTCAGCTCGTGCCGGCGGCCGTGCTCGACGTGCCCCAGGTGCAGGGCCTCGATGAGGGCGTACATGGAGCGCAGGCCGAAGTGCGCGGGCAGCGTGCGGGCCAGTTCGGTCGCCTCGCCCCGGCCGTCCTCCGCGCGGGCCGCGTGCCACAGGGCCTCCTCGGCTAGGCCCCAGCCGCCGCCCCAGTCGCCGGAGATGCGCCCGATGGCCGGGAAGCGGGCGGTGCGGCCGTCGGGGCGCATCCCGACGCAGTTGATGCCCGCGCCGCACACCACGGCCACGCCCCGCGGCTCGCGCACGCCCGCCCGCAGGATCGCGAAGGTGTCGTTGCGCACCTCCACCGAGGCGCCCCACGCGCGCGCGTGCAGCGCGGCCGCCAACTGCTCCTCCTCCACCGGCAGATCGGCGTTGGCGAGGCAGGCGGAGACATGCGAGGCGGAGGCCGCGCCCGCGGCCGCGAACGCCCGCGCGACCGGCTCGGCGAGGGCGTCCACCGCCGCCTCGACGCCCACCGCCGGCGGGCGGAAGCCGCCGCCGCGGGCCGTGGCCAGCACCTCGCCCCGGGCGGTGACCACGGCCACGTCGGTCTTGCTGTTGCCCGCGTCGATGGCGAGGACGGTCGGGATCAGGCCCACGCGAGGTGCTCCCGGTTGTGCGCGACCAGCCGGTCGGTGAGGGCTTCGGCGTACTCGTACTGGCCGACGAGGGGGTGGGCCAGCAGGGCGCGGAAGACCCGGTCGCGGCCGCCCCGCAGGGCCGCCTCCAGGGCCAGTTCCTCGTACGCCGTCACGTTCGCCACCAGGCCGGCGTACAGCGGGTCGAGGTCCGGCACCGCGAGGGGCGTGGCGCCGGACGGGCCCACCGCCGCCTGCACCTCGATCACCGCGTCGTCCGGGAGGAAGGGCAGGGTGCCCCGGTTGAGCGTGTTGACCACCTGGTACGGGCTTCCCGTGCCGCCGCCCAGCAGGGCCGCCGCCAGGTCGACGGCCGCCTCCGAGTAGAAGGCGCCGCCCCGCTTGGCGAGCAGCGCCGGCTTCTCGTCCAGCGCCGGGTCGGCGTACATCTCCAGCAGTTCGCGCTCCATGGCCGCGACCTCCGCCGCCCGGGAGGGCTTGGTGCGCAGGTCCCGCACCACCTCGTCGTGGGCGTAGTAGTAGCGCAGGTAGTAGGACGGGACCACGCCGAGGCGGTCCAGCAGGGGCCGGGGCAGGCGCAGGTCGGCGGCGACGGCGTCGCCGTGCCGGGCGAGCAGTTCGGGCAGGACGTCCGCGCCCTCGGGTCCGCCGAGCCGCACTCCCGTCTCCCACGTCAGATGGTTCAGGCCCACGTGGTCCAGGTGCACGTCCTTGGGGTCGGTGCCCAGCAGGGCCGCGAACTTGCGCTGCAGCCCGATCGCCACGTTGCACAGTCCGACCGCCCGGTGCCCGGCCTCCAGCAGGGCGCGGGTGACGATGCCGACCGGGTTGGTGAAGTCGATGATCCAGGCGCGCGGGTTGGCACGGCGCACGCGCTCGGCGATGTCCAGCACGACCGGGACCGTGCGCAGCGCCTTGGCGAGGCCGCCCGCGCCGGTCGTCTCCTGGCCGATGCAGCCGCACTCCAGCGGCCACGTCTCGTCCTGCTGCCGGGCGGCCTGACCGCCGACCCGGAGCTGGAGCAGTACGGCGTCGGCGCCGTCCACGCCCGCGTCCAGGTCGGCGGTGGTGACGACACGGCCGGTGTGGCCCTGCTTCGCGAAGATCCGGCGGGCCAGGCCGCCCACCAGCTCCAGGCGTCCGGCGTCCGGGTCCACGAGGACGAGTTCCTCGACCGGCAGGGTGTCCCTGAGCCGGGCGAAGCCGTCGACGAGTTCGGGGGTGTAGGTCGAGCCGCCGCCGACCACGGTGAGTTTCATACGTGGATCAACCCTTTACTCCGGTGAGGGTGACGCCCTCGACGAACGCCTTCTGCGCGAAGAAGAACACGAGGATCACGGGGGCCATGACCAGCACGGTGGCTGCCATGGTGAGGTTCCAGTCGGTGTGGTGGGCGCCCTTGAAGGACTCCAGGCCGTAACTCAGCGTCCAGGCGCCGGGGTTCTCGGAGGCGTAGATCTGCGGGCCGAAGTAGTCGTTCCAGGCGTAGAAGAACTGGAAGAGGGCCACCGCGGCGATGCCGGGCTTCGCCATCGGCAGCACCACCCGCACCAGGGTCCTGAGGTCGCCGCAGCCGTCCACCTTCGCGGCGTCCACGTACTCGTTCGGGATCGTCATCAGGAACTGGCGCAGCAGGAAGATGGAGAACGCGTCCCCGAACGCCATCGGGACGATCAGCGGCCACAGGGTGCCCGACAGGCCGAGCTGCTTGGCCCAGAACAGGTACATCGGGATGACGACCACCTGCGGGGGCAGCATCATCATCGAGATCACCAGCATGAGGGACAGATTCCGGCCCCGGAAGCGGAACTTGGCCAGCGCGTACGCCACGGGTATCGAGGACGCCACGGTGAGCACGGTGCCGAGCCCGGCGTAGATCAGCGTGTTCTTCCACCAGGTGAGGAAGCCCGGGGTGGCGAGGACCTGGCGGTAGTTGCCCCACTCCCAGGTGTGCGGGATCAGGTCCCGGCTCAGTGCCTGGCTGTCGCTCATCAGGGAGGTGAGGAACACGAAGACGAAGGGGAGGGTGAAGAAGAGCGCCGCGGCGACGCCGAGGGAGTGCACCGCGATCCACTCCAGCAGCGCCCGGCGCCGTGCCGCGCGCTCGGCGCCCGGGACGGCCTGGGCCGTCCGCACCGGCTTCTCCAGTACCTGGGTCATGGTCAGTCACCTGCCTGGACGAGGCCGCCCCGGCGCCGCATCAACAGCGCGGTGAACGCCATCGACAGGGCGAACAGGACCAGTGCGACGACACACGCCGAGCCGTAGTCGAAGCGCTGGAAGCCGAGGTTGTAGACGAGTTGGGGGAGGGTGAGGGTGGACTTGTCCGGGTAGCCGGGCTCGAACTGGGTGCCCGCGCCCTGGATCACGCCCGAGGCGACCTTTCCCGCGATCAGCGGCTGCGTGTAGTACTGCATCGTCTGGATCACGCCGGTGACCACGGCGAACATCACGATCGGGGAGATGTTCGGCAGGGTGACGTAGCGGAAGCGCTGCCACGCCGAGGCGCCGTCCAGCTCGGCCGCCTCGTACTGCTCCGCCGGCACGTCGAGCAGCGCGGCCATGAAGACGACCATCAGGTCGCCGATGCCCCACAGGGCGAGCAGGGTCAGGGCCGGCTTGGACCAGGCCGGGTCGCCGAACCAGCCGGGCGCCGGGACGCCGATCCGCTCCAGGATGGAGTCGACCGGGCCCGTGCCGGGGTTGAGCAGGAAGGCGAAGGCCATGGTCGCGGCGACCGGCGGGGCCAGGTAGGGCAGGTAGAACAGGGTGCGGAAGACGCCGGCCCCCGTCCTGATCCTGGTGATGAGCAGCCCGACCCCGAGCCCGAAGACGACCCGGAGCGTCACCATCACCACCACCAGCCACAGGGTGTTGCGCAGCGCCGGCCAGAACAGCGGGTAGTGCTCGAAGACGTAGGTCCAGTTCTTCGTGCCGCTCCACGTCGGCGGCCGGAAGCCGTCGTAGTGCATGAAGGAGAAGTAGACCGTCGAGATCAGCGGGTACGCGAAGAAGACCGCGAAGCCGATCAGCCAGGGCGACATGAAGGCCGCCGTGCGCAGCGCCGCCCTGCGGCGCCTGGAGCCCAGCGTGGTGGTCGCCATGGCTACTTCGCCTGCGCGATGTCCGTGTCGATCTGGGCGGCCGTCTTCCTCAGGCCGGCCTTCAGATCGGTGACCTTGCCGCTCTCGTAGTCGTACCCGAACTGCTGGATCGTCACCAGGTAGACGCCGCCGTTGACCGAGGCGGGGGTGGTGGTGGAGTTCGGGTCGGCGGCGATGTCCAGGAAGGTCTTGAAGCGCGGGTCGTACCGGAGCTTCGGCGACTTCAGCGCGGCCAGGGTGGAGGGCACGTTGTGGATGTCGTTGGCGAAGCCGACCACCGCGTCGGTGTCCGTGGTCATGTACTTCAGCAGTTCCCAGGCCGCGTTCTGCTTGTGGCTGGTGGCGGCGATGCCGGTGATGGTGCCGGTGATGTAGCCCTTGCCGTACTGGTCGGCCTGATCGTCCGGGACCGGCAGCGGGGCCACCCCGATCTCGAACCCTGGCTTGGCCTCCTCGGCCATGCCCAGCCGCCACTCGCCGTCGAGCTGCATGGCGACCTGCCCGGTGTGGAAGGGGTGCCGTGCGCCCCACTCGTCGCCGAGGGTGGCCCGGAACCTCTCCAGCTTCTGGAATCCGCCGAGTTCGTCCACGAGCCGCTTCTGCAGCGTGAAGCCCTTCTCGAAGGCGGGGTCCTTCGCCAGGGCCGACTTGCCGTCCTTGTCGAAGTAGGTCGGCGAGAACTGCCCGAAGTAGTGCTCGGTGGTCGACTCCCAGCCGTGGTAGTCCGGCATGAAGCCGAGCTGCTCGTAGGTGCCGCCCCGGGAGACGGTGAGCTTCTTGGCGTCGGCCTCGAACTCCGACCAGGTCTTCGGCGGGGCCGTGATGCCGGCCTTCCGGAACGCCGTCTTGTTGTAGTAGAGCCCGTAGGCGTCGCCCAGCAGCGGCGCCGTGCAGCGGTCGCCCTCGAACCGGGTGTACTCGTTCATGGCCTTCGGGAAGGTCGTCTCCGGGTCGATGCCCGCCTTCTCGAAGAACGGGTTCAGGTCGATGAGCGCGCCCGACGAGCAGAACTTGCCGACGTTGTTGGTGGTGAACGAGGAGATCACGTCGGGGGCCCGGTCGCCGCCGGTGCGCAGCGCCTGGTTGATCTTGTCGTCGGTCATGTTGCCGACCACGTTCACATGGATGTTGGGGTGCGCCTTCTCGAACCCGGCGACCAGGGACCTCACCGCCTTGACCTCGTTCGGCGCGCTCCAGGCGTGCCAGAAGTTGATCGTCGTCTCCTTGGAGGCGTCGTCGGAGGCGCCGGAGCCGGACTGGCCGGTGCAGGCGGTGGTGAGCAGGGCGAGCGAGGCGGTCAGGGCGAAGGCCGCTTTTCGGGCGGTTCCGGGTACGGCTGTGGGCATGGCGGGGTCTCCCGGGGACGGGGTGGGTGAGGAGGGAGTGCTTCGGTGGGGCTCGGGGGAGTGCTTCGGTGGGGCTCGGGCGCTCAGCGCGAGGTGTCGAAGACCTCGTCGCGGGTGGTCGCGAGCGCGGACTCCAGCGCGCCGCGCAGCACGGGGTGTTCCGTCACGTCGCCGACGGCCAGCCGGGGGCGGGCCGCGGCGAGTTCCTCCAGCTCGGCCTGGACGAGGGCGCGCAGCACCTCGCCGCCGGCCGTCAGGGCGGAGCCGCTGAGGACGACGAGTTCGGGGTCGAGGACGGAGACCAGCGAGGCGAGACCGGTGGCCAGCCGGGTCGCGTAGGTCCGCAGCAGTTCCCGGTGCGGCCCGCCGGCGTGGTCGGCCGCCCGCGCCAGGAGGGCGGCGGCCACCTCGGGGTACGGGCCCGCCGGCACGTCGCCGACGCCGAGTTCGCGGGCCAGCTTCGGTACGGCCTGGGAGCCGGCCAGCTCCTGGTAGCCGCCGCTGTTGGCCTTGGTCACCTGGCGCACCAGGGGCGTGCCCGGCACGGGCAGGAAGCCGACCTCGCCGGCGCCGCCGGTCCAGCCGCGGTGCAGCCGGCCGCCGAGGACCAGGGCGGCGCCCATGCCCTCCTGGTTCCACAGCAGGACGAAGTCCGTGTGGCCGCGGGCCGCGCCGAGCCGCTGTTCGGCGATGGCGACGAGGTTGACGTCGTTCTCGTACTCGACCGGCATCGGCAGCGCGGCGGCGAGTTCGTCCAGGAGGGCGGGGGAGTGCCAGCCGGGCAGGTGCGAGGCGTAGCGCAGCCGGCCGGTGCCCGGGTCGAAGGCGCCCGGGGTGCCGATGACCAGCCGGTGCACGTCGGACCGGGCGAGGCCCGCGGCCTTAACGGCGCCGTCGAGGGCCTCGGTGACCTGCTGCACGACGGGCCGGGCCGGACGCCGGCCCGGGGTGGGCAGCTCGTACTCGCCGGCCGTGCGGCCGGTGACGTCCGCGACGGCGGCGCGGATGCGGTGCGGGGTGACGTCGAGCCCGGCCGCGTACGCGGCGCCCGGGTTCACGGCGTAGAGCTGGGCGTTCGGGCCCGGCCGCCCTTCGCTGGTGCCGGTGACCCGGACCAGCCCGGCCGCCTCCAGCCGGGCCAGGAGCTGGGACGCGGTCGGCTTGGACAGGCCGGTGAGCTTGCCGATGCGGGTGCGGGACAGCGGGCCGTGCTCCAGGAGGAGGTCCAGCGCGGCGCGGTCGTTCATGGCGCGCAGGACCCGCGGGGTGCCCGGCGTACCGGCGGTTCCTGCCATGCGGTCGACACCTGCCTTTCCAACTGCCCAGCTTTTCAGTGACCTGGGCATGACGTCCAGCCTTGATCAACGGGCGCCCGGAAGATCACTGTTAGGAAACTTTCCTATTGGCGTGGGAGGAACGTAAGCCCAGGACGAAGAGGGCGTCAATAGACGACGCCCCCGAGGCGACGGAGTCGTCGCCTCGGGGGCGGGAGTCAGGAGGGGGCAGGGCGCCTGCGGCGCCGCGCTACTTGCCCGGAGGGGCCGGGCGCTGGGTGGCGATCGGGGCCGCGGCCACGGACTGCGGGGACTCGGCGTTGGCGTACACCGACGGCGCCGCCACCGCCGCGGCCGGGTCCGGGGCGTCCTCGACGTCCTCCACGGCGGTCGCGCCGCCCACGATGCGGATGCTCGCCGCGTCGAAGGCCCGCTTGACCCGCCAGCGCAGCTCGCGCTCCACGGCGACCGACTTGCCGGGCATGGTCCGCGCGGTGAGCCGCATGACCATGGAGTCGATCAGCACGCTGTCCAGGCCCAGCACCTCGACCTGACCCCAGAGCAGCTCGTTCCAGGGCTCTTCCTTGCTCATCTTCTCGGCGACCTCGTCCAGGACGGCCTTCACCCGGTCCAGGTCCTCGCTCGCCCGCACGGTCACGTCGACCCCGGCGGTGGCCCAGCCCTGCGAGAGGTTGCCGATCCGCTTGACCTCGCCGTTGCGGACGTACCAGATCTCACCGCCGTCACCGCGCAGCTTGGTCACCCGCAGCCCGACCTCGATCACCTCGCCCGCGGCCACACCCGCGTCGATGACGTCGCCGACGCCGTACTGGTCCTCCAGGATCATGAAGACACCGGAGAGGAAGTCCGTGACCAGGTTCCGGGCGCCGAAACCGATCGCCACGCCCGCCACACCGGCCGAGGCCAGCAGCGGCGCCAGGTTGATCCTGAAGGTGGACAGCACCATCAGCGCGGCCGTGCCGAGGATCAGGAAACTGGCCACCGAGCGCAGCACGGAGCCGATCGCCGCCGCCCGCTGACGGCGCCGCTCGACGTTGACCAGCAGCCCGCCCAGCGCGCTGCCCTCCGCGGCCTGCGCGGTCCGGGTCATGCGCTCGATCAGCTTGGTGATCGCCCGCCGCACCACCGCTCTGAGCGCCACGGCCACGACCACGACGAGCACGATCTGCAGGCCCATCGCCAGCCAGGTCGACCAGTTCTGCTCCACCCAGCTCGCGGCGTTCGTCGCGTGCTCCTGGGCGTCCTGCAGGCTGGGAACGGCCGGCGTCGCCGAACCCGAGGGGGACGGCGAGGGAGTCGCACCGGCGGCCGTGAGGACGGCGGGCAAGGACACGGCGGGTACCTCCATGGTGCTGCGCGGTCCGCTCCGGCGGGGCGGTCAAGGTCTTCGCGATCACGAAAAGGTCACCGGGCGGACAGAACCAACACACTAACGGGGCATCGTGTGTGCTCCGCGCCGTTCCGCCCAAGGGAGACGGGTCTCACCTGGGCTTGAACACGCCATGATCCGGGGGACACATCAGGTGTGGTCGAAAACACTCCCAGCCCGTTACCGGGACATGGTGGCGCGTTCACCAGGCATGAGGGGAGACTGACTGCAGATCGTCCCGGCGCGAGCCACGCGCCGCCGACGCCCAAGGAGGCACCCGTGCCGCACGTCCTGGTCCTCAACGCGTCGTACGAGCCGCTCGGCGTCGTACCGCTCCGCCGCGCGCTCGTCCTCGTCCTGGAGAACAAGGCCGTCTCCCTCGAGGAATCCGGCGCCTTTATGCACAGCGCGACCGTCACAGTCTCCGCGCCCAGCGTGGTCCGGCTGAAGCGTTTCGTGCGGGTTCCCTACCGGGGGCCCGTTCCTCTCACCCGCCGCGCGCTGTTCGCGCGCGACGGGGGCCGGTGCATGTACTGCGGTGGCGTCGCAACCAGCGTCGACCACGTCATCCCGCGCAGCCGCGGGGGCAAGCACGTCTGGGACAACGTGGTGGCCTCGTGCCGCCGCTGCAACCACGTGAAGGCCGACCGGCACCTCGTCGAGATCGGCTGGCGGCTGCGCCACAAACCCGCCCCGCCCACCGGTCTGGCCTGGCGCATCATCGGCACCGGCCACAGGGACCCGCGCTGGCTGCCCTACTTGCAGCCGTACGGCGCGGACGACGCCATGGCCCGGATCGACGGCATCTCAGCCTGACGGTTCCGGGCCTTCGCGCACCCCGCGGCCGGACGGCTCCTCGTTCAGCCGCGGGGCCCTTCGGCACGCGCCCCGCGCACCGCGTACAGCGCGGCGCCCACCACGAAAGCGGTCAGCGCCGCGGCCCAGGCGCCCGGTTGCGCACCGGGTTGCATCGGCCACGCCCACACCGTGACCGCTCGTCCGCGCGCCCCCGAGGAGGCCAGATAGACGGCCGTCACATAGCCGAACGCGGGCAGCCAGCTCAGCCGGGCGCCCAGCACGGCGGCCGCCGCGGCCGTGACGCCGGTGCAGCCGAGCGTGTTGCGGACGACCGCGGGCGGCCCGAAGGTCTCCGCGTGCCCCAGCACCGCCAGCGGCAGCAGCACCGCCGCCAGCGCGGTCAGCGCCCCGAGCTGCGCCAGCCGCCGCGGCCACCAGGGCCGTACGGCCGTCCGGTCCAGCTCGTCGGACGCCGAGTACAGGCTGGTGCCGATCACGGCGGCCGCCAGCAGCGGGGCCAGGGCGACCACCGGCACCCGGCGGTAGGGGTCGAGGTAGGCGTCCAGGCTGCCCGCGGCCCACACCGCGAAGGCGGTGGTGCCGGCCAGCGCGAGCAGGGTGAGGGGCAGGGCGCGGGAGCGGGCGTAGAGGAGGGGACCGGTCACAGCGCTGGCACCCCCTTCACGTCACAGGTGCCCGCCGTCGCGAAGTACGCCGACAGCCAGTCCCGGCGCTCCTGCGCGCCCATGGCGGCCAGCGCGGCCCGGGCGGCGAGGCGCTTGCGCAGCCCGGCGCGGTGAGCCGCGTCGCCACGGGCGTCCATGTCGTCGAAGTGCTTCTGCGCCGGGCTGGGGGCGAGATAGGTCTCCACGGCGTCGTCGGCCAGGGACTTCCGCTCCGTGGGGTGCGAGCAGTCGGGGCGCCGCTGCAGGGCCGCCGTCGCCTCCCACGCGAACTGCCGCGGATCGGTGAGCCGGCCCCGTACCACCGACCAGCCGAGCGGTGTGAAAGCCGGCAGCTGCGCCTCGGCGCCGTGCGACTCCTGGTCGCGCGCCTCCCACCGCACCGGCAGGTTCCGCACCCCTTCGAGCCTGCCCGTGATCCCCGACAGGGCCTCGGTGACCTGCGGCAGCATCCCCGCGTACCGGGCGTTCACGCAGACCGCCGGGGTGGTGGAGGTGTCGCACACCTGGCGGTGCGCGAGCGGCGCCTCGCGCCACAGTCCGTCCCCGGTCTGCGTCAGCACCGCCCCCGCCGCGACGGCGGCGGCCAGCGGCAGCAGGGCCGTCACCCGGCGCCGCGCCGCGTACGCCAGCACGGCGGCGAACGCCAGGCCCGCCGTCCATACGGCCATCGACACCGGCTGCCACCACACCGGGACGCCGGTGGTCGTGACGGAGAACGCCGGGTTGAGATGCCGTGCGGAACCCGAGCGGCTCATCGACGCGAGGCCGAGCCCGGCGTACCCCGCGATCGCCAGCAGCGGTGCGGCCAGCCGGGTGGGGACGACGCGGCCCACCACGTGCCCGAGCAGCGCGGCCGCCGCCACCACGACGGTGTCCCCCGGCAGCAGGCCGGGGTGCGGGCGGTCGCCCTGTGCGTACCGCCAGGTGGCGAGCATCGCCAGGCCGGCCGCGGCCAGGTAGCCGGCCGCCGTCCAGAGCGCGACGGGCAGGGCCGAGGCCAGGAAACGGGCGAGCGGCGACCGGACGACCGTCCCCCACAGCTCCTCGGTACGGCGTCGCCGCTCCCGCCCGCCCTGCCAGCAGCCCGCCGCGGCGGCCAGCGGCGCGGCGATCAGGACGGTGATGTGCGTCTGGGCGGCGGTCTCCGCCCAGCCGCCTTGCCAGCGGGCGGCCGAGCCGGCCAGCAGGACGCCGACGGTGAGCAGTACGGCGGCCCCGGCGAAGGGCGCGAACCCGCGCACGGCCTCGGCGCGCAGCGGACGGGGGGCCCGCAGGGCGGGAACCGGTGTTCCGCGGTCGGTCACGAGGCTCATCGCACCGACTCCCTCGTCCGCGCGCCGTCGCGGTGGGCCCGCAGCGCGGCCGTGTAGCCGCGCTCGATCGGGTGGTCGCCCGGCCCGCCCGAGGTCTCGCCCAGCAGCGTGAGCGTGCGCGGGGTGCCGCGGTAGGCGATCCGGCCCCCGTCGAGCAGGGTGACCTCCGTGCAGGCGGCGGCCACGTCCTCCACCAGGTGGGTGGAGACCACCACCGTGGCCGAGGCGCCGAGCTCGCGCAGCAGTTCGCGGAACTCCACGCGCTGCTCGGGGTCGAGACCGGCGGTGGGCTCGTCCAGCAGCAGCACGCCCGGCTCGTTGACGATCGCCTGGGCGATGCCGACCCGGCGGACCATGCCCCCGGAGAGGGTGCGGATCTTCGCGTCGGCGCGGTCCGCGAGGCCGACCCGGGCCACCGCTTCCGCCACGGCGGCCGGGACCCGCGCGGCGGGCATCTCCTTCAGCCAGGCCACGTACCCGACGAACTCCCGCACCGTGAAGCCCGGGTAGTAGCCGAACTCCTGCGGCAGATAGCCGAGGTCCCGCCGGACCGCGGACCGTCCGCGGTGCCCGGCGGTGTCCTGGCCGAGGATCTCCACCCGCCCGGCGGACGGCCGGGCCACGGTGGCCAGAACCCGGATCAGCGAGGTCTTCCCGGCGCCGTTCGGCCCGAGCAGCCCGTGCACACCGGTGCCGAGGTCCAGATCCACGCCGTCCAGCGCGAGATGCTTCCGATGCCGGACCCACAGGCCGGACACGAGTATGGAACTCAAGAGGTCTCCAGAGATGGCTGCCGGTGACGGCCACGGGTGGCGGTGGTCACCGGGGGGTGGGGTGATCGGACGGTCGTGAGCGCGTACGGCGCCGGGCGGTGCGGCGGGGGCCGCGTGCCGGGCCGGGTGCGGGCCGGCTGAGTCCGCCGGGGCGGCTCGGCTGGTCGCGGGTCCTGTTGCCCGGGTGGTTCGGTTGGTTGCGGGTGGGGCGTCGGTCCGGCCGGCCGGTGGCTTTCGGGACGGCCCGGCGGTCGCGGGCCGTTCCGGTGAGGGCGGCTGTCTGGCCACGGGTCATGCCGGTCGGCGGGGTCGTGGGTCCTGGTGCTCGGGGTGGTTCGGTCGGTCGGGCGGTCGGGGCGCAGGGGCCCGGCGGCGACGGGGCCACCAGGCCGGGAGCGCTCCCGGCCTGGTGGCCCGGCCGTCCGGCCGGGGACTCCTGCTGCCGCGTGGATCAGGCGGTCGTGGGCGACGCCGTCACGTGCCGGGTGACGCGGCAGGGGCGGGCTTCAGCGGTGAAGCGGTCGGTCGTAGGCCTGGCGGCGGGCGGTGAGGAGGGCGGCGCTCAGGACGGCGGCCGCCGCCCACGCGCCCTGTGCCGCCGCGCCGTCGAAGCAACGCGAGAGCTGCTCGGCCAGGCGCGTGGTGACCTCGCCGCCCGGAGCGCCGGGCACGGGGGCGCCGACGGCGCACAGCCAGCCCCCGGCCGTGACCCCGGACGCCGCCCGGCAGCCGACGAAGGAGGCCAGGGCCAGCGTGCCCAGGGTCAGGGCCAGCCCCGGCAGCAGCCAGGCCGCGGCGGCCGGGGCGCCGGATGCGGGCAGCAGCAGCCCGGTCAGGGTCAGCGGCGGCAGGCTCACCGCGAGCACGGCGGCCGTCCGGGTCAGCGCCAGCCGCAGCCCGCCGGCCGGACTGGCCGCGGCCACCTCGTACAGCGGGTCGGCGTGCGGCCCGTAGGACAGCGCGACCCCGGCCACGGGCACCACCGGCGCGATCGCCAGCAGCAGCGCCCGCGCGCCGGGCACGCCGCCCCCGTACCCCAGGGCCATCGCCGCCACCGCGACGAGCAGCACGGCCGGCAGCCAGGCTCCCCGCACGGCCGGCCCGGCGGCCCAGAGCAGCCGGGCGATCCGGGGCAGCGCCGGGGCCGGGGGCGCCACGGAGCGGGCCTCCCCCGCGGGCGCCGCTGCCAGCACCGCCCCGCGGACCTCGTCGAGCACCGCGCCGGCCGCCGTGCCGCGCACCGCCCGCGACACCAGCGCCGCGCAGCCGGGGCAGTCCTCCAAGTGCTTCTCCAGGGACCACGCGTCCGGCTCGGCCAGGGAGCCGTCGGCGTAACGGGCGACGAGGCGGGGTGAGGCGTGCCAGACGTGCGGGTCGCCGTGGGTCATGCCGTGCCTCCCAGCGGGGACGGGTTCAGATGGGCCAGCGCGGACCGCAGCTCCGTACGGGCGCGCCGGGCGCGGGATTTGACGGTGCCCTCGGGTATGCCGAGCAGCCGGGCCGCCTCCCGGGTGCTCAGCCCGTCGACGACGGTCGCGCGCAGCACCTCGCGCAGCTCGGGGGAGATCCGGTCCAGCGCGGCGCCGACGTCCCCGTACTCGAGACCGGCCAGCACCCTGTCCTCGGCGGAGGGCGCGGCGGCCGGCTCGTGGACGCCGTCCGCCGACTCCAGCGGCGCGCCCGCCACCCGCGCGGCCCGCTCCTGCGCCCGCCGCGCGTCGACCAGCCGCCGTGCCGCGATCGTCCACAGCCAGCCGCCGGTCTCCTGGCCGCGGTGCCCGGCCGCCGACCGCCACACGGTGACGAACGTGTCCTGCAGCACCTCCCGGACGACCTCCGGATCGGCGCAGCGCCTGCTCAATCGCGCGTGCACCCAGCCGGCGTGCCGGTCGTACAGATCGGCCATGGCGGCCGCGTCGCCCGCCGCGACGGCCCGCAGCAGCGCCGCGTCCCCGTCCTTCTCCCGCTGGCCCCCCACGGGGCGGAACAGTCTCACACTCCCTCTATCGATCACGCGCCCGGCATCGGTTCACCGGACGCGCACACGCGTGCCCGGGCGGCGGGGCGAGTGGCTTCGGCCTCGCGGGGTAGGCCTGCCCTGACCACCGCTAGCCGCGGCAAGCGACCGAGAGAGAAGGAGGCCCCCGTGGCCGCACCGGCTCATCCCACCATTCCGGCCCAGTGGAAACCCTTGGCGGAGCAGTCCGCCGAGACCGACGACGCGCGGCTGTGCGTCTTCAGCGCGGAGAGCGCCTGCGTGGAGGCTCCGCTGACCAGCGAGCCGCCCCTGCCCGACGCCGAACCCCTGACCAGCGAGCCCCCGCTCGCCGAGGCCGCCCCGCTGACCGGCGAGTCCGACCCGATCCCCGACTTCTTCGGCGCGGGACTGTAGATGACCGCGGCCGCCGACGAGGAGCTGGCCCGGCTCGCCGCACTGCACGGGGTGGACACGTCCTACCGCCCCGCCCCCGACCGCACGGTCGACGTCCCCGCCTCCGCCGTGGTGGCCGCCCTGGCCGCCCTCGGCGTCGAAGCGGGCACCCCGGACGCGGTCCGCGCCGCGCTCGCCGAACGGGAGCGCGAGCTGCGCGAGCGGCTGCTCCCACCGACGGTCGTGCACTGGTCCGGCGACCCGGGCGGCCCGGCCGCCCTCGCCGCGCTGCCCGCCGGCACCCGCCTCACCGTCGAGACCGAACAGGGCGAGACGCGGGACACGGCCGAGGGACTGCCGCTCGGAGCGCACCGGGTGACCGCCGTCGCGCCCGACGGCCGCACCGGGCACGCCCATCTCGTCGTCGCCCCCGACCGGCTGCCGACCCCGGCCACCCGCTCCTACGGCCTGCTCGTCCAGCTGTACTCGCTGCTCTCCCGGCGCTCCTGGGGCATGGGCGACCTCGGTGACCTCGCCGAGCTGGCCGGCTGGGCCGGACGCACCGCCGGTGCCGGGTTCGTGCAGGTCAACCCGCTGCACGCGGCCGTGCCCGGCGCTCCGACCGACCCCTCGCCGTACCGGCCCTCCTCCCGCCGCTTCCCCGACCCGGTGCATCTGCGCGTCGAGCTGATCGACGAGTTCGCCCAGGTCGAGGACCAGGACCGGGTCCGCGACCTGCTGGACCGCGCCGCGCGGCTGCGCGCCGACGTCCTCGACAAGGGCGCCCTCATCGACCGGGACGCGGTGTGGGAGCTGAAGCGCGAGGCGCTGGAACTGGTCCTCGCCGTGCCCCTCGGACCGGGACGGCAGGCCGCCTACGACGCCTTCCGCACCGAGGAGGGGCAGGCCCTGGAGGACCACGCAACCTGGTACGCGCTCGCCGAGGCGCACGGCTCCGACTGGCACCTGTGGCCCGCGGGCCTGCGCGACCCGCGCTCCGCCGAGACCGCTCACGCCCGCGCCGAGCTCGCCGACCGGGTCGACTTCCACTCCCGCCTGGCCTGGCTCACCGACGGTCAGCTCCGCGCCGCGCAGCGCACCGCGCTGGAGGCCGGCATGACCGTCGGGATCATCCACGACCTCGCCGTCGGCGTGCACCCCCACGGCGCGGACGCCTGGGCGCAGCAGGACCACTTCGCCGCCGGGATGTCGGTCGGCGCCCCGCCCGACGCCTTCAACGCCCACGGCCAGGACTGGGGGCTGCCGCCCTGGCGGCCCGACCGGCTGGCCGCCTCCGGCCACGCCCCCTACCGCCACCTGCTGCGCGCCCTGTTCCGCTACACCGGCGCCCTGCGCATCGACCACGTGATGGGCCTGTTCCGGCTGTGGTGGGTGCCGCAGGGCCGCCCGCCCACCGAGGGCACCTACGTCCGCCACGACGCCGAGGCCATGCTCGCCCTGCTCGCCCTGGAGGCCTTCCGGGCCGGGGCGGTGGTGATCGGCGAGGACCTGGGGACCGTGGAGCCCGGGGTGCGCGAGCGGCTGCAGCGGCGCGGGGTGCTCGGCACCTCCGTGCTCTGGTTCGAACGGGACTGGGAGGGCGACGGCCGCCCGCTGCCCCCGGAGCGGTGGCGCGCGGACTGCCTGGCCACCGCCACCACCCACGACCTGCCGCCCACCGCCGCCCGGCTCACCGGCGACCACGTCGGTCTGCGCGACCGCCTGGGCCTGCTCACCCGCTCCGTCGCCGAGGAGAGCGCCGAGGCGGCCGCGGACACGGCGGAGTGGCTCGCCCTGCTGGGGAGCCTCGGCCTGCTGGACAGCCCGGCGGCCGGGCCGCCGGGCAGCGACGAGGAGGCGGAGATCCAGGGCGTCCACCGCTTCCTGCTGCGCACCCCGGCCCGGCTGGTCGGCGTCTGGCTCCCGGACGGCGTCGGCGACCGCCGCCCGCAGAACCTGCCCGGCACCTGGGACGAGTACCCGAACTGGCG
Source organism: Streptomyces sp. NPDC003720 (assembly GCF_042875075.1). Lineage (NCBI taxonomy): Bacteria > Bacillati > Actinomycetota > Actinomycetes > Kitasatosporales > Streptomycetaceae > Streptomyces > Streptomyces sp. NPDC003720. Next base: position 289,339 of record NZ_JBIANZ010000003.1, read on the forward strand.
GCTGCCCGTCGCCGACTCGGACGGCCGCCCGGTGACGCTGGAGGAGCTGGCGGCCTCGCCCCGGCTGCGGGCGCTGCTGGACGTGCTCAGGCAGGGGGTGGGGCGGTGAGGGCCGCGTAGGGGACCCCGGGCGCGCGTCCGTTCGGGTGGTTCGCTAACTTGGGAGTGTGGACAAGAAGAACGCCCTGCGCGCCGGCGCCCTGGCCGCCGGTACGACGCTGATGATGCTGCTCATGTCGTCCCCCGCGCTCGCGCTGACCCGCGACGACGGTGACGACCCCGGCCCCGGCCTGAGCGTCATCCAGACGCTGGGCCTCTATGTGCTCCTGCCCATCGCCCTGTTCGTGGTCATCGCGGGCCTGGTCATGGTGCTGGACAAGTCCCACGCCAAGAAGGACCGCACGACGTCCAACATCAACGTGAAGGGCGAGGCGAAGGCCTGACCGGCCTCCCCGTCCCGCCGAGGGCGCCGCTCTCCCCCGGTACGCGCACACCGCCGTACCCGGGTGAGGCCGGCGCCCTCGGCGTTTCCGGGCACGCCGGCGGCGGCCCGCCCGCCTACCGTGTCCCGGAGAGCAGCTCCCGCAGCAGGCCGGCCAGTTGGCCGGCCTGTTCGTCGTCCAGGTGGGCCAGGGCCTCCGTCTGGACGGCGAGCCCCGCGCCGACCGCCCGGTCGATGACGTCCAGCCCCTTCTCGGTCAGGGTCACCTGGAGCCCGCGGCGGTCGTGGGGGTCGGGGGAGCGGCGCAGCAGCCCGGCCCGCTCCAGTTTGTCGAGGCGGCCGGTCATGCCGCCGGTGGTGAGCATCAGGGTCGCCGAGAGCTGCCGCGGGGACAGGGTGTACGGCTCGCCGGAGCGGCGCAGGGTGGCCAGCACGTCGAACTCGCCGCGGGAGACGCCGAAGGGCTCGTAGGCCTTCTCCATGCGGTCGCCCATGGCGCGGGACAGGCGGTGGATGCGCCCGAAGACCTCCATCGCCCGGGTGTCGAGGTCGGGGCGGACGGCCGCCCACTGGTCGATGATCGCGTCGACGGGGTCGTGGGGCTGCTGCCGGCCTGCGTTCATGTGCCGAGTATCGCCGCAGGGGACAGTCGTCGGCAAGAAAGTAGCTTGACGATAAGTAGCTTGCGACTAAGCTACTTATCACTTGCTGAACTCGCGAAAGGGCCCGTGATGAAGCGCCCCACGACCGTCCTGCTCACCGCCCTCGCCCCCGTCTCCTGGGGCACCACCTACGCCGTCACCACCGAGTTCCTGCCGCCGGACCGCCCCCTGTTCACGGCCCTCGTCCGGGCCCTGCCCGCCGGGCTGCTGCTGCTCGCCCTCACCCGGGTGCTGCCGCGCGGCATCTGGTGGGCCAAGGCGGCCGCGCTGGGCGCGCTGAACATCGGCGCCTTCTTCCCGCTGCTGTTCGTGTCGGCGTACCGGCTGCCCGGCGGGATGGCCGCCGTGGTCGGCTCGGCCGGGCCGCTGTTCGTGGTCGGCCTGTCGGCACTGCTGCTGCGGGAGCGGCCGACCGCCCGCACCCTGGTCACGGGAGCCGTGGCCGCGCTCGGCGTCAGCCTCGTCGTGCTCAAGGGCGCCGGCGCCCTGGACGCGGCCGGGGTGCTCGCCGCCGTCGCCGCCACCGCCTCGATGGCCGCGGGGACCGTGCTGACCCGGCGCTGGGGCCGGCCCGAGGGCGTCGGACCGCTCGCCCTCACCGGCTGGCAGCTCACCGCCGGCGGCCTGCTCATCGCGCCGGTCGCCCTGCTGGCCGAGGGCGCCCCGCCCGCGCTCGACGGCCGCGCGGTCGGCGGTTACCTCTACCTGGCGCTGGCGAACACGGCGGTCGCCTACTGGCTCTGGTTCCGCGGCATCGGCCGGCTCGGCGCCACCCGGGCCGGCTTCCTCGGCCCGCTCTCCCCGCTGACCGCCGCCGTGACCGGCTGGGCGGCCCTGGGGCAGGCGCTCACCCCCGTGCAGACGCTCGGCATGGCCCTGGCGTTCGCGGCGACGGCGGCCGGGCAGCTCGGGAGCGCAGCGGTCTACGGACGCCGCACCTCGTACAGGAAGCACCCGTACTCCACCGCCCGCACGTGCACCAGCGCCACCTCCGGGTCGGCGAAGGCCTCCGCGAACGCCGGTCCGAAGCCGTCCGGGTCCGCGACGAGGCGGCCCCCGAGGATGCGGCCGTCGGCGGAGTAGCGGCGCAGCGTGCGGTGGGCGCCGGTGAAGGGGAGCGCGTCGCCGTCCTCGGGCCCGGCGCAGTCCCCGGCGTGCACGAAGACCGGCCCCTGCTCGTCGTAGGCCCCCGGGTCGGCGCCCGTCGCGGCCGCCCAGCGGCGCAGGGGCGCGTACGACACCAGGGCGACGCGCTCGCCCGGCGCGCTGCGGCGCAGGCAGCAGCGCAGCGGTGCGCCGCCCTCCGTGTCCTCGAAGGCGGTCATGGGGCGGCCCGCGTCGTCCGAGACGCGCAGCTCCGCGAGGACCGCGGCCGGCAGGGGCCGTGCGGTGTAGGTCGTCATACGGCCAGCGTGGCCCGCCGGGCGTACCGCGCACCGGCGGAATCCGGACGTCGAACCCGCCGCCCGCGGACGCTGGCCCGGAAAAGGGCGCCCGGTGCCGGACCGGGCGCCCTCGTGGCCGTTCGGCGTTACGCGGTGGCCGCGTCCGCCGCCTGGGCCCTCAGCGCGCGCTCGACGCCCGAGCGGGACTCCGAGACCAGCCGGCGCAGGGCCGCGCCGGGCTCCGCCGAGGCCAGCCAGGCGTCCGTCCTGGCCAGCGTGTCCTCGGAGATCTGCACCCCCGGGTACAGGCCGATCGCGATCTGCTGGGCCATCTCGTGCGAACGGGCGTTCCAGACGTCCTTGAGGACCTCGAAGTACCGCTCCGTGTACGGCGCCAGCAGCTCCCGCTGGTCGGTCTGCACGAAGCCGCCGATCACGGCCTCCTGCACGGCGTTCGGCAGCTTGTCGGAGTCGATGACCGACGCCCACGCCTCCGCCTTGGCCTCCGGCGTCGGACGGGCCGCCCGGGCGGTGGCGGCGTGCCGCTCACCGGCCGCGGTCCGGTCCCGCTCGTACTCCGCCGCGATCTCCGCCTCGTCGAAGCGGCCGACCGCCGCGAGCCGCTCCACGAACGCCCAGCGCAGCTCCGTGTCGACGACCAGGCCCTCGATGGTCTGCGAGCCGTCCAGCAGCGCGTCCAGCAGGTCGAGCTGCTCCGGCGTGCGGGCCGTCGCCGCGAACGCCCGGGCCCAGGCGAGCTGGTGGTCGCTGCCGGGGCCGGCCGAGCGCAGGTGGGCCAGCGTGGCGTCGGTCCAGCGTGCCAGCAGGGTCTCCCGGGCGGCCGGGTCGGCGTACAGCTCGATCGCCAGCTTCACCTGGCGCTGCAGCGACTGCACGACACCGATGTCGGACTCCTTGCCGATGCCGGACAGCACCAGCGACAGGTAGTCCCGGGTGGCCAGCTCGGCGTCGCGGGTCATGTCCCAGGCCGAGGCCCAGCACAGGGCGCGCGGCAGGGAGGCCTCGAAGTCGCCGAGGTGCTCGGTGACGGTCCGCAGCGACTCCTCGTCCAGCCGGACCTTCGCGTACGACAGGTCGTCGTCGTTGAGCAGCACGACGGCCGGCCGGCGCCGGCCCGCGAGCTGCGGTACGGCCGTCAGCTCGCCGTCGACGTCCAGCTCGATCCGGTCGGTGCGCACCAGCTTGCCGCCGCCGTCCAGCTCGTACACGCCGATCGCGATGCGGTGCGGGCGCAGCACCGGCTCGCCCTTGGCGCCGGCGGGCAGCGCCGGGGCCTCCTGGCGGACGGCGAAGGAGGTGATGACGCCGTCCGCGTCCGTCTCGACCTCCGGGCGCAGCACGTTGATGCCGGCCGTCTCCAGCCACTGCTTCGACCAGGTCTTCAGGTCGCGGCCGGAGGTCTCCTCCAGGGCGCCCAGCAGGTCGGACAGGCGCGTGTTGCCGTACGCGTGCCGCTTGAAGTAGGCCTGCACGCCCTTGAAGAACTCGTCCTCGCCGACGTACGCGACGAGCTGCTTGAGCACGCTCGCGCCCTTGGCGTACGTGATGCCGTCGAAGTTGACGAGCACGTCGTCCAGGTCGCGGATGTCGGCCATGATCGGGTGCGTGGACGGGAGCTGGTCCTGCCGGTACGCCCAGGTCTTCATGGAGTTCGCGAACGTCGTCCACGCCTGCGGCCAGCGGGAGCCGGGCGCGGCGGCCTGGCAGGCGATGGAGGTGTAGGTGGCGAACGACTCGTTCAGCCACAGGTCGTTCCACCACTCCATGGTGACCAGGTCGCCGAACCACATGTGGGCCAGCTCGTGCAGGATGGTCTCGGCGCGCGTCTCGTACGCCGCGTCGGTCACCTTGGACCGGAAGACGTACTGGTCGCGGATGGTGACCGCGCCCGCGTTCTCCATCGCGCCGGCGTTGAACTCGGGCACGAAGAGCTGGTCGTACTTCTTGAACGGGTACGCCAGCCCGAACTTCTCCTGGAACCAGTCGAAGCCCTGCCGGGTGACCTCGAAGATGGCGTCCGAGTCCAGGAACTCGGCCAGCGAGGGACGGCAGTAGATGCCGAGCGGCACGCTCTGCCCGTCCCGCTCGTACACGCTGTGCACCGAGTGGTACGGGCCGACGATCAGCGCCGTGATGTACGACGAGATGCGGGGCGTCGGCTCGAAGACCCAGACGTTCTCCTGCGGCTCCGGCGTCGGCGAGTTGGAGATGACCGTCCAGCCCTCCGGGGCCTTCACGGTGAACTGGAAGGTCGCCTTCAGGTCGGGCTGCTCGAACGAGGCGAAGACGCGGCGGGCGTCCGGCACCTCGAACTGGGTGTATAGGTACGCCTGCTCGTCGACCGGGTCCACGAAGCGGTGCAGGCCCTCGCCGGTGTTGGTGTAGGCGCAGTCGGCGACGACACGCAGGACGTTGCGCCCGTCCAGCAGCTCGGGCAGCGCGATCCGCGAGTCGGCGAACACCTCGGCGGGGTCGAGCGAGTCCCCGTTCAGCGTCACCTCGTGGACGGCCGGGGCCACCAGGTCGATGAAGGACGTGGCGCCTCTTTCGGCCACGTCGAAGCGCACCGTGGTCACGGACCGGTAGGTGCCGCCCTCCTGCGCGCCGGAGAGGTCGAGATCGATCTCGTACGAGTCAACGGTGAGCAGCTTCGCCCGCTGCCGCGCCTCTTCGCGAGTCAGGTTTGTGCCAGGCACGCGGTCATCTCCTCGTTATGTGTGGGTTGCGCCATCCTTCCATGGCGGCCACGGGGAAAGCGATGAGCCCGGGCACGCGAAAGGGGCGGTCACGCGCACGTGACCGCCCCCTGTGCGACGGGCGCCTACTTCTCGGACAGCTCGGCCGCCACCAGCTCCGCGATCTGGACGGCGTTCAGCGCGGCGCCCTTGCGGAGGTTGTCGTTGGAGACGAACAGCGCCAGGCCGTTGTCCACGGTCTCGTCGCGGCGGACGCGGCCGACGAACGAGGGGTCCTGGCCGGCCGCCTCGAGCGGGGTCGGGATGTCGGAGAGGGCCACGCCCGGGGCGCCCGCGAGCAGCTCGGTCGCCCGCTCCGGGCTCAGCGGCCGGGCGAAACGGGCGTTGACCTGGAGGGAGTGACCGGAGAAGACCGGGACGCGCACACAGGTGCCGGAGACCTTCAGGGCCGGGATCTCCAGGATCTTGCGGGACTCGTTGCGCAGCTTCTGCTCCTCGTCGGTCTCGCCCAGACCGTCGTCGACGATGGAGCCGGCCAGCGGGAGCACGTTGAAGGCGATGGGGCGCTTGTAGACCTGCGGCTCGGGGAAGTCGACCGCCGCGCCGTCGTGGGTCAGCTTGTCGGCCTCGGCGGCCACCTTCTGCACCTGCCCGTGCAGCTCGGCCACGCCCGCCAGGCCGGAGCCGGACACCGCCTGGTAGGTGGCGACGACCAGCGCCTCCAGGCCGGCCTCCTCGTGCAGCGGCTTCAGGACCGGCATCGCGGCCATGGTGGTGCAGTTCGGGTTGGCGATGATGCCCTTGGGCCGGTCGGCGATGGCGTGCGGGTTCACCTCGGCGACCACCAGGGGCACCTCGGGGTCGCGGCGCCAGGCCGAGGAGTTGTCGATCACCACGGCGCCCTGGGAGGCGACCTTCTCGGCCAGCGCCCTGGAGGTCGCGCCGCCCGCGGAGAAGAGCACGATGTCCAGGCCGGAGTAGTCGGCGGCCGCCGCGTCCTCCACCGTCACGCCGTCCAGCACGGTCCCGGCCGAACGGGCCGAGGCGAACAGGCGCAGCGTGGTGACCGGGAAGTTCCGCTCCGCGAGGATCCTGCGCATGACCGTGCCGACCTGACCGGTGGCTCCGACGATTCCGACCCTCACGGCGACTCCCTCTGTGTGTGTTGCTGCTTGCCTTCGCATGACCGGGGCTTTTCCATCATGCGGCCAGTCCCGGCCCACCTGTCCAATTCTTTGCGGCGCCTGCCCGCGCTGTAAGACGCGATCACCCCGGGTCCGGTTCTGGACCTCCGTCGTACGCCGCGCTGAGCTGCAGATGTTTCCCCGGCGGCGGCCCCGCGCCGGAAGCTGTGCTGCGGGGTCCCTGCCCGCCGGGGAACCGCCCACACGGTGGTGTGATGTACGCCTCCCGGGTCCTCGGCGTCCGGCCGAACGTTTCCGCCGCCTCGTGCGTCGTAGGGGCAAACGCGTGAGGGGGTGGCTTGTGCTGCGCGGAAGGACGCGCCGCGACAAGGGGGCGTACGCCGGTGCGGACCGTACCGGCGGAGACCCACTGGACGCGGCCCAGGAACGCCGGGTGCGGGCGGTGCTCGCGCTCGGCGGGGTGCCGCAGGCGGACCTGCCGGACGGGGTGCAGCAGGTCCGTCTGCGGCTGCTGGAGCGGGCCGCGAGCGGGCGCGAGGCGCCGCGGGACGTGTCGGCCTGGGCGGCGGTGGTCGCCTCCAACCTCGCCATGGACTGGCACCGGGCCAAGCGGCGCCAGGAGCGGCTGGGGGAGCGGCTGGCGGCCCTGCGCGAGCCCGCGCACCCGTCGGGCGAGGAGACCAGCGTGCTCTCCCTCGCCGTCGCCCGGGGGCTGGACGAACTGCCCGACGCCCAGCGCCAGGTCCTGGTCCTGCGCTTCTTCGCGGACCTGCCGGTGCGCGGCATCGCCGAGGAGCTGGGCGTTCCCGAGGGCACGGTCAAGAGCCGGCTGCACACGGCGGTCCGCGCCTTGCGCCGGCGACTGCACGAGGACGAGGTGGTGTGAGATGCCCGCCGGACACGAGGACACCGGGGAGCACGGCGGCATGGACGCCCTGATGGCCGCGATCACGGGCGACCCGCTGCCGCCGGACGCCCACGACGACCCCGCCCTCCTCGCGCGGCGGCGGTCGGCCGAGGCGGACGTGGCGGTGCTGAGGGACCAACTGGTCTGGCTCGCCGAGGCCCTGACGGGGGAGCGCCAGACGGAACGACCGGCACCGGGGGCGACGGACGCCGGGCGGGCGGGGGCCTCGGCGGCCGCGCACGACCCCGGCCGGGGCGGGGCGGACGGTCCGGGTACCGGCCCGGCCGGGCCCGGGGCCGCCACGGGTCAGCACGGTCCGGGCGGGGGCAGCGTGTCTTCCCGCAGCGCGGACCCGGCCGGGTCCGAGGGCGACGGCGGGCCGGCGGCGAGTGCCGCCGCGGGCGCGGCGGAGGGGATCGCCGCGGGCGGTCGGGGGGGCGGTCGTGTCCGGGCCGGGGGTCCCGGCGCCGCCGGGGTCCGCGGGCCGCGGGCCCCCGGCCGGGCGCGGAGCGTCCGGCGGCCGGGCCGGCCCGGCGGAGTCCGGCGCGGGGCGCGGGTGGTGCTCGGTTCGGTGGCCGGGGTGATGGCCCTCGGGCTGGTGGCGGGGCTCGGCTGGGTGGCGGTGCGGTCCGGTGGCGGTGTCTCGGCGAGCTCGGACAAGAGCGCCGACGCGAAGAGCCGGGCGGACGGCCCGGCCGAGGCAGGAAGCGGCGCGGCGCTCTCCTGCTACCGGCTGCTCGCCGAGGGCACCGTGGCCGGGGTGGACCGGCGGACGGACGCCCCCCGGATCCGTGTCGTGCTCACCGTGACCCGCTCCTACCGCCCCTCCCACGGCCCGTCGGAGGTCGCCTTCCTCCTCGGCGACGCCGCGAGCCCGGCCCCGCGCAAGGGGCAGCACGTGCTGGCCGGGGTGGTCCGGGGCGGCCGGGAGGCGACCCTGTGGGCCGTCGGCGACGCCCGCGTGGCCGACGAACGCGCCCGGATCGCCGGGACCGGGCCCGAGTCCGCGCCCGCCCCGTGCGACGAGCCGTGAGCGGGACACGGTGACGCGGTGGCGGTGGGCCGTGGTCGTGGGGGCGCTGCTGCTGCTCGCCGCGGCGGCGGTCGCCGTCCTCGTCGTCTCGGAGCGAGGGCACGCTGACGCGTATCCCGCCTGCGGGACGACGGGGACGACGGGGCCGGCCGGGACGGCCTGCGCCCGCGGGGGGGGGGGGACCCGGCAGACGACAAGAGGGGCGGGCGCCCGTGTCCGGACACCCGCCCCTCTGCCGGGATCACCCCGTTACGGCGTGACCTTCTCGATCTTCACGCTGCCGGTGCCCGCGGCCGTGCCGCGGCCGTTCACCAGCTGGACCTGGCCGAAGAACGCGCGGCCCGCGGGGGCCTCGGCGGCGGCCGTGACCTGACCGGTCACCGTGGCGGAGTCGCCCGTGCCGAGCTTGACCGCGGCCGAGCCGTCGACCGAGACGGTGCCGAGCGTGCTGGAGAAGAACACGTCCCGGTAGTCGTAGTCGGTCGAGCCGGCCGGAACCGAGTAGCCGACGACCTTGACGGTGTACGTGCCGGCGGCAGGGGACGGGATGGAGACCGCCTCCTCCGAGTCGCCGTCCGCGGACTGCGCGACCTGCGTGCCGTTGGCGTCGTACACGGTCAGGTCCAGGTCGGCGCCCGCGTCGGACACGTTGCCGATCGCGACGTCCAGGGACTTGGCGCCGGCCGGGACGTCCACCGTGGTGGTGTGCGTCTCGCCCTCCTTGATGGACGGGCGGGACGACTCGGAGGAGCCCAGCGGGCCGCCGACCAGCTTGCCGTCCAGCGCCGCGTACTTGTTGGTCACCTTCCAGGAGACGGCGGCCGGCGTGCCGACCTTGGCCTCGGGCACGGTCACGGTCTCCGGGTCGAAGACCGCGCCGAGCACGGTGACGTCCAGCTCGTACGGGTTGTCGAGCAGCGGGGAGGTACGCCGGGCCTCGACCTCGACCTCCCAGACGCCGGGCTGCGGGTCGGCGTAGGAGCGGACGTCCGGCTTGCAGCCGTTGCCGTCGAGGTAGTTGTTGTAGCAGTACGGGGTGCTGGTGTTGTCCACCGGCGTGCCGTACGGGTGGATCGAGATGAAGCGGGTCTGGCTCTTGTCCTTCAGCCCGCCGATCGCGACCTCCAGCGACTTCGCGCCCTCGGGCACGGTCACGAAGTAGGACCGGGTGCTGTTGCGCTGCACCGAACCGGACGCGGAGTAGGTGTAGTTCACCGGGGAGGCGACCACGACGGTGGTGAGGATCTGCTTGTCGACCCCCTCCGTGCGCGGGTCGTCGACGTCCAGGATCGCGCTCTTCAGACCGGCGGAGCCAGGAGCCGCCTGGACCTTGACCGTCACCGGCTGGTTCAGCGGCAGCCGCACCTCGTCGTCGCCGAGGATCCGGAAGGTCCGGCCGGCGTTGTTCTCGATGCTCAGCTCGTGCCGCAGGGCACGGTCCGGGCCGGAGGTGCGGGTGATCGTGACGTCGTACGTCTTGCGCTGGCCGGCCTTCAGGCCGCCCTCGCGGTCGTACAGACCGGTGCCGAAGCCCGGGGTCTTCAGCGCGTAGTCGATCGCGGTGTCGACCGGGGCCTTCACGGTGTAGTCGTGGGCGGTGGCGCCGTCGCGGACGGCGTCCCAGGCGTCCACGATGTCGATGAGGCCGGCGCCCTCCTCGTAGGCCTGCACGCCGCTGATGTGGTCGGCGGTCGAGGTCAGGGCCGTGCGCAGCTTCGCGGGCGTCAGGTCGATGCCCTTCTGCTTGGCGGCGCTCAGCAGCAGCGCGCTCGCGCCCGCCGCCTGCGGGGAGGCCATCGAGGTGCCCTGGAGCATCGAGTAGCCGGCCGGCAGCGAGTAGCCCGCCTCGGCGACCGGGGAGCCCGGCAGCCAGGTCTGGGTGGTGTTGATCGCGGCGCCGGGCGCGCTCAGGGTCGGGGTGAAGCCGCCGTCCTCACGCGGGCCGCGCGAGGAGAAGGGCATCATCGCGTACCTGGTCGCGACGGCCGAGCCGTAGTTGGCCGCCCAGGTGTCCTTGGAGATGGTGGCGCCGACGGAGATCACCTTGTCCGCGAGGCCGGGGTCGCCGATCGTGTTGGCGCCGGGCCCGGAGTTGCCCGCGGAGATCACGAGCTGGACGCCGTAGGTGTCGATCAGCCGCGTGTACAGCTCGGCGCGCGCGTTGTTGCCGTCGTTCAGCGCCGGCAGACCGCCGATGGACATGTTGACGATGTCGACACCGCGGTTGGCGACGAGGTCGATCATGCCCTCGGTCAGCGCGACGTTGGTGCAGCCGCCGCTCCAGGTGCAGGCCCGGGAGGAGACGAGCTTTGCGCCCGGGGCCGCGCCGTTCATCCTGCCGCCGAACAGCCCGTTGGCGGAGGTGATGCCGGCGACGTGCGTGCCGTGCTCGGACTCGATGACGCCGATGTTGACGAAGTCGGCCGTCTTGCCGACCCAGTCGCCGCCGTACGGGTCGGTCGGCACGTCCTTGCGGATCTGCACGACGAACGGCTGGCGCTCGACCACGTCGGTCTTCGGGTCGTCGGTGCCGAAGTACCCGATCTGGTAGCCGTCCTTGTACGGCTTCATCGGGGTGTCGTCGGTGAAGTCGAAGTTGTTGTTCAGGTCGACGCGCACGGTGCCGGCGGCCGGGTCGTAGAGGACGCCCCAGACGTCGGTGGTGTCGCCGTCCCGGTTGGCGTCGCCCTTGGCGTCGCCGCCGGCCGTCGACGACTCGCGGAACAGGTTGACCTGGTAGCTGCCCGCGGGCGCCTTCCAGTTCGCGCCGCCGTAGGCGAACGACGGGCCGCTGACCGGGTTGGTCATCCGGCGCCAGGTGCCGTCGCCGTCGATGATCGGGTCGGTGGCGGTCACCCAGTCGGTGATCTTCCGCTCGCCCGTGGTGGTCTTCTGCAGCGCCGGGTGGCCGAGGTCCACGCCGGAGTCGAGGATGCCGATGGTGATGCCCCGGCCGTCCGCCTTCGGGTGGTCCTTGACGAAGTCGACGGCGCCGGTCTCGAAGGACGGGTTGTACGGGTTCTCGGCCGGGGTGTTCCTGCCCGGTCCGGAGTAAGTGGTCGCCGAGCCGTGGCCCTTGGCGCCCTGGGCGGTGTCCGCGGCGGGCGTCGGGTCGTCCAGCGGGATCTCCTGGCGGAGGTCGATCGCGTGCACCGAGGACAGCTTCGAGGCGGCCGCGATCGCGGAGTCCGCCTTCGCCGTCGGGACGGTGGCGCGGACGTAGCCGAGCTTGTCGTAGGTGCGGCCCACCGAGCCGCCCTTGACCGCGTCCAGCTCCGAGGCGACCTGCTCGGTCTGCCCGGGCGCCGTGGCGATCATCATCGTGACGTTCTTGTCGCCGTCCGCCTTGGCCTCGGCGAGCCGGTCGGCGTCTTCCGAACCGAGCTTGTCGTGCGCGGACTTGACGGCGGGGTCGGCCGTGGCGGGGGGCGCGTCCGCGCCGAGGGCCAGCGGTACCGGCCCGGCCGCGGAGAGGGCGGCCACCACGCCGACGGCCACGGCTATGCGGGCCAGGCGTCTCGGGCCGGATATCGGGTCGCGCTCGGGGGTGTGGGTCATCGGCATCCCTTGCAGGTGAGAAACCAGTGCCGGACGAGCGCACAGCTTTACCCAAGGCAAAGGAATTTGGGGACCGTTGACCTGAACGTAATCAATGTATGGGGAAAACCCGCGATGGGATTTGACGGGATGAATCCCGTCGCGTCCCGGATTGGCTCAACTCTCCTTGGAGCGGGCGTAATGCCGGGAGGCCTTGGCGCGGTTTCCGCACGACGCCATCGAGCACCAGCGGCGGGTGCCGTTGCGGGAGGTGTCGAAGAAGTGCAGGACGCACGCCTCGTGGGCGCAGCGGCGGATCCGGTCCGGGGCCCGGTCGAGCAGGTCCAGGTAGTCGCGGGCGGCGAGCCAGGCCGGCGCCCAGGAGGCGTCGGCGAACTCGGGCTCCTCGAAGGCGCCCTCGCCGGTCAGCCGCGCCCGGATGCGCCCGTGCGCCAGCACGGCGTCCACGAGCGGGGCGCCCTCCTCCAGCGACCCGTCCACCGCGGCGCCGAGCGCCTCGCGTGCCTGCCGCAGATGGCGCAGCACGTCCTCGTCGGCCGGGTGCTCGCCGTCCAGCCCGTTGTCCGCGAGCCACACCGCGAGGCCGTCGGTGCCGTCGAGCAGGTCCTGGGGCGCGCCGTCCCTGTTCCACCGGGTGTTGAGCAGGTCGAGCGCGAGGGGCTCGCCGGTGAGCGGGCGGGGGTCGCGGGCGGTGGGCATGACGGGCTCCTTCTCTGCTAACCGCTCAAGCGTACGTGACCGGTTGACGCAACGCTCTCTAACCTTCTAACGTTGCCCATAGGGGTTAGGGAGTCCCGATCGCGGGACAGCCCCGAAGGGAGAGCCATGACCTTGCGCACCGGTCACACCGGCCTGAACGTCACCGACCTCGACCGTTCCCTCGCCTTCTACCGGGACGTCCTGGGCTTCGCACTGCTCGCCGAGGGCAAGGAGGACGGCCGGCGGTACGCGTTCCTCGGCGAGGCCGGGGGAGACGGGCCCGTCCTCACCCTCTGGCAGCAGGCCGGCGGCCCCTACGACGGCGGCCGGGCCGGGCTGCACCACCTCGCCTTCACGGCCGGCTCGGTGGACCGGGTCCGGGAGTACGAGGCGGCGCTCCGGGCCGCCGGGGTGGAGTTCGCCCACGAGGGCGTGGTGGCCCACCGGGAGGGGTCGGCCTCGGGCGGGATCTTCTTCCACGACCCGGACGGCACCCGCCTGGAGATCTCCGTCCCGCACGGCGCCGAGGATGCGCCCGCCCCGCACGCATCCGCTCCGACCTGCGGTTTCTTCTAGAAGGCGGTGCCATGAGCGTCTATCACGCCGGTTCCCGCGCCGTGCAGGACCTGGTCGGCGTGCGGGACCGCGCCGACCACGTCGGCCGCTCCCTCGGGCCGGACCTCAAACCGGTCGCGGCGGCCTTCCTGGAACTCCAGCCGCTGCTCGTCGTGGGCGCCGCCGACCCCGCCACGGGCCGGGTCTGGGCGTCCCCGCTCGCCGGCGCCCCGGGCTTCGTCCGGGCCACCGGGCCCCGGCAGGTGTCCGTCACCGGCGGGCCGCCCCCGGCCGACCCGCTCGCGACGGCCCTGGCCACCCCGGGCACCGCCGTGGGCGCCATCGTCCTCGATCCGCGCACCCGGCGCCGGATGCGCCTCGGCGGCCGGGTGCGGCCCACCCCCCGGGGCTTCGCCGTCGAGGCGGAGCAGGTGTTCGCCAACTGCCCCAAGTACATCCAACGCCGGGAGCTCTGCGAGCGGGTGCCGGACCGCGTGCCGGGCGCCCCCCGCACCCTGGACCGGCTGGGCGCGGAGCAGGCCGCGCTCGTCGCGGCGGCCGACACCTTCTTCCTGGCCACCGTGCACGCCGACGGCGCCGACGCCAGCCACCGCGGAGGCAACCCCGGATTCGTCCGGGTCGTCTCACCGGACGAACTGGCCTGGCCGGACTATCCCGGCAACGCCATGTTCCGAAGTCTCGGCAACCTGTACGCCGACCCGCGCGCCGGACTGCTCTTCCTGGACTGGACGACCGGCACCACCCTCCAGCTCACCGGCTCGGCCCGCACCCGGTTCGGCGCCGGCGGCGAGCGGACCGTCCGCTTCACCGTCACCGGCGCCGTGCACACCCCGGCCGCCCTGCCGCTGCGCTGGTCCGCGCCGGAATACTCACCCGCCAATCCGGACAACCCGCGCTAACGTCCCCTCATGCGACAGAAGTTGAGGGTGGCGGCCTACGCCGTGTGCGTCCGTGACGGACAGATCCTGCTGGCCCGTTCACCGGCCCCCGGCGGCGGCCACGAGTGGGTGCTGCCGGGCGGCGGCATGGAGCACGGCGAGGACCCGTACGACACCGTGCGGCGCGAGGTCGCCGAGGAGACCGGCTACCGGGTCGAGGTGACCCGGCTGCTCGGCGTGGACTCCTCCCGCCATGTCTTCCGCGGCGGCCGGCCGCCGCGCCGCACCGACCACCAGGGCGTGCGGATCGTCTACGAGGCCGGGATCACCGGCGGCGAACTCCGCCACGAGATCGGCGGCTCCACCGACTTCGCGGCCTGGCAGGACCTCGACGCGGTGTCCGGCCTCACCCGGATCCGCCTCGTCGACGTGGCGCTGCGGCTGTGGCGCGAGCGTCCGGAGACCGGACATCTCGGACCCGGAACCCACCCCCTGCCCCGGCAGATGAACGAGGAGTGACCGGCCCCCGGCCGCCCGCGTTCGACTCCGTGACCGCGCCGCGCACACCGTGATCCACGTTCGGTGATCGGTGTGGGGCGTTGCCGCCCTGTTCACGCACAGGTCATCCCCGGTGCGAACCATCCAGAGCGAGCGGGGCGTCGGCGCCTGCGACGGCCCGCGACCACCGCCGACGCGTTCGCACCCGGGGAGACCGCGCCATGTCGCGCATACGCTCTGTCGCCACCTCCACGCTGGGGGTCCACCGCCGTACCGTGCTCGCCGCCGCCGGAGCCGTCTCGCTCTCCGCGGGCGTCGGCTACGCCCTGCGCCCCACCGAAAGTCAGGCCGCCACCGCCACCGACGGCCGGGCCGCGACCACCACCGCCGAGACGCCCGTCGCCACCTCCCGCAAGGCGGCCCCGGCACCCCTCGCCCCCTACACCAAGGGCACCACCCTCGCCTCCGTCGCCGCCCCGCTGAGCGGCTCCGGCTACCGCCGGCTCGGCGACGGCCCCGGCTGGAAGCGGGTCGTCCGGGACGAGCTGGCGGCCCCCAAGTCCGGCCGCGCGGGCCGCCGTACCGCCCTCGCGGCGTTCGTGCAGTTCACCGACCTGCACCTGATGGACGTGCAGCACCCGCTGCGCCTGGAGTTCCTGCGCGCCCACGACCCGCACGCCTGGCGCCCGCACGAGGCGCTCACCGTGCCCGGCGCCGTCTCGCTCGTCGAGCGGGTCAACGCGCTGCGCGGCGCCCCCGTCACCGGCGCGCCGCTGCACTTCGTGATGACGACCGGCGACAACACCGACAACAACGCCCACTCCGAACTGGAGTGGTTCATGACGGTGATGAGCGGCGGCCGCATCACCCCGAACTCCGGGGACCCGCGCCACTACGAGGGCGTGCAGAACAGCGGCCTGAAGCAGTACTGGCAGCCCGGCTCCACCGCCCGGGACAGGGACAAGGCGCTCGGCTTCCCGTACCTGAAGGGCTTCCTGGCCGCCGCGACCCGGGAGGTCCGCAGCCCCGGCCTCAACCTGCCCTGGTACTCCACCGTCGGCAACCACGACGCCCTCCCGCTCGGCTGCTACGGCTCCCACGGCGACCCGTACCTCACCGAGGCGGCCATCGGCGGCCGGAAGCTGATGAGCGTCTCCGCCGCCGACGCCAAGAAGCTGCAGGACGCCATCAAGAACGCGACCGACCCCAAGGGCGTCGGCTACCGCGACTTCCTCAAGGCCCACGCCCGCTCCGCGCGCCAGGTCACCCCGGACGAGAGGCGGGCGCAGTACACCCGGGCCGACTACCTGAAGGCCCACCTGGACCCCGCCCACCAGGGCCTCGGCCCGGCCGGCCACGGCTACTCCTCGGCGAACCTGGACGCCGGCACCCAGTACTACGCCTTCCGCGTCTCCGAGGACGTCATCGGCATCAGCCTCGACACCACCGACCCCGGCGGCCACTACGAGGGGTCCGTCGGCACCGCCCAGCTCAAGTGGCTGGACAGGACGCTCAAGGACAACAAGGACTCCTACGCCGTCGTCTTCAGCCACCACACCAGCAAGACCATGACCAACACCCGCCCCGACCCGGACCGCCCGGGGGAGCGCCGCCACAACGGCGCCGAGGTCGTCTCGGTGCTCTCCTCCCACCCCAACGTGCTGGCCTGGGTGAACGGCCACATCCACCGCAACGACATCACCCCGCACCGGGCCTCCGGCGGCCGCGCCTTCTGGGAGGTCTCCACCGCCTCGCACGTCGACTTCCCCCAGCTCGCCCGCGTCGTCGAACTCGTCGACAACAAGGACGGCACGCTCTCCGTCTTCACCACCCTGGTCGAGTCCGCCGCCCCGCACCGCGCCGACCACGCCGACCTCTCGCAGACCGGCCTGGCCGCCCTCTACCGTGAGCTGTCGTACAACGCCCCGGGCGCGAGCAAGGCGCTCGCCGGCGACGCGGTGGACCGGAACACGGAGCTGGTGCTCAAGAAGGGCTGAGAGTCACTCGACCGAGTGACGGTCAGGCACGATCGCGCGCACTGCCGGGTATCACCCCCCGACGGCACCGAACACCACATGTTGGGGGACAGCATGCGCGTCCGCACCGCCCTGGTGGGCACCACCGCCCTGTTCCTGTCGGCGGCCCTGGCGGGACCGGCCCTCGCGGCCGCACCCGCCGCGGCCGGCCGGGACGCCGGCGGCCACCAGGCCACCCGCCGGGCGATGGAGGCGGCGGTCGCGGCCGGTGTGCCCGGGGTGACCGCCACCGCCAGGGACTCCCGGGGCACCTGGTCGGCGACCGCGGGCGTGGGCGACGTCGTCACGGGCGCGCCGCGCTCGCCCGCCGACCGCTACCGGGTCGGCAGCATCACCAAGACGTTCGTCGCCACCGTCCTGCTGCGACTGCAGGCGGAGGGCCGGCTCGACCTGGACGACACCGTGGACACCTGGCTGCCCGGGCTGCTGCGGGGCCACGGCCACGACGGCCGGGAGATCACGGTCCGGCAACTGCTGAACCACACCAGCGGCGTCTACGACTACACCTCCGACGCGGACTTCGTCCGCGACCACTTCCTCAGGGACGGCTTCTTCCGGCACCGCTACGACACGCTCACCCCGCGCGACCTGGTGGAGACCGCCATGCGGCACGAGCCGTACTTCGCGCCGGGCACGTCCTGGAAGTACTCCAACACCAACTACGTCGTCGCCGGCATGCTGATCGAGAAGGTGACCGGCCACTCGTACGCCACCGAGATCGAGCGGCGCGTCATCCGGCCGCTGCGGCTCACCGCCACCTCCCTGCCCGGCACCCGGGTCACCGTTCCCCGGCCCAGCAGCCGCGCCTACTCCAAGCTCGCCCTGACGACGACGGGCCCGACGTACGACGTCACCGAGCTCAACCCCTCCCTCGCCTCCGCGGCCGGGGAGATGATCTCCGACTCGGCGGACCTCGACCGCTTCTACTCCGCCCTCCTGGGCGGGAAACTGCTCCCGGCCCGTCAGCTCAAGGAGATGAAGACCACCGTGCGCGTCCCCGGCTCGCCGAACACCGGTTACGGGCTTGGCCTGATGGACACCAGGCTGGGCTGCGGCGTCCATGTGTGGGGCCACGAGGGCGCCATCCACGGCTCGGCCTCCTCCGCGGTGACCACGGCCGACGGCCGGCACTCCCTCGCGGTCGACTTCAACGGCGACTGGTCGGGCGGCACCGGCGCCGTGATCGAGAAGGAGTTCTGCGGCGGCTAGTCCTCCGCCCGTCCTCCGCCGGCCGTGCCGTTCGCCCCCGGCCCCGGCCGGACCTCCCTACCGTGGCAGCACCACGACGTACGCGGCCGGATCACGGTCGCCGGACGCCATCAGGGCCGTCCGGACCACCGCCGCCTGCTGCTCCATGGACTCCCTGAGCTTGCGGGGCGTGATGTGGACGACGGTGATCCCCAGCCGCTCCAGGTGCTCCCGCCTGCGCGCGTACTCCGACCACGTCGCGTCCTCGTCCTGCCGGGGCCCGCGGGTGTCCAGCTCCACCGCGACCGCCTGCTCGGGCCAGTAGGCGTCCACTCCGCCGAGGTGCGGACCGCCGGGCAGGCGCAGGTCCACGTTCCAGACCGGGTCCGGCAGTCCGTGCTCGCCGACCATCCGGTACAGCCGGGTCTCCGCGACCGACCGTCCCTCGGCCACCAGCGAGTCCACCGCGCCCACCACGTGCGGCCGGTTCAGCAGCTTCGCCCGGGTCAGCTCGCGCACCACGGCGGCGGGTTCGCAGTGGCCGTCGCGCACCGCCTCGGTCAGCAGCCGGCGGACCGCGCCCGCGTCCGTCAGCCCCGCCACCGCGTCCGCCAGCGCGCGCGGCACCGGAGCCACCGGCAGGCCCGTCACCGCGACGGGCGTGGGCAGGTCGGGGGCGCGCAGCACGCGGACGTAGCCCGTGGTGCGCAGCCGGCGCAGCCGCGGGACCAGGACCTCGACGCTGTCGAGGGAGAGCAGCGGCGGGGTGCAGGAGAAGCCGTGCAGGGTGAGCGCCGCCAGACCCGTGATCATCGTCTCCGGGTACACCGGGCGGTGCGGGTCGCCGGCCGTGGGCTGGGTGGGGACGCCCGGCGCCGACTCCCGCGCCGCGTACAGCAGCGCGCCGTGCAGCCGCTCCTCGCTGGTCGGCGGGCCGGAGTGGAGCAGGACCACGTTCGGCAGCAGGAGCTGCCAGGCGCCGCCGGGACGGCACTGCTCGTTCAGCTCGGCGGTGGAGACGCCGTGGGAGCGGAGCTGAGCGGGCGTCATGATGCGCCGGCGGATGTCCGGAAGGTGGCGCAGGGTGCGGGGCGAGAGGGGGGTGTCGTGCGTCATGGCCTCGACGTTCCCGCGCTTCGTCCCCCCTGTAACCGCTGTTACACGCTCGTCGAGGAATGCGGACAACACGGTATTAAAGGACGGGTGTTCGGGTGCCGAGTAGGGGCCGGAAACCCCTGGTCCCATCGGGTGCGGACCAGGGGTTACGGCTGCTATTGACTGAATTCCGTAACGGTCACCGAAAGCGGAATCCCTGGCCAATGCTCAGCGGCCGGCCGCCGCCGCGTCGCACTCCTGTGCGCGCAGCGCCCGCGCCAGGTCGTCCCGCGCCTCCAGCACCAGCCGGCGCAGCGCCGGGGCCGCCTCCGTGTGCGCCGCGAGCCAGGCGTCGGTCGCCGCCAGCGTCTCCGGCCGGTCCTGGTAGGAGGGGTACAGACCGCGCACCACGTCCATGCCGATCTGGATCGACCGCTCCCGCCACACCCGCTCGATCACCGCGAAGTACTTCTCCGCGTACGGCGCGGTCAGCTCCCGCTGCGAGGGCAGGCCGAAGCCCGCGATGGTCGCCTCCACGAGCGCGTTGGACAGCGCGTCGGACTCCACCACCTGCGCCCAGGCCTGCGCCTTCACCGCCGCCGACGGGCGGGCCGCCAGGCACCGGACCTGGTGCCGCTTGCCGGACGCCGTGTCGTCGCGGGCCAGCTCGGCCGCCAGCACCGCCTCGTCCGCCATGCCGTGCGCCGCCAGCGGCTCCAGGAACGCCCAGCGCAGCTCCTGGTCCACCACCAGGCCGTCGATCTCCGCCGCGCCATCCAGCAGGTCCTTCAGGAGCAGCAGATCGTGGTCGGCGGCGGCGACGGTCGCGAAGAACCGCGCCCACGCGAGCTGATGCTCACTGCCCGGCTCGGCCTCCCGCAGCTCGCCGAGGGCCCCCTCCGCCACCAGCCGCTCACCGGTCGCGCGCCACTGCGGCGCCACATAGTGCACCAGCGCCGAGTTCGCCCAGGCGTGCAGCATCTGCAGCACGCCGATGTCGGACTCGCGGCCCGCGAACCGCAGCACCAGGCCGATGAAGTCCCGGGCCGGCAGCAGGGCGTCCCGGGTGAGGTTCCACAGCGCCGACCAGCACAGGGCGCGGGCCAGCGGGTCGGTGAGCGCCCCCAGGTGCTCGCGCAGGGTGGCCAGCGAGGTCTCGTCGAAGCGGACCTTGCAGTACGTCAGGTCGTCGTCGTTGACCAGCACCAGCTCCGGCGCCTCGGCGCCGGCCAGCTCCGCCACGACCGTGCGCGGGCCCTCGACGTCCGTCTCCAGGCGCGCGTACCGCTCCAGCGCGCCCTCGGGCGTGCGCCGGTACAGACCCACCGCGACCCGGTGCGGGCGCAGCTCCGGGTGCGTCTCCGCGGCCTCCTGGAGGACGGCCAGCTCGGCGATCCGGCCGCCCTCGGTGTCCAGCAGCACCTGCGGGGTCAGCGAGTTGACGCCGGCCGTCTGCAGCCAGGAGCGCGCCCACACCGTCATGTCCCGGCCGCTGGTCTCCGCCAGCACCGACAGCAGGTCGCCCAGGCGGGTGTTGCCGTAGGCGTTGCGCTTGAAGTAGCGGCGGGCGCCCTCGAGGAAGGCGTCCCGGCCGACGTACGCCACCAGCTGCTTGAGCACCGAGGCGCCCTTGGCGTAGGTGATGCCGTCGAAGTTGAGCTTGGCGTCCTGCAGGTCGCGGATGTCCGCCGTGATCGGGTGCGTGGAGGGGAGCTGGTCCGCGCGGTAGGCCCAGGCCTTGCGGCGGTTGGCGAAGGTGATCCAGGCGTCGGTGAAGCGGGTCGCGCCGACGTTCGCGAACGTGCCCATGAAGTCCGCGAAGGACTCCTTCAGCCACAGGTCGTCCCACCACTCCATGGTGACCAGGTCGCCGAACCACATGTGGGCCATCTCGTGCAGGATCACGTTGGCCCGCGCCTCGTACGACGCCTGCGTCACCTTGCCGCGGAAGATGTACTCCTCGCGGAAGGTCACCAGACCCGGGTTCTCCATCGCCCCCAGGTTGTACTCGGGGACGAAGGCCTGGTCGTACTTCCCGAACGGGTACGGGTAGTCGAAGTGGTCGTGGAAGAAGTCCAGGCCCTGCTTGGTGACCAGGAAGACGTCCTCGGCGTCGAAGTACGGGGCGAGCCCCTTGCGGCACATCGCGCCCAGCGGGATCTCCAGCTTCGTGCCGTCCTCGAAGACCCGCTCGTAGTGGTCCGTCACGTAGTGGTACGGCCCCGCCACCACGCAGGTGATGTAGGTGGAGATCGGCCTGGTCTCCGCGAACCGCCAGACGCCGTCGGCGAGTTCGCCGGCTCCGTTGCTCCACACCGTCCAGCCCTCGGGCGCCCGTACCTCAAAGCGGTACGGCGCCTTCAGGTCCGGCTGCTCGAAGTTGGCGTAGACCCGGCGGGCGTCGGCGGGCTCGTACTGGGTGTAGAGGTAGACCTCGCCGTCCTCGGGGTCGACGAAGCGGTGCATGCCCTCGCCGGTGCGCGAGTAGGCGCACTGGGCGTCGACCGTCAGCTCGTTCTCCGCGGCCAGGTCCTCCAGCAGGATCCGGGAGCCGTCGAAGACCGCGCCGGGGTCCAGGTCCCGCCCGTTGAGCGTGACCGCGGTCACGCTCGGCGCGATCAGGTCGGCGAAGGTCGACGCGCCCGGCTCGTTGCAGCGGAACCTGATCACCGTCACCGAACGGAAGGTGCGCGGCTCGGCGCCCCCGTCCCCGACGGCGGACCGCAGGTCCAGCGCCACCTCGTAGCCGTCGACCGACAGCAGGGCGGCCCGCTCCCGGGCCTCGTCGCGGGTCAGATTCTCACCGGGCACGTCGTGGCACTCCCTTGTGGTCGCTTGGACACCTCACAACAGGACCGATCCTGCCATGCGCACCTGACACGGCACATCAGGGAATCCCCTCGACACGGCCGGTGCGGGAATGGCGGGAGCGGCGGTGCTGTTGCCGCTTCAAAAGACCTTCGCTGAGGAGAAGCATGTCCGAGACCGCGGCCCCCTCCGGCAAGACCCCCGTGGACTTCTGGTTCGACCCGCTGTGCCCCTGGGCCTGGATGACCTCCCGCTGGGTGCTGGAGGTCGAGAAGGTCCGGGACATCGAGGTCCGCTGGCACATCATGAGTCTCGCCGTCCTCAACGAGAACCGGCTGGACGAGCTGCCCGAGGAGTACCGGGAGATGCTCGCCACCAAGGCCTGGCAGCCGGTGCGCGTGGTCACCGCCGCCTGGCAGAAGCACGGCGCGGACGTCCTCGGCCCGCTGTACACCGCGCTCGGCACCCGCATCCACAACAACGGCGAGGGCCCGACCCTGGAGGCCGTCGCGGGCGCGCTCGCGGACGTCGGCCTGCCCGCGGAGCTGATCGACTACGCCGAGCAGCAGGACTTCGAGTTCGACGCCGAGCTGCGCGCCTCCCACAAGGAGGGCATCGAGAAGGTCGGCCAGGACGTCGGCACCCCGGTCATCGCGGTGCCGGGCCCCGACGGCGAGCAGATCGCCTTCTTCGGCCCGGTCGTCACCCCCGCCCCCAAGGGCGAGGAAGCGGCCCGTCTGTGGGACGGCACCCTCGCGGTCGCCTCCGTCCCCGGCTTCTACGAGATCAAGCGGACCCGCACCAAGGGCCCGGACTTCAGCAACCTGTAGAGCCCGCGTTCAGCCCGGAGGGCCCCCGCGAGTCACGTCCTCGCGGGGGCCCTCCTCTCATTCGCCCGCCGCCGTGAAGGGTGAGAAGACGATCACGAGGCGGGGCGTTCTCAGGGGGCGAGCAGCAGCACGTCCGCGCGGGACCTGGCGGCCGTGAGGCGCCCGGCCACGTCCTGCCAGTTCACGACCCGCCACATCGCCTCGACGAAGTCCACCTTCTGGTTGCGGTACTGCAGGTAGAAGGCGTGCTCCCAGGCGTCGAAGACGAGGATCGGGGTCGAGCCCTGACCGACGTTGCCCTGGTGGTCGTAGACCTGCTCCACGATCAGCCGGCCGCTCAGCGGCTCGTACGCGAGCACGCCCCAGCCCGAGCCCTGGGTGGTGGCCGCGGCCTTGGACAGCTGGGTCCGGAACGCGGCGAACGAGCCGAACGACTCCCTGATCGCCTCGGCCAGCTCGCCCACGCCGTCGGCCGCGAGGGGCTCGCCGCCGCCCTCCTTCGGGCCGGTCATGTTCTGCCAGTAGATCGAGTGCAGGATGTGCCCGGAGAGGTGGAAGGCCAGGTTCTTCTCCAGGCCGTTGACCGACCCCCAGCTCTCCTTCTCCCGTGCCTCGGCGAGCTGCTCCAGGGTGTCGTTGGCGCCCTTCACGTAGGCCGCGTGGTGCTTGTCGTGGTGCAGCTCGATGATCTCGGGGCTGATCACGGGCGCGAGCGCGGCGTAGTCGTAGGGCAGGTCGGGCAGCGAGTACACGGGCATGGGCGGTTCCCCTCCGAACCTTATTGCAAGTCTCTTGCAACTACACGCTAGCAACAACAAGGCGGGGACGCACGAAGGCCCCCGCGTGTCGCACGCGGGGGCCTTCGGCGCCGGGGCGGGGACGGGTCAGCGCTTGGCGCGGGCCCGCTGCCAGGCGTAGCCCACGGCCGCGAGGAACAGCGTCATGCCGCCCGTCGACAGGAGCTGCAGGCGGGTGTCCGGCTCCCGGGCCATGAGGACGAAGATCGCCGCCATGCCGGCCAGCGCGACCCAGGTGAGGTAGGGGAACGCCCACATCCGCACGACCAGCTTCTCGGGCGCCTCGCGTTCGATGCGGCGGCGCAGCAGGAGCTGGGAGACCGCGATGAAGATCCAGACGACCAGGATCACCGCGCCGATCATGTTCAGCAGCCAGGCGAAGACGTCGTCCGGCCGCCAGTAGCTGAGCAGCACGCAGCCGAAGCCGACGACCGACGAGACGAGGACGGCGATCCGGGGCACCCCGCCGGAGACCTTCGCCAGCGCCTTCGGGCCCTGGCCGCGCTCGACCAGCGAGTAGGCGATGCGCGAGGAGCCGTAGATGTTGGCGTTCATCGCCGACAGCAGGGCCACCAGGATGACCACGTTCATCACCTGGTCGGCGCCGGGCAGGCCGATCTGCCGCAGGGCGGCGACGTACGGGCCGTCCGTCACCACCGACTTCGCGTTCCACGGGACCAGGGTCACGATGACGGCCATCGAGCCGATGTAGAACAGGGCGATCCGCCACATCGCGGTGCGCACCGCCCTCGCCACGCCCTTGACCGGGTCCTGGGACTCGGCCGCCGCGATGGTGACCGTCTCCAGGCCGCCGTAGGCGAAGACCGAGGCCAGCAGGCCGATCACCAGACCCTCGCTGCCGTGGGGCAGGAAGTCGCCGAGGTGGGAGGCGCCGGGGGAGTGGGTGCCGGGCAGGACGCCGGCGATGGCCAGCACGCCGAGGACCAGGAACAGGCCGATCGCGCCGACCTTCAGTGCCGCGAACCAGAACTCGAACTCGCCGAAGTTCTTCACGGCCGTGAGGTTCGCACCGCAGAACACCAGCATGAAGAGGGCCACCCAGACCCACTGCGGGGTGCCCGGCAGCCAGCCCTGCACGATGTTCGCGGCGCCGATGCCCTCCAGGCCCACCGCGGTGCACAGCAGCACCCAGAAGGACCAGCCGGCGGTGAACCCGGCCCACGGGCCGATGGCCCGCTCGGCGTGCGCGGAGAACGAGCCCGAGGACGGGTAGGCGGCGGACATCTCGCCGAGCATCCGCATCACCAGCATCACCAGCAGGCCGGATACCGCGTACGCGACGACGACGGAGGGACCGGCGGCCGCGATGCCGGCGCCGGAGCCGACGAACAGGCCGGCGCCGATCACCCCGCCGAGGGCGATCATCGACAGGTGGCGCTGCTTGAGGCCGTGGGAGAGGGAGTCGCCGGACCGCTGCAGCGGTGGCGTCTCGAGGGTGCTGTGGGGCATGGGCGCGGCTCGTCCAGTCGTCGGCGGCGAAAACCAAGCCAGTCTGGGCGGCCCGTTCGCTCCCGCGAAGGGGCCGCCCAGCATCCGGACGCGCGCTGTACGAAGGGTGAGACTCCGGTTACGCGGCGACCGGGGTGTAGTGCGAGGCGTCGCCCTCGATGGAGTAGCTCTCCTTGCCCTCGACGCCGACCGGGACGTCACCGGCGGCGGTCACCCGGTGCAGCCGGCGCGGCTGCCCGTCGTAGTTGTCGATGGCGTAGTGCTGGGTGATGCGGTTGTCGAAGAGCACGAGCTGGTTCTCCGACCAGCGGTGGCGCAGCACGTTCTCCGGGCGGGTGACGTACGCCTGCAGCAGGTCGAGGACCTTGCGGGACTCGCCCACCGACAGCCCCACGATCCGCTGCGCGAACCCGCCGATGAACAGCCCGCGCTCCCCGGTCAGCGGATGGACGCGGACCACCGGGTGGGCGGTGCGGTACTTGATGGAGGTGAACTGGGCGCGCTGGGCGGCCTTCTCCTCGTCGATCGCCTCGTCCGGCACCGCGTAGTCGTAGTCGTTGGTGTGCTCGGCCCACAGCGTGTCGGCGAGCCGGCGCAGCGGCTCGGGCAGGTCGCGGTAGGCGGCCGCCGCGTTGGCGATCAGGGTCTCGCCGCCGTACGGCGGGACGGTGATCGAGCGCAGGGTGCTGGCCTGCGGCGGGTTGAGGACGAAGGTGACGTCGGTGTGCCAGTGGTTGGCGCGGCCCCGCTCGCTGTCCACCGGCAGCACGTTCGGGGAGCCCTCGACGGCGCCGACCGTCGGATGGGCGGTGGTGAGGTCGCCGAGGTGGCGGACGAAGGCCTGCTGTCCGGCGTCGTCGAGGTGCACGTCGTCGAAGACGAGCGCCTTGTGGGCGTTCAGCGCCTCGCGGATGCCGGCGACCTGTTCGGCGGCGAGCGGCCGGGAGACGTCGACGCCGGAGACACGGGCGCCGATGCGGGCGGTGACCTTGGTGATCTCGAGGGACATGTGCGGTGGTCCTTTCAGACGAGGGCGGGGGTGAGGTACTGGTTGGCGGGGCGGGGCAGGCCGTAGCGCTCCCGCAGGGTCCGGCGGGGGCCGTACGCGTCGCGCAGCAGGCCGCGCCGGCGCAGGAGCGGCACGACGTGCTCGACGAAGGCCTCCAGACCGGAGGGCAGCACGGCGGGCATGATGTTGAAGCCGTCGGCGGCGCCCTGGGTGAACCAGGTCTCTATCTGGCCGGCGACCTGCTCGGGCGTCCCGGCGAAGGTGAGGTGGCCGCGTCCGCCGCCGAGACGGCCGATGAGCTGCCGTACGGTCAGCCGCTCGCGCCGGGCCAGCTCCACCACCAGGGTGTAGCGGCTCTTGGCGCCCTCGATGGCGGACTCCGGCGGCAGGTCCCCGGGCAGCTCCCGGTCCAGGTCGAGGGCGCCGGGCTCCAGGTGCAGCAGGCTCTCCAGCCGGGCCCGGCCGTGCTCGGGGACGATGTGGTCCTCCAGCACCCGCTCGTTCGCCCGCGCCTCGGCCTCGGTCGCGCCGAGCACCGGGACGATGCCGGGCAGCACCTTGATGTGCTCCGGGTCCCGTCCGGCCCCGGCCGTGAGCGACTTCAGGTCGGCGTAGAAGGCCTGGGCGTCCGCGAGGGTCTGCTGGGCGGTGAAGACCGCCTCCGCGTACCGGGCGGCGAAGGCCTTGCCGTCCCTGGAGGAGCCGGCCTGCACCAGCAGCGGGTAGCCCTGCGGGGAGCGCGGCACGTTGAGGGCGCCCTCGACGGCGAAGTACGTCCCCTTGTGCCGGGGCGGGTGGATCTTGCGGTCGTCGCCCCAGACGCCGGCCGCCTTGTCGGCGACGATCGCGTCGTCCTCCCAGCTGTCCCAGAGCTTGAGGGACACGTCGAGGAACTCGGCGGCGCGGGCGTACCGCTCGGCGTGCGCGGGCTCGGCGTCCAGGCCGAAGTTCCGGGCGGCCTCCCGGCCCGCGGTGGTGACGATGTTCCAGCCGGCCCGGCCGCCGCTGACGATGTCCAGCGAGGCGAACCGGCGGGCCAGGTTGTAGGGGGAGTTGTAGGAGGTGGAGGCGGTGGCGATCAGCCCGATGTGCTCGGTGGCCGTCGCCAGCGCGGTGAGCAGGGTGAGCGGCTCCAGGGCGCCGGCCGGACGCTGGGCGAGGTTGCTCCAGAGCTGCGGGCCGTCGGCGAGGAAGAGCGAGTCGAAGGTGCCGCGCTCGGCGATGCGGGCCAGCCGCACGTAGTGGGCGAGGTCGACGTGCGCGTACGGGTCGCTCTCCGGCAGCCGCCACGACGCCTCGTGGTGGCCGGTGTTCATCAGGAACGCGTTGAGGTGCAGTTCTCTCGTGGTCACTCGTGGTCCTCCGTGACACCGAGTGCGGCCAGCAGCCGCTCGCGGTACTCGCCCAGCACCGGCTCCCGGTAGGAGCGCGGGTGGGGACGGTCGATGGTCAGGTCCAGGCCGATGCGGCCCCGGTCCAGGACGAGGACCCGGTCGGCGAGCACGATCGCCTCGTCCACGTCGTGGGTGACGAGCAGTACCGACGGCCGGTGCCGCTTCCACAGCTCGCGCAGCAGGTTGTGCATCTTGATGCGGGTCAGTGCGTCAAGCGCGCCGAACGGCTCGTCGGCCAGCAGCAGTTCGGGCTCGCGGACCAGGGAGCGGGCGAGCGCGGCGCGCTGCGCCTCGCCCCCGGACAGCTCGCCCGGCCAGGCCCGTTCGCGGCCCCCCAGCCCCACCTCCTCCAGGGCCGCCCGGCCGCGCCGCTCGGCTTCCTTGCCCTCGGTGCCGAGCAGGACGTTGTCCAGCACCCGGGCCCAGGGCAGCAGCCGGGAGTCCTGGAAGACCACCGACACCCGCTCGGGGGCGCTGAGCCGACCGCTGCCGGCGACTCCGTGATCGAGTCCGGCGACGGCCCGCAGCAGGGTGGACTTGCCCGAGCCGCTGTGCCCGAGCAGGGCCGTGAACTGGCCGGCGGGCAGATCCAGGTCGATGCCGTCGAGGACCGTGCGGCCGTCGAACGACCTCGTCAGCTCGCGCAGCCGGACGGCGGGCCGGGTCAGTTGCTCAGTGTGCGGCGCCATGACAGCACCCTCCGTTCGACGAGACGGACCACGCTGTCGGAGATCAGGCCGAAGACGCCGTAGATCAGCAGGCCGACCAGGATGACGTCGCTCTGGCCGTAGTTCTGCGCCTGGAACATCAGGTAGCCGAGGCCGCTGGTGGCGTTGATCTGCTCCAGGACCACCAGACCCAGCCAGGAGCCGGTGACGCCGAGCCGGAGACCCACGAAGAATCCGGGCAGCGCCCCGGGGATCACCACCCGCCGGACGAAGGCGAACCTCGACAGCCCCTGCACCTCGGCGAGTTCGACGAACCGGGTGTCGATGCCGGACAGCGCGGCGTGCGTGTTCAGGTAGATGGGGATGTAGACGACGATCGCGATGATGGCGATCTTGAAGGTCTCGCCGATGCCCAGCCAGAGGATGAACAGCGGGATCAGGCCGAGGGTCGGGATCGCCCGGTTGAGCTGCACGGTCCCGTCGATCAGCGCCTCCCCGGCCCGGCTGAGCCCGGAGACCAGCGCGAGCAGCACCCCGGCGGTCAGGCCGATCGCGAAGCCGTAGGCGGCCCTGCGGAGCGAGGTGAGCACGTCGGTGGGCAGCGTGCCGTCGGTCCACAGGTGGCCGGCGGTCCGCAGCACCGTCCAGGGCGCCGGTATCGCGCCCGGGTCGAGGGCGCCGGCGGCCGAGGCGGCGGCCCACAGGACGAGCACCAGGAGCGGTCCGGTGAGCCGGGCCGCGGGCAGCCGGCGCCCGGGGGAGAGCCGCCGGCGCCGGCGGACCTGGGGCGGTTCCGCGGCGGCCGGTGCCGCCACGGCGGTCGTGGTCGTGGTCACGGCGCTCACCTCCGGTACTCCGCCGGGACGGCCCGGGCGGCGATGGCCTCGAAGCGGTGGTCGAAGAGCGAGGAGACGTCGAACTTCTTCACGAAGCCGCCCTCGGCGAGCAGGTCGGCCGTCTCCTGCTCCCACCTGACCGCCTCGTCCCAGCTCGGCGGGAAAAGCGGCTTGTTGGCGAGCTCGGTGATGGACTTCGCCTGGTCCAGGGTCAGGTTCTGCGTCTTGACGTAGAACTCCTCGTTCCACACGTCCGGGTGCTCGTACTGCCACACCAGTCCCTTGGCCCAGTGCGGGATGTACGCGGCGACCGCGGCGGCCTTGGCCGGGTCGGCGAGCACGGACCGCGGTGCCCACAGCAGGCTGAGCAGGTCGACCACGTCGGTCTTGATGACGCGGGCGCCCTTGCCCCCGTACTGCTTGAGGTAGGCGGGCGCCTGGCTGTTGCCGAGCGGGGCCACGTCGACCTGGCCGGACTGCAGGGCGGTCAGGAACTGGTTGCTGGTCAGCGGGACCAGCTTCACCTGGTCGTACTTCAGACCCGCCTTCTTCAGCGCCCGCAGCAGCACGACACCCTGGGCCTGGCCCTGCGAGAAGGCGATCTTCCTGCCGCGGAAGTCCTCGACCGTGCGGATGTCGCTGCCGGGCTTGGTGGCGAAGAGGTAGTTGGGCTTGCGGGTCACGTTGATCGCCACGATCTTCGCGTCGAAGCCCTGGTAGTGCGCCTGGATCGGCGGTATGCCCGCGTTGTTGGCGAGGTCGAGGGACTTGGCGCGGAAGGCGTTGATGACGTCCGGGCCGGCCCCGATGTTGAGCCAGTCGGACACCTCGAACGGCAGCGGGGGCAGCTTGGCCAGCTTGAACTGGAGCTGCTGGACGTTCTGGTAGGAGGAGATCTTCAGGCTGGTGCCGGCCGGGACCTTGGCGGCGAGGGGGCGGGTGAGGGCGCCCTCGGTGTCGGCGGCGGCGCTGCCGTCCGCGCAGCCGCTGAGACCCGCGACGGCGGCGGACGCGCCGAGCAGGGAGGTCAGGAACAGGCGGCGGTCGAGACCGGTGACGGGCGGAGCAGACATGGGGGGACTCCCTGGGTACGCACAGCGGAAAGGCAGGCCGGAAGGCAGCCGGAATTTCCGGCGGAATGCCGGAAGAAAAGCTCATGGAAGAGCTTGTGGAAAGAGAACTCACGCAGACGGAAACACGCGCTTCATGCGCGGCAACATGTCAGCAACAGAGGGTGCGACAACTCGTGAGCGGGTTCATGACCAGCATGTTCGTCGCCATCGCCGCCCCCTGTCAACATTCCGAGTTTCTGAATTAAATAGTCTCTGGTGATGCGCCCAGTGGATCCCGGAACAGCACGTCCAGCATCACCGAGCCGCCCGCGACCGCGAGCACCGAATCGGGGAAACTCGTCGGCAGCACGGACGCCGCGCGTCGCTCCCCGGCCGCTTCCCGCAGCGCGGTCAGGCAGTCGTCGAAGCGCATCGTGCCCACCTCGGTGACCACGACCGTCTCCGGGTTGAGCACGTCCAGCAGCAGCCCGGCCGCCCGTCCCGTGGCCCGGGCCCGCTCCACCAGCAGCCGCCGGGCCACCGCGTCGCCGGCCGCCGCCGCGGCCACCACGTGCATCGGGTTGCCCGAGCCGGTGACGCCGGCCGCGCGGGCCCGGCGGCACAGCGTCCGCTCGCTCAACTCGGCCTGCAGGCAGCCCGTACGGCCGCAGACGCAGGGCTCGGTGCCGCCCGGCACCGGGAGGTGGGCGATCGCGCCGGCCTGCGAGCGGGGCCCGTGGTGCACCTCGTCCCCCGTGGCGAACGCCGCGTCGACCATGTTGCCGACGAACACGTGCAGCACGCTCCGGCTGCCCCGGGCCCGCCCGAACAGCCGCTCACCGCTCACCAGCCCCCGCGCGTGCCCGTCGACGTGGACGGGCAGACCGGTGCGGTCCGCGAGCAGCTCCCGCACCGGCACCTCGCGCCAGCCCAGGAGTTCGTGCTCCACGACGGTGCCGGACTCCCGGTCCACCCAGCCGCCGGCGGCGACACCGACCCCCAGCGGGCGGCGCTCCGGCGCCCGCGCGAGCAGCGCCCCCAGCGCGTCGGCGGCGCGGGCCAGCACCCGTCCCGGATCCGGCCGTTCGTGCTTCAGCTCGCATCGGGCGAGCACCCGGCCGCGCAGATCGAGCAGCGCCACCGTCGTGTACGGCACGGCCACGTGCACCCCGCCGACCACGAACCGTCCGGTGTCGAGGTCTACGGGGACGTGCGGCCGGCCCACGCCGTTCGAGCGGCGCGGGGCCGTCTCCTCACGGAGCAGCCCGAGTCCGGCCAGCCGGGCGCAGTGCTCGGTCACGGCCGCGGGGGACAGCCCGGTCAGCCGGGCGACGGTGCTGCGCGCCACCGGGCCGTGCTCCAGCACGGACCGCAGCACGACACTGGCGCTGGTGCGCCGCCGGTCGCTGTCGGCGGCGCGGGGAACGGGGGAGGCAAGGGTGGATGCCGCGGTACGGGGCATGGGGGCCGTCCTCGGGAACGGGGCCGACACGTCTCGGAGCCTCTCGGAGGGCGAGGGCGCGCCGGGGTGCGCCCTATCCCGGACGGCGACAGGTGGCCGTGCCCTGCCGTCGCAGGTCGACGTAGCGACGCGACGTGAAGTACCGGGCCTGGGCAACCATGCCGGAAGCGTAGGGCAGAAAGGGGGAATCCGACCAGTCCACTAGGGTTCGTTGGCGGGGTCCCACAGTTCCGCCGACGGCCCCCCGAGTGAGCTGCGCATCCCCGCCTCAGTGACCGTTGTCACGCCGTACCGGGTGTAACCACCATCATTTGTCGGGAGCCCACCAAGCCCTCGTTCCCCCCTTTGTCGACCGCTGACGGTGATCACCGCGAGGCCGCCGGGATAGCGTCACGGTGTCCCAGCCGTCCCCACCTCCCGCGGAGTCCCCATGAGCACCGCCACCGCAATCGTCCGCCCCGGTGAAGTCCTCGCCGACCTGCTGCCCGCTTCGCGGACCCGCGACATCGCGCTGGTGCTCGGCGGTGCCGTGCTCACCGGCATCGCGGCCCAGATCGCGGTGCCCGTGCCCGGCTCCCCGGTGCCGGTGACCGGCCAGACCTTCGCCGCGCTGCTCGTCGGCACCGCCCTCGGCGCCCGCCGCGGCTTCCTCTCCCTCGCCCTGTACGCGCTCGCGGGCGTGGCCGGTCTGCCGTGGTTCGCGGAGGGCGGCTCCGGCGCGGGCGCCGTCTCCTTCGGTTACGTCCTCGGCATGCTGCTCGCCTCCGCCGCCGTCGGCGCCCTGGCCCGCCGCGGCGCCGACCGCTCCCCGCTGCGCATGGCGGGCACGATGGTCCTCGGCGAGGCGGTCATCTACGCCGTCGGCGTGCCGTACCTGGCCCTGGCCGCCCACCTGTCCTTCTCCCAGGCCGTCGCCGCCGGCCTCACTCCGTTCCTGATCGGCGACGCCCTGAAGGCCGCCCTGGCCATGGGCGTGCTGCCCGCCGCCTGGAAGCTCACCGGCCGGCGCTGACGCCCCGGGCGGGCGAACGCATGACGAAGGGGAGGGAGTCCCGTGGGACTCCCTCCCCTTCGTCATGCCGGTGGGCCGGGCGGGATCAGCCGACGGACACCTTCTCCGCCGTGTCCTCCACGGCCGGGGCCGGCCGACTGCCCGCGATCTTCTGCTTGATCAGGGAGGCCGCGATCACCAGGGCGGCCACCAGCAGGGAGAGCTCGACGGTCGTGCGACCGCTGCTCTCGCCCTCGGTGTCGGTCAGCATGTAACCGAAGATGCCGATGATCAGAATGGCCGTCGCCCAGGTCAGGTACGGGTACAGCCACATCTTCACGACGAGCTTCTCCGGCGCCTCCCGCTGGATGATGCGCCGCATCCGCAGCTGCGAGAAGCAGATCGCCAGCCACACGAACAGGGCCACCGCGCCACTGCTGTTGAGCAGGAAGAGGAAGACCGTGTCCGGGAACTTGTAGTTGAAGAAGACGGCGGCGAAGCCGAAGGCCACGGACGAGAGGATCGCGGCCCGCGGCACACCGCGGGACGTGGTCCGCGCGAACGCCTTGGGCGCGTCACCGCGCTGGCCGAGCGAGAACGCCATCCGGGAGGCCGTGTACAGACCGGAGTTCAGGCAGGACAGCACCGACGTCAGGACGATGAAGTTCATGACCTCGCCGGCGTGCGGGATGCCCAGGGAGCCGAGGGCGGCGACGTACGAGCCGTCCTTCGCGATGGCCGGGTCGTTCCACGGCAGCAGGGTCACGACGATCAGGATCGAGCCGAGGTAGAAGACGCCGATACGCCAGATGATGCTGTTGGTGGACTTGGTGACGGCGCGCCGCGGGTCCTCCGACTCGCCGGCCGCCAGGGTGGCGATCTCGCTTCCCATGAAGGAGAAGACGACCAGCAGCACACCCGTGAGGATCGAGCCCGGGCCGTGCGGCAGGAAGCCGCCGTGCGAGGTCAGATTGGCGAAACTCGCCTTGTCGGTGTGCGCGCCGGGCAGCACGCCGAACACGGCCAGCAGGCCGACGACGATGAACGCGCCGATCGCCACGACCTTGATGCCGGCGAACCAGAACTCGAACTCGCCGTAGGAGCCGACCGAGATCAGGTTGGTCGCGGTCAGGACGGTCATCACGATGAGCGCCCAGCCCCATTGCGGCACGGCCGGTATCCAGCCCTCCAGGATCTTCGCGCCGGCCGTGGCCTCCACGGCCAGCACGACGACCCAGAAGAACCAGTAGAGCCAGCCGATGGAGAAGCCGGCCCAGGGACCCAGCGCGCGGTCGGCGTGCGCGGAGAACGAACCGGAGGTGGGGTTGGCGGCGGACATCTCGCCGAGCATGCGCATCACCAGCACCACGAGCGTGCCGACGAGGGCGTACGACAGAAGGATGCCCGGTCCCGCGGTAGCGATACCGGTACTGGAGCCGACGAAGAGGCCGGCTCCGATGACGCCACCGATCGCGATCATCGTCAGGTGGCGGTTTTTCAGTCCTGCTTGAAGGCCCGAACCAGGGGTCATGGACGGATTTCCTTTACGCCAGGTGGAGCTGCCCGCACGAGCGGTGTACGAGCCGGTCCAGTGAATCCGAGGTGAACGAATTCAGGAACCTCTGAATCCGGATTGTTACTTGAGGTTCTCTTGAGGATCTATGGCCCGATTCACATTCGACCGATGTCACACCCGCGGCTGCTGCCCCGAAACCGGCGTGTCACACTCGTCCCATGCGCGTGTATCTCGGCTCCGACCATGCGGGCTACGAACTCAAGAACCACCTCGTCGACTGGCTCAAGGCGGCGGGGCACGAGCCCGTCGACTGCGGGCCCCACATCTACGACGCCCAGGACGACTACCCGCCCTTCTGCCTGCGCGCGGCCGAGCGGACCGCCGCCGACCCCGACGCGCTCGGCATCGTGATCGGCGGCTCCGGCAACGGGGAGCAGATCGCCGCCAACAAGGTGAAGGGCGTGCGCGCGGCGCTGGCCTGGAGCGAGGAGACGGCCGGCCTCGGCCGCCAGCACAACGACGCCAACGTCGTGGCGGTGGGCGCGCGCATGCACAGCACGGAGGAGGCGACGAAGTTCGTCGAGGTGTTCCTCAACACCCCGTTCTCCGGTGACGAGCGTCACATCCGCCGCATCGACATGCTCGCCGGCTACGAGACGACCGGCGACCTGCCCCCGCTCCCGGCCCACCACCCGCAGCAGTAGCACCCCCGGGGGCCCGGACCGGTACCGGGCCCCCGCAGCCTCTCCACCGGCCGGGACGGGCCGGCCGGAAGCGGCAGGAAAGGACACCTCAGCCGTGCCAGAAGGGCACACCATCCACCGGCTGGCCCAGGACTACGCCGAGCGCTTCCAGGGCACCGCCCCCCGGGTGACCAGTCCCCAGGGCAAGTTCTCCGACGCGGCGGACCTGCTGGACGGAGCCCTCCTGACCGGCACCGAGGCCCACGGCAAGCACCTCTTCCTCCGGTTCCGCGACGCCGACTGGGTCCACATCCACCTCGGCCTCTTCGGCAAGGTCGCCTTCGGCCCGGCCCCCGCGCCCCCGCCCACCGACACCGTCCGGCTCCGGCTCGCCGGCGACACCGGGTACGTCGACCTGCGCGGCCCCACCACCTGCGCGCTCGTCACCGACGCCGAGAAGCGCGCGGTGCACGACCGGCTCGGCCCCGACCCGCTCCGCGCGGACGCCGACCCGGGCGCCGCGTACCGAAGGATCTCCCGCAGCCGTACGACCGTCGCCGCGCTGCTGATGGACCAGAAGGTCATCGCGGGCGTCGGCAACGTCTACCGGGCCGAGGTCCTCTTCCGGCACGGCATCGACCCCTACCGCGCGGGCCGGGACCTCACCCCGGCCGAGTGGGAGGCGATCTGGGCCGACCTGGTCGCGCTCATGCGCGAGGGCGTGCGCCACAACCGCATCGACACCGTCCGCCCCGAGCACACCCCCGAGGCCATGGGCCGCCCGCCCCGCGTGGACGACCACGGCGGCGAGGTGTACGTCTACCGCCGGGCCGCCCAGCCCTGCCACATCTGCGGCACCGGCATCCGCACCGCCGGGCTGGCCGCCCGCAACCTCTTCTGGTGCCCCACCTGCCAGGACCACTGACCAGGCGGCCGGAAGGGCCCGGCGAGCCGCGTCAGAAGCCGTGCGGCAGCCACGGCGCCACCGGCGAGCCGAACGCCACCGCCGCCTCCGCGAGCGCCCCCGGCCGCAGCTCCCGCACCCGCCCGGCCGCCGCCAGCGACAGCAGCGACACCCCGCCCAGGTACGCCGCCCCCAGCTCCCGCACGGACAGCTCCAGGTCCGCGGGGTCCCGGGTGCGCTCGCAGGACGCGCCCTTCGCGTCGCCGGTCAGCCGCCAACGCCCCGCGTTCCAGGGGCAGAAGGCGTCCTCCACGTCGAACACGACGTCCACCGGCGCCTGGTAGGTGCGGGCCGACAGCGCCGCCCCGACCTCGACCAGCCGGAGATGGCACGCGTCCCGGAAGCGGGGCCGGCAGCGCCGGATGTCGGAGACCAGATACTGCCAGGCGTCGTCGACCGGCCGCCCGCGCAGGTTCAGGGTCGTCATCAGGTCGATGTCGAACAGGAAGCGCCACAGCGCCGCGTCGGTCGCCGGGTCGAGCGCGGCCAGCTCCTCCAGCGTCACCGTGCCGTCGTGCCCGCTCGGACCCCAGCCGAGCTTGGTGCGGAACCGGGCGAACCCGG
The DNA here is from genome assembly GCF_042875075.1 of Streptomyces sp. NPDC003720. NCBI lineage: Bacteria > Bacillati > Actinomycetota > Actinomycetes > Kitasatosporales > Streptomycetaceae > Streptomyces > Streptomyces sp. NPDC003720. Next base: position 325,202 of record NZ_JBIANZ010000003.1, read on the forward strand.
TGACCGCGCCGTCCCGCTCGGCCACCACGCACTGCAGCGCCGACGCGCCGTCCCGGTCGCCCGGCGGGTCGACCAGGCCGGCCCGCTCCCAGTTCGGCTGCCGGACCAGCATCCCGGGCCTGCGGGGCACCAGCGCCGCGTACACCGCCTCGCACTCGGCCAGCACCTCGGCGGGCTCCGCGTACCGCAGCCGCACCTCCCCGGCGCCGGCGACCGGGGCCAGGGCCACCCGGCTCGTGTCGATCTCCGCCTGCAACTGGAAGGTCGCCGCGCCGTACCCGAACCGGCCGTAGATCGCCGGCTCGGAGGCGGTCAGCGCCGCCAGCGGCTCACCGAGCGCGCGCACGTCGTCGAGCTGCCGGCGCATCATCGAGGTCAGCACCCCGCGCCGCCGGTGCGTGGCGGCCACGCTCACCATGGTGACGCCCGCGGTGGGCACCCGCGCGCCGCCGGGGACGGTCATCCGGAAGCTGAAGGCCCCGGCCGTCCCCACGAGCGTGTCCCCGTCCCGGGCGGCCAGGGAACGGTCGAACTCCGTGACCGACCGATCCAGTTCGCGCTCCTCCGCGGAGGCCTCACCGGCGCCGAAGGCGCGGATCAGGTGGTCGAACCACCCGTCCCACTCCTCGGGGCGCAGCACTGTCAGCTCGGTCACACGCTCGGTCGCCATGAGCCATGCCTACCAGCGCCTCCCGGGACGAGCCAGCGAATTTCTCCCAGGCGGGGGCGCGACGGCCCCGAGTGCCGTTCACTGTGAAGTCCAACCGCGAAGCGGAGCCTCGCACGGGGGACAAGTGGGACCTCCCGTGCCAAGTGGCTGGTCCGATGGATAGGGTCCCGAACTGATGGCAGCAGGACGAGAGCGGCGCTCGAAGGCCGAGACGTTCACGGCCCGGTGGAAGATGCAGTGGCACCGGGTCCGCATCGGCCTGCGCAGAAGCGCCGTGGACTACTTCCGCGGCGACGGCTCGGACTGGATCGCGCTCGTCGGCCTGCTGCTCACCATTCCCGTCCTCGCGGCCCTGACACTCGGCAACTCGGTGTGGTTCTCGCCGGGCGCGCTGGTGCTGCCGATCGTCGCGGGCGGCCTGGTGCTGCGCCCGGCCAGCCTGCTCGGCCTCTACGCCGCCGCGGCCACCGCGCTGATCGTGGAGTCGGTGCGGCTCGGCCCGTACACGGAGGGGCCCTCGCGGGTCACCCCGGGCGTGGTCCTGGTGGTCGCCGCGTGCGGCTTCTTCGGGCTCCTCACCGCCCAGTTCCGCAGCCGGGTCGGCGTGCCCTGGCGGCGCGGCGGCACCATGCTGTTCGACCTGCGCGAGCGGATCCGGGTGCAGAGCACGCTGCCGAAGCTGCCGCAGGGCTGGCACCACGAGATGGCACTGCGCCCGGCGGGCGGCCAGTCCTTCTCGGGCGACTTCGTGGTCGCGGCCCGCACCAACGGGGGCCGCACCCTGGAGGTCGTCCTCACGGACGTCTCCGGCAAGGGCATGGACGCCGGCTCGCGGGCCCTGCTGCTGTCCGGCGCCTTCGGCGGCCTGCTCGGCTCCCTGCCGCCGCACGCCTTCCTCCCGGCGGCCAACGGCTACCTGCTCCGCCAGGACTGGGACGAGGGCTTCGCCACCTCCATCCACCTGGTCCTGGACCTGGACTCCGGCGACTACGAGCTGTACTCCGCCGGGCATCCGCCGGGGCTCCAGCTCAGCGCGGGCAGCGGCCGCTGGGAGGAGAAGGCCGCCGAGGGCCCGCTGCTCGGGGTGTACGACGGCGCCCAGTTCGACTCCACCAAGGGCTCGCTGCGGCCCGGCGACGTGCTCATGCTCTTCACGGACGGCCTGGTGGAGACCTCCGACCGGGACATCGTCGAGGGCATCGACCGCCTCACCGGCGAAGCCGACCGCTATGTCGCCGGCGGCTTCCACGGCGCCGCCTGGCACCTGATCGAGGCGGTGGCCAAGGACGTCAACGACGACCGGGCCCTGCTGCTGATCTGCCGCGAGGCCACCTCGGCTCCCCGCTGACCGGGCTACCCGGAGCCCCGCGCACCGGGGACACTGGGGCGATGAACGGGACGCCACTCGGCCCCGGCGAGGTGGAGAGCCTCGCGCGGGCCGCGCACGAAGGACAGACCGACAAGGCGGGACGGCCCTACGCCGAACACCTCGCCGCCGTCGCCGAGGGGGTACGGGCCCGGGGCGGGGACGATGAGCAGATCGCGGCGGCCTGGCTGCACGACGCCGTGGAGGACGGCGCGCTGAGCGAGGAGTGGCTCGAGTCGGCCGCCCTGACGGAGCGCACCAAGGCCGTCGTGCGCGCCGTCACCAAGCGGGCCGGTGAGGAACCCGGCGAGTACGCCCGGCGCATCCTCGCCACTCCGGGCGCGCTGCTGGTGAAGGAGGCCGACCTGGCGCACAACGCCGATCCGGCCCGGCTGGCGCTCCTGGACGAGACGACCCGGAAACGACTGACCGAGAAGTACGCGCGGATGCGGGCACTTCTCGGTCTGGGCCAGGCGGGGCCGGGTGCCGAGAGGGCGGAGTCCTAGGCGCTGACCTTCTCGCGCTCGCGCTCCTTCTGCTGCCGCTCGCGGGCCAGTTCGGCCGCGTCCTGCTTGAACGCCCAGGCCATCCTCGGCTCCATCGCGAAGCGGAACACCCGCCGCACCGGGGCGGTGCACAGCAGGGTGACGACGGCGGCCGCGACGGCGGTCACCAGGATCTCGCCGAGCGGGTGGTGCAGCCCGGGGTGGTCGAACCAGCCCCGGTAGTCGGCGAACTTCACCAGGAAGCCGTGCAGCAGGTAGCCGTAGAGCGTGCCCGCGCCCAGCGCCGTGAACCACATCCGGCGGCGCGGCACCCAGGCGAAGAAGCAGGCCGTCAGCAGCAGCGAGCAGCCCATCATCGCGAGCACCATCACCGGGCCGATCCACCACGGCGCGCCCAGCTCCTGCGCGGAGTCACGGTGGTAGAACCACGCCGTGTTCATGCGCGGCACCGCCCACCAGCCGAACGCGAGCGCGGCCGCGAACACCGGCACCGAGGCGATCCGCACCCAGCGCCGGCGCACCATGTGGAAGTGCTCGGGCTTCATGCACAGGCCGAGCACGAAGTACGGCAGGAACTGCAGCACGCGCTGGAGGTCGAGGTCGTCGCCGATGCTCGGGCTGACGCTGGCCAGCATGGCGATGCCGATGGCGACGGGGAGCGGCCAGCGCACCAGCTTCCACACGGGCGTGGTGAGCCGCCAGACGAACAGGGCGACCAGGAACCAGGTCAGGTACCAGGGGTCGAGGAGGCTGATCTCCTCGTGGGAGTGGTCGACGGCGTTCTTGAAGAGCGGGTACGCCGTCTCGAAGAGGACGTACGGCACGGCCACACCGGTGATCAGCCGCTTCAGCCGGTCCGGGCGCATGTCGAAACTGCGGGAGAAGAAGCCGGAGATGATGATGAACGCCGGCATGTGGAAGGTGTACACGACCGTGTAGAGGCCTTCCAGGATGCGGCTGTCGCCCTTCAGCGGCTCCCAGGCGTGGCCCATCGCGACGAGCACGATGGCCAGGTACTTGGCGTTGTCGAAGAACGAGTCGCGCTGTCTGCCCGGTCTGTCCGCCGCCGTCCGCCCCTTCTGTTCGCTCACTGGGGTACGCGGACCGGGCACTCCGTCGGCCGGCGACTGCGCCGGGGGGAGTGGTCTGCGGTTCTGGCCGGGGGACGAGGCGGCTTCAAACATCTCAGGCACCCTAGCGTCGACGGTGGGATTCCGTAAAACCCCGCCTGTTATTCCTGGTTATCCCGTCCGGGTACCCCCTGATTTTCATAACTTGCCTCCGCTGTCCACGTGATGGTGGGCACAGCGGTACCCCTCGTTGACCCCTGATGTCCCGATTCATCGTGACCAACTGGGGCATACGTCGCCCGTGTGTCATCAATTCGAATTACCTGCGCACGTGATGTGTGGACATGGAAACCAAGCTGCGCAATTCCCTGTGCCGCAGGTGCCGGTGTGCGCGTCGAATTACTGTGCGGGGTCTCGCGGGCGGCGGTCCGCCGCCCGACGTTGCGTCACGACCCGCATACAAGGGCCGGGTTGGTGGCACGATGGTTCTGGCTGGGGTGCGCGGGGCCGCATCCCAGGGCCGGGAGAGCGGACCGACCGAAGGTGTGATCAGTTGTGGCCATTTCACTGTCCGTGGTGCTGCTGTTGGCGATCATCCTTGTGGTGCTGATCCGAGGGGGGAACATCAAGGCCGGCCCGGCCATCGTCGCCGTCCTCTTCGGCTTCTTCCTCGCCTCCACCGGCATGGCGCCGTCGATCAACCGCTTCATGAACTCGATAGCGGAGACGATCAACCAGATCAGCTTCTGAGCCGCTCCGCTTCCGAGTGGCGGCGGCTCCGCGGGAAACGATCAGGGCCGAGCGGAGGAGTGATCCTCGACCCGGCCCTGGACCGTGTGGAGCGGGCGACGGGAATCGAACCCGCGTAGCTAGTTTGGAAGACTAGGGCTCTACCATTGAGCTACGCCCGCGACAAGGCGCCGCCGGTCTGCGACCGTGGCACTGGAGAGCATCGTAGCGGGTCGCCCGCCGCGGAGGCCAACGTGTTGGACTGCGGCGATGTCGTGTGCGCGGCGGTGGTGAAACCGGCCGACGGAACCGGCCGGGACATGTACCCTACGTGTCGCACCAGACGGGGTGTGGCGCAGCTTGGTAGCGCGTCCGCTTTGGGAGCGGAAGGCCGTGGGTTCAAATCCCGCCACCCCGACCACCGGCTCGCGGCATCCTGATGATCGCCTTTTGGGGCGCTGACCGGCTGCGGTTACTATGCAAGCTGCGCGCCCGTGTGTCCCGGCCCACTCGGCCTACGAACTCCTCCGGGCGGCGAAATCCGCCGGACCAGTCTGGCTCCGGCAGAAACCAAGAAGTCAGCCACAAGGAGACCGAACCGTGAAGAGCGCCGTGGAGACCCTGAACCCGACCCGGGTTCGGCTCACTGTCGAGGTGCCCTTCGAGGAGCTCAAGGACAGCCTCGACGCGGCGTACAAGAAGATCAACCAGCAGGTCACGGTGAAGGGCTTCCGCAAGGGCAAGATCCCGGCCCGCGTCATCGACCAGCGGTTCGGCCGCGGTGCGGTGCTGGAGGAGGCCGTCAACGACGCGCTTCCGAAGTTCTACACCGAGGCGGTCAACGAGGCCGAGCTCAGCCCGCTGGGCCAGCCCGAGGTCGACATCACCGACCTGAAGGACGGCGAGACGCTGAACTTCACGGCCGAGGTCGACGTCCGCCCGGCCCTGGAGATCCCGGACTACTCCGGCATCGAGGTCGAGGTCGACGCCGTCGAGGTCACCGACGAGGACGTCGAGAAGTCCGTCGAGCAGCTCCGCGAGCGCTTCGCCTCCACCTCCCCGGTGGAGCGCGCCGCCCAGGACGGCGACGTCGTCACCATCGACCTGCAGGCCAAGGTGGACGGCGAGGTCCTCGAGGACGGCGTCGCCGACGGCGTCTCCTACACCATCGGCTCGGGCGAGCTGCTGGACGGCATCGACGACGCCGTCAAGGGCCTGTCCGCCGGCGAGGAGGGCACCTTCACCTCCGAGCTGAAGGGCGGCTCCGCCGCGGGCAAGGAGGCCGAGGTCACCGTCAAGGTCACCCAGGTGGCCGCCCGCGAACTGCCCGAGCTGGACGACGAGTTCGCGCAGCTCGCCTCCGAGTTCGACACCCTGGACGAGCTGAAGGCCGACAGCCGCAAGCGCCTGGCCGACATGAAGCAGTACGACCAGGCCACCCAGGCCCAGGAGCGCGTGCTGGAGAAGCTCCTCGAGCTGGTCGAGGTCCCGGTCCCCGAGAAGCTGCTCGAGGACGAGATCAACACCCGCAAGCACAACCTGGAGCACCACCAGCTCGGCCAGATGGGCCTCGACCTCGACAAGTACCTGGAGATCCAGGGCAAGACCGCCGAGGAGTTCGACGCCGAGACCCGCGAAGCCGCGGTCAAGGGCATCAAGACCCAGTTCGTCCTCGACGAGCTGGTCAAGAAGGAGAACCTCAACGTCAACCAGGAGGAGCTCACCGAGCACCTCATGCGGCGCGCGGCCTCCTCCGGCATGTCCCCCGACCAGTTCGCCCAGGCCGTCGTCGAGGGCGGCCAGGTGCCGCTCCTGGTCGGCGAGGTCGCCCGCGGCAAGGCCCTGGCCGTCGTGGTCGAGGCCGCCACGGTGAAGGACACCAACGGCGAGGTCGTCGACCTGGACGACGAGGAGGAGGAGACCGAGGCCGTCGAGGCGTCGGAGACCTCCGAGGAGAACGCCGAGGGCTGAGCGCCACCACGGCGCCTTCCAAGCGCGTAGGACGGGCCCCCGGGGAGTGTGCTTCCCGGGGGCCCGTGCCGTTCGGCCCCGGGATCCGCGCCCGCCCCGGCGGCGCGGCCGCTACGCCCCCGGCGAACACTGTCATCTCCGGGATTCCCCGAGGGGACCTGAGCGTTAGGGTCCTTGAATACGGGGGCAGGGGAGTCTCCTGAGACCCCAGCCAAGCCTCCGGCAGGACGACGTGAGACGGCCCGGCGCCGTCGTAAGACGAGCAGGTGGATACGTGACGAATCTGATGCCTTCAGCCGCCGGCGAGCCTTCCATCGGTGGTGGCCTCGGCGACCAGGTCTACAACCGGCTGCTCAACGAGCGGATCATCTTCCTCGGTCAGCAGGTCGACGACGACATCGCCAACAAGATCACCGCACAGCTGCTGCTCCTCGCCGCGGACCCCGACAAGGACATCTACCTCTACATCAACAGCCCGGGCGGCTCGGTGACGGCCGGCATGGCGATCTACGACACCATGCAGTTCATCCCGAACGACGTGGTCACGATCGGCATGGGCATGGCGGCCTCGATGGGCCAGTTCCTGCTCACCGGCGGCACCGCGGGCAAGCGCTTCGCCCTGCCGCACACGGACATCATGATGCACCAGGGCTCCGCGGGCCTGGGCGGTACGGTCTCGGACATCAAGATCCAGGCCCAGTACCTGCTGCGCACCAAGAAGACCATGACCGAGCTGACCGCGTTGCACTCCGGCCAGTCGGTGGAGACGATCCTCCGCGACGCCGACCGCGACCGCTGGTTCACCCCGGAAGAGGCCAAGGAGTACGGTCTCATCGACGAGATCATCAGGAACGCCTCGGGTGTTCCGGGAGGCGGCGGCACCGGTGCCTGACCGGCCCGGCCACGCCACGCACCGCCGAGAAACCAGCCCCCCGAACGCCACCAGGACGGTGAACACCCTCATGAGCAACTTCCCCGGCGCCGCCAGCGGCATGTACGAAGGGCCCCGGCCCGACAGCCGCTATGTCATCCCGCGCTTCGTCGAGCGCACCTCCCAGGGCATCCGCGAGTACGACCCGTACGCGAAGCTCTTCGAGGAGCGCGTGATCTTCCTGGGCGTCCAGATCGACGACGCCTCGGCCAACGACGTCATGGCGCAGCTCCTGTGCCTGGAGTCGATGGACCCCGACCGGGACATCTCGATCTACATCAACAGCCCCGGTGGCGACATGACGGCCCTCACGGCCATCTACGACACCATGCAGTTCGTGAAGCCGGACATCCAGACGGTGTGCATGGGCCAGGCGGCCTCCGCCGCGGCCATCCTGCTCGCCGCCGGCACCCCGGGCAAGCGCATGGCGCTGCCGAACTCGCGCGTGCTGATCCACCAGCCGGCCGGCTCCACCGGCCGCGGCCAGCTCTCCGACCTGGAGATCATCGCCAACGAGTTCACCCGGATGCGTGAGCAGCTGGAGAACATGCTGGCCAAGCACTCCAACCGGGCGATCGAGCAGGTCCGCGAGGACATCGAGCGCGACAAGATCCTCACCGCCGAGGAAGCGCTCGAGTACGGCATCGTCGACCAGATCATCTCCACCCGGAAGATGAACAACGAAGCGGTCCGCTGACCCAGGGCGGCGTACGCTCAGGCCCCCTTGGCAGGACTCACGTCAAAGTGAACCCTGCCAAGGGGGACCCGAACACGGGGCCCGGCAAGGTACCGTCGGACATAAGGCAGCACCAGGAGCCGCTGGACTCGAAAGCGTCCAGTCGTCTCCCAGGCGAAGGGGAAGCACACCGTGGCACGCATCGGTGACGGCGGCGATCTGCTCAAGTGCTCGTTCTGCGGCAAGAGCCAGAAGCAGGTCAAGAAGCTCATCGCAGGGCCCGGTGTGTACATCTGCGACGAGTGCATCGATCTCTGCAACGAGATCATCGAGGAGGAGCTCGCGGAGACCAGCGAGGTGCGCTGGGAGGAGCTTCCCAAGCCCCGCGAGATCTACGAGTTCCTCGAGGGCTACGTGGTCGGCCAGGAGGCCGCCAAGAAGGCCCTCTCCGTCGCGGTGTACAACCACTACAAGCGGGTCCAGGCGGGCGAGAACGGCGGCGCCCAGAGCCGTGAGGACGCCATCGAGCTGGCGAAGTCCAACATCCTGCTGCTCGGCCCCACGGGCTCGGGCAAGACGCTCCTGGCGCAGACCCTGGCCCGCATGCTGAACGTGCCCTTCGCGATCGCCGACGCCACGGCGCTGACCGAGGCGGGCTACGTCGGCGAGGACGTGGAGAACATCCTCCTCAAGCTGATCCAGGCGGCCGACTACGACGTCAAGAAGGCCGAGACCGGGATCATCTACATCGACGAGATCGACAAGGTGGCCCGCAAGAGCGAGAACCCGTCGATCACCCGCGACGTCTCCGGCGAGGGCGTCCAGCAGGCCCTGCTGAAGATCCTCGAGGGCACCACGGCCTCGGTTCCGCCGCAGGGCGGCCGCAAGCACCCGCACCAGGAGTTCATCCAGATCGACACGACGAACGTCCTGTTCATCGTGGGCGGCGCCTTCGCCGGCCTGGAGAAGATCATCGAGTCCCGGGCGGGCGCCAAGGGCATCGGCTTCGGCGCCACGATCCACTCCAAGCGCGAGCTGGAGGCCAAGGACCAGTTCGAGGACGTCATGCCCGAGGACCTGGTCAAGTTCGGCATGATCCCCGAGTTCATCGGCCGCCTGCCGGTGATCACCTCCGTGCACAACCTGGACCGCGAGGCCCTGCTCCAGATCCTGGTCGAGCCCCGCAACGCCCTGGTCAAGCAGTACCAGCGCCTCTTCGAACTCGACGGCGTGGAGCTGGACTTCGAGCGCGAGGCGCTGGAGGCCATCGCCGACCAGGCCATCCTCCGCCAGACCGGCGCCCGCGGCCTGCGCGCCATCATGGAGGAGGTCCTCATGTCGGTGATGTACGAGGTCCCGTCCCGCAAGGACGTCGCCCGCGTCGTCATCACGGCCGACGTCGTCCACTCCAACGTCAACCCCACCCTGATCCCCCGGGACGCCCGCGGCCGGGGCACCGGCGAGCAGAAGACGGCGTAGCCGCCGCGGCGGAATACGCGAAGGGGCCCCGGTCACCGACCGGGGCCCCTTCGCGTGTTCCGCGCCGCGCGTCAGGCCTTGACGCGGACCTCCTTGCGGAACTTGGCCGTCAGCTCGGCCGCACCGGCGAGATCGGCGCTCTTGCCCGCCATCGCGTCCGCCATCTCGAGGCTGATGATCGCGCCCATCGTGCTGTGGTCGCCCCAGATGCAGACCGGCATGCTGATCGCGCTGGGGCCGCCGGACGAGGATCCGGTGGACGAGTCGCTCTTGTACTTGATCTCCTGGCACTTGAGGATCGCGCCGTCGAGCCCGCTGGGCGAGAAGGACTGTGGGCTGCCGATGACCTGGCCCTCTTTCCCGTCCTTCGCGGCGCTCTTCTTCATCTCGGCGAACATGCCGTCCACGACGGCCTCGGGGTTCTCGATGTCGCCGTATACGCCCATGAAGTTGATGACCTTGCCGGCGAGCGGATTGCTCTTGTCGCCGGACTGGTAGCCGGCGTGAACGTCCTCGGCGTTCTTCACGCCGTGCTTCTCGGCGTCTTTGACATCGTTCTCGTCGAAGCCGCCGCTGTCCTGGGCGGCCGACTTCTTGTAGTCGCCCAGCACGGTCGCCGGCGTCGTCAGCTTGTGGGGGCCGTCGTCCGCGACGTCCGAGCCGCCGCTGCCGCCCAGCACGAAGTACGCGCCCACCGCGATCGCCGCGACGACCGCCACCGCGCCGATGATCAGGCCCGTCTTCTTCTTGCCGTCGCTCGGGGCCGGCGGCTGCGGCACGCCGTAGGGCTGCTGGGGGTAGGCGCCCGGCTGCTGACCGTACGGGTTCGGCTGCTGCGGCACACCGCCCTGCTGGGGGTAGCCGTAGCCGGGCTGCGGCGGGGCCGGGGGAGCCTGCTGGGGGTAGCCGTAGCCGGGCTGGGGCTGGGGTGCCTGCGGCTGCTGGCCGTAGGGTCCCGGCTGGCCGTAGGGACCGGGCTGCCCCGGCTGACCGGAAGGCGGCTGCTGGCCGTACGGGCCCGGCTGGTTGTTGCTCATTTCTGGGTTCCCCCTCAGATGCTTATGTGTTCCTGACATCCTGTCCCAGGTGGCGGGGGCCTACGGCACCGGGGGCCGCACCGTTACAGAACAAACGCGTTTCGGGACCACCCCGTGACACCCCTAAACTGACCCCCGTGACCGAGAACGCTCAGCAGCAGCCACCCGCGCCCGACACCGAACTGCCGACCCAGTACGCGCCGGCCGATGTAGAGGGGCCGCTGTACGAGCGCTGGGTGGAGCGGGGTTACTTCGAGGCGGACGCGAAGAGCGACAAGCCGCCGTACACGATCGTCATCCCGCCGCCGAACGTCACCGGCAGCCTCCACCTGGGCCACGCCTTCGAGCACACGCTCATCGACGCCCTGACCCGCCGCAAGCGCATGCAGGGCTTCGAGACGCTGTGGCAGCCGGGCATGGACCACGCCGGCATCGCCACCCAGAACGTCGTCGAGCGCGAGCTGGGCAAGGAGGGCAAGTCCCGCCACGACCTCGGCCGCGAGGCGTTCGTCGAGCGCGTCTGGCAGTGGAAGGGCGAGTCCGGCGGCCAGATCTCCGGCCAGATGCGCCGCCTCGGCGACGGCGTCGCCTGGTCGCGTGAGCGCTTCACCATGGACGAGGGCCTCTCGCAGGCCGTCCAGACCATCTTCAAGCGCCTCTACGACGACGAGCTGATCTACCGCGCCGAGCGCATCATCAACTGGTGCCCGCGCTGCCTCACCGCGATCTCGGACATCGAGGTCGAGTACCAGGACGACGACGGCGAGCTGGTCTCCATGAAGTACGGGGAGGGGGACGACACCATCGTCGTCGCCACCACCCGTGCCGAGACCATGCTCGGTGACACCGCCGTCGCGGTCCACCCAGACGACGAGCGGTACAAGCACCTCGTCGGCAAGCTCATCAGGCTCCCGCTCACCGACCGGTCCATCCCGGTCGTCGCGGACGAGCACGTCGACCCCGAGTTCGGCACCGGCGCGGTCAAGGTCACCCCGGCCCACGACCCGAACGACTTCGAGATCGGCCAGCGGCACGACCTGCCGTCCCTCACCGTGATGGACGAGCACGCCGTCATCACCGCGCACGGCCCCTTCCAGGGCCTGGACCGCCTCGAGGCCCGCTCCGCCATCGTCGCCGCGCTGCGCGCCGAGGGCCGGATCGTCGCCGAGAAGCGCCCCTACGTCCACTCCGTCGGCCACTGCTCGCGCTGCAAGACCACCATCGAGCCGCGCCTGTCCATGCAGTGGTGGGTCAAGGTCGGCCCGCTGGCCAAGGCCGCCGGCGACGCCGTCCGCGACGGCAAGGTCAAGATCCATCCGCAGGAGATGGAGAAGCGCTACTTCGACTGGGTCGACAACCTCCACGACTGGTGCATCTCGCGGCAGCTGTGGTGGGGCCACCGCATCCCGGTCTGGTACGGCCCGAACGGCGAGGTCGTCTGCGTCGGCCCCGACGAGCGGCCGCCCGGCACCGAGGCGGAGGGCTGGAAGCAGGACACCGACGTCCTCGACACCTGGTTCTCCTCCGGCCTGTGGCCGTTCTCCACCCTCGGCTGGCCCGAACAGACCGAGAGCCTCGCGAAGTTCTACCCGAACTCCGTCCTGGTCACCGGCTACGACATCCTCTTCTTCTGGGTCGCCCGGATGATGATGTTCGGCCTGTACGCGATGGACGGCACCCCGCCGTTCCACACCATCGCCCTGCACGGCATGGTGCGCGACCAGTTCGGCAAGAAGATGTCGAAGTCCTTCGGCAACGCGGTCAACCCGCTGGACTGGATGGACAAGTACGGCTCGGACGCCCTGCGCTTCACCCTCGCCCGCGGCGCCAACCCCGGTGTCGACGTGCCCATCGGCGAGGACTGGGTCCAGGGCTCGCGCAACTTCGCCAACAAGATCTGGAACGCCACCCGCTTCGCGCTGATGAACGGCGCGACGGTGGACGGCCCGCTGCCGGACGCGGCGAAGATGTCCGCCACCGACCGCTGGATCCTCTCCCGCCTCAACTCGGTCGTCGCCGAAGTCGACGCCTTCTACGACGACTTCCAGTTCGCCAAGCTGTCCGACGCCCTCTTCCACTTCGCGTGGGACGAGGTCTTCGACTGGTACGTCGAGCTGTCCAAGACCACGTTCCAGGCGGGCGGCGAGGCGGCCGAGGTCTCCAAGCGCGTCCTGGGCGAGGTCCTCGACGTCACGCTCCGGCTGCTGCACCCGGTCGTCCCGTTCGTCACCGAGACCCTGTGGACCACCCTCACGGGCGGCGAGTCGGTCGTCATCGCCGACTGGCCGAAGGACAGCGGCTTCCGCGACGCGGCCGCCGAGCGGGAGATCGAGACCCTCCAGTCCGTCATCACCGAGGTCCGCCGCTTCCGCGCCGACCAGGGCCTCCAGCCGGGGCAGCGGGTCCCGGCCCGGCTGGCCCTGGACGGCACGGCGCTGGCCCCGCACGAGGCCGCCATCCGCCAGCTGCTGCGCCTGCAGCCGGAGGGCGAGTCCTTCACGGCCACGGCCACCCTGCCGGTCGCCGGCGCCGAGGTCGCCCTCGACCTCTCCGGCACCATCGACGTGGCCGCCGAGCGCAAGCGCCTGGCGAAGGACCTGGCCGCCGCCGAGAAGGAGAAGGCCCAGTCCACCGCCAAGCTCGGCAATGAGGCCTTCCTGGCGAAGGCCCCGGAGAACGTGGTCGACAAGATCCGCACCCGCCTCGCCAAGGCTGATGAGGACATCGCCCGCATCCAGGCCCAGCTGGACAGGCTCCCGCAGGGCTAGCGCCGCGGCCCGCGCGGGCGCGGGACCCGCGTGAACGGCGGCCGAAGGCCCCCGGAGCTCCACGGCTCCGGGGGCCTTCGCCCACCCATGTCACCGCGCCTCCGTAGACTGGCAGCGTGAGCGACCACCCCGGCACCAGCGACACCCCCGACCCCCTCGACGGCTTCGACGAGATCATCGAGGCCGAGACCACCCGCGACCCCGACCTCGCCGTGATCGAGGCCGGCAGCCGCACCCTGCGCACCCAGGGCGGCCCGCCCGAGGCCGACGTACCGGCCCGGCCGGAGGACCCCGAGGTCGACAGGGCCCTGCGCGAGGTCGAGACGGAGCTGGCCACCCGCTGGGGCGAGACCAAGCTGGAGCCGTCCGTCAGCCGGATCGCCGCCCTGATGGACGTCCTCGGCGAGCCCCAGCGCTCGTACCCCTCGATCCACATCACCGGGACCAACGGCAAGACCTCCACGGCCCGCATGATCGAGGCCCTGCTCGGCGCCTTCGAGCTGCGCACCGGGCGCTACACGAGCCCGCACGTGCAGTCGATCACCGAGCGGATCAGCCTGGACGGAGCGCCGATCGCCGCCGAGCGGTTCATCGAGACGTACCGGGACATCAAGCCGTACATCGAGATGGTCGACGCCTCGCAGGAGTACCGGCTGTCCTTCTTCGAGGTGCTCACCGGAATGGCCTACGCGGCCTTCGCCGACGCCCCGGTCGACGTGGCCGTGGTGGAAGTGGGCATGGGCGGCTCCTGGGACGCCACCAACGTGATCGACGGCGACGTCGCCGTGATCACCCCCATCGGGCTCGACCACACCGACCGGCTCGGGAACACGCCGGGGGAGATCGCGGGGGAGAAGGGCGGCGTCATCAAGCAGGGCGCGACCGTGATCCTCGCGCAGCAGCCGGTGGACGCGGCGCAGGTGCTGCTGAAGAAGGCCGTCGAGGTCGACGCCACCGTGGCCCGCGAGGGCCTGGAGTTCGGCGTGACCGCCCGGCAGATCGCCGTCGGCGGCCAGCTCCTCACCCTGCGCGGCCTGGGCGGTGAGTACGAGGAGGTCTACCTCCCGCTGCACGGCGCCCACCAGGCGCACAACGCGGCCGTCGCGCTCGCCGCCGTGGAGGCGTTCTTCGGGGTCGGCGCGCAGCGCGCGGAGCGGCTGGACATCGACGCGGTGCGCAGGGCCTTCGCGGCCGTCTCCTCGCCGGGGCGCCTGGAGATCGTACGGCGCTCTCCCACCGTCGTCCTGGACGCCGCCCACAACCCGCCGGGCGCCGAGGCCGCCGCCGAGGCCGTGCGGGAGGCCTTCGACTTCAGCAGGCTGATCGGCGTGGTCGGGGCGAGCGGCGACAAGAACGTCCGCGGCCTGCTGGAGGCCTTCGAGCCGATCTTCGCCGAGGTCGTCGTCACCCAGAACTCCAGCCACCGCGCCATGGACGCGGACGAGCTGGCCGCGATCGCCGTCGAGGTGTTCGGCGAGGACCGCGTCCAGGTCGAGCCGCGGCTGCCGGAGGCCCTGGAGGCCGCGATCACGCTGGCCGAGGAGGAGGGCGAGTTCGCGGGCGGCGGGGTGCTGGTCACCGGCTCGGTCATCACGGTGGGCGAGGCCCGCCTGCTCCTGGGAAAGGGCTGAGGAGTCCGTCGTGCGTACGCTCTGTTCATCGACCCTGATCGGCGAGTTCTTCGTCATCGGGTTCGCCGCCCTCGTGGCCATGAAGGACCCGGACCTGTCCACGTCCACGGTATGGCTGGTCAGCGGCATCGCCATGGTCCTGTGCGTGCTGCTGTGCGGCGTGGTGACCCGGCCGGGCGGCGTCGCCCTCGGCTGGGCGCTCCAGCTCGCCCTGATCGCCTCCGGTGTCTTCGTCCCGACCATGTACTTCATGGGCGCGGTGTTCGCGGCCCTGTGGTGGGCCTCGGTCCACTACGGGCGGAAGGTCGACGAGGCGAAGGCCAGGTTCGCGGCCCAGGGGGAGCCGGCCGAGTCCGGCCCCTCTACACCTGACGCTGCGTGACGGCGGCGCGGACACGCCCTGTAACCTCGAGCCACCGCACATGTCAGTCGTAAGGAGCCCTTCGTGAGCCAGCGCACCCTCGTCCTCCTCAAGCCCGACGCCGTCCGTCGCGGCCTGACCGGCGAGATCATCAGCCGTATCGAGCGCAAGGCCGGCTGGCAGATCACCGCGCTGGAGCTGCGCACCCTGGACCAGGACACGCTGGAGCAGCACTACGGCGAGCACAAGGGCAAGCCCTTCTACGAGCCGCTGGTGGAGTTCATGGCCTCCGGCCCGGTCGTGGCGCTGATCGTCGAGGGCGAGCGGGTCATCGAGGGGCTGCGCGCGCTGGCCGGCCCGACCGACCCGATCGCCGCCGCGCCCGGCTCCATCCGGGGCGACTACGGCGTGATCGTCCGGGAGAACCTGATCCACGCGTCGGACTCGGAGGAGTCCGCCGAACGCGAGGTGAAGATCTTCTTCCCGGGCCGCGCCTGAGCCCCCACCTGGCGGAATTTCCGCGATTTTTCCTGATGGGCCGTCAGGTCCGCTCGGAGCCCTGACCAGGGACGGCCGTACCTTTTCGGCCGTCCTTCGGCATATGCGTTGCCGATCGGGGGAACGTGTGCCCCCGATGGGCCGTCTCCAGAAGCGGGGCGGCCCGCCATCTGATGACAATGGCGGAGACCCTCGCGCAGTGTTCGTGCAGGCGCGTTTACGATGGAAGCCTTCACGTCACAGCACCCGCCTCGCCGACCTGATATGCCCTCAAAAGCCCAGGAAGGCCAGATGAATCCGGATGGGGAACTCAATGTCGTTCATCGGCCGTGACATGGCTGTCGACCTCGGGACCGCCAACACGCTGGTGTACGTCAGGGGTCGCGGCATCGTGCTCAACGAGCCGTCCGTCGTCGCCATCAACACCAACACCGGCGGCATCCTCGCGGTCGGCGCCGAGGCGAAGAAGATGATCGGCCGCACGCCGGGCAACATCGTCGCCGTACGCCCGCTGAAGGACGGCGTGATCGCCGACTTCGAGATCACCGAGCGCATGCTGCGCTACTTCATCCTCAAGATCCACAAGCGGCGTTACCTCGCCCGTCCGCGCGTCGTGGTCTGCGTGCCCTCGGGCATCACGGGCGTCGAGCGCCGCGCCGTCATCGAGGCGTCCTCCCAGGCCGGCGCCCGCCAGGTGCACATCATCGAGGAGCCCATGGCGGCCGCCATCGGCTCCGGCCTGCCGGTCCACGAGGCCACCGGCAACATGGTCGTGGACATCGGCGGCGGCACCACGGAGGTCGCGGTCATCTCGCTCGGCGGCATCGTCACCGCCCAGTCCATCCGGGTCGCGGGCGACGAACTGGACAACGCGATCATCCAGTACATCAAGAAGGAGTACAGCCTGCTGCTGGGCGAGCGCACGGCCGAGCAGATCAAGATCACGATCGGTTCCGCGTACGAACTCGACGCCGACGAGCACACCGAGGTGCGCGGCCGCGACCTGGTCTCCGGGCTGCCGAAGACCGTGGTCATCTCCGCCGCCGAGGTCCGCAAGGCCATCGAGGAACCGGTCAACGCCATCGTCGACGCCGTCAAGACCACCCTCGACAAGTGCCCGCCGGAGCTGTCCGGCGACATCATGGACCGGGGAATCGTGCTGACCGGCGGCGGCGCCCTGCTGCGCGGTCTGGACGAGCGGCTGCGGCGCGAGACCGGAATGCCGATCCACATCGCCGAGGACCCGCTGGACAGCGTGGCGCTCGGCTCCGGCAAGTGCGTCGAGGAGTTCGAGGCGCTGCAGCAGGTACTGGACGCCCAGCCCCGCCGATGAGCGGGCTCCCCGGATCCGCCGAACGGGCGGCTCCGGGACTCCGCCGTACGAGACGATCCCTCTCGTACGGCGGGTCGTTGACATAGGCACAAGCTCCCGCATACAGACCCCCAGGCTCGGCGCTCCACCATCGGCGCACCACCGGGGGTCCCCCAATTCCACTCGAGGAAGGGCACGGCCGCCGCACGTGAGGGACACGAAAGAGAGCCGGCTGCTCCTGGTCCTGCTGGTCGCCATCGCGTTCGCGCTGATCACGGTGGACATCCGAGGGGGCCGGAACTCCCCCGTCGACGGAGCCCGGCAGGCCGCCGCGGCGGCGTTCGGCCCGATCGAGAACGGGCTGTCCTCGGCGGTGAACCCGGTCGGCGACGCCGTCTCCGCCGTCCGTGACTCCGGCACCCGCCACGACCGGCTCGCCACGCTGGAGAAGGAGAACGCGGCCCTCAAGGCGAAGCTCGGCAGCGACGACCGCAACCGCAGCCGCCTGAACCAGCTCGACAGAATGCTGAAGATCGCCGGCGAGGGCCAGTACGGCATCAAGGGCGCCCAGGTCATCGCCATAGGGTCGGCGCAGGGCTTCTCCTGGACCATCACCATCGACGCGGGCGCCAACGACGGCATCGAGCGGGACATGACCGTGCTGAACGGCGACGGACTCGTCGGCCGCGTCACCACCGTCGGCCCGGACACCTCCACCGTCCTGCTCGCCAACGATCCCGACTTCACCGTCGGCACCCGCATGGAGAACAGCGACGAACTCGGTTTCGCCAGCGGCCAGGGCGACCGCCCGCTGCGGGTGGAACTCCTCAACGGCAAGGCCGAGGTGAAGAAGGGCGACCGGCTCGTCACCTTCGGCTCGCAGGCGGACAAGCCCTTCGTGCCCGGCGTCCCGGTCGGCGTGGTCTCCCGGATCGACCCCTCCGGCAGCGGCCTCACCCGCACCCTCTACGTCACGCCGTACGTCGGCTTCACCAAGCTGGACGTCGTCGGCGTGGTCGTCCAGGGCCCGAAGCGGGACCCGCGCGACGAGGTCCTGCCGGCCAAGCCCAAGCCGACCCCGACGCCGACCGTGACCGTCACGGTCAGTCCGTCGGCCTCGGCCGGCGCGTCCGACACCAACGAGCAGCAGTAGGAGCGGAATCCCCATGCGCCTCAACCGGATCCTGCTCTCGATCGCGCTGGTCGTCGTCGCCCTGGTGATCCAGGTGAGCGTCCTCGCCCGCCTGCACCTGCCCGGCGCCGTCCCCGACCTGCTGCTGCTCACCGTCCTCGGCCTCGCCATGGTCTACGGCCACGTCGGCGGCGCCCTCGTCGGCTTCGGCGCCGGACTGCTCGCCGACCTCGCCCCGCCCGCCGACCACGCGGCCGGCCGCTACGCCCTGGTGCTGTGCGTCATCGGCTACTTCGCCGGGCTCATCAGGCCGGAGAACGGCCGGCTGAAGTCCGCCACCGGCCCGATGGCCGTCGTGGTCGCCGCCGCCGTCGGCTCCACCCTGCTGTACGCGGCCGTCGGCGCCCTGGTCGGCGACACCGCCGCCCGCCATGTCGGCCTGCCCGGACTGCTGTTCTCGGCCGCCCTGTACGACCTGCTGCTGGCCCCCTTCGTGGTCCCCGGGATCATGTGGCTGGCGCGCCGCTCCGACAACGACCCACTCGCCGAGACCAGCCCCGCAGCCAAGGCCGGGGACATCTCCTCCGGCTGGCTCTCCTCCGGCACCGGACTGAGCGTCGGCAACCGGCGCCGCCTCGGCACCCTGAAGGCCAAGGCCCGCACCCGCTCCACCAGGGTCGGCCGCATCAAGGGGGTCAAACGGCTGTGAACGCACCAGAGTTCACCCGAACGGGGCAATCGCGGCGGAACGGCGGCGCACAGGCCGATCGTTCATCATTCGTCCGCGCACACACGTCAGCGCACTGAGAGGGGGAGACAGCCGCAGTGACCAACATTCCCGAGACCGGACGGACCCCACGGGTCCAGATCCGCCTCGTCGTCATCCAGATCCTCGTGCTCTCCCTTCTCGGCACCCTGGGCGGCCGCCTGTGGTACCTGCAGATCCGCGAGGGCGCCGCGTACCAGAAGGAGGCCTCCGGCAACCACGTCCAGCAGGTCGTCGATCCCGCCGTGCGCGGAGACATCCTCGACGCCCGCGGCGTGCCGCTCGCCGACAACGAGACCCGCCTGGTCGTCTCCGCCTCCCGCACCGACCTGCTCAAGCAGGCGGATGACGGCAAGGCCGTCCTCACCAAGCTGGCCGGCGTCCTCGGCATGAAGCCCGCCGACGTCATGCGCAAGGTCCGGCTGTGCGACGCCGAGACCCCGCAGCCCTGCTGGAACGGCTCGCCCTACCAGCCCATCCCGATCACCGACGAGGCCACCGCCAAGCAGGCCCTGCAGATCCGCGAGCGCGCCGAGGACTTCCCCGGCATCACCGCCGAGCCGGAGGCTGTGCGCCGCTACCCGGGCCCGGGCAAGTCCAACACCTCCCAGGTCCTCGGCTACCTCTCGCCGGTCACCGACGAGGAGATCCAGAAGGCCAAGGACACCGACTCGCCCTACCTGCGCTCCGACATGGTCGGCCGCTCCGGCCTCGAGCGGCAGTACGACAAGGTGCTGCGCGGCAAGGCCGGCGTCACCCGCTACGAGGTGGACAACCTCGGCCGGGTCATCGGCAAGGCCCAGTCCGACGCGGCCGAGTCCGGCTCCAACCTGGTCACCAGCATCGACTCCCGGGTGCAGCGCGTCGCCGAGTACGAGCTGGACAAGGCGATGAAGGTCGCCCGCCAGCAGTACGACAAGATCACCGGCGAGAACTACAAGGCGGACTCCGGCGCCGTCGTGGTCATGGAGGCCAAAACCGGCCGGATAGTCGCCATGGCCTCCGCCCCGACCTACGACCCGAACGTCTGGGTCGGCGGCATCTCCGCCAAGGACTACAAGGCCCTCACCGGCAAGGACTCGGACTACCCCCTGCTCAACCGGGCCATCCAGGGCCAGGCCGCGCCCGGCTCGACCTTCAAGGTGGTCTCCACGGCCGCCGCGGTCGAGGCCGGCTACCCCTTCGACGGCCGCTACCCCTGCACCAGCTCCTACTCCGTCGGCAGCCAGGTCTTCAAGAACTTCGAGGGCGAGAACTTCGGCCCCATCTCCCTGGGCCGGGCCCTGGAGGTCTCCTGCGACACCGTCTTCTACGGTCTCGCCGACAGGGAGTGGAAGCGCGACGGCGGCATCAACCCCAAGAAGGGCAAGCCGAAGGACTACTTCTACAAGGCCGCCCACCAGTTCGGCCTCGGCAAGGAGACCGGCGTCGACCTGCCCAACGAGGTCACCGGCCGCGTCCCGGACCGCCAGTGGAAGCTGGACTACTGGAAGGCCAACAAGGACGCCTGGTGCAAGTCCGGCAAGAAGGACGGCACCTACGTCGAGAAGATCGCGTACGAGAACTGCCTCGAGGGCAACAAGATGCGCGAGGGCGACTCGATCAACTACTCCATCGGACAGGGCGACACCCTGGTCACCCCCATCCAGGAGGCCGCGATCTACGGCGCCGTCGCCAACGGCGGCACCATGTACCAGCCCACCATCGGCAAGGCGATCGTCAGCGCGGACGGCAAGAAGGTCACGGAGATCAAGCCGAGGAAGAACGGCCGGCTGCCGGTCTCCAAGGCCACCCTCGCGGGCATGAACGACGCCTTCGCCGGCGTCATCACCCGCGGTACCGCCGCCTGGAAGTTCGGCGGCTGGCCCCAGGACAAGATCCCGCTGCACGCCAAGACCGGCACCGCCGAGGTCTACGGCAAGCAGACCACCTCCTGGCTCGCCACCTACTCCAAGGACTACACGGTGATCATGACGATCGCCCAGGCCGGTACGGGTTCCGGAGCCTCCGGTGAGGCCGTGCGCAACATCTACAGCGCGATGTACGGCGTCGGCGGCGACGGCTCCATCGACAAGAAGAGGGCCCTGCTGCCCGAACCGCAGAAGAGCCTGCCCAAGGTCCGCGCCGACGGCACCATCGCCTCCCCGAAGATCACCGGCGACCCGGCCAAGGACGTCGAGGCCTCCCAGCAGGACAACCCCAGCAACGACGACGGCGGCCAGACCCCGGCCACCTCGCCCTCGCCCACCACGGGCAACCGCGACACCCGAAGGCGCCACCGCAGGCGGGGGAGCCGGAGGACGCTCACATGACCAGCCCGAACAGCTTCTCCGTCTCCGGCTACGGACCCGAGCGGGCCGGCTGGACCCGGCTCTTCGCCCGCGACTCACTGGCCCGCCGGCTCGACTGGCCGATGCTGCTGTCGGCACTCGCCCTCTCCGGCATCGGCTCCCTGCTGGTCTACTCGGCCACCCGCAACCGCACCGAGATCAACCAGGGCGACCCGTACTACTTCCTGCTCCGGCACCTGATGAACACCGGCATCGGGCTCGCCCTGATGATCGGCACGCTCTGGCTCGGCCACCGCGCCCTGCGCAACGCCGTGCCGATCCTCTACGGCCTGTCCGTCTTCGGCATCCTCGCCGTGCTGACCCCGCTCGGCTCCACCGTCAACGGCGCCCACTCCTGGATCGTGCTCGGCGGCGGCTTCTCGCTGCAGCCCTCGGAGTTCGTGAAGATCACGATCATCCTGGGCATGGCCATGCTGCTCGCGGCCCGGGTCGACGCCGGCGACAAGAAGTACCCCGACCACCGCACGGTCCTGCAGTCCCTGGGCCTGGCCGCCGTACCCATCCTCATCGTGCTGCTGATGCCCGACCTCGGATCGGTCATGGTCATGGTGGTCATCATCCTCGGCGTGCTGCTCGCCTCCGGCGCCTCCAACCGCTGGGTCTTCGGCCTGATCACCGCCGGCACCGTCGGCGCCATCGCCGTCTGGCAGCTGCACATCCTGGACGAGTACCAGATCGCCCGCTTCGCCGCCTTCGCCAACCCCGACCTCGACCCGGCCGGCGTCGGCTACAACACCAACCAGGCCCGCATCGCCATCGGCTCCGGCGGCCTCACCGGCGCCGGCCTCTTCCACGGCTCGCAGACCACCGGCCAGTTCGTCCCCGAGCAGCAGACGGACTTCGTCTTCACGGTCGCCGGGGAGGAGCTCGGCTTCGTCGGCGCCGGCCTGATAATCCTCCTCCTCGGCGTCGTCCTGTGGCGCGCCTGCCGCATCGCCCGCGACTCCACCGAGCTGTACGGCACGATCGTCGCCGCCGGCATCATCGCCTGGTTCGCCTTCCAGGCCTTCGAGAACATCGGCATGACGCTCGGCATCATGCCCGTCACCGGCCTGCCCCTGCCCTTCGTGTCCTACGGCGGCACGTCGATGTTCGCGGTGTGGATCGCAGTCGGCCTCCTGCAGTCCATCAAGGTGCAACGTCCGATGTCCGCATAACCGAACCGCACGAAAGGGGACTGAGCAGGCGTATCGCGGCTAGATTCTGTTCATGGCGGATACGAAACGCGAGATCGAGCGCAAGTACGAAGCCGAAGAGAACGGGCTGCCCGACCTGACGGGTGCCGGCAAGGTGGCGGACGTCCTCGACGAGGGCCTGGTCGAGCTGGACGCCACCTACTACGACACCGCCGACGAACGCCTGGCCGCCGCCGCCCTGACCCTGCGCCGCCGCACCGGCGGCTCGGACGCCGGCTGGCACCTGAAGTTCCCGGTCGCCCCCGGCGTCCGCGACGAGATCAGGGCGCCCCTGTCCGACACCGTGCCCGAGGAACTCGCCGCCCTGGTCCGCTCCCGGGTCCGGGGCGCCGAACTGGTCCCCGTCGTCCGGCTCCGCTCCGCCCGGGACGTACGGCACCTGGTCGACGCGGACGGCGCGCTGCTGGCCGAGGCCAGCGTGGACACGGTCACCGCCGAACGGCTCAACCGGGCCGGCGGCACCACCCGGTGGACCGAGATCGAGGTGGAACTGGCCGAAGGCGCCGACCCGGCCCTCCTCGACAAGGTCGACAAACGCCTGCGCAAGGCGGGCGTACGGCCGTCCACCTCACCGTCCAAGCTGGCCCGTGCGCTGGAGCGGACCGGCGGCATCCGGACCCGCTCCGCCAAGCCCGCACCCCCCGTGACCGCCGGCGACCACGTCCTCGCCTACCTGCGCGAGCAACGCGACGAGATCCTCGACCGCGACCCGGCCGTACGCAGGGACATCCCGGACTCGGTGCACAAGATGCGCGTGGCGACCCGCCGCATGCGCAGCACCTTCCGCACCTTCCGGACGGTCCTCGATCCCGCCGTCACCACCCCCGTCGCCGCCGAGCTGAAGTGGCTGGCCCGCGAGCTGGGCGCCGACCGCGACCAGGAAGTGCTGGCCGAGCGCCTCACCAACGCCCTGGACGAACTCCCGGGCGAACTGGTCCTCGGCCCCGTGCCCCAGCGCGTCGCCGCCTGGGCCGAGGCCCGGCACGGCAGCACCCGCGGCCACCTCCTCGCCATCCTCGACTCCGCCCGCCACCAGGCGCTGCTCGACACCCTCGACGCCCTTCTCGCCGACCCGCCCCTGCGCGGCAAAGCCGCCCGGAAGCCCGCCAAGGTGCTCGCCAAGGCCGTGCGCAAGGACCTCGCCAAGGTCGCCCGCCTGATCACCCACGCGCTCGACCTGCCGCCCGGCCAGGAACGCGACGTCGCCCTGCACGAGGCCCGCAAGAAGGCCAAGCGCACCCGCTACGCCGCCGAGGCCGCCATCCCCGCCCTGGGCTCCCCGGCCACCGCCCTGGCCAAGTCGATGAAGTCCCTCACCTCCCTGCTGGGCGACCACCAGGACAGCGTCATGGCCCGCCACACCCTGCGCGAGTTCGCCGCGGTCGCCCACGCGGCGGGGGAGAGCACCTTCACCTACGGCCTGCTGTACGGCCGGGAGGAGCGGCGGGCGGCAGCGGCGGAGGCCGAGCTGCCCGGCCTGTGGGCGAAGATCGAATCGGAGGCGTCCGTCTGAGCGTACGGGGCAGCCCCCGGAGCGGGTTAGGCTGAATGGTCACCCCTGTCAGCTCATGAAGGTTCGCGAGATGCCTGTCGAGTCGGTTTTTCCGCAGCTCGAAGCTCTGCTCCCCCACGTGCAGAAGCCGATCCAGTACGTCGGCGGTGAGCTCAACTCCACCGTCAAGGACTGGGACGAGTGCGACGTCCGCTGGGCGCTCATGTACCCGGACGCCTACGAGGTCGGACTGCCCAACCAGGGCGTCATGATCCTCTACGAGGTACTCAACGAGCAGGAGGGCGTCCTCGCCGAGCGCACCTACAGCGTGTGGCCGGACCTCGAGGCGCTGATGCGGGAGCACGGCGTCCCGCAGTTCACCGTGGACACCCACCGCCCGGTGAAGTCGTTCGACGTGTTCGGCCTCAGCTTCTCCACGGAGCTGGGCTACACGAACATGCTCACCGCCCTGGACCTGGCGGGTATCCCGCTGGAATCCCGCGAGCGCACGATCGACGATCCCATCGTGCTGGCCGGCGGCCACGCGGCCTTCAACCCGGAGCCGATCGCCGACTTCATCGACGCGGCGGTCATCGGCGACGGCGAGCAGGCCGTCCTCGACATGACCCGCATCATCCGCGAGTGGAAGGCGCAGGGCCGCCCCGGCGGCCGCGAGGAGGTCCTGCTCCGCCTGGCGAAGACGGGCGGCGTCTACATCCCCGCGTTCTACGACGTGGAGTACCTCCCCGACGGCCGGATCGGGCGTGTGGTCCCCAACCGGTCCGGCGTCCCGTGGCGTGTCTCCAAGCACACGGTCATGGACCTGGACGAGTGGCCCTACCCCAAGCAGCCCCTGGTCCCGCTGGCCGAGACGGTGCACGAGCGGATGTCGGTCGAGATCTTCCGCGGCTGCACCCGCGGCTGCCGCTTCTGCCAGGCCGGCATGATCACCCGCCCGGTGCGCGAGCGTTCGATCACCGGCATCGGCGACATGGTCGACAAGGGCCTCAAGGCCACGGGCTTCGAGGAGGTCGGCCTCCTCTCGCTGTCCTCGGCGGACCACTCGGAGATCGGCGACATCGCCCAGGGCCTGGCCGACCGCTACGAGGACGACAAGATCGGCCTCTCCCTGCCGTCCACCCGTGTCGACGCCTTCAACATCGACCTGGCGAACGAGCTGACCCGCAACGGCCGCCGCTCCGGCCTCACCTTCGCCCCTGAGGGCGGCTCGGAGCGCATCCGCAAGGTCATCAACAAGATGGTCTCGGAAGAGGACCTGATCCGGACCGTCTCCACCGCCTACGGCAACGGCTGGCGCCAGGTGAAGCTGTACTTCATGTGCGGCCTGCCGACGGAGACCGACGACGACGTCCTGCAGATCGCCGACATGGCGACGCACGTGATCCAGAAGGGCCGCGAGGTCTCCCGGTCGAACGACATCCGCTGCACGGTCTCGATCGGCGGCTTCGTCCCCAAGCCCCACACCCCCTTCCAGTGGGCGCCGCAGCTCTCCGCCGAGGAGACCGACGCCCGCCTGGAGAAGCTCCGCGACAAGATCCGCGGCGACAAGAAGTACGGCCGCTCGATCGGCTTCCGCTACCACGACGGCAAGCCCGGCATCGTCGAGGGCCTGCTCTCCCGCGGCGACCGCCGCATCGGCGCCGTCATCCGCGCGGTCTACGAGGACGGCGGCCGCTTCGACGGCTGGCGCGAGCACTTCTCCTACGACCGCTGGATGGCGTGCGCGGACAAGGCGCTCGCCCCCTTCGGCGTGGACGTCGACTGGTACACCACTCGCGAGCGCACCTACGAGGAGGTCCTCCCCTGGGACCACCTCGACTCCGGCCTGGACAAGGACTGGCTCTGGGAGGACTGGCAGGACGCCCTCGACGAGACCGAGGTCGAGGACTGCCGCTGGACCCCCTGCTTCGACTGCGGCGTCTGCCCCCAGATGGACACGAGCATCCAGATCGGCCCGACCGGCAAGAAGCTCCTGCCTCTGACCGTGGTCAACAAGTAGCCGACCGGACCTCGTGGGCTCGGCTCCGGCGCGGATGCCGGACGCCGTCCACGAGGTCATCATGGGACCGTGACGGAGCTATTCCCACCGATGCCGTTGGCGGAGTGGCGGGACACCAAAGAGACCCTGCACCGCTTCGAGCAGATCGTCGGCAAGATCCGCCTGGCATCGAGCGCCAGGCGGAACCACTGGTGGAACGTCCCCTTCCATCTCACGGGACGGGGCATCACCACGCGCCCGATGGGTCAGGTCGACGGGAATCCGATCTTCACGATCGACTTCGACTTCGTCGACCACCGGCTCGTCGTCGCGACGCTGGACGGCGAGGAGCGGTCCTTCCCGCTCACGGGCCAGTCCGTCGCGTCCTTCCACGACGCGACCCTGGCCGCTCTGGCCGCGCTGGGCGTCCGGGCGGACATCGCCCTTCCCAGGCCCTTCGACCTGCCCGACGCCGGCCGGCCGTTCGCCGAGGACACCGAGCACGCGACCTACGATCCGCAGGCCGCCAACCGCTACTGGCGGATCCTGAGCCAGGTGGCGTCCGTGCTGGAGGAGTTCGCGGCGGGCTACTCGGGAAAGAGCAGCCCGGTGCACCACTTCTGGCACACCTTCGACATCGCCCACAGCCGGTTCTCCGGGCGGCGGACCGACCAGCCCCGGCAGGCCGACCCGGTCACCCGGGAGGCGTACTCCAGGGAAGTGATCAGCTTCGGCTTCTGGTTCGGCGACGACACCTTCACCGAGCCCGCCTTCTACTCCTACACCGCCCCCGAGCCCGCCGGCCTGGCCGGGGAGCCGCTCAGCCCCGCGTCCGCGCGGTGGGTCACGCGCGGCGAGAGCCACCTGGCGGTGCTGCCCTACGACGCGGCCCGCGCCGAGCCCGATCCCCGTGCCGCCGTCCTCGCCTTCTACGAGAGCGCCTACCGGGCCGGGGCCGGACGCGCCGAGTGGGACATCGCGACGCTCGCGTGCCCCGGAGGCGTCACGGACGCGGTCCGGCGAACCTGACCCCGGCCGGGCGGGCCGGCTCGAACCCGCGCCCGGTCAGCCCGCTTGCCGTGCGACCCGCAGGTGGATGGGGCCGCGGCGGTACGGCGGGGGGTCGGTGACCAGGCGGGGCCGGCACTGACCCTGTCGGGAAAAAGCCTAGTCCTGGCGTATATCGCCCGCACACCGGCGAAGTGTCGCCTCGCGCCGCGGGGCAAGTCGTCCGGATCACGGCGTCCGGATGCCCGATGCCGTTCCCGGCGCAAGGATCGTGTGTGGAGCAGGTGCTCCGCCGTCCCTGCGGGGCCCGGCCCGCCACCGGTTGCTCGGCGTCCGCCCGAGCTGGGGGAAGACGCCCGTTCCGGCGTTCCGACCGGAGCACTGCCATGTTGACCAAGCGCATCCTGAACCGCCCCGCCCGTTCCGGGGAATCGGTGGCGCGTCCCGTCACCGCCGCCGACGCCGGCCTGCTGCTCATCAGGCTGGCCTTCGGCCTGCTGATGGCCGCCCACGGGGCCCAGAAACTCTTCGGGCTCTTCGGGGGCCCGGGCCTCACCGCGACCGGCAAGGGCTTCGCGGGGCTCGGCTACCGACCGGGACGGCTCTACGCCGTGATCGGAGGTCTGTCCGAGTTCCTCGGCGGACTGGGCCTGGCTCTCGGACTGCTGACGCCGCTGGCCGCCGCCGCCCTGATCGGGGTCATGATCAACGCGATGGCCACGGTCACCGGCGCCCACGGTCTGTGGGAGGCGGACGGAGGTGTCGAGTACAGCGTCTGCATCGCGGTCGTCGCGCTGGCCGTGGCCGCCATCGGTCCCGGCCGGCTGGCGGCCGACCGCTTCTTCGCCTGGGGAGGGGGCGGCTGGAAGGCGGCCGCGTTCGCCCTCGGCCTGGGCGGTCTCGGCGCCGCGATCACGCTGAGCCTCCTGTGAACCCGCACCGGCCGCGGCCCGCGACCCGGCGGAACACCCGAGCCGCCGGGAACCCACAGGTCAGGCACGGCGGAGCGTTAACTCCGCATGATCGCTTCGCCGTTCGACGCGTCACACGTCCCGCTGAAATGGCGGCGACACGGCGGCCGCCGCTCGCGCGCGGCTCCCCCTTCATCAAGCTGGTGTCTTCTGCGAAGGAGACGCCACCGTGCGAATTTCTGACATCCAGCGCTGCGAGGTCCGGCCCGGACGACTCGTCGAGTGGACGTTCAGCCCTGCGACCGTCGAGGCCGCGGCGGTGCTGCCGCCGGACCCGCGGCCGCCGGCGTACATCCAGGAGTCGCACATCCGGACGGCCCGTTCGGTGCGGGAGGACGGACTGTTCGTACCCACCTGGCTGGGCACCGCGTTCGACCTGCCGGGGCCGGCCGACCTCGACGCGCTGGAACGGGCGCTGCGCGCCTGGACGTTGCGCCACGAGACGCTGCGCAGCGGCTTCCGGCTGGCCGACGACGAGATGCAACGGTTCACCCTCGACGAGGACGACGTGTCCCTGCACCGCGAGGTGGTGGGCGACTTCGCCGACGCCAACGCCCTGATCCGGTACCTGCAGGACCGATTCGACGTGGCGGCGGACGCGCTCGGCTGGCCGAACCTCATCTACGCCGCGGTCGTCCGCAAGGACGCCACCAGTGTGTACATGGCCTTCGACCACACCAACGTCGACGCCTACTCGCTCCAGCGCATCCCCGACGAGATCCGCGAGTTGTACACCGCGGACGTCACGGGGCGGCCCGCGGCCGGCACGCCTCCCGGCAGCTACGTCGACTTCTGCGAGCAGGAGCGGACGAGCGCGGACGGGATCGACGACACCCACGCGATCGTCGACCGGTGGCGGGAGTTCATCGGCCGGTGCGACGGACGGCTTCCGGAGTTCCCCGTCGACCTCGGGCTGCGGCCCGGTGACCCGCTGCCCACCCAGAAGCTGGTGTGCGAGCCCCTCGTCGACGCGGACGCGGCCGCCGCGTTCGAGGCGTACTGCAGGCCCTACGGCGGCAGCCTGGTGGGCGTCCTGGCCGCGACCAGCCTGATCGTCCACGAGCTGGGCGGGCAGCCGGTCTACCGCACGGTCGTGCCGTTCCACACCCGGCTGAAGTCCGCGTGGTCGGACTCGGTCGGCTGGTACGTCGGCGGCGCCCCGATCGAGGTGCCCGCCGCGCGGGACCTCGAGGGCGCGCTCGCCACGGTCCGTGCCGAGCTGAGGGCCAACCGGTCGCTGGCGCGCATTCCGCTGGCCCGCGTACTGCGGCTGCTGGGCACGGACTTCCGCCCGACCTCGCCCGACATGTACTCGATCATCTCGTACGTGGACGCCCGCCCCACGCCCGGATCGGCCCGCTGGGCCGAGCAGAACGCGTTCGGGCTGATCCGGGTGTCGTACGGCGACCAGGTGTGCGCCTGGGTCAACCGGCTGCACGAGGGCCTGTGGTTCGCCTGCCGGTACCCGGACACCGAGGTCGCGTACAAGAACGTACGGCTGTACGTGGAGGCGCTGCGCGACCTGATCCTCTCCGTGCCCGCGCACGGTCGCCTGCGGGTCGCGGAGCCGGCTTTCCTCTGACGAACTTCCGCCCACCGCACCGGAGTTCGGCAACACGACGCCGTGTGCGGTCAATTGGCGTCCCCGCGGTGACCTCTGCGGGGTTGTCCGGCCCCCGGCCGGACCGGCGATGTGGAATGTGCCATATCGCTACTGCTAGTGTCTGGCCCGTCACGCTAGGCAATCAGTTTCGTTGTTCAGGTAAAGGACCGAGGGTTCCATGCGCAAGTTTCAGCAGGTCGTGATCGCAGCAGTGGCGGCCGGTGGACTGTCCGCCGTCGGCGTCGGCACGGCGGCCGCCGTCACCTCCGACAACGGGCCGAAGGTGTCCGACTCCTACCGCCCCTACCAGGAGTGCAGCCCGCAGACGGTGGCCGAGAACAGCATCCCGGTCGGCGTGCTCGGCATCGCCGGCACCCTGGACACCACCTGCGGTCAGTACAACACCGCCTTCAACGGCTGAGTCCGGCCCGGCGCGACCGGTTCCCGGGCGCCCTCGCAGAGAAAGACGCAGCACATGTTCAGCAGGATGAAGATCGCGGCCGTCTCGGGGCTCGTCGGCGGCCTCACCGTGGCCTGCGCCGGCATCACCCCGGCGTTCGCCGCGGCAGGTCCGACGCCCTGTACTCCCGACCTCCAGGGCAACATCAGCTGTACGCAGCGGATCACGGGTGAGGTGCCCGAGGGCGGCGTCATGCCCCACCGGGAGACCTGCGTGCCGGTGCAGCCCGTGAGGCTGCCCGCCGCCCTCGGCGCCGGGGTCACCCGGCTCGGACCCGAGGTCACCTGTGATCCGGCGACGACGGGCGTGCCACCCGAAGAGAGCGACGGCGAGAAGGGGTTGTTCGGCCTCATGTCCTGAGCGCCGGGAGGCCCGGCCGTCCGGCCCCGCCGGACCGCCGCCGCTGGAGTTGCGGATACGACATGGGGAGTGTAGATCCTCGGCAACTACGGAGAGTGTGTATATCCTCACACCACGTAGTCGATCCGGGCGCTCGCCCGGGTAAGAAAGGGTCATTCCATGCGTAAGTTTCAGCGCGCTGCAATCGTAGCGGCGGCGGTGGCCGGACTGTCCATGCTCGGGGCCGGAGCCAGCTTCGCCGGCGAGAACGACGCGCCTCCGGCGATCAGTGCGGTGGCCAACTCCTCGGCCAACGCCGTCGCCGTCGGTGGCGGCTACTACGTCCAGCCGCAGGGCCAGCCGGAGGAGCAGCCGCAGGCCCAGCCGCAGGAGGAGCAGGCCCAGCCGCCGCAGGAGGAGCAGAAGAACGACGAGCCCGAGCAGGGCTACGGCGAGCACGGCGAGCACGGCGAGGACCAGTAACGACGTACTCCGTCCACCGGTGTCCTGGTGACACCGTGGCGAAGACAGCCCGGGCGCGCGCCGGCCGTAACGGCACGCGCCCGGGCTGCGTCCATTCCGCCGTCGGATGTGCCGGACGACAAGTCCGGCCGCCGGGGGCGGTGTTCAGGAACATCGGCCCGGACGCACGCCGGTCACAGGCGAGGCGTCCGGGCCTGCCGTTTTGAGAAAGGGGACACCACACATGTTCAACGCAAGGAAGATCGCCACGGTCTCGGGGCTCGTGGGGAGCCTCGCCGCGCTCTGCCTCGGCGGCGGCCAGGCGCAGGCGGCCGGGCTCCCGGGCGGCTGCCAGAGCACCGCGCAGGGCGGCACCGTGTGCGTCCGGAAGAACGACTCCCGGGTCGACAAGGACGGCACGCACATCGTCCAGCAGAAGCAGGACTGCTCGACGGCCGACCGTCCGCACGTGATGTTCTCGGGGGACGAGGCCACCGGCGAGGAGTCCGCGAGCACCGGCCAGGTCGTGGACTGCTCCAACACGGCGGAGCTGCCCAAGGGTTTCAAGAAGCCGCACCTCGACTTCTGAAGGCCGCCGGCACGGGCGGACCGCCGCGGAAAGCGGCGAGCCCCGGTGTCCCGACCGCGGGTCGGGACACCGGGGCTCGCCGTGCGGCCCGTCAGGGGCCGGGGTCGAGAACGCCGATGGTCCCGGCGCCGGGCGTGGGCCGCGGTGCCGGGACCATTCGCTGCACGGCGCCGGTGCGCCGGAGCGGGGCTCAGAAGGCGGTGTTGTTGCAGCCCATGGTCGAGCCGATCTTGGTGGCCTGCGCGCCGGGGTTGCCCTCGCCGTTCAGCAGGTTGCCGCCGAGGCCGTTGGCGATGCCGACCTCGCCGAGGACGTCGGCGTTGAGGTCGTGCGAGCGGCAGGTGCTGCTCTGCTGGATGTTGAACTCGTCGCCGCTCTTGCCGCCCCAGCCTTCGCCGGCGTGGGCGGCGCCCGCCCCGAAGAACCCGGCGCCGGCGATGGTGGCGATGAGGAGGGCGGTCGTGCGGAGCTTGCGCATGTGATCTCCCGAGGAGTGAGGGGGGTGAGGTCCGTGGGGAACGTCATCGGTCCCGGCACCGGGCGCGGGCCGCGGTGCCGGGACCGATCACACTCCGGCGTCGGTGCGCCGGAGCGGGGCTCAGAAGGCGCTGTTGTTGCAGCCCATGGTCGAGCCGATGTGGGTGTTCTGGGCGCCCGGGCTGCCCTCGCCGTTCAGGCCGTTGCCCAGCACGCCGTCGAGCAGGCCGACCTCACCGAGCAGGTCCAGGTTCAGGTCGTGCGACTTGCAGTTCGAGCTCTGCGTGATGTTGAACCTGTCACCGTGGTCGCCGCCCTTGCCGCCCGCGGCGTGGGCCGTGCCGCCGACGAGTCCGAGGCTGCCGATGGCGGCGACCAGGACGGCAACATTGCGAAGCTTGCGCATGTCATCTCCGGTGGAGTGGGGGGTGCGATCTGTGGCAGATCGACGTTTTACAGTTACGGGACATTAGTGCGTAATATCCCAAAACGGGCAACGACGCGCCGTTCTTTGATCACGCCCCTCGGAGAAACCCGTACCGTGCAGCGGATATGACGGACCGTCGGATCGCGTGCCGTCCGGGCCGGGCCCGGACGGGGGCGTCCGGCTGTCAGTACTGCTGGGCGCTGGCCAGGGAGTTCGACTGGCTGTTGGCCTGGGTGCAGTCGACGCCACGGGTCTGCGCGGCTGCCAGCAGGGCGACCGGGACGTTCGCGTCGAGCAGGTTCTGCGGGCTGCACTCCTGGTACGGGCGGAACAGGTTGCTCTGGCTCACCGCACCGCCCTGGTTGACCGTCTGCGGGGCGCCCTGCGGGCTCTGCTGGGCCTGGGGCGAGATCTGGGGACTGATCTGCGGGTTCAGCTGCGGGTTGAGCTGGGGGGCGACCTCGGCGCCGCGCTCCGGGGCGGCGGCCGCCTGCCGCGGGGCCGGCGAGCCGTAGGTCTGCGCGGTCGCCTGGGAGGAGGTGGCCGACGCGGCCTGGGCGTCCGGCTGTGACACGGGTGGCGGAACGGTCCCGTTGTAGGTGGCGGGGGCGGCGGAGCTCGGGCCGGCGCCGACGGCGGACAGACCGCCCGCAGCTGCGATGACGAGCGCGACGTGCTGAAGCTTGCGCATGGAATCCTCGGCCCTTCGTTGACCTGTGCGCGGAACCTGGTGAAACGGTGACGGGGCGGAACGGCCTTCGCTGTCCCGCTGCCCGGCGCGGCCGACGGCTGCGATGGACCGTCGCGTCCGGCCCGTGGGGAACGAGGCGAAAACGGCCGCGGACACGGCCGCGGGCCGGGGGTCACCCATTCGACGCAAAGGCGCAGGCCGCAATGTGCCGTGACGCCTCTCACCGGGATGTGGCAAATGGGTGACAGGCCTTCCGGCACCCGTGACCACGGCGTGGGAATTCTCGTTCCGACGGGGAGAGGGCAGCGAGGTGGACTCTCTAAGGGCGAGGAATTTCGCTGCCCGCTTCACACGGCGTCCGCGTGCCGATCAGGAGCAACGCTGCTGACGGTGCGGTGTGAATATCGCACCGATTATGCGCGTGACGGCACCGAACGCAATTGCTTTCCCTTTTCAGGTATCGAAGGGCCGAGGGTTTCATGCGCAAGCTTCACAAGGCCGCGCTCGTTGTAGCGGCGGCCGGCGGTCTGTCCGTCATCGGCGTAGGCGTCAGCCATGCCGATTCCCCAGTCGGGCAGGGCAGCGCCGCACCGGCGCCGGGTCCCGATCAGCAGGCCCCGCAGGGCTACGCCCCGGCCCCCGCTCCACAGCCGGCGCCGCAGGTCTACGCGCCGGCGCCCGCTCCGGCCCCGCAGCCGGCGCCTCAGGCGTACGCTCCCGCCCCGGCCCCGCAGCCGGCGCCTCAGGCGTACGCACCCGCCCCGGCCCCGCAGCCGGCACCGCAGGCCTACGCTCCCGCCCCTGCCCCGGCTCCGCAGCCGGCCCCCCAGGTCTACGCCCCGGCCCCGGCTCCGCAGGCGCCCCAGACCGGGTACGCCTCGGCGTCGGCCGTGTCGCAGGGCTCGGCCCAGGCCACGGCGGCGCCGTACGCGCCGCAGCAGTACCCGCAGCAGCCGTACGCGCAGCCGGCGCCGTACCCGCAGCAGCAGCCGTACCAGCAGCCGGCGCCGTACCAGCAGGCCGCTCCCGCGCAGCCGGCGCAGGTCGTCCCGCAGGTCATGCCCCAGGTGATGCCCCAGGTCGCCCCGCAGGTGGCCATGCCCCAGGCCGCCCAGGAGCCCCCGGCGCATGTCGCCCCGCAGGTGAACCCCCAGGTCAACCCGCAGGTGAACCCGCTCGTCAACCCGATCATCGCGCCCCCGAGCGGCCCTGGGCTGTCTCCGGTCGGCCTCGGTCAGGTCGCGGCGCCGCCGGTCGGCCAGCTCGGGCTTCCCCGGCTCGGCTGACCGCCCCGCCGCGGACGCCCGCGGCGCCACCGATCCACTCCCGTCGTAGATCCCCCCGAAACAACGGAGAACCCATGCGCAAGCTCCACAAGGCCGTCCTCGTCGGCGCCATGCTCGGCACCGTCGGCTCGTTCGGCGCCACCACCGCGTCCGCACACGGTGAGCCCGGCCACGACATCGACGTCACGCAGGGTGTCGAGTGCCGTTCGCACGACATGAACATCGAGGTGCTCGGCAGCGTCGGCGCCCTCACCGGCCTCGCGGGCAACCTGCTGAACGGCGAGGGCAACCCGGGCGCGCAGCAGAGCCACCTCGGCTCGGACATGGGCTGCAACAACCAGGCGTTCTGACCGGCCCCGCCCAGCGGCGGACCGGCTCGAACCGGCCGGAGGGCGCCCGCGGATCAGGGATCCGCGGGCGCCCCGCGCTGTTGCGGGGTCTGTGGCCCGGCGTTGGAATCGAGTGTGTGGCATTTTGGCGGCGCAGAGTCCGCCGGCCGCCCCGCTCCCGGGACGGGCGCCGGCCGCAAAGGGCTCAAGAACGACGCGCTCGGCATGTTCTCCTCGGTGGTCATCGGGCTTGCCTCCACCGCCCCCGCCTACAGCCTCGCCGCCACCCTGGGCCTGATCGTCGCGGCGGTCGGCCTGCAGGCCCCGATCGTCATCATGCTGTCGTTCGTACCGATGCTGCTGATCGCGTACGCCTTCCGGGAACTCAACGCGAGCAACGCCGACTGCGGGACGACCTTCACCTGGGCGACCCGCGCCTTCGGCCCCCGCACCGGCTGGATGGGCGGCTGGGGCATCGTCGTCGCCAACGTCATCGTCATGGCGAGCCTCGCCGAGATCGCCGGCACGTACAGCTTCCGGCTGGTGGGCCAGGACGGGCTGGCGGAGGACCGATTGTGGACCACCGTGGCCGGCATCGTCTGGATCGCGGTGATGACCACGGTCTGCTACGTCGGCATCGAGCTCTCCGCCGCCCTGCAGCGCTGGTTGCTCTGCATGGAAGTGGGGATGCTGGTCGTCTTCGCCGTGGCCGCGCTGGTCAGGGTCTACACCGACCCCCCGCCCACCGCGCTCCACGTCTCCGCCTCCTGGTTCAACCCCTTCGAGGTGACCTCGGTCAAGGCCCTCACCTCGGGTCTGCTGGCCGGGGTCTTCATCTACTGGGGCTGGGACACCGCGGTCTCGATCAACGAGGAGACGGTCGACAGCACCCGCATCCCCGGCCGCGCGGCGGTCATGTCCACCGTACTGCTGCTGATCATGTACGCCCTGGTGTCCACGTCGGCGCAGGCCTTCGCGGGGACCGGCGGCTCGGGGATCGGGCTCGGCAACGCCGACAACTCGGACGACGTCTTCTCCGGGCTAGGCGAGGCCGTCTTCGGCAGCGGCGACACGGGCCTCGTGCTGTCCAGGCTGCTGATCCTGATGGTGCTGACCTCGGCACTGGCGTCCACCCAGACCACCATCCTGCCGCTGGCCCGGACGGTCTTCTCCATGGCGGTCCACAAGGCCGTCCCCGCCCGGTTCGCCCGGGTGCACCGCAGGTTCCTCACCCCGACCTGGTCGACCGTCGGGATGGGCGCGGTCTCGATCGCCTTCCTCCTGCTACTGACGTCCTTCAGCGGAAACGCGCTGGCCGACTCGGTGGACTCGGTCGGCCTCGCGATCACCTTCCACTACGGCCTGACCGGCTTCGCCTGCCTCTGGTACTACCGCAAGATCCTCGACCGCAGCACCAAGGACCTCGTCTTCAAGGGCGTGCTGCCGGGCCTGGGCGGTCTGATCATGCTCGCCCTGTTCCTCTACGCCACCTATGTCTACGCGGCCCCGGACTACGGCGCGACCAGCGTCGACCTGCCGCTCTTCGGGCCGACCGGCGGGGTCACCGTCATCGGTCTGGGCGCCCTGCTGCTCGGTCTGCTGCTGATGCCGGTGGTCACCCGCGGACACGGGGTCGCCCTCAAGCTCCAGCGGAGCCTGCTGCCGCGCCGCCTGCCGTCGCACACCGCTCTCGCCTCGGCGAGCCGCTACCTGCCCGCCGACAACGGCTCCGGGGTGGGCGGCGACTGGTACGACGTGATCCCGCTGTCCGGCACCAGAGTCGGCCTGGTCGTCGGGGACGTGCTGGGGCACGGCCTGCGCGCCGCCGCCACGATGGGCCGGCTGCGTACGGGCGTGCGCGTCCTGGCCCGGCTCGATCTGACCCCGGACGAGCTGCTGTCCCGGCTCGACGACCTGGTCGAGCAGACCGCGCACGAACGCGGGGACGGCCACGGCGGCCCGGGCCCCCCGAGGTCGCAGGCCGACGAGGCCAGGGGCGTGACCTGCCTGTACGCGGTGTACGACCCGGTCTCCGGGCAGTGCAGCCTGGCGCGGGCCGGGAACCCGGTGCTGGCGGTCGTGGAACCGGGGACGGGAGTGGTCGGTTATCCCGAGCTGCCGCCCGGACCGCCGCTGGGCGTCGGCGGTGCGCCCTACCAGAGCATGGAACTGCGGCTGCCGCCGGGCAGTCTCGTCGCCCTGTGCACGGACGGCCTGCTGCAGGCCGCCCCCGGCCGTGCCGCCGGGCTCGCGCGGCTCTCCGGGGTCCTCGCCGGTGACCAGGACCGGGCGTCGCTGGACGAGCTGTGCGACCGCGCGGTGACCGCCCTGCTGCCCGGGCCGGTGGACGTGGACGCCACGCTGCTCGTGGCCCGCACCCGGCTGCTCGACCGGAGCCAGTTCACCCAGTGGGAGCTGCCGCCGGACCCGGCGGGGGTGGCCGGCATCCGCACGGCCGTCGGCAAGCAGCTGCGGGACTGGGGCCTGGAGGACCTGGCGTTCACCAGCGAGCTCATCGTCAGCGAACTCGTCACCAACGCCATCCGCTACGTCGGCGGCCCGATCCAGGTGCGCCTGATCCGCGACCGGACGTTGATCTGCGAGGTCTCCGACACCGGCCACACCACGCCCAACCTGCGCCACGCCGCGAGCGACGACGAGGGCGGCCGGGGCCTGTTCATCATCGCCCAGATGACCCACCACTGGGGCACCCGGTACACCCCCACCGGCAAGACCCTCTGGACCGAGCAGGACCTGCCGCCGGCGGACGGCGGGCCGGCCGGGACCGCGGGGGAGTGAGCGGATGCGGACGCCCCCGCCGGCCGTCTTCTCGACCAGAGGGGGCGTCTCGGGGCGTCCCGTGCCGACGTCGCCGGTCAGTTGAAGCAGCCGGGGACCGGGGTCGGGCTGGTCGCGCAGTTGTTGTGGTCCCGTGTCGTGCGTCCGATGGCCGTACCGGGCTTGCCCGCCGGCGGCTTCCGCGCTGTTCGCCCGGGCCGCACCGAGGCCGCACGCGGGAAAGGCCCGCCGGAGGGTTCCGGCGGGCCTTTCAACGGCTGATGTCCGCTCAGGCGGCCTGGGCGTACTTCGGGTTCGGGCCGTACTGGTTGGTCTCCGGCTTGCCCTCGGTGGCCAGGAAGACGATCAGGATGATCGTGCCGACCAGCGGGATCAGGGCGATCAGGATCCACCAGCCCGAGCGGCCGGTGTCGTGCAGCCGGCGGACGGCGACGCCGAGGCCGGGCAGCAGGGTGGCCAGCGAGTAGATGACGGCCGGGACGCTCGAACCGATGGCCGCGTCGATGATCGCCAGCACGATGCTGATGATGATGTTGAACAGGAAGAACATCCAGTATTCCTGCCGCCGCGCGCGGCCGCTGAAAACGGCGTACTTCTTCAGGACGTCGATGTACCAGTGCATGGTTGTCCCCCCAGGTGCTCAAGCTCAGTTGTCCTCCCCATCGAACCAGTCACGGTGACCGGAAACCATGTCTTTGGCGTGCGCGGGTCAATGTGTTACCCGGCTGTGGTCGTTCGGTGACAGGAGGCCTGGTGGGCCGGGTCGGCGGACGCCCGCCGCCCGCCGCGCACGACGGGCGGCGGGCGCCCGGTCACGGGACGATGGGGGAGGGGGCCCGACGGCCGACGGGAGGACTCCGATGGCGCAGCAGACGGCGACGAAGGCACCGACGCAGAAGCCCGTGGGCACGAGTGGCGTGTTCTTCTCGTTCGCCCCCTGGATCATCTTCGGAGTGGTCGCGAGCCCGAGCACCTGGGAGTACGCGGCGCTCGCCGCGCTGATCGCCGCGATCGTGCTGTCCGGGAAGGACATGCTCCGGGGCAGGTTCTTCCTCCTGGACATGGTCGGCATCGTGTTCTTCGCGGTCCTCACGGTCCTGGCGCTCGCCCTGGACCGCTCGCAGCTCCTCTGGCTGGAGACCTACGCCCAGGTCATCTCCAACGGCGTCGTGGCCGTCGTCGCGCTGGGGTCGCTGTTCGCCGATCCCTTCACGGCGCAGTACGCCCGGCAGCAGACGCCCCGCGAATACTGGGACTCGCCGGTCTTCGCGCACATCAACCGGGTGCTGACCGCGGCCTGGGGCGTCGTCTTCGCCCTCATGGCGCTCTCCACCTGGCTGGCCGTCCGGAACCCGTCCATGGACGACTGGTTCAACTGGGTCGTCCCGATCGTCCTGCTGGTCGGGGTCGTCAGGTTCACCGAGCGCTACCCGGAGTCGTACAAGGCACGCGCGGTCTAGCGCATCCGCGGGGGCGTCCGCCGCGTCTACCCGGGTATGGACCTCGACAAGCCGCCCGCCCGGCCGCAGCATCCGCAAGGCTGCCTGACCGTGGCGATCCGCGTTCCCGTGCGGATCGTCGTGCTCGTGCTGGTGGTGCCCGTGCGGCTGGCGTGGGACGCGCTGACCGTCGCGGGACGGTTCCTGTCCCGCACGGTGCTGCGTCCGCTCGGCCGGGCTGTGCGGTGGCTCGGACGGGCCCTGTTCGTCTGGCCGTTCCTCGCGCTGTGGCGGTGGGTCGCGGTGCCCGCCGGGAAGGCGCTGGGGTGGCTCGGGAACGTACTCGTCGTGGTACCGGCGCGATGGCTGTACCGGTACGCGCTGACGCCCCTCGGGCATGGGCTCGCCCAGGTCGCGCGGGCGATCGGGGCCGCACTCGGGTGGCTGTACGCGCGCGTGCTGGCACCCGTCGGGCGGGGGATCGCCTGGCTGCTCAAGGGCGCGGGCCTGCTGCTCGCGGCGGCCGGGGCCGGGGTGTTCGCCGCCGTGGCCTGGCTGGCGCGGTTCCTGCTGGTCGTCCCGGCGCGCCTGCTGTTCGCATGGGTGCTCGCGCCCGTGGGGCGGGCGCTGGCGTGGCTCGCGACCGCCGTCGTCACGGGCGTCGGCGCCGTCCTCCACTGGACGGCCCGCGTCCTGCTCGTGCTGCCCGCCCTCTCCCTGTGGCGCTGGGTGCTGGCGCCCGTGGGCCGGGTCCTGGCCGTCGTCGCCCGGGAGACCGCGGAGGCCTTCCGGCACGCCTGGCGGATCGCCGGACGGATATCGCGCGCCGTCGGGCGGGTGCTCGGGACCGTCCTGCGGTGGGTCTTCGTGGAGCCGGTGCGCTGGGTGTACCGGACGGTGCTCACCCCCGTCGGGCACGCCGTACGGGACCTCGTGCTGCGGCCCGCCGCCGAGGCGGCGCGCGCGGTGGGGCGCGGGGTGCGGGAGGCGCTGGCCGCCGCGCGCGCCACCGTACGGCAGGCCCGTGCCGACCTCAGGCGGACGCTGCTCGGCGAACCCGGCCCGCCGGCGGCCGGAGACCGGCGGGAACCCGGAGGCCGCGGGACACGTACTCTTGGTGGGAGTACCACCGCACTCACGAAGGACTAGGACACTGGGCAAGCGACAGCCCGAAGGCCCGCCGCCCGCACCCGCGGTGCAGCGCATCCGACTGCGCTACACCAAGCGCGGCCGCCTCCGGTTCACCAGCCACCGTGACTTCCAGCGCGCCTTCGAGCGTGCGCTGCGCCGCGCCGAGGTGCCCATGGCGTACTCGGCGGGGTTCACACCGCATCCGAAGGTGTCGTACGCCAATGCCGCACCCACCGGCACGGGCAGCGAGGCGGAGTACCTGGAGATCGCGCTGACCGCGGCGCGGGACCCCGAGACGCTGCGCGTCCTCCTCGACGAGTCGCTGCCCACCGGGCTCGACATCGTCGACGCGGTCGAGGCGCGGACCTCGGGACTCGCCGACCGGCTCACGGCCTCCGTGTGGGAGCTGCGACTGGACGGCGTCGACCCGGTCGACGCCCGGCGCGCGGTGGAGGCCTTCATCGAGGCCGACACCGTCGAGGTGCAGCGCATGACCAAGAACGGCGTCCGCACCTTCGACGCACGCCCGGCGGTCGCGAACCTGGAAACGCACAGTTCGCGCGCTGATGGGCCGACCGACCAGCCCTGTGCGATACTGCGGCTGGTTGTTCGGCACGTGACGCCTGCCGTACGACCCGACGACGTCCTGTCCGGTCTCCGCGCCGTGGCCGACCTGGCGCCGCCGGTCCCCGCAGCGGTGACCAGGCTGGCGCAGGGGCTGTTCGATGAAGAGACCGGCACGGTGACCGACCCGCTCGCGCCCGACCGCGAGGCAGCCGAGGCCCTGACGGCCGCACCGGCCGCCGCCGCGACGGCGCCGACGCCGGAAGGTTCCGCGTAGGGACGGACGTCGTAGCGCCGCCCTGGTACTCGGGAGCCACCTGGGTCGGGCAGCGCACCGACCAGAAGACTTTCGCCAGGCCGTACCGACAAGGCGTACGGAACCGGCGAGACAGGACACAGAGTGCTCCCGTGCGGCGCCCGCGCCCCGGACGGCGGTCACCGCGTATCACGCGGACCGCGGACGTCAACGGTGACCGGTTCCCCGGGACCGGCACCGGACCAGGCGCGGCGCCCGGGAGCCTGACGGGAGAAACGCCCGCATGCTCGAACCGACCGAACCCAACGAGGGTTCCGAACTGAACACGCCGAGCGACACCCTGCCCCCGCGCAGGCGTCGCCGTGCCGCTTCCCGCCCGGCGGGCCCGCCCGGCGCGGCCGAGGCCCCCGCCGAGGTCACCGTGCCGGCCATACCGGCCGCGGAAGTCGACGACATCGCCGAGGCGGAGGCCGTCGAGGCACCCGCCGCGGCGGAAGAGCCCGCACCTCCCGCCCGGCCGCGCCGCCGGGCCACCCGGCGTGCCGCCGCACCGGCCGGGTCGCCGGCCGCCGCCGAGGCCGCCGAGACGGTCGTACCGGCCGCCGAGGCCGCCGGGTCCGCCGCGCCGGCCGAGGCTGCCGTGACCCCTGAGGCCCCCGAGGCCGCTGAGGAACCCGCACCGCCCCGTACCCGCCGTCGGGCGACCCGCCGCGCGTCCGCGCCCGCCGGAGCCCCGGCCGAGGCGGAGGCCGTGGCGCCCGCCGCCGGGACCGAGGCCGCACAGACCGAGGCGAAGGCGGAGGCAGCCGTGGAGCCCGAGGCCGTGCCCGACGACGCCGCGCCCGCCCGCCCGCGCCGCCGCGCCACCCGGCGCGCCGCCGCGCCCGCCGGTGCGCCGAAGGCCGCGGAGACCGCAGCCGCTCCGGACTCCGCTCCGGCTGCCGCCGAGGCCGCCCCCGCCGTCGAGACCCCGGCCGCCGCCGAGGCTCCCGAGGCGACGGAGGAGGCCGCGCCCGCCGCCCGTACCCGCCGTCGGGCGACCCGCCGTGCGTCCGCGCCCACCGGAGCCCCGGCCGCCGCCGAGACCGCCGAGGCCGTCGCACCGGCCGCCGCCGAGCCCGCCCCCGAGGCGGAGGCCCCGGTGGAGGAGCCCACGGCCGCCCCGGCGGCCGAAGAGGCCGCTCCGCGCCGCACCCGCCGCCGCGCCACCCGCGGTGCCGCCGCTCCCGCCGCCGAGGAGGCCCCCGCGGCCGCCGAGGAGACCAAGGCCCCGGAGGAGCCGAAGGCACCCGCCGCCGAGGCTCCCGCCCAGGAGGACGCCCCGCGCCGCCGTCGCCGGGTCGTCCGGCAGGCCGCGACCGGTTTCGCCGCGCCCGCGCAGTCCGAGGCCGACGAGGCCGGGGCGCCGCGCCGCCCGGCCCGGCCCGCCGTGGCCGTGTTCCAGGCGCCGGTGTTCGCCGAGCCGCAGTTCCAGACCCCGCAGCGGGCCGCCGCCCAGGCCGCGGCCGAGGCGGCCGGGACCGAGGAGCCTGAGGAGGAGCCCGAGGCGTACGCGGAGGAGCGCGCCGAGGCCGGCGCGCGCCGCCGCCGTCGCCGCCGGGGCGCCGCCGCCGAGGAGACGCGTCCCGCCGAGACCGAGGAACCGGAGGAGGCCGAGGAGGCCGCCGAGGACCTCGCCGAGGGTGACGAGGGCGATGAGGCCGAGGGCTCCGAGGAGTCCGGTTCGCGCCGCCGTCGCCGCCGGGGCGGCCGTCGCCGTCGCCGTGGTGACGCCGCCGAGGGCGAGGCCGGTGAGGGCGCGGACGCCGAGTCCGACGAACTGGCCGCCGAGCAGGCGGCGCAGGACGCCGAGGACACCGCCGAGCAGGAGGACGAGGACGCCGAGGAGGCCCGGGACGAGGAGTCCGGGGGCTCCAGCTCCAGCCGCCGTCGCCGCCGTCGCCGGCGCCGCGCCGGTGAGAGCGGCGGCGAGGCCGAGTCGTCCACCGACGACCCGGAGCGCACGGTCGTCAAGGTCCGCGAACCCCGCAAGCCCGCCGAGCCGTCCGACGAGGTGCAGTCCATCAAGGGCTCGACCCGTCTGGAGGCCAAGAAGCAGCGCCGCCGCGAAGGCCGCGAGCAGGGCCGCCGCCGGGTCCCGATCATCACCGAGGCCGAGTTCCTGGCCCGCCGCGAGGCCGTCGAGCGCGTGATGGTCGTGCGCCAGCACGGCGAGCGCACCCAGATCGGCGTGCTCGAGGACGACGTGCTCGTCGAGCACTACGTCAACAAGGAGCAGTCGACCTCGTACGTCGGCAACGTCTACCTGGGCAAGGTCCAGAACGTGCTGCCGTCGATGGAGGCCGCCTTCATCGACATCGGCAAGGGCCGCAACGCCGTCCTGTACGCCGGCGAGGTCAACTTCGGGGCGCTCGGCATGGGCAACGGGCCGCGCCGCATCGAAGCCGCCCTCAAGTCCGGCCAGTCGGTGCTCGTCCAGGTGACGAAGGACCCCATCGGCCACAAGGGCGCCCGTCTGACCAGCCAGGTCTCTCTCCCGGGCCGCTACCTCGTGTACGTGCCCGAGGGCTCGATGACCGGCATCAGCCGCAAGCTGCCCGACACCGAGCGGGCCCGGCTGAAGACCATCCTCAAGAAGATCGTCCCCGAGGACGCGGGCGTCATCGTGCGCACCGCCGCCGAGGGCGCGAGCGAGGACGAGCTGCGCCGTGACGTCGAGCGGCTCCAGGCGCAGTGGGAGGAGATCCAGAAGAAGGCCAAGAGCGGCAACGCCCCGACGCTGCTCTACGGCGAGCCGGACATGACCGTCCGGGTCGTCCGCGACATCTTCAACGAGGACTTCTCCAAGGTCGTCGTCAGCGGTGACGAGGCGTGGCAGACCATCCACGGCTACGTCTCGCACGTGGCGCCCGACCTCGCCGAGCGGCTGTCGAAGTGGACCAGCGAGGTCGACGTCTTCGCCACCTACCGGATCGACGAGCAGCTCGCCAAGGCGCTGGACCGCAAGGTCTGGCTGCCGAGCGGCGGTTCGCTGGTGATCGACCGGACCGAGGCGATGGTCGTCGTCGACGTCAACACCGGCAAGTTCACCGGCCAGGGCGGCAACCTCGAGGAGACCGTCACCAGGAACAACCTGGAGGCGGCCGAGGAGATCGTGCGCCAGCTCCGGCTGCGCGACCTCGGCGGCATCATCGTCATCGACTTCATCGACATGGTGCTCGAGTCCAACCGGGACCTGGTGCTGCGGCGCCTGCTGGAGTGCCTGGGCCGGGACCGGACCAAGCACCAGGTGGCCGAGGTGACCTCGCTGGGC
The DNA here is from genome assembly GCF_042875075.1 of Streptomyces sp. NPDC003720. Lineage (NCBI taxonomy): Bacteria > Bacillati > Actinomycetota > Actinomycetes > Kitasatosporales > Streptomycetaceae > Streptomyces > Streptomyces sp. NPDC003720. Next base: position 369,287 of record NZ_JBIANZ010000003.1, read on the forward strand.
CTGGTGCAGATGACCCGCAAGCGGGTCGGCCAGGGCCTGCTGGAGTCGTTCTCCGAGACCTGCGTCCACTGCAACGGCCGCGGTGTCATCGTCCACATGGAGCAGCCGGTCGCGGCCGGCGGCGGTGGCGGTGGCGGCAAGCGCAAGAAGCGCGGCCGGGGCGGTGACGCCCAGGAGCACGTGCACGAGACCGCCGCCGTGGCGGTGGAGACCGGCGAGGCCGTCGAGCCCGAGGTGGAGACCGCCGTCGAGGTGGCCGCCGAGCTCGCCGAGCCCGTGGCGCTGCCCGGTCCGGACTTCGCGCCGGACGAGGAGCTGTACAGCAGCGTCGCCGAGGCGGAGGCGGCCGCCGGCCGCGGCCGCTCCCGCCGCCGCGCGAGCCGCCGGGCCTCGGCGCCGGCCGGTGCGCCGAAGGTGGAGCGGGCCCCGAAGGCGGAGAAGGCCGCGCAGGCTCCGGAGCCGGAGGCGGCCGTGGCCGCCGCCGCGCCGACCGCCCAGGAGGTCACCGCCGAGGAGGCGGCGGCGCGCCCGGTGCGTCCCGAGCCCGCCGCCGAGGCGCTGGCCGAGCCTGCGGCCGCCGAGGACCAGACGGTCCCGGAGCCGCAGGCCGCGCCCGCCGAGGAGGCCGCGCCCAAGGGCCGTACGCGCCGCCGGGCGACCCGGAAGGTGTCGGCGCCCGCCGGCTCCCCCGCGGGAGCCGAGGCCGCCGTGGTGACGGTGTCCGAGACCGCGCCCGCCGCCCCGGTGGAGCAGCCCGAGGCCGAGGCCCCGGCGCCGGCCGCCGAGGCGGAGAGCGCCGCTCCGGCCCGCCCGCGCCGCCGTGCGGTGCGCAAGGCCACCGCGCCGACCGCGTCCGAGGAGACGGCCGTGACGGTCGTCCCGTCGGCCGCGCCGCAGGAGGCCCCGGCCGCCGCGGAGACGGCGGGGGAGGCTCCGGCGGCCGAGGAGGGCGTCGAGGAGCCGGCTCCGGCCAAGAAGGCGGCCCGCAAGACCGCCAAGAAGGCCACCGCGAAGAAGGCGGCCACCAAGAAGACCGCGGCCAAGAAGACGGCCGCCAAGAAGACGACGGCCAAGAAGGCGGCCAAGACCGCCAAGACGGCCGCCGCCAAGACGACGGCGAAGAAGACCACCACGGTCCCCGCCGGCGACGAGGGCTGACGCCCCGGGAAGTGGGGCCGGTCCACGTGACCGGCCCCACACCCACCGGGCCCGGTTTGACCCCTTCGGCCGTGGCCCCGTAACCTTGACCGTCGGCGTGTCGACTGACACGCCACATCCCCGTAAACCTCTTCCTCCCGGGTGCCTCGGCGGCCGGGAGAGGCTGTCCGTGTTCATGCCCGGGCGGCTGGACTGCGGGGGTGCCGTTCCCGAGCGAGAGAGTGAGATCCGCGTGTACGCCATCGTGCGCAGCGGTGGTCGCCAGCACAAGGTTGCTGTCGGCGACATCGTTGAGGTTGACAAGATTTCCACCGCCAAGGTTGGCGACACGGTCGAGCTCTCGACCCTGCTCGTTGTCGACGGCGACGCTGTGACCAGCGACCCGTGGGTGCTGGCCGGCATCAAGGTCCAGGCCGAGGTCGTGGACCACCACAAGGGCCAGAAGATCGACATTCTGCGCTACAAGAACAAGACGGGCTACCGCCGTCGCCAGGGCCACCGCCAGCAGTACACGGCGATCAAGGTCACTGAGATCCCCGCGGCTGCGAAGTAAGGGACTGAGGAGAAATGGCACACAAGAAGGGCGCATCGTCCACTCGGAACGGTCGCGACTCCAATGCCCAGCGGCTCGGCGTGAAGCGCTTCGGCGGTCAGGTCGTCAACGCTGGTGAGATCCTGGTCCGCCAGCGCGGCACCCACTTCCACCCGGGCGCCGGCGTCGGCCGTGGCGGCGACGACACGCTGTTCGCGCTGCAGCCCGGCGCGGTGGAGTTCGGTACCCACCGTGGCCGCAAGGTCGTGAACGTCGTTCCGGTCGCCTGACCCGAGCGTTCCGTTCGAACCTTTCGCGAGGCGGACCTCACTTCCCGAGCGGGAAGGCGGGTCCGCCTTTCGCGTGTTACGCAAGAGACATCACCGTAGTTCTGGAGGCATGAACCATGACCACCTTCGTGGACCGCGTCGAGCTGCATGTCGCCGCGGGTAACGGAGGCCACGGCTGTGCCTCCGTCCACCGTGAGAAGTTCAAGCCGCTCGGCGGCCCGGACGGCGGCAACGGCGGCCGTGGCGGCGACGTGATCCTGACCGTCGACCAGTCGGTCACCACGCTGCTCGACTACCACCACTCCCCGCACCGCAAGGCGACCAACGGCAAGCCCGGCGAGGGCGGCAACCGCTCCGGCAAGGAGGGCCAGGACCTGGTCCTGCCCGTGCCGGACGGCACCGTCATCCTGGACAAGGCCGGCAACGTGCTCGCGGACCTGGTCGGCCACGGCACCTCGTACGTCGCCGCCCAGGGCGGCCGGGGCGGCCTCGGCAACGCGGCGCTGGCCTCCGCCCGCCGCAAGGCGCCCGGTTTCGCGCTGCTCGGCGAGCCGGGGGACCTGCAGGACATCGTCCTGGAGCTGAAGACGGTCGCGGACGTGGCCCTGGTGGGTTACCCGAGCGCGGGCAAGTCCTCGCTGATCTCGGTGCTCAGCGCGGCCAAGCCGAAGATCGCCGACTACCCGTTCACCACCCTGGTGCCCAACCTGGGCGTCGTCACGGCCGGTTCGACCGTCTACACCATCGCCGACGTGCCGGGCCTGATCCCGGGCGCCAGCCAGGGCAAGGGACTCGGCCTCGAGTTCCTCCGCCACGTGGAGCGGTGCAGCGTGCTGGTGCACGTGCTGGACACCGCGACCCTCGAGTCCGACCGCGACCCGGTCTCCGACCTCGACATCATCGAGGAGGAGCTGAAGCAGTACGGCGGCCTCGACAACCGTCCCCGCATCGTCGTCCTGAACAAGGTCGACGTGCCGGACGGCAAGGACCTCGCCGAGATGGTGCGCCCCGACCTGGAGGCGCGCGGTTACCGCGTCTTCGAGGTCTCGGCGGTGGCCCACATCGGCCTGAAGGAGCTGACCTTCGGGCTCGGTGAGCTGGTCGCCAGGGCGCGGGCCGCGAAGCCGAAGGAGGAGGCGACCCGGATCGTCATCCGTCCCAAGGCGGTGGACGACGCGGGCTTCACGGTCACCTGCGAGGACGTCGGCGGCGAGCCGCTGTTCCGGGTGCGCGGCGAGAAGCCGGAGCGCTGGGTGCGGCAGACGGACTTCAACAACGACGAGGCCGTCGGCTACCTCGCCGACCGCCTGAACCGCCTCGGCGTCGAGGACCAGCTGATGAAGGCGGGCGCCCGCGTCGGCGACGGCGTCGCCATCGGGCCCGAGGAGAACGCGGTCGTCTTCGACTGGGAGCCGACCGCCATGGCCGGCGCCGAGATGCTGGGCCGGCGCGGTGAGGACCACCGCTTCGACGCGGCGCGGCCGGCCGTCCAGCGTCGGCGCGACAAGCAGGCCGAGCGCGACGAGGCGCTGCGCGAGTACGACGAGTTCGACCCGTTCGAGTAGGACCCCGTCCCGGGGTCCGCCCGGCGAACCCCGCCACCGACGTCGTCGTCTTCTGACGGCCCGTGACCCGTCACGGCGCCACCACGTCCTCTTCGAGGACCGGCGCCGTGGCGGGTCTTCTGTTGTCCGTCTGCTTGTCATGCACGCGCATGCCGCCGTTCGGCGGCCGGGCAGCGCGGCCGTGGGAGCTTCCGAGGGTCCGCGAGTGAAACCCGAGCCGTGTGCGGCAAGGGAGCCGGGGCATGACCGGAGCAGCACCGCAGCCCGACCGACGCCGCCTTCTGACCGCGGGCGCCGCCGTCCTCGGCGCCGCCGCCTCCGCCCAGCTCTGGCTGCGTACTACGACGCCTGGGACGGCTACCAGGCCGAACGCAACGCCCTGCTCCAGGAGTTCGCCGGCGTCCGCAACCCGGTCGTGCTCTGCGGCGACCGGCACCTCACCATGGTCAGGGACCTGAGCAGGGACTTCGCCGACCCGGAATCCGCCGTGGTCGGCGCCGAGTTCGTCGGCACGTCCGTCTCCAGCGACGGCGACCAGGACCAGGCCGCCTTCCACGCCCAGTGGGACCCGCTGAAGGCGGACAACCCGCACGGGAAGGTGGTCGACGCCCACCGGGGCCACCACCTCTTCGGCATCGGCCGCGACGGCCTCGACGCCCAGGTGCGGATCGTCGACACGGTCCTGGCGCCGGAGTCGGCCGCGAGCACCCTGGCACGGCTGCGGGTGGAACCCGGCGAGCCCGGCGTCCGGGCCGTGTGACGAGGGCCACCGGGCGGACGACGCGACGATCGCCCGGACCGCCGGACCGCCGGACCGCCGGACCGCCGGACCGCCGGACCGCCGGACCGCCGGACCGCCGGACCGCCGGACCGCCGGACCGCCGGGCTGCTCGGCGGCGACCGCGTGCACGTGCTGGTCACGCAGTGCCCGCCGGCGAGGATGATGCCGGGTGCGCCGCCGCGCACCTTCGAGGCGCAGCTCGGACTGCCGGGGAATCTCCTGCGGCCGGTTCCTGGCCGAGACCGAAATGCTGCGGAATCTTGATGTCGAATTCCGCGGCAATGGGCTGCGGGACGAGCTGCATTCCCGGCTGGTCCGCAACGGCGCCGTGACGCATATGGAGAACATGTGCGGTCCCGCGCCCGCCGACGCGCGCATCGCAGCCCCCTCGCTGGGCGGCCCCGGCGCGCTCGGCGCCCGGGTCCTCGCGGCCCGGGCCCGCCGGCCACGGCGCCCGAGCAGCCGGTACCGTCCTCGCCGGAGCCCCGGACGCCCCCGGAGGAACACCCCTCCCGCCGGGGCCTGTGAGGGACCTGTGGACTTACTCACAGCAATTCCACGGAGGTTCACGCCGGCCGTCGGCCAATCACCCGGGGTGCCAGGTGAATGACAGGTGGCGCGCACATATGCATGGGACGTCACTCACCTTGCACAGCGGTTACCCGAAGTGGGACCATTTCGAACGTTCCCTGTCGCCCCAAGGTAGGTCAGCCTGTGTCACAGCACATAGCCAAGCCCCGAACCACCGCAGTCGTCCTGGCCGGTGGCACCGGTCAGCGGGTGGGTCTTTCGATCCCCAAGCAGCTGCTGAAGATCGCCGGCAAGGCAGTCATCGAGCACACGCTGACCACTTTCGAGAACGCCGACTCGATCGACGACATCATCGTGCTGATGGCGCCCGGTTATGTGCCGGACATCGAGAAGATCGTGGCCAAGGCCGGCTTCACCAAGGTCAAGAAGGTCATCGAGGGCGGTGCGACCCGGAACGAGACCACCGAGCGCGCGATTTCCGCCCTCGGTGAGGGCCTGGCCGAGGGCGAGGACCTCAACGTCCTCTTCCACGACGCCGTGCGCCCCCTGCTCTCGCAGCGCGTCATCGACGACTGCGTGACCGCGCTGGAGCGCTTCCAGGCCGTGGACGTGGCCATCCCGTCCGCGGACACCATCATCGTCACGCGCACGCACGGCGAGGACGGCGAGTTCATCACCGAGATCCCGGACCGCTCCCGGCTGCGCCGCGGCCAGACGCCGCAGGCCTTCAAGCTGTCCACGATCCGCCGCGCCTACGAGGTCGCCGCCGGCGACCCCAACTTCCAGGCCACGGACGACTGCTCCGTCGTGCTCAAGTACCTGCCGGACGTGCCGATCCACGTCGTCGCGGGTGACGAGTACAACATGAAGGTGACCCAGCCGGTCGACGTCTTCATCGCCGACAAGCTGTTCCAGCTCGCCTCCACGGCCGCCCCCGAGCAGAACGGCGAGGAGGACTACCGCGAGCTGCTGACCGGCAAGACGGTCGTCATCTTCGGCGGCTCCTACGGCATCGGCAAGGACATCGCCGAACTCGCCGAGTCCTACGGCGCCTCCGTGTACGCGCTGGGCCGCTCCACCACCGGCACCCACGTGGAAAACCCGGAGGAGGTCGACGACGCGCTGTCCAAGGCGTACGCGGAGACCGGCCGGATCGACTACGTGGTCAACACCGCGGGCGTGCTGCGCATCGGCAAGCTCGCCGAGACCGACAACGCCACCATCGAGGAGGCGCTGAAGGTCAACTACCTGGCCCCGGTGCAGATCGCGCGCTCCTCCTACAAGTACCTGTCGGAGACCAAGGGCCAGCTCCTGCTCTACACCTCCAGCAGCTACACCCGCGGCCGCGCCGAGTACAGCCTCTACTCCTCCACCAAGGCCGCCATGGTGAACCTCACCCAGGCGCTGTCCGACGAGTGGGCGTCCGAGGGCATCCGCGTCAACTGCATCAACCCCGAGCGCACCGCGACCCCGATGCGCACCAAGGCCTTCGGCCAGGAGCCGGCCGGCTCGCTGCTCTCCTCCGAGGCGGTGGCCCGCACCTCCCTGGACGTGCTGCTCTCGGAGCTGACCGGCCACGTCATCGACGTCCGCCAGCAGGACCCGACCGCGGGCGCCGCCAAGGCCTCCGGTTTCGAGCAGGCTCTGGCCACCGTGTTGGACCGTCAGGACGGCGTGTAATAATCGCGGTAAATAGCTTTTGGGAATTCAGGCCTCTGCGCTCGCTCATTCACTGGGCGTTCGCAGAGGCCTGAGTCCGTACCCCTCTTAAAAATCGGTAAGGCCCGCGATCGCCGCCTGATTCCGGCAATACCGAACAAAACCGGCACTCCCCCCTCCCAGAGCAGGTTTCTCCGTGATATCCACCGCTATTCGCGTCGCCCGGGTGGGCAGCGCGGCCGAGCTGGCCGCGGCGGCCCTCATGATGCTGGGCTTCCCCTGCCTCATGGTGGCCGCGCTCATACCCAGCGTTTACGCCTTCGTGGTCGCGGCCGCCGTGACGTACCTGGCGGACCACTTTCTGCACCGCAGGAGCAGCTATCTCATCAACCGCCTGAGCAAGGTCCGGGCCGGCCTGTCGATCCGGTTCCTGATCAGGCAGCTGCTGCTCATCCTGCTGCTGGCCCGGATGTCCCTCGCGGACAACCTGGTCTTCTACGCGGCGGTGGCCTGCTTCATCGCCTTCTACGGCCTGCAGGCTCCGCACGGCGCGCTCGTGACGCTGATCCGCAACCGCCGCCGGATGCCGGTCGCCACCCGCAACATCGACCTGAAGTCCCGCATCCGCATCCCGGACGCGCCGCCGCGCCGCCTGCTGCACCGCTCCGCGGAGAAGATGCTGCACCTCGACCTGTTCGCGGTCGCCGGCCTCCTGGTCTCCGCCGCGCTGGACGACGCGTTCGTCGGCTTCGTCGGCGCCGGGGTCACGGTGGCCCTCGGCTGCCTGTACGTCGCGGTGCTGCTGCCGTACGTGCGCGGCCGGCGGACCCCGCCGAAGGCCGAGGCCGTGCTCGCCGCCGTGGACGACTGGCTGGCCGCCTACAAGCCGGAGACGGTGCTGTACTTCTCCGGCTCCAAGGACTCCGCGTACCAGGTCAACATGTGGCTGGAGACGATGGAGCAGCTGGAGACCCGGCCGCTGATCATCCTGCGCGAGCGCGCCATCCTGAACAACCTCGCCCCCACCACCGTCCCCGTCATCTGCGTGCCCGGAGGGGTGCACCTGATGAACCTGGACCTGTCGACGGTGCGCGTCGCCCTCTACGCGGCGAACGTGGGCAAGAACATCCACCTGCTGCGCGTGCCCACCATGAAGCACGTCTTCATCGGCCACGGCGACAGCGACAAGCTGGCCAGCGTCAACCCGTACAGCAAGGTCTACGACGAGGTGTGGACCGCCGGCCGGGCGGGCCGCGACCGCTACGCCATCGCCGACGTCGGCGTCCGCGACGAGGACATCGTCGAGGTCGGCCGCCCGCAGCTCGCGCCGATCACCACCGGGCGTCGCGGCGAAGCCGCCGGCGGAGGCGTCCCGACCGTGCTCTACGCCCCCACCTGGGAGGGCTGGGACGGCAACCCCGGCAACACCTCGATCGTGCTGGCCGGTGAGAACATCGTCCGGAAGCTGGTCAAGGCGGATCCGCCGGTGCGCGTCCTGTACAAGCCGCACCCCTTCACCGGCACCGTCAGCGCCCAGGCCGGCGCCGCGCACCGGCGCGTCACCGCCCTGGTCGAGAAGGCCGCCGCGGAGCGCGCCGCCGACCCCCGCTTCACCGCGGACGCCGCGGCGCAGGAGCGGGCCCGGGCCGAGCTGGCCCGGATCGAGGCCCGCCTCGCCGAGCTGGCCGGTGCCGGCGGCGACAAGGGCGACGAGGCCGAGGCCACCCGCGACGGCATCGTCGACGCCGAGCGGCACCAGGAGATCGCCCGGCTGCGCACCGAGTGGAACGCCGCCTACTGGAACTCCTTCCCGGCGTACGAGCACAAGGTCATCACCGGCGCCGAGCCGCGCCTGTACGACTGCTTCAACGTCTCCGACGCGATGGTCTCCGACATCTCCTCGGTGGTCTCCGACTTCATCGCGAGCGGCAAGCCGTACGCGGTCACGGACTCCGGCGAGCTGGGCGTGGAGGAGTTCAAGCGGCAGAACACCGCCGTGCGCGCCGCGACGATCCTGTCCAACAGCGCGGCCGAGCTGGGCGAACTGCTGGACGCCGTCCGCGACCCGTCCGCCGACCCGCTGGCCGGGGACCGCAAGGAGCTCAAGCAGTACCTGCTGGGCCCGGACGAGCCGAAGTCGATCGACCAGTTCAACGCGGCGGTCGCCGACCTCGCCCTGAAGGCCGAGACCCGCAACGTCGGCCAGCAGTCGCGGCTGGGCGCGGCCAACGTCGACCCCGCCGAGGCCGCCGAGCTGACCACCGCGCTGCCGGGCCAGCGCGGCGCCTCCGCCGGCGAGACGGACGACGTGAACGCGGTCTGACGTCCGCGCCACCCGGACCGAAGGGCCGGCCCCCGGATCACTCCGGGGGCCGGCCCTTTTTCACGTTCCCTTACCGCACCCCTGTCCCACGGATGAGCAGCTCTTACCGGCCGTGCGTACCTTCGGATGCGGCCGCCGCGTCCGATGTGGCGTGCCTCACTCACCACTCGACGTCAGGCAACCGCCGTCGACGGGAACCCGTCTAGCAAGTTGCGATTGATGTGATTCGGGGGAAATGTTCTGTGACAAAGGGGGAACCGTGACCGTCGTGACGCAGCCTGATGTGACCGTAGTCATCGGGGCGTACGAAGCGATGCCGTATCTGGTCGACTGCCTGGCGTCGGTCGAGGCGCAGACCATCGGCCCGGCCCGGATGGAGGTCATCGCGGTCGACGACGGCTCGACGGACGGCACGGGGGAGTACCTGGAGGAGTTCGCGGCCCGCGCCGCGATGCCGGTCACCGTCGTCCGCCAGGAGAACTCCGGCAGCCCCAGCGGCCCGCGCAACGTCGGCCTCGGCAAGGCGGCCGGCCGCTACGTCTTCTTCCTCGACGCCGACGACCGGCTCGGGGCCGAGGCCCTGGAACGCATGGTCGCCATGGCCGACCGGAACGGCACCGACGTCGTCCTCGGCCGGGTCGAGGGCGTCAACCGCACCCCGCCGAAGTCCATGTTCGGCCGGACCCTCGAGCGGACCGACGTCTTCTCCTCCAACATCAAGTTCACGCTCAGCGCGCAGAAGCTCTTCCGCCGCGCGCTGCTGGAGCGGCACGGCATGCGGTTCGACGAGTCGCTGTGGACCGGCGAGGACGCGCTCTTCACCCTGGAGGCCTACCTGCGGGCGGACGGCGTCTCCGTGCTCGCCGACCACACCTGCTACTACCTGGTGGGCCGCGAGGACGGCAAGCACGTGACGAAGACCGGCAGCTACACGCTGCGCTTCGACTCCGCGCGCGCCCTGATGAAGCTGATCGCCGACATGGTCCCGGCCGGCCCCCGGCGCGACGACCTGATGGTCCGGCCCTTCCTCATCACCCTGCTGCCGCAGTTCGGGCCCAAGTTCCTCAAGGACGGCGAGGCGGTCCGCCGGAACAAGCTCGAACTGGCGAAGCCCCTGATGGACGCCTACTGGACGCCCGGAGTGGCCCGCCGCCTGAAGGTCCACGAGCGGCTGCGGCTGCATCTGGTGGCCGAGCAGCGGACCGAGGAGCTGCTGGACGTCGTGGAGTTCGTGCGGGCCGGGAAGCAGGCCGCCGCGCTGCTGGAGAAACGCGGCACCCGCCTGTACCTCGCCTACCCGCACTTCCGGTCCGAGGCGGCCGGCATCCCCGACGACGTGTATCTCGCCGAGCCCCGCGAGGCCCGCGCCTTCCCCGGCTACCGCGAGCCGGCCGCCCGCTCCCTGCCGCGCCGGGCGCTGCGCAGGATCAGGCGGATGCTGCCGAGCGGCGGGATCGGCGCGGCGGCGGCCTGACGGCCGCCGGCGCCGAGCGCCGCTACTTGCCCGGGTGCAGCGCCCGGCCCACCACGCGGCGGGCGCGCCGGTAGACGGAGGCCGCGGGCGCGGGGACGGCGTCCTTGACCCGCTTCGACCGGGCCAGCTCCCGCCGCAGCCGGTCGTTGTCCTTGGACAGCTCGCCGACCTGGGTGTGCAGCCAGCCGAACCGCGTGGTGAGCGAGGCAAGGTCCGTGTCGTTCCAGGGGCGCACGCCCGGCGGGAACGACAGCGACCGCATCCGCTTCTCGAAGGCGGCGCCGCCGTCGCCGTGCGTGAAGGTGTTCTGCAGCCCGTTCTTGTCCAGGAAGCCGGTGAACCGCTCGAAGCGCTCGGCGTGGTTGCCGGTCAGCCCGCTGAAGTCGGCCTGCTCGTACAGCCGAGCCGGGTCCGCCGCCTCGGGGTCCTTGGCGACCTTGTCCAGGCGCTGGTGCGGGATCTCGAAGTAGCGGCACAGCTCCAGCGTGCGCGAGTCACCGCACAGCACCGTCGCCGGAGTACCGGCGAGCAGCGCCGCGATGTTGCCGTGGATGCGGGAGCCGAAGGAGAAGTCGAACGGGCGCAGCTCGTCGATCCAGGTGATCGGGTCGACGTACACCCGCACCTTGTCCTCCCGGTACATCGGGTGGTCCGGGTGCGTCGGTATCGCGGTCACCGCCGCGTTCGGGTCCGACATGTCCCGCCAGTGGAGCTGCCGCGCGTCGCTGAGGTTCTGGCCGATGAAGCGCAGGTTGGGGTACTGCTCGTGGGTGCGGCTGATGATCCGGGCCAGCCCCTGCTTCTTCACCGCGCTGTGCGAGCCGTTGATCGCGATGCGCGACTCGGCCGTCAGGCCCGCGTCGTCCTTGCGCACGTGCAGTTCGCGGCCGTACATGAACAGCGACGGGCAGCCGATGACCTCGACGTCCTTGAAGCCCATGTCCCGCAGGTACGTCTCGGTGAACTCGCCGCGCACGCCGATCGAGGCGCTGCGCTCCAGCACCGCCGAGCAGAAGGCGCGCACGGTCGGCTCGATCCGCTTCAGCCGCGCCGCGTCGTAGCCCACCCCGGTCTGCGCGCCCACGCCGAGCACCACCACGGGGATGCGCAGCTTGGAGATGAGGCGGGTCAGCCGCTGCAGCGCCACCTCGAAGGAGGGGCGGAAGGCGTTGGCCAGCGGCACGACGAACGCGTCGTACTCCGCGTTGATGCGGGCCGCCGCGGACACTTCGGTGCGCCCACCGTTCGAGAACACCTCGGTGTCCGGCGTCTCGAGGATCTTGTGCGCGGCGTCCTGGAAGATCAGGTTGCCGGAGTTGGTGGCGATGACGTCCTGGTGGAGGGCTTGCTCCACGGAGAAGACGTCATAGGGACTCTTGCCCGATCGGAGGAGGATGCGCTTCGGGTGGCGAACGGTAGGTGACACGACGGTCAATTTAAGTTGGTGAAGCGTTTAATTTCTATAGGCAACGGGTACAACCTTTTTGCCGTACGCGAACCGTAAGCAAACGGTTACCGTGTGCCTGTCCGGAGACTGGACCGACGCGCACCCCCCGGCCCCGTTCGCGTAGATTGCCGCACAGGCAGCTATTGCCGCTCAGGCGGCCGGTACCGGGCGAGGGGACAGCGGGCAAGGTGACCGAGGCAAGGCAGGCCGTGAGCGCGGCCCGCAGGATCGTAGTCAAAGTCGGCTCCTCGTCGCTGACCACCGCCGCGGGCGGCCTGGACGCCGACCGCGTCGACGCGCTCGTCGACGTCCTCGCCAAGGCGCGCGGCGGAGGGGAGCGGGAGGTCGTCCTGGTCTCCTCGGGGTCCATCGCGGCCGGACTCGCCCCGCTGGGCCTGCGCCGCCGCCCGAGAGACCTGGCCCGCCAGCAGGCCGCCGCCAGCGTCGGCCAGGGCCTGCTCGTCGCCCGCTACACCGCCTCGTTCGCCCGCTACGGCGTCCGCGTCGGCCAGGTGCTGCTCACCAACGACGACATGAGCCGCCGCGCCCACCACCGCAACGCCTCCCGCACCTTCGACAAGCTGCTGGCCATGGGCGCCCTGCCGGTCGTCAACGAGAACGACACCGTCGCCACCGACGAGATCCGCTTCGGCGACAACGACCGCCTCGCCGCCCTGGTCGCCCACCTCGTCCACGCCGACCTGCTGGTGCTGCTCTCCGACGTCGACGGCGTCTACGACGGCGACCCGAGCAAGCCGGGCACCTCGCGGATAGCGGAGGTGCGGGGGCCCGAGGACCTCGCCGAGGTCGAGATCGGCAGCGCGGGCAAGGCCGGGGTCGGCACCGGTGGCATGGTCACCAAGGTCGAGGCCGCCGGGATCGCCGCGGCCGCGGGCATCCCGGTGGTGCTGACCAGCGCCGTCCACGCGGCGGAGGCGCTGAGCGGCGGCGACACCGGCACCTACTTCCACCCCAGCGGCAAGCGCTCCGCCGACCGCCTGCTGTGGCTCCAGCACGCCTCCACCCCGCAGGGCTCCCTCACCCTCGACGACGGCGCCGTCCGCGCGGTCGTGGAGCGGCGCACCTCGCTGCTGCCCGCCGGCATCGCCGCGGTGGAGGGCGAGTTCAGCGCCGGCGACCCGGTCGAGCTGCGCGACGGAGCGGGGCGCGCGGTGGCCCGGGGACTCGTCAACTTCGACGCCAAGGAGATCCCCCTGCTGATCGGGCGTTCGACCCGGGAGCTGGCGCGCGAACTGGGCCCGGCGTACGAACGCGAGGTCGTACACAGGGACGACCTGGTGCTGCTGCGCTCGTCACGCCCGCAAAGCCACTCGTAGAACAGGGCGTACGGACCGCCCCCGGTGGGGGACGTTCCGTAAAACCGCCACGCGGAGCCCGGCGGCCTGCTCAACTTTCCCTCGGGGACATGTCGATGGAACACGTTCCGTCAAGGGTCAGGCGAGAAGGAGGCCGTCGTGAGACGAGCGCGCCCCGGGCCGGCGTCCCGTGGTGCTCTGACGAGCGTCGCGGCCGGAGAGACCTACGAGCGGCGCGAGGGGCTCCGGGACCTGCCGCGGTTGTGGCACGTCACCCTCAGCGTCTCCGGGGACGAGGTGCCGCTGCCCGACCTGCGGCGCGCCCTGGAACAGCTCGCCCACGACCACCCCTTCCTGCTGACCAGCAGATACGCCGGCGACCACGCCGAGATCCGCTACTGGGAGGAGGCTCGCGACCTCCACGACGCGGCCGCCGTCGCGCTGCGGCTGTGGGGCGAGCACCGGCAGACCGCCGGACTGCCCGCCTGGGAGATCGTCGGCCTCGAGGTCATCGACCGCGAGACGTACCACCAGCGCATCGCCGAGGGATACGGCCCCGCGCCCGCGACCCCGGTAGGGGTGCACCCCTTCTGAACGGCCGCCCGGCGCCGGCGGGCGCCCGGTTCCGCGGCCGGCTTCAGGGGCGCCCTTCAGGGGGCGGCCTTCGTCCCTTTTCGACCCGTCTCGCGGTGTGGGACGACGGCTGAACGGCCCGGCGCCGCGCACTACCCTTCCCCCATGACCACGCTCTCGCCGTACGACTCGATGTCCCCGGTCACCCAGGCCGCCTACCGGGCCAAGGCCGCCGCCGCCGATCTCGCGCCGCTCCCGCGCGCCGCGAAGGACGACGCGCTGCTCGCCATCGCCGACGCCCTGGAGGTCCGGACCGGCGAGATCGTCGAGGCCAACGCCAAGGACGTGGCCAAGGCCCGGGAGAACGGCACCAGCGAGTCCGTGGTCGACCGGCTCACCCTGACCCCCGAGCGGGTCCGCGCCATCGCCGCCGACGTCCGCGACGTGGCGAAGCTGCCCGACCCGGTCGGCGAGGTGGTGCGCGGCTCCACCCTCCCCAACGGCATCGACCTGCGCCAGGTCCGCGTCCCGCTCGGCGTCGTCGGCATCGTCTACGAGGCCCGCCCGAACGTCACCGTGGACGCCGCCGCGCTGTGCCTGAAGTCCGGCAACGCCGTCCTGCTGCGCGGCTCGGCCTCCGCCTACGAGTCCAACACCGCCCTCGTCCGGGTGATCCGGGACGCGGTCGGCGGCGCCGGGCTGCCCGCGGACGCCGTCCAGCTGGTGCCCGGCGAGAGCCGCGACTCCGTGCGCGAGCTGATGCGCGCCCGCGGGCTCGTCGACGTCCTCATCCCGCGCGGCGGCGCCTCCCTGATCCGGACCGTGGTCAACGAGTCCGTCGTCCCCGTCATCGAGACCGGCACCGGGAACTGCCACGTCTACGTGGACGCGCAGGCCGACATCGACATGGCGATCGACATCCTGGTCAACTCAAAGGCCCAGCGGGTCAGCGTCTGCAACGCCGCCGAGACCCTCCTGGTGCACCAGGACATCGCCGCCGAGTTCCTGCCGCGGGCTCTTGACGCCCTGGCCGAGGCCGGGGTCACCGTGCACGCCGACGAGCGGGTGCTGGCCCACGCGAAGGACTCCAAGGCCACCGTGGTCGAGGCGACCCCGGAGGACTGGGAGACCGAGTACCTGTCCCACGACATCGCCGCCGCGGTCGTGGACTCCCTGGACAAGGCCGTCGAGCACATCCGGCTGTGGACCTCCGGGCACACCGAGGCGATCGTCACCACGTCCCAGCAGGCGGCCCGCCGCTTCACCCAGCTGGTCGACTCCACCACCGTCGCCGTGAACGCCTCCACCCGGTTCACCGACGGCGGCCAGTTCGGCTTCGGCGCGGAGATCGGCATCTCCACCCAGAAGCTGCACGCCCGCGGCCCGATGGGCCTGCCGGAGCTGACCAGCACGAAGTACATCGTCACCGGCGACGGGCACGTACGCCGCTGACCGGGCCTGGCGCGAAGACGTCTCAGCAGGCGGATGAATTTCCGTACCGTCTGCCCAAATTGACCCCCCAGGTCTACTCTGGAGGCGTGCCGGAGGACGTGGGGGGCACGCCGTTCTCGGACGGCCGGGAGCCCGACGACGACCACGACCGCGGGGTGTCGGACGAAGAGTTCGCCTCCGTGGTCTTCGACGAGGCCTTCGTACGGGCGGCCGTGGTGCACGAGCCGACCGCCGTCGAACGCCTCCTGGCCGCCGCCCAGGCCAGAGCCGAGGCCTCCGAGGCGGAAGCCCGCCGGGCCCCCGCCGGAGGCGACCGCTACGACGACGGCTACGGCCTCGACGGCATCGGATTCGGTCATGATCACGACGACGACGAATTCGACGACGACGAGCATGCCCGCGACGACCACCACGGCGCCTTCTGGCCCTACGGCAGGCAGGTCCGCTGGCACCGGCCCGTCGCCTGGGTGCTGGCGCTGGTGATGGGCGTCGGCATGGTGGCACTGGCCTTCGCCGCCGTCTACCGGGGCGCCTCCTCCGGCACCCGCGACCGGCTGCCGCCGCCCGCCTCCACCGGCCTGGAGCAGGGAGCGGCGGCCCGTCCGTCCGCCGACACGGTGCGCCCCGCGGCCTCGGCGGTCCCGCGATCGCCCTGACAGCCGCCCCGCGTTCGTGGTGAGAACCTGTCAGAAGTTGTCGCCCGGCGCGGCGTTTACCGGAGTCCCCCGGAACCCACCCTGAAAGTATGGGCGGGCCTGGAGACCCACCGGAGGGGACACCCGAGGGCGCCCCCGCAGGTGGCGAGGACGAGTACCGATCCGTCGTGTTCGACGAGTCGTTCGTCCGCGCTGCCCGCCTCCAGGAGTACTCCGCGCAGGAGCGCATGACCGACCACGCGCCCGCCGTGCGCCGCCGCCCGCCGCTGCGCCGGGGGCTGACCCGGCAGGCCCTGATCCTGCTCCTGCTGATCGCCGTCGCCTTCGCCACCGCCGTCTACATGGGGGTCCGCCACCCCTACGGCTCCCCGCAGGCCCGGCGCACCGTCGAACCCCTGCGGATGACCGTCATCCCCCTCGTCCCGCGCGGCAGGGTGCCCGGCGCCACGGAGGCCGAGAGCCTGTACGCGCACAGTCCGGCCGCCCACTTCGAGGTCGGCGCGGCCGGGATCCCGCTGCCCGCCTCCCGCGCCACCGCGCACTTCTCGGACAGCCAGGTCACCGCCGCCCTGAGCATCGCCAGGAACTACCTGGTCCGCTCCTCCCTCGACCCCGAAGTGCTGACCGGCCGCCTGGTCCGCCCGGTCCGGGCCCTGCTCGACTCCGACCAGCTCGCCCAGTTCGACCGCGCCTTCGACCACCCGGCGGCCGACGGCCGCCACGCGCCCACCGGCTGGCTGGTCCGCATCGACCCCTCCCGCGCGCGCCTGGCCGACGACCGGATCCGGGCCCAGGGCACCCTGCGGGCCGCCGAGACCGATGCGGCCACCCTGGAGATCAGCGCCGACACGATCTTCGTCTACGCCCTGCGCCCGGCCGGCGCCGCCGCCGACGCGGCCGTGTCCCTCTTCACCGTCCGCCGCGAGCTGGCCTTCCGCTTCACCCGCGACGACCTGCGCGTGGGCCAGGTCCGGCTGGCCGGCTCCTCGACCCAGGCCGGTCCGCTGTCCTGCGCCGAGGACGCCGCCTCCTACCTGCGTCCCCTGCTGTCCGGCCAGACCGCCCGTAGCGGCGGCCCGGCGGGCACCGACCCCTATGCCCCGGGCAGCGCCACGGCCCTGTGCGGCACGCTCGCCACCGAGGCCCAGCCGAAGGTCTGACGCCCGGGCCCGACCTCCCGGGGGCCCGCGGCCGTCGTCCCGGCTACTCCCCGTCCTGCTCGGACGCGCCGTGCGGCCCGTCGGCCGGCCCGTCCTTCGGCCCGGGCCGCGATCCGTCCTTCGGCGGGGCCGGGCTCCGGAAGCCGTCGAAGCCGCGGCGGACCCGGCCGCCGAAGTCGCCGGCGCCCCCCGCGAGGTCCGTGACCAGCTTCATCAGCGGGTCCTTCGAGCTCTTCACATCGCCGGCGTAGCTCGCGGCGGACTCACGGAAGGAGTCCCTCACCGAGGCCTCGCCGTCCTCGCTGCGCCGCGGGTAGTGGCCGTCCATCAGGCGCTGGTGGTCGCGGGACTCGGCCCACTTCTTCAGCTCCGCGGCCCGGATGGTGGCGAACGGGTGCGAACGGGGCAGCACGTTGAGGATCTTCAGCACCGAGTCGCGCAGGTCGCCGCCCGCCTCGTACTCCTCGGCCTGCTCCAGGAACGCGTCCACGTTCATCTCGTGCAGGTGGTTGCCGCCCGCC
The DNA here is from genome assembly GCF_042875075.1 of Streptomyces sp. NPDC003720. Lineage (NCBI taxonomy): Bacteria > Bacillati > Actinomycetota > Actinomycetes > Kitasatosporales > Streptomycetaceae > Streptomyces > Streptomyces sp. NPDC003720. The sequence goes on from NZ_JBIANZ010000003.1 coordinate 386,725, forward strand.
ATCTTCATCAGGCCGCGCATGGAGGCCCGCAGATCCTGGCCCACCAGCAGCCCGGCCCGGTCCGCCGACAGCTCCGACTTGCGGAACCACTCCCGGAGGGCGGTCACGAGCGCCATGATCGCTATGTTGCCCAGCGGTATCCAGGCGACCTTCAGGGCCAGCGTCGTCAGGAACAGCAGGATCGTGCGGTACACCGAGTGACCGGACAGCGCGTGCCCCACCTCGTGCCCGACGACCGCCCGCATCTCCTCCTCGTCGAGCAGCTCGACCAGGCCCGTGGTGACCACGACGACCGGCTCGTCCAGACCGATGCACATCGCGTTCGGCTGCGGGTCCTGCGTGACGTACATCGGCGGGACCTTCTCCAGGTCCAGGATGTAGCAGGCGTCCAGCAGCATGTCGTGCAGGTGCGCGAACTGGCGCTCCGAGACGCGCACCGAGTCGGACAGGAACAGCAGCCGCAGGCTCCGCTCCGGCAGCAGCCCGCTGAGCGCCTTGAACACGGTGTCGAAGCCGCTCAGCTTGCGCAGCGCCACCAGGGCCGAGCGGTCGGCCGGATGCTCGTAAGCACGCGAGGAGATCCCCGGGAAACGCCTGCGCTGCCTGCTCGGCACGCGCTCGTGCCCGGTCTGCTCACGGCCGTCGTCGGACATGTCTTCTCCCCCATGTGCGTGTCGGTGCCCCTGCCGCCCCCCGAGGCGGGGGCCGGCCCGGGCGGAGTTACCGTGGACGGGCAGTACAGCGAAGGAGACCACGTCATGGAGTACCGCCCCCCGGCCGCCTGGCTGACCGAGGCCGCCGGCACCGCCGCCCAGCAGCACGGATCGGGCAACCTGCTCCGGATCGTTCTGATCGTGATGTTCCTCGGCTGCGCACTGACCGCATGGTTCCTGCTGCGCGGCTACAAGCAGAAGGACGACTGACGGGCCGCCGGAGTTCCCGGCCGGCGCCGCACCCGACGCCCCGCGTCCGCCGCGACGGCGGAGTCGGGGTGATCGCCGCCGGGCCGCACGCTTACGATGAGCAGACATCTTCATGCCGCCCACACGCGATAGGTCCTGCCGATGAGCCTCCACCTCGCCGCTGCCCAGCTGGTCACCCTCGCCGCCGAGGGTGAGGAGCACGGTGGCAACCACAACAGCCTGAACCCGGCGGTCACCGGCGGCGGAGCGCTGATCATCCTGCTGCTCCTGCTGTGGATCACCACCCGCTTCAACCGCGACCGCTGAACCGGGACCCCGTCCCCGGCCAGGGCCCACGGACCGGGCCGGTAGGGTCTGCACGCATGGAAGAGCAGGACATGCCCACCGGCCCGGCGCGCACCCCGGCGCCGCGCCCGGGCGACGGCACCGCCCGCGCGGGCAAGCGCCGCCTGGGCGTCATGGGCGGCACGTTCGACCCGATCCACCACGGGCACCTCGTGGCGGCCAGCGAGGTCGCCGCCCAGTTCCAGCTGGACGAGGTGGTGTTCGTGCCCACCGGCCAGCCGTGGCAGAAGTCCCACCGGAACGTTTCCCCGGCCGAGGACCGCTACCTGATGACGGTCATCGCCACCGCCGAGAACCCGCAGTTCTCCGTCAGCCGCATCGACATCGACCGCGGCGGCCCCACGTACACCGTGGACACCCTGCGCGACCTGCGGGCCCTCAACCCCGACACGGACCTGTTCTTCATCACCGGCGCCGACGCCCTCGGCCAGATCCTCACCTGGCGGGACTCCGAGGAGCTGTTCTCCCTGGCGCACTTCATCGGCGTCACCCGCCCCGGCCACCACCTGACCGACCAGGGGCTGCCGAAGGGCGGCGTCTCGCTCGTCGAGGTTCCCGCGCTCGCCATCTCCTCGACGGACTGCCGCGCGAGAGTCGCCAAGGGCGACCCCATCTGGTACATGGTGCCGGACGGAGTCGTGCGTTACATCGACAAGCGCGAGCTGTACCGCGGCGAGTGAGCCGAGAGGGGCACCGGTGAACGACCGATACGACGCGGATGACGCCGCCCAGGGCGCCGCCCCGTACGAACTCGTCGGCTACGACGAGTACGGGCAGCCCGTGTACCGGCAGATCCCGGCACAGCAGGCGCCGCAGCACACCTACGACCCGTACGCCCAGCAGGGCTACGGCTACGACCCGTACGCCACGGGCCCCCAGCAGCCGCAGTCCTACGAGCAGCCGCAGTCCTACGACGCGTACGGCGCCGGCCGGCAGCAGCAGCCCGCCGCGCCGCCCTCCTACGACCCCTACGGCTCCCAGACCCCGTACGACCCCTACGGCGGCGCCCAGGGAACCTCCGCCCCGTACGACCCCTACGGGCAGGCGGCGACGAGCGGGCAGCACCCCCGGGTCGCCGAGCAGACCGCCTACATCCCGCAGCAGGCCGGCCCCGGCGGCGCCCCGGCCCCGCGGGAGTCCGAGGCCCCCGGACCGCCCGCCGCCCCCGAATCCCCGGCCGCCGGTGGACAGGACGGCGCCGACGGCCAGTTCGCCTTCGTCGAGGAGCCCGACGGCGACTCTGAGGACGTCATCGACTGGCTGGCGTTCACCGAGAACCGCACCGAGCGCCGCGAGGAGGCCCGCCGCCGCGCGCGCAGCCGGATCATCGCCCTCGTCGTCGTCCTCGCCCTCGTGGCCGTGGGCGGTGTCGGCTACCTCTGGTACGCCGGGAAGCTGCCCGGCCTGTCCTCCTCCGGCTCCGGGACGGGCGCGGCGACGCCTGCGGGCGCCCAGAAGCGCGACGTGCTCGTCGTCCACCTGCACAACACCGGGAAGTCCGGCACCTCCACGGCACTGCTGGTGGACAACACCACCACCAAGCAGGGCACCACCGTGCTGCTGCCCAACTCCCTCGCGCTGAGCGGCGACGACGGTTCCACCACGACGCTCGCCAAGTCCGTGGACGACGACGGCGCCTCCGGCACCCGAGAGCAGCTCGACACCGTCCTCGGCACCAGCATCCAGGGCACCTGGCGTCTGGACACCCCCTACCTGCAGAACCTCGTCGACCTGGTCGGCGACATCGAGATCGACACCAACGCCGACGTGCCCGACCCGGACGCCAAGAAGAAGGGCTCCGCCGTGCTGGTCCACCGGGGCAAGGCGCAGACGCTCAGCGGCAAGATGGCCGTCGCCTACGCCACCTACCGCGCGTCCGGCGAGTCCCAGAACGCCCAGCTCGAGCGGTTCGGCCAGGTCATGCAGGGCGTGCTCCGCAAGCTCTCCTCCGAGCCCGCGTCCGCCACCACCACCGTGCAGTCCCTGGCGCAGATCCTCGACCCGCCGCTGACCGACAAGGACCTCGGCGCTTTCCTCGCGGGCCTCGCCGACCTCGCCAAGGGCGGCGACTACCGCACGGCCCTGCTGCCCGTGCGGCCCGACGGCACCCTGAGCGCCGCGACCGGCGACAGCGTCGTCAAGGACATCCTCGGCGGCGCCGCCAAGAGCCCGGACGCGGGATCGGCGGTGCGGGTCTCCGTCCAGAACGCCACCGGTGTGAAGGACGACACGGAGAAGGCCCGCGTCGTGCTCCTGAACGGCGGCTTCACCTTCCTCGAGGGCGGCACCGCGTCCGGTTCCCGGACCACCTCCCAGGTGCTCTACGCCGACGCCGCCGACAAGGCGGACGCCGCCGAGGTCGCCAAGACACTGGGCCTGCCGGCCGGCTCCGTGGCCAAGGGCGCGGTGTCATCCGGAGCCGACGTCTCGGTCGTCCTCGGCGCCGACTACCGGCCCGCCTCCTCCTGACCGCGGCCCGGTCACCCCACGCGATGCCGTAATCGCGTGGGGTGCGCCAGGCGGCTCGTGAGACCCTTGAGGTCAACAGACCGCCGACCGAAAGCCGCGTAGTGACCGCCACCGATCGTTCCCTCGACCTCATCAGCACCGCCGCCCAGGCGGCGGCCGACAAGCTCGCCCACGACGTCATCGCCTACGACGTCAGCGACGTGCTGTCGATCACCGACGCATTCCTGCTGGCCTCCGCGCCGAACGACCGCCAGGTCCGGGCGATCGTCGACGAGATCGAGGAGCGCCTGCAGAAGGAACTCGGCGCCAAGCCCGTTCGCCGCGAGGGCGACCGCGAGTCCCGCTGGATCCTGCTCGACTACGTCGACATCGTCGTCCACGTCCAGCACAGCGAGGAGCGGGTCTTCTACGCCCTGGAGCGGCTGTGGAAGGACTGCCCCGAGCTCGAGCTGCCCGCCGACGCCAAGGCCACCCGCGGCAAGGCCGAGGAGCACGCCAAGCTGCAGGCCGCCGAGGCCGCCGAGGAGCCCGACGGGGACTGGCGGTGAGCGCCACGGGCGAGGTGACCGACCGCACGGGCCGGGGCCGCCGCATCATCCTGTGGCGGCACGGCCAGACCTCGTGGAACGTCGAACGCCGCTTCCAGGGCAGCACGGACGTCGAGCTGACCGAGACCGGCATCGGCCAGGCCCGCCGCGCCGCCCGGCTGCTCGCCTCCCTCGGTCCCGACGCGATCATCGCCTCCGACCTGCGACGGGCCGCGGACACGGCCGCCGAGCTGGCCGCCCTCACCGGGCTCGACGTCACCCGCGACGAGGGTCTGCGCGAGACCTACGCGGGCGTCTGGCAGGGGCTGACGCACGACGAGATCATCGCCCGCTACGGCGAGGAGTACGCCGCCTGGAAGCGCGGTGAGGCGATCCGCCGCGGCGGCGGCGAGCTGGAGACCGAGGTCGCCGACCGCGCCGCTCCCGTGGTGCTGCGGCACGCCGAGAAGCTGCCGGAGGACGGCACCCTCGTGGTGGTCAGCCACGGCGGCACCATCCGCACCACCATCGGCCGGCTCCTCGGCCTCGAGGCCCCGCACTGGGAGAGCCTCGGCGGCCTGTCCAACTGCTGCTGGTCCGTGCTCGGCGAGGGCGCCCGCGGCTGGCGTCTGCTGGAGCACAACGCGGGCACCCTCCCGGAGCCCGTGCTCGGCGACGACGACTGAGCGGCCGCCGGACCCGCCGTTCCCCACCCGGGGCCCCGGATTTCACTTTCCGGCAGGTCACAGGCTAAAGTTCTTCTTGTTCGCCCCGCCGAGCGGGGCGAAACACCATGCGGCTCGCCGCGTGGGACAAGGGGCTATAGCTCAGTTGGTAGAGCGCCTGCATGGCATGCAGGAGGTCAGGAGTTCAATTCTCCTTAGCTCCACGGATCGACACTCTGTCGAGTTGTCAGAGATCGGTGATGAGGATCCCGTCCCCCACAGGGGGCGGGATCCTCTGTGTTCCGGCGACTGTCCCGCTGTTCCGCGGCCCGTTCCCGCGGCACCGGCCGTCCGGCTGACCCGGCGGGGCGGAGTTGGGCAGACTGGTCCCGTACCGCCTTGAGTCACATGGGGTCCCACGGGCGTATACCTCCCCGGAGGCGTTCGCGGGGGGCGTGCGGACACCGGCCGGCCCGGTCGCCGGGGCCGCCGTGTCCGGACCGGTACCGAGGCGTCGCTGACCGTATTGGCCCGGCCGTGGCAGAATCAAACGGCCGGAGGTGGCGCGGCCCGACGGGAGGAGTAGCGATGCCTGCGAGCATCCTTGGGGAGGTCGGCCACCTCCTCGATGCTGCGTTGATACGGGACACGACCACCCGGCTGAGCTGCCCTTCCTGCGGTTCCGGGCATGTGGCGCAAGTGCTCGGCGACAACGGCGGAATCTCCTACGTGTGCACGGCCTGCGGCCACAGCTGGAGCTGATCGATGGGTGCACACAGGCGGAAGTGCGACTGGTGCGGCAGTGGTACGCCGATCGTCCGTGACATGGAGCCGATCAACCCCGACTACCAGTACTGGTGCGAGGAATGCGCGCGGGCGCTGATCATAAAAGGCGACCCGATCGAGACCTACCGCGAGCTGGAGGGCGAGCCGATCTACGGGCGCCTGCTGGAGGAGCACTGCACCCTCAAGAGGTTCTACTCCTTCGTCACCGCTTGACGTAGCGCCGGCCCCCGCGGTTGCCCCGGCAACGATGTCGGGGTCCGGGCCAGCGCCAGGAACAGCGCGGCGGCCCCCGCGTAGAGGGCCGAGAGCGCCATCTGGGCGCCGTTCTGGTGCAGTTCGGGCCGTGCCGGTCCGTGCGGTACCCACCAGGGGGCGTACGAGCAGAACACCAGGGCCGTGCCGAGGGCCGTCGCCCGGTGGCCGCGCGTCCACAGCAGCGGCACCAGGGGTACGCACCACACCCAGTGGTGCGTCCACGACACCGGGCTGACCAGCAGCGCGGTGACCGCGCAGGCGCACACCGCCCAGGCTCGCGCCCCACGCAGCTCCGCCCGCACCGCCACCGCGAGCCCCAGGGCGGTCACCACGGCCGCCACGGCCGCCCAGACGGCTCCGGGGTCCGGCGTGTGCAGCAGGCGCGCCAGGACCCCGCGCAGGGCCTGGTTGGCGGTGTCCTCGGGCCGCCCGACCCGGTCCGAGCGGAACACCGCGTCCGTCCAGAACCGCCACGAGTCGTACGGCAGGACGGCCGCCGCGAGCAGCGTGGCCCCGGCGAACGCGACGGCCGCTCCGCGCGCGTGACGCAGCCAGGGGCCCCCGTCGCCGCTCCGCAGCCGGGCCGCGACCCCCGCGGTGAGCAGGAACACCGGGAACAGGGCGGGCGTCAGCTTCACCGCGGCGGCGAACCCCAGCCCCGCGCCGGCCCAGCGGCCGCGGCTCCCGGCGGGGTGCCGGGTCAGGTCCCACAGCACCGCCGTGGCGAGCAGCAGGTTCACCTGGCCGTAGCGCACGGTCGTCCACACCGGCTCGCACCAGACCGCCGCCGCCGCGGCCCACAGGACGGTCTCCACGCGCGTGTGGCCGGCGAGTCTCAGGGACAGCCGTACGAACACCAGCAGCAGCACCAGGTTCCCGGCCGTGGCCAGCGTGCGCAGCACCGCGGCGCCCGGCAGCGTCAACGCCGTGAACAACAGGGCCGCGAAGGGGGGATAGGTGGTGGGCAGGTGCGCGGTGGTCGCCCGCAGGGCGTACAGATCGCCGCCCGCGAGGACGGTGGCGCCCTCCGCCCGGTACACCATCAGGTCGATCATCGACACGTGCGCGGCCCGCTGGGCCAGCCAGAACGCGGTGAACGACACCAGGCACGCGCCCGCCGCCACCGGCACGCGGCGCCGGGCTCCGGAGAACGCTGTCGGGGTCACGAAAGCAGACATTAGCCCCCGTACGGGAACCAACCGGAAACCGATTTGGTACTGCACCCCGGTGACCGTGTAATGTTGGCGTCGCCGCCGGGGAAACCGGGCGGAACAAAGCAAGGGGCTATAGCTCAGTTGGTAGAGCGCCTGCATGGCATGCAGGAGGTCAGGAGTTCAATTCTCCTTAGCTCCACAGAAATCGAAGGCGGGTCATCCGAACGGATGATCCGCCTTCGTCGTGTTCCCGGTCGCTTTCCCCGACACGCGGCGGGGGCGCCCGGTCCGGACGCCCCCCATCGCGCGCGGCGGTGTCGTCAGCGGCCGAGGGCGCGCCGGCCCCGGCCCTGGGAGAGGACGGGCAGGTTGCGCGACGGCGCCTGGCCGCGGGTGTCCTCCTCGATGCGCAGCGCCAGGGCGGGGCAGCGGCGCACCGCGCGCAGCGCCTTCGCCTCGGCGTAGCGCGGCACCTGAGCCTGCGCCACCGTCGGGAAGCCGTCCGCACCGAGTTCGAAGACCTCGGGGAGGATGTCGGCGCACAGGCCGTGGCCCCGGCACAGCGTCCAGTCGACGTAGATCTTCTGGCGGCTGCCGCCGGTCTCCTCGGGCTCCGCGCCGCCCGGGATGCCCGTGGGCGCCCTGCCCCCCTCGAAGAGCGGCAGCACGCCCTCCACGGGCCGTCCGCAGCCGTTGCCGAGGACATGCGCGGCCAGGTCGTCGGTGAACGCCTTGATGGTCGACTCCAGGAACATCGCGGAACCGTCGGGGTGCGAACACGCCCCGCGCCGCTTCACGTTCTTCGCGACCTGCTTCAGCGCCTCCAGGGCGGCGGGGCCGCCGCCGTTCAGGATGTCCTCCAGGCCGCGCGCGGCGGCGGGCAGCCCGAGGTAGCAGGGGCCGCACTGGCCGGCGCTCTCCTCGGCCAGCCACTGGGCCACCCGCAGCGACTCGCCCAGCGGGCAGGTCTCCTGGCTGATCGGCAGGATCGCGCCCGCGCCCAGCGAACCGCCCACCGCGTCCAGCGAGTTGCGGGAGACGATCGCCTCGTTGACGGTCGCCGCGTCGATCCACTTGCCGTGGTAGCCGCCGGTCAGCACACCCTGCGGCACCGGTGGGGCGCCGGCCAGCTGCAGGACGTAGCGCAGCGGCACACCGGTGGGGACCTCGAGCACCATCGGCCGGGCGACCGCTCCGGAGACGGTGAGCATGACGGTACCCGGCTCGTCGTACAGGCCGGTGTTGCCGTAGCGCTCGGGGCCGATGCGGGCGGCGATGGCGAGCTGCGCGAACGTCTCCGCGTTCGACAGCAGCGTGGGCGCACCGCCCACGCCGCTCTGCGAAGCGCTGATCTTGCGGCCGGGCGGGATCGCCGGGCCGCCGTCGACCGACCGGATCAGCGACGCGGCGGCGCCGGTGACCATCCGGACCGGGTTGCGCTGCACCCAGGCGCGCAGCGCCGACCTGCGGCTGTTGCTCAGACCGCGTTCGGCGAGCGCGGCCTCCATGGAGCGCTGGGTGGACTCCCGGGTCACCCCGATCACGAGCGTGCGGGCGCCGAGCGCCTCGGCGCACAGCAGGGCGCCGTCCAGGATGAGGTGCGGGGCGCGGTTGATGAGCACCGTGTCCTTGCGGCAGGCCGGTTCGTCCTCACTGCCGTTGACGACGACGACCGGCCGCACCCCGCGCTTGATCGCCGACTCGGCGACCGAGCGCAGCTTCCTGTGGAAGGGGAAGCCCGCGCCGCCGCGGCCCCTGAGGTTGATGCGCTCGGCGAGCTGGGCGAGCTGTTCGCCGCCCAGCGGGTCGAGCGGCCCGTGCACCTTCAGGTGCATGGGCAGGTCGAGCCGCTCCACAAGGTCGAAGCCCGAGGTCAGCTGGGGAAGGCCGACCACGCGGACTTCCGGGACGTCGGGCAGGGCCTCGTTCACCTATAGCCTCCGGAAGGCGTGTTCCAAGGTTCGCCCGAACCCGGCGTGTCGTAAGCGCCGGGGGTTGTTTCGGTGGCGGGACCGCTGTTGAACGTGTCACCCGAGTTGTACGTCCCGTAGGAGGCGTTCGTCTCACCGGTGTCGTACATGTCACGTCCGCCGTATCCGCCGGTGCCCGGATTGCCATAGGCCGGGATGGTGTATCCGGTGTCCTGGAGCGGGTCGTACGCCGACGGCGGGGCCTCGCCGACCGGCGGCGGGGACGGGATCGGCCAGCTCCCCGAGGTGCTGGAGGGGCCGTCGACGCGCGGCATCGCCTCGGTCGCCTGCAGGTCGAAGGGGAGATCCATGCGCGCGGTCCGGTCGGCCCCGAACGGCTGCTGGGGACGGCCCGGTGTGTTCACCGCGCGGTAGGCGGCCGCGAAGCCGGAGGCGGGCTCGGCGGCCGGCGCGGCCGGCGTCTGGTAGAGCGGCGCGGTCCCGGAGCCGGCCGACGGGCCGGCGGGCGACTGCCTCGCCTCGCGCCGGGACTCGAAGCCCGGCAGGGCGGACTCGGCGGCCCGCGAGCGGCTCGCGTCCAGCTCGTCCAGCCCCCGTCGCTCGGAGCTGCCCAGGACGGCGACGAGCCGGTCGGCGACCTTGCGCTTGAAGGGGCGCGGGGCCGAGCGCAGCGCCAGCGCGCCCATCACGCCGAGCAGGGACAGGCTGTAGAGGATCACGAACACCGGCTTGGCCTGGCGACCCGCGTAGAGCCCGTGCACCAGGGCCGCGCACCAGGCCGGATAGGCCAGCATGTGCATCGCCCGCCAGCGGGCGGCCACCGGGGCCGGCGCGGCGAAGTTGCTGCGCAGGGCGCCGGTGACGCCCACGAAGATCATCAGCAGGCCCGCCAATGAGCCCAGGCCGATGAGGCCGCCGCTTCCGGTGACGCCGAGCGAGAAGGGGATGACCGCGGCGATGAACTTGGTGTGGTCCAGCGCGATCTTGGTGGTGATGTGCAGCAGCAGGAACGCGATGGAGGCGACCGCGGTCGTCCGGTGCACCGCCTGGCCGACGATCCGCTGGCGCGTGTTCAGGAAGATCCGGTCCTGGGCGAACAGCCCCCAGATCACCGAACAGCTCAGCGAGACCAGGGACAGCACGCCCGCTCCGAAGTTCAGGAACTCCTGGAACTGGCTGCCTCCGACCAGCACGACCACGGGTATGAGCAGCAGGACGACGGCGGACGCCACCCCGTAGGCCGACCGGCCCGGTTTGGGGAGCGAGCTGTTACTACGACGAGGGTTCATGGGGGCAACTCCGAGCAGTTTCGGGAAAGCGGTCCCGCTGCCGAACTCTAAGTGGCGCCATACCGATCAGTAGGAGCTTTGAGTTATTGCGTTGTTATCAAAGGACAATGTGACTGGGACGGTGTCCCTTAGTGGCTGTTACGCGAAGTAATCTCTGACCTTGGTTCAGTCGTGGCGGGGCGAAGTGTCATGTCCACCAGGCATACGGAAGCGCGTCGCGGCTTGCTCAAGGGCTGCGGTACCCTAGCGCCATGCGTGCCGTACGCCTCCTGCTTAGCGGGCCGCGCTGATCAGTACCGACCCACCGGTCGAACCGTGTGGTCGGCATCGGCGCGGCGTCCCCTCCTGTGCGAGGGGATTTTTCGTTTCCTGAGTGTCACAGCCGCAGGCAGCGCAGGCAGAGACGATCGATGGAGCTTTGAGGATCATGAGCGAGACGAACCCCGCTGCCACCGCCGAGGTGGCCGCGCCGCACCGCTACACGGCCGCCATGGCGGCCGAGATCGAGGCACGCTGGCAGGACTTCTGGGACGCCGACGGCACCTACGCGGCGCCCAACCCCAAGGGTGACCTGGCCGGTGACCCCGAGCTGGCCGCCCGGCCCAAGAAGTTCATCATGGACATGTTCCCGTACCCCTCGGGCGCGGGCCTGCACGTCGGTCACCCGCTGGGCTACATCGCCACCGACGTCTACGCCCGCTTCCAGCGGATGACCGGGCACAACGTCCTGCACACCCTGGGCTTCGACGCCTTCGGCCTGCCCGCCGAGCAGTACGCCGTGCAGACCGGCACGCACCCGCGCGTGTCCACCGAGGCGAACATGGAGAACATGAAGGCCCAGCTGCGCCGGCTGGGCCTGGGCCACGACAAGCGCCGGTCGTTCGCCACGATCGACCCGGAGTACTACAAGTGGACCCAGTGGATCTTCCTGCAGATCTTCAACTCCTGGTACGACGACGAGGCCGGTGCGGCGCGCCCGATCTCCGAGCTGGTCGCCCGCTTCGAGTCCGGTGAGCGCGCGGTGCCCGGCGGGCGCCCCTGGCACGAGCTGAGCGCCGTCGAGCGCGCCGAGGTGCTGGGCGAGTACCGGCTGGCCTACGCCTCCGACGCGCCGGTCAACTGGTGCCCCGGCCTGGGCACCGTGCTGGCCAACGAGGAGGTCACCGCCGACGGCCGTTCCGAGCGCGGCAACTTCCCGGTCTTCAAGGCCAAGCTGCGCCAGTGGAACATGCGCATCACCGCCTACGCCGACCGGCTGCTGGAGGACCTGGAGGCGCTGGACTGGCCCGAGGCCATCAAGCTGCAGCAGCGCAACTGGATCGGCCGCTCCGAGGGCGCCCGCGTCGACTTCCCGATCGACGGCGAGCGCATCACGGTCTTCACCACCCGCCCGGACACCCTGTTCGGCGCGACCTACATGGTGCTGGCCCCCGAGCACCCGCTGGTCGAGAAGTTCACCCCGCAGGCCTGGCCCGAGGGCACCCACCAGGTGTGGACCGGCGGCCACGCCACGCCCGCCGAGGCCGTCGCCGCCTACCGGGCGCAGGCCGCCTCCAAGTCGGACGTCGAGCGGCAGGCCGAGGCCAAGGACAAGACCGGCGTCTTCATCGGCGCGTACGCCACCAACCCGGTCAACGGCGAGCAGGTGCCCGTCTTCATCGCCGACTACGTCCTGATGGGCTACGGCACCGGCGCGATCATGGCCGTCCCGGCGGGCGACCAGCGCGACTTCGAGTTCGCGCGCGCCTTCGAACTGCCGATCCACTGCGTCGTCGAGCCCACCGACGGCCGCGGCACGGACACCTCCACCTGGGAGGACGCCTTCGCGTCCTACGAGGCGAAGATCATCAACTCCGCCAACGACGACATCTCCCTGGACGGCCTGGGCGTCACCGAGGCCAAGGCCCGCATCACCGAGTGGCTGCAGCAGCGGGGCATCGGCGAGGGCACCGTCAACTTCCGCCTGCGCGACTGGCTGTTCAGCCGCCAGCGCTACTGGGGCGAGCCCTTCCCGATCGTCTACGACGAGGACGGCGTCGCCCACGCGCTGCCCGAGTCGATGCTGCCGCTGGAGCTGCCCGAGGTCGAGGACTACAGCCCGCGCACCTTCGACCCGGACGACGCCGACACCCAGCCCGAGACCCCGCTGTCGCGCAACGAGGACTGGGTCAACGTCACCCTGGACCTGGGCGACGGGCCGAAGAAGTACCGCCGCGAGACCAACACCATGCCCAACTGGGCCGGTTCCTGCTGGTACGAGTTCCGCTACCTGGACCCGCACAACGACCGGCAGCTGGTCGACCCCGAGATCGAGCGGTACTGGATGGGCCCGCGCGAGGGCCTGCCGCACGGCGGTGTCGACCTGTACGTCGGCGGCGCCGAGCACGCCGTGCTGCACCTGCTGTACGCGCGCTTCTGGTCCAAGGTCCTGTTCGACCTGGGGCACGTCTCCTCCGCCGAGCCGTTCCACAAGCTGTTCAACCAGGGCATGATCCAGGCCTACGTCTACCGCGACAGCCGTGGCATCGCGGTCCCCGCGGCCGAGGTCGAGGAGCGGGACGGCGCCTACTACCACCAGGGCGAGCAGGTCACCCGCCTGCTGGGCAAGATGGGCAAGTCCCTGAAGAACGCGGTGACTCCGGACGAGATCGCCGCCGAGTACGGCGCCGACACGCTGCGCCTGTACGAGATGGCGATGGGCCCGCTGGACGTGTCGCGGCCGTGGGACACGCGCGCGGTGGTCGGTCAGTTCCGGCTGCTGCAGCGGCTGTGGCGCAACATCGTGGACGAGAGCACCGGCGAGGTCACCGTCACCGACGCCGAGCCCGGCGAGGAGACGCTGCGCGCCCTGCACAAGGCGATCGACGGCGTGCGCCAGGACCTGGAGGGCCTGCGCTTCAACACCGCCATCGCCAAGGTGACCGAGCTGAACAACCACCTGACCAAGGCCGGTGGCGAGGTGTCCCGCTCGGTCGCCGAGCCGCTGGTGCTGCTGGTCGCCCCGCTGGCCCCGCACGTCGCCGAGGAGCTGTGGCGCAAGCTGGGCCACACCGACTCGGTCGTCCACCAGGACTTCCCGGTCGCCGACCCGCGGTACGTGGTGGACGAGACCGTGACCTGCGTGGTGCAGATCAAGGGCAAGGTCAAGGCCCGGCTGGAGGTGTCGCCGGCCATCTCCGACGAGGAGCTGGAGAAGGCGGCGCTGGCGGACGAGAAGGTCGTCGCCGCCCTGGACGGCGCGGCGATCCGCAAGGTGATCGTGCGGGCGCCGAAGCTGGTCAACATCGTTCCGGCGTGACCGCGTAGCCACGTGAACGCGCCGGGGACCGGGGTGCCGGACACCTCGGGGTAGTCCCCTACGGGCAGGTTCGGGGTTTTTCCGGAACCCCGGGCCTGCCCGCTGCGTTTACCGTGGAGAGCACAGCGGCGAACGCCGCATCGGGCTGAGGAGGAGCGGCATGGAAACAGTGATCACCGTGTTCGCCCTGCTGTTCCTGGTCTTCATCGGGCTCGGCGCGTACGCGACGGTCAAGGCCGTCGGCGCCGCCAAGCGCGGTGTCGACCGCACGATCGCGCAGGCCCGCCGCACGGTCGAGGACCACACACTGCGGGCCAGGTCCATCGCCCAGGTCGGTCCGGCGGGCGAGATCGCCCAGCTGCGGCTCGCGCTGCGCAACTCGATGCGCGCCACCCAGGACGCGCTGCACGCGGGCGTGGCCGAGGACGAGTCGCTCCGGGAGTCCCTCGGGCTCTTCCAGCGGCTCAGCGCGCACGGCCAGGAGCTGGACGCGGACCTCAAGCGGCTGGAGTCCGAGCCGGACCGGACGACGCTCGCCGCGCACCTTCCCGAACTGCGCCGGCGCACGGAGCGGATCACCCACTCCGCGGACTCGCTCCGCTGGGCGGCCCGCGACCGCGCCCACCGCTTCGCGGAGGACGACCTGGACTCGCTGAGCGCGCAGATCGACGTCGAGACGGGCGCCCTTCGGCACTGGACGCACACCGAGGCCCAGCAGGCGCCGCCCCCGTGGCCGGACGCCCCCGCGGCGGCCGACGGCAGCGCCCGGCCCGGACCCGGCCCGCGGGCACCCCGCTCCGACGAGGCGCCGGCACCGGCCGCGCTCACCCCGCCCTCGCCGCGCCCGGCCTACCCCTGGCAGAAGAAACCGCGCCCCGAGAGCACCACTTGACCGGACCGCGCCGGGACCGGAGGACAGGGGCCGGGCTGCCGTAGGGGCACTCCGGCGGGTAACCTCCAGCTCATGTCCCGCCATGTCGCGATCGTCACCGATTCAACGGCCTACCTGCCGCCACGGACGATGGAGCGCCACGGCATCACCGCGGTGCCCCTGACCGTCGTCCTCGGCGACCGGGCGCTCGAAGAGGGCACCGAGATCTCGACCCGCTCCCTCGCCCAGGCCCTGCAGAAACGCCGCCCGGTCACCACCTCCCGGCCCAGCCCGCAGCTGTTCGCGGAGACCTACCGCAAGGTCGCCGAATCCGGCGCGAGCGCCATCGTCTCCCTGCACCTGTCCGCCGAGCTGTCCGGCACCTACGACGCGGCCGTGCTCGCGGCGCGCGAAGCGCCGGTTCCGGTGCGGGTGCTGGACACCGGGATGATCGCGATGGCTCTCGGGTTCTGCGCCCTGGCCGCCGCCGAGACGGCGGAGGCGGGCGGCACCGTGGACGAGGCCGTCACCGCCGCCGAGAAGCGAGCGGCCGGCACCTCCGCCTACTTCTACGTCGACACGCTCGACTATCTGCGCCGCGGCGGGCGCATCGGCGCCGCCCAGGCCCTGTTCGGATCCGCGCTGGCGGTCAAGCCGCTGCTCCAGCTGGAGAACGGCCGCATCGAACCCCTGGAGAAGGTCCGCACGGCGTCCCGGGCGATCGCCCGCCTCGAGGAGATCGTCGCCGACCGGGCGGGCGGCGCCGAGGTGGACATCGCCGTCCACCATCTCGCCGCGCCCGACAGGGCGTCCGCCCTCGCCGACCGGCTGCGGGCCCGGGTGCCCCGGCTGGCCGACCTGCACGTCAGCGAGGTCGGCGCGGTGATCGGGGCGCACACCGGGCCCGGACTGCTGGGCGCGGTCGTCTCACCGCGCTGAGGCGCCGCTCGGCGGTGCGCTCGTGCGGGGTGTCGTCACTCGTGCGGGTGGCCGGGTTTTCCACAACGGAGCCTCCCTCCACGGAAATCGATCAAGATCATCGCGAATCGGCGGGATGTCCGATCCTCGTCGCATGGCACTTCGATCACGTTCACGCACCGCCACCCCGACCAGTGGACCGGGCCGTGGCCCCGCCTCCGACGGGCGCGTCCGCCGCCGCCCCGCAGGGCACCCCCGCGCCCGGCACCGCGCCCCCGCGCCCGCCGACGAACTGCGACGCCGCGCGGACCTTCTCTTCGGCGAACGCGGCGCGCACTGGCCGGAGTCGGGCAACGCCCCACCGTCGGACGCCTGGCGTCCCGCGAGCACGGTGAGCGTGACGGGGCCCGCGCCCGGACTGCCGTCACCGACCGTCCCGCCCCTCGCTCGGCGCGGGAGGGCCGAGCCCGCTCATGAGGCCGAGCCGGCTGCCCCGGCCTCCGGCGCCGATGCGGCCGGCGTTCACGAGACACAACCGGCGGACGACGCTGACCACTTCGAGCCGGCGGGACGGCTCGTGCCCGGCATGCGGGAACGGGCGGGGCTCGCACTTCGGGAGCGGCTGCCGCTCTGGCTGCAGACGCGGTGCGGGGTGGAGCGGCGGGGCGTGATCGCGCTGGCGGTGGTGCTCGTGGCGGCGGCCGTGTTCGCCGTCCAGCACTTCTGGGCGGGCCGCACGGAGACGGTGAGCGCTCCTCAGGTGGTGCGCGCCGAGGCGCCGTACGCGGGCAAGGACGACGACGCGAAGTCCGGCCGGTCCACCGGCGCCTCCGCTGCGCACACGTCCGTCGCGGACGCCTCGACCGCGCCCGCCGCGGAGATCGTCGTGGACGTCGGCGGCAAGGTCCGCAGGCCCGGAATCCGGCGGCTTCCGGCGGGTTCCCGGGTGGCCGACGCACTGCGCGCGGCGGGCGGGGTCCGGCCGGGGGCGAGCACCGAGGGGCTCAACCGGGCCCGTTTCCTGGTGGACGGCGAACAGATCCTGGTCGGCGCGCCCCCGGGGACGGCGGCCGGGGCGCCCGGGCCCGGCGGCGGAGCGGCGGCGGCCGGGGCGCCCGCGGCCCCGGTCTCCCTCAGCACCGCGACCGTGGATCAGCTCGACACCCTGCCCGGGGTCGGTCCGGTGCTGGCCCAGCACATCCTCGACTACCGCACGCGGCACGGCGGTTTCCGCTCGGTGGACGAGCTGCGCCAGGTCAACGGGATCGGCGACCGCCGTTTCGCCGACCTGCGCGTCATGGTGCGGCCATGAGCGGGGGAGAGGCCGGAGCAGCGCGGCCGTGGTCCGCCCGGGAAGCCCCCGGGGACCACTGCGAGAGCAGCCGCCCGGGCGAGTCCGAGGCCCCGGCCGACCTGCGACTGGTGCCGCCCGCCCTCGCCGCCTGGGGGACGGCCGCCCTGGTGCTCGGCGCCTCGCCGGCCTGGAGCGCCGTCCTCGCGGTCGGCTGCGGTGTCGCGGGGGCCGCTCTGCTCGCGGCGCGGCGCCGGCCTGGCGGCGGCCGCCTCGCCCGGTCGCGTGCCCCGGTCGCCGCCGTGCTCCTGTGCGTGGCCGCTGCCGCCGCCTCCGCCGGGCTGCACGGGGCGGACGTACGGCGGGGCCCGGTGCCGGAGTCGGCACGGCGGTTCGCCACCCTGACCGCCGAGGTCGAGGTGAGCGGCGACCCCTGGCTCAGCAGACCGCGGGTGCGGGGCGACCACGCGGCGCCGGTGGCGGTGCTGGCCCGGGCGGAGGTGCGGCGCGTCGAGCAGGACGACGGGCGGACCGTGCGGACACGGAGCCCCGTACTGATGGTCGTGGACCGGGACGTCCCGGCGCCGAGGGCGCCGCCGGGCGAGGAAGGGCCCGTCGCCCGGGGCCCCCGCGAGGCGCGTTCGGCCTGGCTCGGGCTGCTGCCGTCCACCCGGCTTCGGGTGACCGCCCGGCTGGCTCCCGCCCTGACCGGCGGTGACCGCACCGCGGCCGTGCTGCGCGTACGCGGCGATCCGGAGCCGGAGATCGTGGCGGGGCCGAACGGTCCGCAGCGGCTCGCGGGCCGGCTCAGGGCCGGGCTGCGGGAGGCGACCGAGGAACTGCCCGCCGACGCCCGGGCGCTGCTGCCCGGGCTGGTCGTCGGCGACACCTCCCGGATCACGCCGGAACTCGACGAGGCCTTCAAGGAGACGGACCTCGCGCACACCCTCGCCGTCTCCGGCAGCAACCTCACGATCCTGCTCGCCCTGCTGCTCGGTCCGCCCGGCCTGGCCCAGCGCGCCGAGCGCCGCGGACTGGCCCCGCGTCTGGGGCTACCGCTGCGGGCGACCGCACTGCTGGCGGCGGCGCTCACGCTCGGCTTCGTGATCGTGTGCCGGCCCGACCCCAGCGTGCTGCGGGCCGCGGCCTGCGGCTCGGTCGCCCTCCTCGCCCTGGCGACCGGGCGCCGCAGATCCCTGATCCCGGCCCTGGCCACGGCCGTGCTGCTGCTGGTGCTGTACGACCCGTGGCTGGCCCGCGGTTACGGGTTCCTGCTCTCCGTGCTGGCCACCGGCGCGCTGCTGGTGCTGGCGCCCGGCTGGAGCGAGGCGCTGCGGCGGCGCCGGGTGCCGGCCCGGCTCGCCGAGGCACTGGCCGCGGCCGCCGCCGCACAGGCCGTGTGCGCGCCGGTCGTGGCGGTGCTGTCGGCCCGGGTGAGCCTGGTGGCGGTGCCCTGCAACCTGCTCGCCGAGGTGGCGGTCGCCCCGGCCACGGTGCTGGGCTTCGCGGCGCTGGCCGTGGCACCGGTGACGATGCCCGCGGCCAAGGCGCTGGCGTGGTGCGCCGGCTGGCCCGCCGGATGGATCGCGCGGATCGCCCGGACCGGCGCGGCGCTGCCCGGCGCGGGAGTGGACTGGCCGGCGAGCTGGTCCGGGGCGTTGCTGCTCGCGGCGGTCACGGTGGCCGTCGTGTCGGCCGGGCGGCGGTTGCTGCGGCACCCCTGGTGGTGCGCCGCGCTGGCCGGGCTGCTCCTGCTCGCGCTGGTCCGGCCGGCACCCCTGACCCGGGTGATCACGGGCTGGCCGCCCCCGGGCTGGCGGTACGCGATGTGCGACGTCGGGCAGGGCGACGCCACCGTGCTGGCGGCCGGTGACGGCGCCGGGGTGGTCGTGGACGCCGGACCCGATCCGGAGCCGGTGGACCACTGCCTGCGGGCACTCGGCGTCACACGCGTCCCGCTGCTGGTCCTGACCCATTTCCACGCCGACCACGTCACGGGCCTGCCCGGTGTGCTGAGGGGCCGCTCGGTGGCCGCGATCGAGACCACGGACTACGCGGAACCGGCCGACCAGGCCGAATTCGTCAGGAGGGAGGCGGCTCGACGGCACATCCCGCTCGGCACGGCGGTGGCGGGGGAGGAGCGGCGCATCGGGGCACTGAGCTGGCGGGTGCTGTGGCCGCCCGCGCCACCCGCCCCGGGTCAGCCGCCGGCACCGGAGCCCGACGGCCCGAACGACGCCAGTGTCGTCCTGCTCGTGCGGTCCGGCGGGCTGCGGCTGCTGCTGCTCGGCGACCTCGAACCCCCGGCCCAGCAGGCCCTGTTGCGGTCCCCGGCCGCCGCCGGGCTCGCGAGGGTGGACGTGCTGAAGGTGGCCCACCACGGCTCGGCGTACCAGGACCCGGACCTGATACGGCTGGCCGCACCGCGGGTGGCGCTCATCTCCACCGGCGCCGACAACCCCTACGGGCATCCGGCACCGGTGACCGTGGCCGCGCTGCGGGCCGGCGGGGCGATGGTGCTGCGCACCGACCGGGACGGTGCGCTCGCGGTCGGCGGCGGGGGGACGGAGCGGGAGGTGCGGGTGACCAGAGACTGAGCGGCGGGTGTCCGCCCAGACTGGACGCATGAATCCATCCCAGGCAGACGCCTACCTCCGCCGCATCGGGGCCGCGCGCCCGCAGCACCCCACCGTCGAGGCGTTGCGGGAGCTGCACCTGCGCCATCTGCGGACCGTCCCCTTCGAGAACCTCTCCATCCACCTGGGCGAGGAGATCGTCCTGGAGGAGGAGCGGCTGCTCGACAAGGTGGTCGGCCGGCGGCGGGGCGGCTTCTGCTACGAACTGAACGGCGCCTTCGGGGCGTTGCTCACCGCACTCGGCTACGAGGTCGAGCTGCTGGCGGGACGGGTGTACGGGGACGAGGGGCGTCTCGGCATCCCGTACGACCATCTCGCGCTGCGGGTACGGACGGCGGACGGCGCCGACTGGCTCGCCGACGTCGGGTTCGGTGCGCACAGCCACTTCCCGCTGTCGCTCGCCGAGCGCGGTGAGCAGACGGACCCCGGCGGGACGTTCCGGGTGACGGAGGCCGGCCCGGACCCGGCCGGCGTGACCGGTACTGCCGGGCCGGGGTCGGCCGCCGGGGGCGCGGACCTGGACGTGCTGCGGAACGGCGGACCGCAGTACCGGCTGGAGACGCGGCCGCGGGCGCTCGCGGACTTCACGGGCGGGGCCTGGTGGCACAGCACCTCGCCGCGTTCGCACTTCACGCGGTCCCTGGTGTGCTCGCGGCTGACCGAGGACGGCGGGCGACTCACCCTCAGCGGACGCGTACTGACCACCACCGCACCCGACGGGAGGAAGGAGACACGGGAGCCGGCGACGGACGAGGAGGTGCTGGCGCTGTACCGGGAGGAGTTCGGGATCGAGCCGGCCGTGGTGCCTACGGTGCGACAGAGGGGCCAGGTGGGCTGAGCAAGCTGAACGAGGCGGTCTGAACGAGCTGAAGGAGGCGGGCTGAACCAGGCCGGCCGGACCGGCGTGACCTCGTGCCGGAGAATGTTTCCGTGAGTGATGTGAGACATGTGCTGGTGCTGCCCGACCGCGACACCGCCGAGGAGGTGGCCGAGGCGCTCGCGGAGCACTTCGGCATCGACGAGGACCCCCGGCCGGTCCGGGACGCCCTGGCCGGCGAGGACGACGCCGAGGACGCCCAGTGGCTGCTGGCGCTGCGCGACGAGGCCGGCCGGCTCGACCCCGCCGAGCTTGACGCGTTCGCGGGCCGGTGGGACGGCTGGCGCGAGGAGCCGTGATCCCGGGCCCCGCGACTCCGGCTTCCCCTCGGGGTGCCGGTCGGGGCTCGGACCGGGGAGAGGCCGGGGTCCGGTCCGGGTGCGCGGGCCGGTCCACTGTCAGTGCCGCGTGGGATGCTGTAGGCGATGGCCAGAAAAGCTGCGAATGACGACCTTCTCGCCCCGGTGACCCTCGCCGTGGGCCAGGAGGACCTGCTGCTCGACCGTGCCGTGCGCGACGTGGTGGCCGCCGCCCGGGCCGCCGACGCCGACACCGACGTACGGGACCTGACGCCGGACCAGTTGCAGCCCGGCACGCTCGCCGAGTTGACGAGTCCCTCGCTCTTCGCGGAGCGCAAGGTCGTGGTCGTGCGCAACGCGCAGGACCTCTCGGCCGACACGGTCAAGGACGTGAAGGCGTACCTCGGGTCGCCCGCGGAGGAGATCACGCTCGTGCTGCTGCACGCGGGCGGTGCGAAGGGCAAGGGGCTGCTGGACGCCGCGCGCAAGGCGGGCGCGCGGGAGGTGGCCTGCCCGAAGATGACCAAGCCGGCGGACCGGCTGGCCTTCGTGCGGGGCGAGTTCCGCGCGTTCGGCCGGTCGGCGACGCCGGAGGCCTGCCAGGCGCTCTGCGACGCCATCGGCAGCGACCTGCGGGAGCTGGCCTCCGCGGTGTCGCAGCTCGTCGCCGACGTGGAGGGGACGATCGACGAGGCGGTCGTCGGCCGGTACTACACCGGCCGTGCCGAGGCCTCCAGCTTCACGGTCGCCGACCGGGCCGTCGAGGGGCGCACGGCGGAGGCGCTGGAGGCGCTCCGGTGGTCGCTGTCGACCGGCGTGGCTCCGGTGCTCATCACCAGTGCGCTCGCCCAGGGGGTGCGCGCCATCGGCAAGCTCTCCTCGGCGCGCGGTGGCAGGCCCGCGGACCTGGCGCGGGAGCTGGGCATGCCGCCCTGGAAGATCGACCGGGTGCGCCAGCAGATGCGGGGCTGGACACCGGACGGAGTGTCCGTGGCGCTGCGCGCGGTGGCCGAGGCCGACGCGGGAGTGAAGGGCGGCGGTGACGACCCCGAGTACGCGCTGGAGAAGGCGGTCGTGATCATCGCCCGCGCCGCCCGCTCCAGAGGCCGAGGCTGACACCGGGCGCTCCCGTCCGAAGGGGCTGGGCCGTACGGGCCTGACGTGATCCAGTCGCCCCGTGGCGGCCGGCGAGGAGAATCGTACGTGTCAGCCGTACATCGCCGACGCGCTGGAAGGTGGCGATCGCCATGGCTGAGCACCCGCACGCGACCCTCGTCCGCGAGGTCTACGACGCCTTCCTCCGCGTGGATCTGGACACCCTGCGCGAGCTGATGACGGCGGACGTCACCTACCACGTGCCCGGCGACCACGCCTTCTCGGGCGACCTCAAGGGCCGGGACGCGGTGATCGGCATGTACCGCAGGCTCTTCCAGGAGACCGGCGGCAGCTTCCGCGCCGATCTGCGCCATGTCTTCGTCGACGGCCGGGGCCACGCCGTGGCCCTGCACCACGTCACCGCCGAGCGCGAGGGCCGACGCCACCGCGTGGACGGATGCCTCGTCCTGCGCATCGTCGGCGACAGGGTCACCGACATCGACGAGTGCGTCGAGGACGTGGACAAGGAGAACGCGTTCTGGGGCTGAGGCACGGGAAAGCCGAAGGCCCCGGCGCCCGCCCTGGGGAAGGGAGGGAGCCGGGGCCTTCGGTTCAAGACGTGAGGATCCGCACCCGCGTGGCGAACGCAGGCCGCGTGCGGATCCGGGATGCCGGTAGGGAGCGGATGAGAGAGGGCCCGCTCTGGGTCCTGCCGGCGGTCAGATCAGAAAGGAGGTTCAGCCCTTGAGGGACGCGACCTTGGAAGCAAGCGCCGACTTCTTGTTGGCGGCCTGGTTCTTGTGGATGACGCCCTTGGAGACGGCCTTGTCGAGCGCACGCGCGGCAGCGCGCTGCAGCTCGGTGGCCTTCTCGGTGTCACCCGCGGCAGCGGCCTCACGGGCCTTGCGGATCGCGGTCTTCAGGGAGGACTTGACGGCCTTGTTGCGCAGCCGGGCCTTCTCGTTGGTCTTGATCCGCTTGATCTGGGACTTGATGTTCGCCACGAAGGAGCCTTTTCAGGTTCAGGTGCCGGACCGGGAAGAGTCCCGGACCGGTGATCCAAAATTTCTCTGACGTACCTCGCGCTGAGAGGGCATGAGGCACAGCCATCTACAGTACCAGTGGCCCTGCGAGCGGCCCAAAACGGTCCTCGGTCCCTCCGCGTGGGACCATGGAGGCTACGTATCGATCCGACCCGAGGCATAAGGCGCCTCAAGAGACAGGACCCTGCGTGCCCGCGACCCCTAACCATGTGCCCGAGCCGAGCCGTACCGCCCCGGCTCTGATCCGCAATTTCTGCATCATCGCGCACATCGACCACGGCAAGTCCACGCTCGCCGACCGGATGCTCCAGCTGACCGGTGTGGTCGAGCAGCGGCAGATGCGTGCTCAGTACCTCGACCGGATGGACATCGAGCGCGAGCGCGGCATCACGATCAAGTCCCAGGCGGTGCGTCTGCCCTGGGCCCCGACCGAGGGCCCCGACCAGGGCACGACCCACATCCTCAACATGATCGACACCCCGGGTCACGTCGACTTCACCTACGAGGTGTCGCGGTCGCTGGCCGCCTGCGAGGGGACCATCCTCCTCGTCGACGCCGCCCAGGGCATCGAGGCGCAGACCCTCGCCAACCTCTACCTGGCGATGGAGAACGACCTCACGATCATCCCCGTGCTGAACAAGATCGACCTGCCGGCCGCGCAGCCGGAGAAGTTCGCCGAGGAGCTGGCGAACCTGGTCGGCTGCGACCCGGACGACGTGCTGAAGGTCTCCGCCAAGACCGGCCTGGGCGTGGAAGCCCTGCTGGACAAGGTCGTCAAGGAGATCCCGGCGCCGGTCGGCGTCGCGGACGCCCCCGCCCGCGCCATGATCTTCGACTCGGTCTACGACTCCTACCGCGGTGTCGTGACGTACGTCCGTGTCATCGACGGCCAGCTCAACAAGCGTGAGCGCATCCGGATGATGTCCACGGGCGCCACGCACGAGCTGCTGGAGATCGGGACCAACTCGCCCGAGATGCTCCCCGCCGACGGCCTCGGCGTGGGCGAGGTGGGCTACCTGATCACCGGTGTGAAGGACGTCCGCCAGTCCAAGGTCGGCGACACGGTCACCAGCCAGGCCAAGGGCGCCACGGAGGCGCTCGGCGGCTACAAGGACCCCAAGCCCATGGTCTTCTCGGGTCTGTATCCGCTGGACGGCTCCGACTACCCCGAGCTGCGCGAGGCCCTGGACAAGCTGCAGCTCAACGACGCCGCGCTGGTCTACGAGCCGGAGACGTCCGCCGCCCTCGGCTTCGGTTTCCGCGTGGGCTTCCTCGGTCTGCTGCACCTGGACGTGATCCGGGAGCGGCTGGAGCGCGAGTTCGGTCTCGACCTGATCGCCACCGCCCCCAACGTGGTCTACCGCGTGCTCATGGAGGACGGCACCGAGTACACGGTCACCAACCCGAGCGAGTTCCCCGAAGGCAAGATCAACGAGGTCTACGAGCCGGTCGTGCGCGCCACCATCCTGGCGCCCACCGAGTTCATCGGCTCGATCATGGAGCTGTGCCAGACCCGGCGCGGCACCCTGCTCGGCATGGACTACCTCTCCGAGGACCGGGTCGAGATCCGCTACACGCTGCCGCTCGCGGAGATCGTCTTCGACTTCTTCGACCAGCTGAAGTCCAAGACCCGCGGCTACGCCTCGCTGGACTACGAGCCCACCGGCGAGCAGACGTCGAGCCTGGTCAAGGTCGACATCCTGCTGCACGGCGACAAGGTGGACGCCTTCTCGGCGATCACCCACAAGGACGCGGCCTACGCGTACGGCGTGCGGCTCGTCGCCAAGCTGCGCGAGCTCATCCCGCGGCAGGCCTTCGAGGTGCCCATCCAGGCCGCCATCGGCTCCCGGGTCATCGCCCGCGAGACCATCCGCGCCATCCGCAAGGACGTCCTCGCCAAGTGCTACGGCGGTGACATCTCCCGTAAGCGGAAGCTGCTGGAGAAGCAGAAGGAAGGCAAGAAGCGGATGAAGATGGTGGGTTCCGTGGAGGTTCCGCAGGAGGCCTTCATCGCCGTCCTGTCCAGCGATGACAGCGCGGGGTCGGGCAAGGGCAAGAAGTAACCGGAGGTTACTCCCGGTCACACGCGCAAAACGGACACCGAGGGGCTCGTCGTGCGAAAGTGCGGCGGGCCCCTACGCGTGCGTAGCGTCGCTCTGCGTGGAAAGTGACAGGCCGATGCCTCTTACGCAGCGGCCGGTCGCCGCTTACCCTGATCCCTGCTCGATAGTTACTCGCGAGTTAAACAACGAGTCCCAACCCCACCGTGAGTCAACCCAGCCGCACCTGAGCCAGCCGCGCCGTCGCGGGCCCCGGAGGATGTCGTGAGCGACACACAGACCCTGATCGAGAACCGTCCGCCGTCCGTGGCGGCCCTCTTCCTGGAGCGCGTGGCGGCCACACCGGAGGCCGAGGCCTACCGCCATCCCGTGCCCCCGGCCTCCGGGGAGGGCCCCGACGACTGGAAGTCGCTCAGCTGGGGCGAGGCGGCCCAGCGGGTCTACGCCATCGCCGCCGGACTCATCGAGCTGGGCCTGGAGCCGGAGCAGCGGGTCGCGCTCGCCGCCTCCACCCGGGTCGAGTGGATCCTCGCCGACCTCGGCATCATGTGCGCGGGCGGCGCCACCACCACGATCTACCCGCAGACCAACGCCGACGAGTCGGCGTTCATCCTCTCCGACTCCGACAGCCGGGTCCTGATCGCCGAGGACGCGGCCCAGCTCGCCAAGGCCGTGGAGAAGCGGGCCGAGCTGCCCGCGCTGACCAAGGTCGTCGTCATCGACCCGGCCGGCGTCGAGACCAGCGACTGGGTGACCACCCTCACCGAACTGGAGCAGCGCGGCGCCGCCTATCTCGAGAAGCACCCCGAGCTGATCAAGGAGCGGGTCGGCGCGATCACCAGCGACCAGCTCGCCACCCTGATCTACACCTCCGGCACTACCGGCCGCCCCAAGGGCGTGCGCCTGCCGCACGACAACTGGGCGTACATGGCCAAGGCGATCGCCGCGACCGGCCTGGTCAGCGGCGACGACGTGCAGTACCTGTGGCTGCCGCTGGCGCACGTCTTCGGCAAGGTGCTCACCTCCGGGCAGATCGAGGTCGGCCACGTCACCGCCGTCGACGGCCGCGTCGACAAGATCATCGAGAACCTCCCGGTGGTGCGGCCGACGTACATGGCGGCCGTGCCGCGCATCTTCGAGAAGGTCTACAACGGCGTCGCGGCCAAGGCCCGCGAGGGCGGCGCGGCCAAGTACAAGATCTTCCAGTGGGCCGCCGTGGTCGCCCGCGAGTACGCCAAGGTCTCCCAGGACAACTTCCGCCGCACCGGCGCCCACGCGGTGCCGTTCGGCCTGGCCGCCAAGCACAAGGTCGCCGACACCCTCGTCTACGGCAAGCTCCGTGAGGCCTTCGGCGGCCGGCTGCGCGCCTGCGTCTCCGGCGCCTCCGCGCTCGCCCCCGAGATCGGCTTCTTCTTCGCCGGCGCCGGCATCCACATCCTGGAGGGCTACGGCCTCACCGAGTCCTCCGCGGCCTCCTTCGTCAACCCCGGCGAGGCCTACCGCACCGGAACCGTCGGCAAGCCGCTGCCCGGCACCGAGGTCCGCATCGCCGACGACGGCGAGATCCTGCTGCGCGGCCCCGGCATCATGGACGGCTACCACCAGCAGCCCGAGAAGACCGCCGAGGTGCTGGAGTCCGACGGCTGGTTCCACACCGGCGACATCGGCGAGCTGTCCGCCGACGGCTACCTGCGCATCACCGACCGCAAGAAGGACCTCATCAAGACCTCCGGCGGCAAGTACGTGGCCCCGGCCGAGGTCGAGGGCCAGTTCAAGGCGGTGTGCCCGTACGTCTCCAACATCCTGGTGCACGGCGCCGACCGGAACTACTGCACCGCCCTCATCGCCCTCGACGAGATCGCGATCCTGCAGTGGGCCAAGGACAACGGCCTCGAAGGCAAGCCGTACGCCGAGGTGGTGGCCGCGCCGCAGACCGTCGAGATGGTCGACGGCTACGTCAAGGAGCTCAACGCGGGCCTGCAGCGCTGGCAGACCATCAAGAAGTACCGGCTGCTGCCCCGCGACCTCGACGTGGAGCACGGCGAGATCACGCCGAGCCTGAAGCTGAAGCGGCCCGTCGTGGAGCGCGAGTACAAGCACCTCATCGACGAGATGTACGCCGGGACCCGGGAGTCCTGACGCCGTCGCGGGAGGAGGCGGGGGCGGCACCGGCGGTGCGGCCCCCGCCCCTTACGACTCGCTTCGTATCCCGCCCGGAAC
The DNA here is from genome assembly GCF_042875075.1 of Streptomyces sp. NPDC003720. Taxonomy (NCBI): domain Bacteria; kingdom Bacillati; phylum Actinomycetota; class Actinomycetes; order Kitasatosporales; family Streptomycetaceae; genus Streptomyces; species Streptomyces sp. NPDC003720. Next base: position 413,677 of record NZ_JBIANZ010000003.1, read on the forward strand.
TGACCGTCTTCCCACCCTTCGGCAGCACAGTTCTCACGCGTTGCCGCTCGCTTCGGTCACTCACCGCTTAGGCGCGCGTCCGGTCTGTCACCCTGGCCGCATGGACATGGCGGCCATACCGACGCAGCGGGAGAACGACACCCACGCACCCGTCGTGCGCGGGCACGCCGGCCTGCCCGGCAGCCCCCTCGCCCCCGGCTCCGCCCGCGCCCTGGTGCGCGCCGCGCTCGCCGAGGTCCCCGGTGCGCCCCGGCGGTTCGTCGACGACGCGATGGCCGTCGTCAGCGAACTGGTCACCAACGCCGTCGTCCACGCGGGCACCGACGTAGACGTGGACTGGCGTCTGGAGGCGACCGGCGCCTTCGTCGTCGAGGTCGGCGACCGCCACCCCTCCCGCGCCCCGCGCGATCCCGGCACCGGCGACGCCCCGTACGAGACGTCCGAGTACGGGCGCGGGCTGCGCCTGGTCGCCACCCTCGCCGAGTCCTGGGGCGTCACCTACCGCCGGGGCGCGAAAACCGTGTGGGCGCGGCTGCGGCCCGGCGGCGAGCCGCTGGACGGACCCGTCCCCGACCACGCGCTGGACGTCGCCGAGGTCCTCGCCCCGCGGCCGCAGGGCGCCGGAGGCGACCGGGACTGGCTCGGCCGGGGCGCGCTGTCCTTCCTCGCCGAGGCCTCCGACCTGCTCGCCGGGCAGCTCGACGAGAACCTGGTCGCCGCCCTCACCGGCCGGCTGATCGTGCCCCGGCTCGCCGACTGGTGCGCGGTCTGGCTGGAGGACGAGGCGACCGCGCGCGGCGGCGACGGCGGCGCGCCCGCCCGTGTCTGGGTGGACGGCGAGGACCGCGCCGAGGAACTGCACCGCGCCCTGGAGAAGGACCCGCCCCGGCCGCCGGACGGCCTGCGGCCCGACCCGGAGCCGTATCCCTGGCCCGGCGAGGCGCTCGGCGCCCCCGGCACCGCCCTCGCCTTCCGCCTCATCGCCGGCGGCCGCCCGCTCGGCACCCTGGTCCTCGGGCGGTGCGGGCAGCCCCGGTTCCCCGACGAGGTCACCGGCCTGGTGGAGGATCTGAGCCGCCGGGTGGCCCTGGCCATCGGCGCGGCCCGCCAGTACGCCCGGCAGGCCACCATCAGCGCCGTGCTGCAGCGCGGGCTGCTGCCCGGAGCGGTCGCCGAGATCCCCGGGATGAGCAGCGCCCTCGTCTACGAGCCCCGCGACAAGGGCGGCCCGAGCGGCGACTTCTACGACCTGTTCCCGGCGGGCGACGGCCGCTGGTGCTTCGCCGTGGGCGACGTCCAGGGCAAGGGGCCGGAGGCGGCCGTCGTGATCGGGCTCGCCCGGCCCTGGCTGCGCCTGCTGGCCCGCGAGGGCTACCGGGTCGCCGACGTCCTGGACCGGCTCAACCAGCTCCTCCTGGACGACGCCACCGAGGCCGCCGACGCCGCAGCCCGCGCCCTGGTCGCGGCCGGCGGCCGGCCGGTGGCCGCCGGGGACGGACCGCAGACCCGCTTCCTGTCCCTGCTCTATGGCGAGCTGACGCCCCACGCGGACGGCGGCGTCCGCTGCACCCTCGCCTCCGCCGGGCATCCGCTGCCGCTGCTGCTGCGTCCCGACGGCGAGGTGCGCACCGCCGCCCGCCCCCAGACCCTGCTCGGCGTCGTCGAGGACGAGACCTACACCAGCGAGACGGTCGAGCTGCGGCCCGGCGACAGCCTGCTGTGCGTCACCGACGGCGTCACCGAGCGGCGCTCCGGCTCCCGCCAGTTCGACGACGGCGACGGGCTCGCGCGGGCGCTGTCCGGCTGCGCGGGGCTCAGCGCCGAGGAGATCGCCGAGCGGATCCGCCGCCTCGTGCACGACTTCGGCGGCGGGCTGCCCGAGGACGACCTGGCCCTGCTGGTGCTCCAGGCGGGGTGAGTCCCGCCGTACGGGACAATGGGGGACATGCCTTCCGCACTCCCCGACGGTGAGCCCGTCCCCGACGACGGCGCACTGCCCGCCTCCGCGCTCGCCGGGGCCGCCGACCGCCCCCTCGGGTTCTACCTGCACGTCCCGTACTGCGCGACCCGCTGCGGCTACTGCGACTTCAACACGTACACCGCCACCGAGCTGCGCGGCACCGGCGGCGTGCTCGCCTCCCGGGACAACTACGCGGACACCCTGACGGACGAGGTCCGGCTGGCGCGGAAGGTCCTCGGCGACGACCCCCGCCCGGTCCGCACGGTCTTTGTGGGCGGCGGCACGCCCACCCTGCTGGCAGCCGGCGACCTGGTCCGGATGCTGGCGGCGATCCGCGACGAGTTCGGTCTCGCGCCGGACGCGGAGATCACGACCGAGGCGAACCCGGAGTCGGTCGACCCGGCGTACCTCGCCACCCTGCGCGAGGGCGGCTTCAACCGGATCTCCTTCGGCATGCAGAGCGCGCGGCAGCACGTGCTGCGGATCCTGGACCGCACGCACACCCCCGGCCGCCCCGAGGCCTGCGTGGCGGAGGCGCGGGCGGCGGGCTTCGAGCACGTCAACCTGGACCTGATCTACGGCACCCCCGGGGAGAGCGACGACGACTGGCGGGCCTCGCTGGACGCGGCCGTCGGCGCGGGCCCCGACCACGTCAGCGCGTACGCCCTGATCGTGGAGGAGGGCACCCAGCTCGCCCGCCGCATCCGCCGCGGCGAGGTCCCGATGACGGACGACGACGTCCACGCGGACCGCTACCTGATCGCCGAGGAGAGCCTGTCCGCCGCGGGCTTCGACTGGTACGAGGTCTCCAACTGGGCCACCTCCGAGGCCGGGCGCTGCCTGCACAACGAGCTGTACTGGCGGGGCGCGGACTGGTGGGGCGCGGGACCCGGGGCCCACTCGCACGTGGGCGGGGTGCGCTGGTGGAACGTCAAGCACCCGGGGGCCTACGCGGCGGCGCTGGCGTCGGGCCGGTCGCCGGGCGCGGGCCGCGAGCTGCTCATCGACGAGGACCGGCGGGTGGAGCGGATCCTGCTGGAGCTGCGGCTGCGGGAGGGCGTGCCGCTGTCCCTGCTGAAGGAAAAGGGGCTGGCGGCCGCACGTCGGGCGCTGGCGGAGGGGCTGCTCCAGGAGGAGCCGTACGACGAGGGCCGCGCCGCGCTGACCCTGCGCGGCCGCCTGCTGGCGGACGCGGTGGTACGGGACCTGGTGGACTGATCACTCCGGCGCCCGGCGCCCGGCGCCCGCGAGGGCGTCAGACCTCGCCGTCGCCCGTGACGAAGTCGATCAGTTCCTCCACCCGCCCCAGCAGCTCCGGCTCCAAATCCTTGTAGGACCGCACCCGGGACAGGATCCGCTGCCAGGCCGCGCCGGTGTTCTCCGGCCAGCCGAGGGCCCGGCACACGCCGGTCTTCCAGTCCTGGCCGCGCGGGACGCGGGGCCAGGCGGCGATGCCCAGCGAGGCCGGCTTCACCGCCTCCCAGACGTCGATGTACGGGTGGCCGACGACCAGCGCGTGCGCGCTCGTCACCGACTCGGCGATGCGCCACTCCTTGGTACCCGGCACCAGGTGGTCCACCAGGACGCCGAGGCGCGCGTCCGGGCCCGGCGCGAACTCCGCGACGATCGACGGCAGGTCGTCCACGCCCTCCAGGTACTCCACGACCACGCCCTCGACGCGCAGGTCGTCACCCCACACCTTCTCGACCAGCTCGGCGTCGTGCCGGCCCTCGACGTAGATGCGGCCGGCGCGGGCCACACGCGCGCGTGCGCCGGGGACGGCCACCGAGCCGGACGCCGTACGGGTGGCCCGCGCCGGACCCGACGGCGGCCGCACCAGGGTCACCACCCTGCCCTCCAGCAGGAATCCGCGCGGCTCCAGCGGGAACACCCGGTGCTTGCCGAAGCGGTCCTCCAGCGTCACCGTGCCCGCCTCGCAGCGGATCACCGCCCCGCAGAACCCGGAACCGGGCTCCTCCACCACGAGACCCGGCTCCGCCGCGACCTCCGGCACGGGCTGGGACTTCTTCCAGGGAGGGGTCAGATCGGCGGAGTACTGGCGCATTCGGATGACGATAGGAGAACCGGCGGGCTCGTGCTCATGACACGCCGAAACGCGCCGCCAGCTCCTCGCGTTGCCGCCGTACGAACGCCGCGTCCACCACCGCTCCGTGACCGGGCACGTACAGCGCGTCCTCGCCGCCCAGGGACAGCAGGCGGTCCAGCGCGTCCGGCCAGCGGGAGGGGACCGCGTCCGGGCCCGCCTGCGGTTCGCCGGACTCCTCCACCAGGTCGCCGCAGAAGACGACCTCGGGGTCGCCCGGCACCAGCACCGCCAGGTCGTGGGCCGTGTGGCCGGGGCCCACGTTGGCGAGCAGCGCCTGTCGTCCGTCGCCGAGGTCGAGCGTCCACTCCCCGGAGACCAGGTGCCGGGGCGACGCCAGCGCGTCCACCGCCTCGTCGGCCTCCGGCACGGGCAGGCCGTTGCGGGTCGCGTCCAGGCGCAGCTCCTCGCGCCCGTGCGCCAGCGCCGAGTCCATGCCGACCGCGGCGAACACCTCCGCCCCGGCGAAGGCGGACGCGCCGAAGACGTGGTCGAAGTGGGGGTGGGTGAGCGCGAGATGGGTCACACGGTGACCGGCGAGCCGCTGCGCCCGCTCCCGCAGCCGCGCGCCCTCGGCGAGGCTCGACCCGGCGTCCACCATCAGCGCCGTGCCCGCCCCCAGCACCAGGCCCGCGGTGCAGTCCCAGCCTGGCAGCCGGCACCGCCCGACCCCGTCGGCCAACCGCTCCCACTCCAGCTCTTCCCAAGTCACGGTCATGCCGCGACGCTAACGGTAGGACGGGGCGGGGAGGGACCGACCTTGCCCGGTGAGTACCCCACGGCCGTACACTGGCGGGGGAACGCTGGCACTCGGACACGCAGAGTGCCAGGGGGAAGATTCGAAGGGCCGGGCGAAGACATGCTGGAGGTGCGCGCGGATGCTGAGTGAACGCAGACTTCAGGTGCTGCGCGCCATCGTCCAGGACTACGTGGGCACCGAGGAGCCGGTCGGCTCCAAGGCGCTCACCGAACGGCACAACCTCGGCGTGTCACCGGCGACCGTGCGCAACGACATGGCCGCCCTGGAGGACGAGGGGTACATCGCCCAGCCGCACACCAGCGCCGGGCGCATCCCCACCGACAAGGGCTACCGGCTGTTCGTCGACAAGCTCGCCGGCGTCAAGCCGATGACCGGGCCCGAGCGGCGGGCGATCCAGAACTTCCTCGAGGGCGCCGTCGACCTCGACGACGTCGTCGCGCGGACGGTGCGGCTGCTCGCGCAGCTCACCCGGCAGGTCGCCGTCGTGCAGTACCCGTCCCTGACCCGGTCCACCGTGCGGCACGTGGAGCTGCTCTCGCTCGCCCCCGCGCGCGTGATGCTCGTGCTGATCACGGACACCGGCCGGGTCGAGCAGCGGATGGTGGACTGCCCGGCGCCGTTCGGGGAGACGGCCCTCGCCGACCTCCGGGCGAGACTCAACAGCCGGGTCGCGGGCCGCCGGTTCACCGACGTGCCGCGCCTGGTCGAGGACCTGCCGGAGGCGTTCGACCACGAGGATCGCGGTACGGTCTCCACGGTGCTCTCCACTCTGCTGGAGACACTGGTCGAGGAGAACGAGGAGCGGCTGATGATCGGCGGCACCGCCAATCTCACCCGTTTCGGACATGACTTTCCCCTCATGATCCGGCCCGTCCTGGAGGCCCTGGAGGAGCAGGTCGTGCTCCTCAAGCTCCTCGGCGAGGCGAAGGATCCGGGCGTGATGGTGCGCATCGGGCACGAGAACGCACACGAAGGACTCAACTCCACGTCCGTCGTGTCGGTCGGCTACGGTTCGGGCGGCGAGGCGGTTGCCAAGCTCGGCGTGGTCGGACCGACCCGCATGGACTACCCGGGAACGATGGGAGCGGTACGCGCAGTGGCACGGTACGTCGGACAGATCCTGGCGGAGTCGTAAGTGGCCACGGACTACTACGCCGTTCTCGGCGTGCGCCGCGACGCGTCGCAGGATGAGATCAAGAAGGCGTTCCGTCGGCTCGCGCGCGAGCTGCACCCGGACGTCAACCCCGATCCGAAGACCCAGGAGCGGTTCAAGGAGATCAACGCCGCCTACGAGGTGCTGTCGGACCCGCAGAAGAAGCAGGTCTACGACCTCGGCGGCGACCCGCTCTCCCAGTCGGGCGGCGCGGGCGCGGGCGGCTTCGGGGCCGGCGGCTTCGGCAACTTCTCCGACATCATGGACGCGTTCTTCGGCACGGCGTCGCAGCGCGGGCCGCGCTCGCGCACCCGGCGCGGCCAGGACGCGATGATCCGCATCGACGTCGAGCTGGACGAGGCGGCCTTCGGCACGACCAAGGACATCCAGGTCGACACCGCGGTCGTCTGCAACACCTGCAGCGGCGAGGGCGCGGCTCCGGGCACGACCGCCCAGACCTGTGACATGTGCCGCGGCCGCGGCGAGGTGTCGCAGGTCACCCGGTCCTTCCTGGGTCAGGTCATGACCTCCCGCCCCTGCCCCCAGTGCCAGGGCTTCGGCACGGTCGTGCCGACCCCGTGCCCGGAGTGCGCGGGCGACGGGCGGGTGCGCTCCCGCCGCACCCTCACCGTGAAGATCCCGGCCGGCGTCGACAACGGCACCCGGATCCAGCTCGCCGGCGAGGGCGAGGTCGGCCCCGGCGGCGGTCCGGCCGGCGACCTCTACGTCGAGATCCACGAGCTGCCGCACTCGACCTTCCAGCGGCGCGGCGACGACCTGCACTGCACGGTCACCATCCCGATGACCGCGGCGGCCCTCGGCACCAAGGTCCCGCTGGAGACGCTGGACGGCCTGGAGGAGGTCGACATCCGGCCGGGCACCCAGTCCGGCCAGTCGATCCCGCTGCACACCCGGGGCGTCACCCACCTGCGGGGCGGCGGCCGGGGCGACCTGATCGTCCACGTCGAGGTCACCACCCCGACCAAGCTGGATCCCGAGCAGGAGCGGCTGCTGCGCGAGCTGGCGAAGCTGCGCGGCGAGGAGCGTCCGCAGGGGCAGTTCCAGCCCGGGCAGCAGGGGCTGTTCTCGCGGCTGAAGGACGCGTTCAACGGGCGCTGAGGCGCGCCGGGTCCAGGGGGCTCCGGCCCCTTGGACCCCGCCGGGGGGCTCCCGTCCCCCGGCCCCGGGCCACGCTCTCCCACCGGCAGGACCGGCGGACCGGAAAGTGGCATGTGCCAGGAGGAAGACCCGATTCGGCGCCTCCCCCAGGACGTGACAACATGCGGGCATGTCCTCCGCGCTGACCGATCTCTTCCCCCAGCCGATCGTGCAGGCACCCATGGCGGGCGGGGTCTCCGTGCCGCAGCTCGCCGCCGCCGTGTCCGAGGCGGGCGGCCTCGGGTTCCTCGCCGCCGGGTACAAGACCGCCGACGGCATGTACCAGGAGATCAAGCAGCTGCGCGGACTCACCGGCCGGCCCTTCGGCGTGAACCTCTTCGTGCCGCAGCCCGTGTACCCCGGTGCGGGCACCGGCTCCACCGGAGCGGCCGCAGCCGCGCCCCTCGACGCGGGCGCCGTGGAGGTCTACACCCACCAGCTCGCCGGTGAGGCCGCCTGGTACGAGACCGAGCTGGGCGACCCGGACAGCGGCCGCGACGACGGCTACGACGCCAAACTCGCCGTGCTGCTCGACAACCCGGTGCCGGTCGTCTCCTTCCACTTCGGGGTCCCCACCCGCGAGGTCGTCGACTCCCTGCACCGCGCCGGGACGTTCATCCTGGCCGCCGCCACCACCCCGGAGGAGGCGCGCGCGGTCGAGCGGTCCGGGGCCGACGCGGTGATCGCGCAGGGCGTCGAGGCCGGCGGCCACCAGGGCACCCACCGGGACGTCCCCGAGAACGACGGCTCCGGCATCGGACTGCTGTCGCTGCTCACGCAGATCCGCGAGGCGGTGCGCATCCCGGTCGTCGCCGCCGGCGGCATCATGCGCGGCGACCAGATCGCCGCCGTCCTCGCGGCGGGCGCGAGCGCCGCCCAGCTCGGCACGGCGTTCCTCGCCACCCCCGAGTCCGGCGCCCACGCCCTGCACAAACAGGCGCTCACCAACCCCCTGTTCGCGCGCACCGAACTGACCCGGGCCTTCTCCGGCCGCCCGGCGCGCGGACTGGTCAACCGCTTCCTGCGCGAGCACGGCCCCTACGCCCCCGCCGCCTATCCCGAGATCCACCATGTGACGGCGCCGCTGCGCAAGGCCGCCGCCAAGGCCGGCGACGCGCAGGGCATGGCGCTGTGGGCGGGACAGGGGCATCGGCTGGCCCGGGAGCTGCCGGCCGGGCAGCTCGTCGAGGTGCTGGCGGCCGAGCTGGCCGCGGCCCGCACGGCGCTTTCGGCCGGGGGTGACGCGCGATGACCGCGCCGGTGTTCGTCGTGGACTCGCTCGAGGGCGTGGGCCCCGGCTCGGTCATCGACGTGACGGGTCCCGAGGGACGGCACGCGGTCTCGGTGCGGCGGCTGCAGCCCGGCGAGGACGTCGTGATCACCGACGGCAAGGGCCGGGGGGCGTCCGGGGTCGTCCTCAGCACCTCGGGGAAGGACCACCTGGTGGTCGAGCCCGTCGAGTTCCCGGTGGAGCCCGAGCCCCGGCCGCGCATCACCGTCGTCCAGGCCCTGCCCAAGGGCGACCGCGGTGAGCTGGCCGTGGAGATGATGACCGAGACGGGCGTCGACGCGATCGTGCCCTGGCAGGCCGCGCGCTGCATCACCCAGTGGAAGGGCGACCGCGGGCAGAAGGCGCTCGCCAAGTGGCGCGCCACCGCGCGCGAGGCCGGCAAGCAGTCCCGCCGCCTGCGCTTCCCCGAGGTCGCGGACGCCGCGACGACCAGGCAGGTCGCCGCCCTGCTCGCCGCGGCCGACTTCGCCGCCGTGCTGCACTCCGACTTCGAGCACGACAGCGCCCCCCTCGCCACCGCCCAACTGCCCGAGCAGGGCGAGATCGTGCTGGTCGTCGGACCCGAAGGCGGCGTCGCCCGGGACGAGTTGGCCCTCTTCGAGGAGGCGGGCGCCAAGCCGTGCGTGCTGGGGCCTACGGTGTTGCGCACGTCCACCGCCGGCACCGCCGCGGCGGCCCTCCTGCTGGGCCGCACCGGCCGCTGGTCCTGAAACCTGGGGGAACACCGTGGAACTCGCCCAAGTCCGGCTCCTCGTGACCGACTTCGCCGCCTGCTACCGCTTCTACGCCGACATCCTCGGCCTCAAGCCGCAGTCCGGCACCGGCGAGGGACCGTACGAGAAGTTCAGCCCGCACGCCGGGTCGGCCGGGGTCGCGCTGCAGGACCGCACCATGATGGCCGGCGTCCTGGCGGAACTGGGCGAGACCGCCACCGGCCACCGCTCCCTGGTCGTGCTGCGCGTGGACGACCTCGACGCGTACTGCGCGGAGATCACCGCCCGGGGCGCGACCGTGCTGCACGGCCCCGCCCCGATGACCGACCGCATGCGCGTGGCCCACCTCAAGGACCCGGAGGGCAACCTGGTGGAGCTCCAGGAGTGGCTCCTCCTGTGCCCCTGACGGCGCGGGGCGCGCCGGCGCGCACCGGCCGCCGCTGCCCGAACGGGTGAGTGGCCGTATGCGGCCTTCCGTCCCGGGGACGGCGGTGGCACGCTGCCCTCCATGGGGGCATCGAGGCGGATTCGGCGCCGGCCGCGGGCCGTGCGCGGTGTGGCCGTGGCAGGTCTCGTGGTGCTGGGCGCGGGCGCGGTGGTGGCGTGCCAGCCCGGGGACCTGAGTTCGGCGTCGGCCGCGTACACCACCGACAGCACCGCGACCGCCGAGCTGAAGCGGCGGCACGTGGACGTGAGTTGGCTCACCTGCACCGGTGACTACGGGAGCAGGGGCGGCGGTGCGTCCAGCGGTTCGCCCTCGCCGTCCGAGAGCACCGTCGTGACCGTCGACTGCCAGGGGCGGACCAAGGACGGGCGGGAAATCACCGTCAAGGGGAAGGTGACCCGGGCCGTCGACGGGGCCTGTGTGCGCGGCGACCTGACGGCCACCGTCGGCGGCAGGCAGGTCTTCCGCGTCAGCGGGCTCGGCGACTGCGGCGCCACCCCCGGTCCGACGTACCGGCCACCCGGCGGGCAGGGCGGGCAGCCGACCGTCACCGTGACCGTGACGCGGACCATCTGGTGTCTGGACGACCCCGGTTGCCGGCCCGTCGAGGGCAAGTGATCGGAACCGGGAGCGGGGGACGCCGGTCGCTGCGTACAGTGACGGAGTGACTCAGGCGGCTTCGACGGCATCCTCCGGCTACCTCCGATTCCCGCACCCGCACGGCGACTTGGTGACCTTCGTCGCCGAGGACGACGTCTGGCTGGCCCCGCTCGACGGCGGGCGCGCCTGGCGGATCAGCGCCGACCACGTCCCCGTGAACCACCCCCGCATCTCGCCCGACGGCACCGCCGTCGCCTGGACCTCCACCCGCGACGGCGCCCCCGAGGTGCACCTCGCCCCGGTGGACGGCGGCCCCGCCAGGCGGCTGACGCACTGGGGGAGCTGGCGCACCCAGGTGCGCGGCTGGACCCCGGACGGCGCGGTGCTCGCGCTCAGCACCCACGGCCAGGCGAGCCTGCGCCGGAGCTGGGCCCGGGCCGTCCCGCTCGACGGGGGACCGGCCACCACCCTGCCCTACGGGCCGGTCGGCGACGTCGCCCACGGCCCGCACACCGTGCTGCTGTCCGCCCCGATGGGCCGTGAGGCCGCCTGGTGGAAGCGGTACCGGGGCGGCACCGCGGGCAAGCTGTGGATCGACCGGGAGGGCGACGGCGAGTTCGTCCGGCTGCACGAGGAGCTGGACGGCAACATCGAGTACCCGCTGTGGGCCGGCGACCGGATCGCGTTCCTCTCCGACCACGAGGGCACCGGCGCGCTCTACTCCTCCCTCGCCGACGGCTCCGACCTGCGCCGGCACACCCCGCCGGCGGGTTTCTACGCCCGGCACGCCGCCACCGACGGCACCCGGGTCGTGTACTCGAGCGCCGGTGAACTCTGGGTGCTGGACGACCTCGACGGCGCCGAGCCGCGCCGGCTGGACATCCGGCTCGGCGGACCGCGCGTGGACCTCCAGCCGTTCCCGGTGAACGCCTCCCACTGGTTCGGCGCCGCCGCCCCGGACCACACCGCGCGCGGCAGCGCCGTCGCCGTGCGCGGCGCCGTGCACTGGGTCACCCACCGCTCCGGCCCCGCCCGCGCGCTCGCCGCCCAGCCCGGCGTGCGGGCCCGGCTGCCGCGCACCTTCCGCTCCGAGGGCGAGGAGTGGGTGGTGTGGGTGACGGACGCCGAGGGCGAGGACGCCCTGGAGTTCGCGCCCGCCACCGGGGCGGCGCTCGGCACGCCCCCGCGCCGGCTCGCCGCCGGGCAGCTCGGCCGCGTCCTGGAACTGGCCATGGCGCCCGACGGCAGCCGGGCCGCCGTCGCCGCGCACGACGGACGGCTGCTGCTGGTCGAGCGGGAGACCGGCGAGGTGCGCGAGGTGACCCGCAGCGAGCACGGCGACGTGCACGGCCTCGCGTTCTCGCCCGACTCCGGCTGGCTCGCCTGGGCCCACCCCGGACCGCAGCCCCTCTCCCAGCTCCGCCTCGCCAACACCACCGACCTGTCGGTCACCGAGGCGACCCCGCTGCGCTTCCAGGACTACGCGCCCGCCTTCACCCTGGACGGCAAGCACCTCGCCTTCCTCTCCAGCCGCGCCTTCGACCCGGTCTACGACGAGCACGTCTTCGACCTGGCCTTCGTGGAGGGCGTCCGCCCGCACCTGATCACCCTCGCCGCGACGACCCCGTCCCCGTTCGGGCCGCAGCGGCACGGCCGGCCCTTCGGCGCCCCCGACAAGGAGGAGACGCCGGACAGCGAGGGCGCCCCGGCGACCCGGATCGACCTCGACGGCCTCGCCGACCGCATCGTGCCCTTCCCGGTCGAGGCCGCCCGCTACTCCAACCTGCGCGCGGCCAGGGACGGGGTGCTCTGGCTGCGCCACCCGGTGCGCGGCGTCCTCGGCGCGGGCCGCGCCACGCCCGACGCCCCCGACCCCAAGACCCGGCTCGAGCGCTACGACCTCGCCCAGCAGCGCCTGGAGCACCTCGCCGCCGACGCCGACCACTTCGAGGTCAGCGGCGACGGCAGGCGGGTGCTGCTGTGGAGCGACGGCCGGCTCAGGGTGGTGCCCGCCGACCGGCACGCCCCCGACGACGAGGACGGCGACGCGAACATCCCCGTCGACCTGACCCGGATCCGGCAGACCGTCGACCCGGTCGCCGAATGGCGGCAGATGTACGACGAGACGGGCCGCATCATGCGGGACAACTTCTGGCGGGCCGACATGGGCGGCGTCGACTGGGACGGCGTCCTCGGCCGCTACCGGCCCGTCCTCGGCCGTCTCGCCACCCACGACGACCTGGTGGACCTGCTGTGGGAGGTGCAGGGCGAACTCGGCACCTCGCACGCCTACGTCACCCCGCGCGGCGGCTTCGGCGACGGCGCCCGGCAGGGGCTGCTCGGCGCGGACATCTCCCGCCACGAGGACGGCGGCTGGCGCGTCGACCGCATCCTGCCCTCGGAGACCTCCGACCCGAACGCCCGCTCCCCGCTGGCCGCGCCCGGCGTCGCCGTGCGCCCCGGGGACGCCGTCGTGGCGGTCGCCGGGCAGCCGGTCGACCCGGTGACCGGTCCCGGCCCGCTGCTGACCGGCACGGCCGGCAAGCCCGTCGAGCTGACCGTCTCGCCGGCCGGCGGCGGCGAACTGCGGCACGTGGTCGTGGTCCCGCTCGCGGACGAGGAGCCCCTGCGCTACCACGCCTGGGTCGCGGACCGCCGGGCCCACGTCCACGAGCGGTCCGGCGGCAGGCTCGGCTATCTGCACGTGCCCGACATGCAGGCGCCCGGCTGGGCCCAGATCCACCGCGACCTGCGGATCGAGGTGGCCCGCGAGGGGCTGGTCGTCGACGTCCGGGAGAACCGGGGCGGCCACACCTCCCAGCTCGTCGTGGAGAAGCTGGCCCGGCGGATCGTCGGCTGGGACCTGCCGCGCGGGATGCGGCCCGAGAGCTACCCGAGGGACGCCCCGCGCGGCCCCGTCGTCGCCGTGGCCAACGAGTTCTCCGGCTCCGACGGCGACATCGTCAACGCGGCGATCCGCGCCCTCGGCATCGGTCCCGTCGTCGGCACCCGCACCTGGGGCGGGGTCATCGGCATCGACAGCCGCTACCGCCTGGTCGACGGCACCCTGATCACCCAGCCGAAGTACGCGTTCTGGCTGGAGGGCGCCGGGTGGGGCGTGGAGAACCACGGCGTCGACCCCGACGTGGAGGTCGTGCAGCGCCCGCAGGACCATGCGGCGGGCCGGGACGTCCAGCTCGACGAGGCGATCCGGCTGGCCCTGGAGGCGCTGGCGGCGACACCCGCCAAGGTGCCGCCCGAACTGCCGTGACCGGATCGCGCGGCGGCCCCGATACGATGCCCCGGTACTGATCACCGGCGTCAGGAGGCACCCCATGGCAGGGGAACCGCAGGACGACTGCCTGTTCTGCAAGATCGTCGCGGGGGCCATCCCGGCGACGGTCGTCCGTGAGACCGGGACCACCGTCGCCTTCCGGGACATAAACCCGCAGGCCCCCACGCACGTCCTGGTGATCCCCAAGGCCCACTACAGGAACGCGGCCGAACTCGCCGCCGGCGCCCCGGGGCTCGCCGCCGACGTGCTCGCCGAGACCCAGGCCGTCGCCGACGAGGAGAAGCTGGACAGCTACCGCGTCGTCTTCAACACCGGCAGCGGCGCCGGCCAGACCGTCTGGCACGCCCACGCGCACGTCCTCGGCGGCCGTGGCCTCGAATGGCCCCCCGGATAACCGGTCATGTCCGTCCGTGAGTTCGTCGTCCTCGGCACCGCCAGCCAGGTCCCGACCCGGCACCGCAACCACAACGGCTACCTGCTGCGCTGGGACGGCGAGGGCATCCTGTTCGATCCCGGCGAGGGCACCCAGCGGCAGATGCTGCGCGCCGGGGTCGCCGCCCACGACCTGAACCGGATCTGCGTCACGCACTTCCACGGCGACCACTCCCTCGGGCTGGCCGGAGTGATCCAGCGGATCAACCTCGACCAGGTGCCGCACGAGGTGACCGCGCACTACCCGCGCTCCGGTCAGCGCTTCTTCGACCGGCTGCGGTACGCCACCGCCTACCGGGAGACGGTCCGCCTCACCGAGGCGCCGGTCGACGCCGACGGCGTCCTCGCCGCGAGCCCGTCGTACACGCTCGAGGCCCGGAAGCTGTCCCACCCCGTCGAGTCCTACGGCTACCGGCTGACCGAGCCCGACGGGCGCCGGATGCTGCCCGGCCGGCTCGCCGCGCACGGCATCGGGGGCCCGGACGTCGGCCGGCTCCAGCGCGAGGGCCGGCTCGGGGACGTGACGCTGGAGGACGTCAGCGAGGTGCGGCGCGGGCAGCGGTTCGCGTTCGTCATGGACACCCGGCTGTGCGACGGGGTGCACGCGCTCGCCGACGGATGCGACCTGCTCGTCATCGAGTCCACGTTCCTCGACGAGGACGCCGCGCTCGCGTCGGACCACGGCCATCTGACGGCGGGACAGGCGGCGGCCGTGGCACGCGACGCCGGGGCGCGGCACCTCGTCCTCACCCACTTCAGCCAGCGCTACGCGGACCCGGAGGAGTTCGAGCGGCAGGCGCGGGCCGCCGGGTTCGAGGGCGAGCTGACCGTGGCCCACGACCTGCTGCGGGTGCCGGTTCCGAAACGGAGATAAAACCCTCGTACGATGCTTTGATGCCCCTCCCCAAAGCAGAACTGCACCTGCACATCGAAGGCACCCTGGAGCCCGAGCTGGCCTTCGCGCTGGCCGCCCGCAACGGCGTCGAGCTGCCCTACGCCGGCACCGAAGAGCTCCGCGAGGCCTACCGGTTCGAGGACCTGCAGTCCTTCCTGAACCTGTACTACGAGCTGATGGCCGTCCTGCGCACCGAGCAGGACTTCGCGGACCTGGCCGACGCCTACCTCGCCCGCGCCGCCGCGCAGGGCGTCCGGCACGCGGAGATCTTCTTCGACCCGCAGGCCCACCTCGCCCGGGGAGTGGGCATGGGCACCGTGGTGGAGGGGCTGTGGCGGGCGCTCGGCCGCAGCGAGGAGAACCACGGCGTCTCCACCAGGCTCATCATGTGCTTCCTGCGCGACGAGCCCGCCGAGTCGGCGCTCGAGACCCTCGATGCGGCCCGGCCCCACCTGGACCGGATCACCGGCGTCGGCCTGGACTCCGCCGAGGTCGGCCACCCGCCGGTGAAGTTCCGCGAGGTGTTCGAGGCGGCCGCCGCGCTCGGGCTGCGCCGCGTGGCGCACGCCGGCGAGGAGGGGCCGCCGGAGTACATCACCGAGGCCCTGGACGTGCTCGGCGTGGAGCGCGTGGACCACGGCCTGCGCTGCATGGAGGACCCGGCGCTGGTCGAGCGGCTGGTCCGGGACCGCGTCCCGCTGACCCTGTGCCCGCTGTCCAACGTCCGGCTGCGCGCGGTGGACGTGCTCGCCGGGCACCCGCTGCCCGCCATGCTGGACGCCGGGCTGCGGTGCACGGTCAACTCCGACGACCCCGCCTACTTCGGCGGGTACGCCGGCGACAACTTCGACGCGGTGCGCGCGGAGCTGGGCCTCGGCGACGAACGCCTGCGGGAGCTGGCCCGCAACTCCTTCCTCGCCTCCTTCCTGGAGGACGACGAGGAGCGCCGGGCCCGCTACCTCGCCGAGGTGGAGGCGTACGAGTTCGGATAGGCGGCGGCGGTGTCGTACGCCCCCTGCGCGGCTGGGACCGGAGCCTCCACGTGGATCTCCACCACCGGCAGCGGCAGCCGGCCCGCGCGCAGCGCGACCAGCGTCATCGGCACCGCGATCGCCAGCAGACCGGCGGCCAGGATCTGGCCCATGACCGGGAAGCCCGCCCCGGCCGCGAGCACGCTCCCGGTCAGCGGGCCCGCCGCCGTCCCCAGGGACGCCGCCGAGCCGACCAGCACCGCCCAGCGGCCCCGCGGGTCCAGGGACGCGGCCAGGCCGATGACGTAGGACAGCACGACCGGGTAGAGCAGGTTCCAGGAGATCTCGCCGGCCGCGAAGGCGGTCAGGCCGTCCGCCGAGGCGCTGAGCGCGATGCAGCCCGCGATGAGCGCCGTACCCGCGCCGATCGGCACCGCCCGGCCGAGCCGCGGCCCGAGCGCCCCGGCGCCCAGCACGCCGACCAGTCCGGCGCCGAGCGCGACGGCGAACACCGCGCCGACGGTGACCTCGGTCAGATGGGCCTGGCCGAGGCCGATGCGCCCGCTGACGCCCCACAGCGCGTTCTGCGCCAGCGACCAGCAGGGCATGGCCGCGGCGAGCAGCAGTCCGGCCCGCCGGTGGGGCAGCCGGGCGCCCGGTCCGGCCGGCCGGCGGGCGGGGGCGGTGGCGCCGGACAGCCGGCCGGTGAACGGCCACACCGCGAGCGCGGTCAGGGCGATCGCGGCGAGCGGCAGGCCGTGGCCGGGGCCGAGGTGGGGGATCGTCAGATACAGGGCGCCGGCCAGCGCGGAGACGCCGAGCAGGCCGAAGGTGGTGGCCCGGTGCGGGTCCCGGTGGGCGGCGATGCCACTGGCCGCGACCGCCGTGACGGTGCCGGAGCCGAAGCCGCCGAGCAGCGCGCCCACGACGACGGCCGGCACGGCCTCGCTGAGCGCGGCCCCGCCGTAGCCGAGGAAGGCGAGCGTGAGGCCGAGGCGGGCCAGCGTGCGGGCGCCGGCCCGCTCGACGCGGGAGGCCAGCAGGAAGCCGGCGGCCGCCGAACTCAGCAGCAGGGCACTGCCGATGGCGCCGGCCTGGGTGGTGGTGAGCGGAAGCCCGGTGTCCAGCCGGCCGACGGTGGTCGGCAGCAGATACGGGGCGAGATACCCGGCCGTGAAAAGGGCGACGAGGGGCCAGGGCATGGAGCGGGGGGCGGACACGGGCGTTCCCAGGGCAGGCGAAGGAGCGGCTCGAGAGCCGGGGGAGAGGGGAGGGCGACGGCCGTCGACGGACGGGAACGCGCGAGCAAGTTGTATCAAGCACGCGGTTCCAGAAGTAGACCGGGTGAAGTGATCTGGATCACTCCTGTGTTTGGTCCGGATGATCTCGGGTAGACGCGCTCGCTCCGACGGGTCGAGCTGCCCGCCGGACCGGCGTGCCACTGGCGTGAAGTGGTGCACACTGGCCAGATCCGCACCAGCTCAGGGAGCGCACCGTGACCCCGTCCCGCCCGGTCGCCGGAGAGGAACCCGAACACCTCACACAGGCGGCGCGCCGCCAGGTCCAGGTCGACCCGCTCGCCGCCCTCCGCGCATCCGGCGACCCGCCCTGGGACGTGTACCTGACGGGCACCGTCTTCCTCGACATCGTCTTCACCGGCCTGGACTCGGCGCCCGTGCGCGGCACCGAGTCGTGGGCCCGGGGGATGGGCTCCAGCCCCGGCGGCGTCGCCAACATGGCCACCGCGCTCGCCCGGCTCGGCCTGCGGACCTCCCTCGCGGCGGCGTTCGGCGACGACCACTACGGCGAGTACTGCTGGAACACCCTCGCCCAGGGCGAGGGCATCGACCTCGCGCCCTCCCGGACCGTGCCCGGCTGGCACTCGCCGGTCACCGTCTCCATGGCGTACGAGGGGGAGCGCACGATGGTCTCCCACGGCCACGAACCGCCCCCGGAGGAACCGGCGCCGGACTTCCCGCCCCGCGCCCGGGCCGCCGTCGCCTCCCTGGCCCCGGGCAAGCGCGCCCCCTGGATCGCGGAGGCCGCCCGCGCGGGCACCCGGATCTTCGCCGACGTCGGCTGGGACGAGACCGGGGCCTGGGACCTGGCCGGGCTTCCCGATCTCGGGCACTGCGAGGCGTTCCTGCCCAACGCGGCGGAGGCGATGCGCTACACGGGGGCCGACTGCCCGCGCGCGGCCGCGCACGCGCTGACCGAGCACGTCCCGGTGGCCGTCGTGACCCTGGGCGCGGAGGGCGCGTACGCCGTGGACCGGCGCACCGGGGAGAGCGCGGAGGTCCCGGCGATCGCGGTGGAGGCGCTGGATCCCACCGGGGCCGGTGACGTCTTCGTGGCCGGGTTCGTCACGGGCACCCTGGCCGGCTGGCCGCTCGCCGACCGGCTCGCGCTCGCGGGGCTCACCGCGGCCCTGTCCGTGCAGGAGTTCGGGGGCTCGCTGTCGGCGCCGGGATGGTCCGAGATCGGGGCCTGGTGGCGCCGCGTCCAGTCGGTGCCGGGCCAGAGCCCCGAGGCGCTGCGCCGGTACGGCTTCCTCGACGGCCTCGTGCCCGAGGAGCTGGACCGGCCGTGGCCGCTGCGCCGGGCGGTGCCGACGCTGGGGTTCGGGCGTTCGGCCTGACGGTCCGGGGGCCCGCCCGCGAAGCCGCCCGTCCGGTGGAAAAACCCTGCGGCGTTGTCGGTGGCCCGTCGTACTCTGGACAGTGCGAGGCCGCCCTCAGCTGCGCGGCCGTGACGAGGAGGAACCGCAGGCCTTAAGCGCCGGCCCATGACTCAGACACCCCAAGCTCACATCCCCGCGCGGGAGCAGGCGCGAGCACAGCTCACCGTCCCCGCCCAGCACCCCATGGTGACCGTGCTGGGTTCCGGCGACTCCCTCCTGCGCGTGATCGAGAAGGCCTTCCCGGCAGCCGACATACATGTCCGGGGCAATGAGATCAGCGCGGTCGGCGAACCCGCGGACGTCGCCCTGATCTCGCGCGTGTTCGACGAGATGATGCTGGTGCTCCGCACCGGGCAGCCGATGACGGAGGACGCAGTGGAACGCTCGATCGCCATGCTCAAGGCGAGCGAGAACGGGACGAGCGACGGCCCGGAGACCCCGGCCGAGGTACTGACGCAGAACATCCTGTCCTCGCGCGGCCGGACCATCCGGCCCAAGACGCTCAACCAGAAGCGGTACGTCGACGCGATCGACAAGCACACGATCGTCTTCGGCATCGGCCCCGCCGGTACCGGCAAGACCTACCTGGCCATGGCCAAGGCGGTCCAGGCCCTGCAGTCCAAGCAGGTGAACCGGATCATCCTGACCCGTCCGGCGGTGGAGGCGGGCGAGCGGCTCGGCTTCCTGCCCGGCACGCTCTACGAGAAGATCGACCCCTACCTGCGCCCGCTGTACGACGCGCTGCACGACATGCTCGACCCGGACTCGATCCCGCGCCTGATGGCGGCCGGGACCATCGAGGTCGCGCCGCTGGCGTACATGCGCGGCCGTACGCTCAACGACGCCTTCATCATCCTGGACGAGGCCCAGAACACCTCGCCCGAGCAGATGAAGATGTTCCTCACCCGGCTCGGCTTCGACTCGAAGATCGTGATCACCGGTGACGTCACCCAGGTCGACCTGCCGAACGGCACCAAGAGCGGTCTGCGGCAGGTGCAGGAGATCCTGGAAGGCGTCGAGGACGTCCACTTCTCCCGGCTGTCGTCGCAGGATGTCGTACGGCACAAGCTAGTGGGCCGTATCGTCGACGCGTACGAGATGTACGACAGCAAGCACGGCACCGAGAACGGCACCCACCAGGGCGGCCGTGGCAGGCCCGGCGCCAAGGGTTCCAAGGGGAAGTAGACCAGCACGCCCATGTCGATCGACGTCAACAACGAGTCCGGTACCGAGGTCGACGAGCAGGCGATCCTCGACATCGCCCGCTACGCGCTCGCGCGGATGCGCATCCACCCGCTCTCCGAGCTCTCGGTGATCGTCGTGGACGCCGACGCCATGGAGCAGCTGCACATCCAGTGGATGGACCTGCCCGGGCCCACCGATGTCATGTCGTTCCCGATGGACGAGCTGCGGCCGCCGTCGAAGGACGACGACGAGCCGCCGCAGGGGCTGCTCGGCGACATCGTGCTGTGCCCGGAGGTCGCCAAGAAGCAGGGCGACGAGGCGCCGACGCAGCACTCCATGGACGAGGAGCTCCAGCTGCTCACCGTCCACGGCGTGCTGCACCTGCTGGGCTACGACCATGAGGAACCCGACGAGAAGGCCGAGATGTTCGGCCTCCAGGCCGCCATCGTGGATGGGTGGCGGTCCGAGCGCGGGCTGACCGGGCCGTCCCCGGCGCCGACCGTCTCGTAGGCGCGGGTCGGTCCACAGATGAGTCCGCAGATCGTGATCGGCGCGATCGCGCTGGTCGTCGTCGCCTGGCTGGCCGCCTGCGCCGAGGCGGGCGTCGCGCGCGTCTCCAGCTTCCGGGCCGAGGAGGCCGTGAAGTCCGGCCGGCGCGGCAGCGCCCGGCTGGCCCAGGTCGCCGCCGACCCCACCCGCTACCTGAACGTGGCCCTGCTGGTCCGCGTCGCCTGCGAGATGGCGGCCGCGGCCCTGGTGACGTACGCCTGCCTGCAGGAGTTCGACGCCACCTGGCAGGCCCTGCTGGTCGCCATCGGCGTCATGGTGCTGGTGTCGTACGTCGCCGTCGGCGTCTCACCGCGCACCATCGGCCGCCAGCACCCGCTCAACACCGCGACGGCGGCCGCGTACGTGCTGCTGCCGCTGGCCCGGATCATGGGCCCGATCCCCTCGCTGCTGATCCTCATCGGCAACGCGCTCACCCCCGGCAAGGGCTTCCGCCGCGGCCCCTTCGCCTCCGAGGCCGAGCTGCGCGCGATGGTGGACCTCGCCGAGAAGGAGTCGCTGATCGAGGACGAGGAGCGCCGCATGGTGCACTCGGTCTTCGAACTCGGCGACACCCTGGTGCGCGAGGTGATGGTGCCGCGCACCGACCTGGTGGTCATCGAGCGCTACAAGACCATCCGGCAGGCGCTCACCCTCGCCCTGCGCTCCGGCTTCTCCCGCATCCCGGTCACCGGCGAGAGCGAGGACGACATCGTCGGCATCGTGTACCTGAAGGACCTGGTCCGCAAGACGCACATCAGCCGCGACGCCGAGAACGACCTGGTGTCCACCGCCATGCGCCCCGCCGTCTTCGTGCCCGACACCAAGAACGCCGGCGACCTGCTGCGCGAGATGCAGAAGGAGCGCAACCACGTCGCCGTCGTCATCGACGAGTACGGCGGCACCGCGGGCATCGTCACCATCGAGGACATCCTCGAGGAGATCGTCGGCGAGATCACCGACGAGTACGACCGGGAACTCCCGCCCGTGGAGGACCTCGGCGACGACCGGTACCGGGTCACCGCCCGCCTGGACATCACCGACCTCGGCGAGCTGTACGGCCTGGAGGAGTACGACGACGAGGACGTGGAGACCGTCGGCGGGCTGCTCGCCAAGGCGCTCGGCCGCGTCCCCATCGCCGGCGCGTCCGCCGAGGTCGAGCTCCCCGACGAGCGCCGGCTGCGGCTGACCGCGGAGGCGGCGGCCGGCCGCCGGAACAAGATCGTGACGGTGCTGGTGGAGCCGGCCGGCAAGCCCGCCGAGGAGGGGACGCCCGAGTGACCCCCGGGGAGCTGCGCGACCTCTGCCTGTCCTTCAACGCGGTCGTGGAGGACTTCCCGTTCAACCCGGAGACCTCCGTGTTCAAGGTCCTCGGCAAGATGTTCGCCCTGACGAACCTGGGCGCGCGGCCCCTGACGGTGAACCTCAAGTGCGACCCGGAGGACGCGGTCCGGCTGCGCGCGGAGCACGAGGGGCTGATCGTCCCCGGCTGGCACATGAACAAGCGCCACTGGAACACCGTGACCGTCGACGGCCCGCTCCCGGACCGTCAGGTCCGGGAGCTGGTCGAGGACTCCTACGACCTCGTCGTCGCGGGGCTGCCGAGGGCGGAGCGGCTGCGGCTTGACCGGCCGTAATCGCCTTGCCCCGGCCCGGTGACGTCGTGTCAGAATCGCGCATGACTGTTCGATATCCGCGCCCCCTGCGCCCCGGTGACCGTGTCGGCGTGACCTCTCCGTCCAGCGGAGTGGCGAAGGAGCACCGGGGGCGGCTCGACGTCGCGGTCCGGGACCTTCAGGCGCGCGGCTACGAGGTCGTCGTGGGCCGCTGCATGGACGGCTCGACCCACATCAGCGCCCCCGCCGCCGAGCGCGCCGCCGAGCTGACCGCGATGCTCACCGACCCCGCCGTCCGGGCCGTGGTGCCCCCGTGGGGCGGGGAGACCGCCGTCGACCTGCTGCCGCTGCTCGACTTCGAGGCGATCGGGCGGGCCGAGCCGACCTGGGTCGTCGGCTGGTCCGACATCTCGACGATCATCACCCCGCTGACCCTGCTCACCGGTGTCGCCACCGTGCACGGCAACAACCTGATGGACACGCCCTACCGGACACCCGAGGGCCTGCTGTCCTGGCTGGACGTGGTGACCGACCCGCAGCAGGGGCAGCCCCTCGTCCAGACCCCGCCCGGCCGCCACCGCGCCACCGGCTGGGACGACTACGCGCTGTACCCGGAGGTCCGCGACCTCACCCTGGACAGGGCCGGCGCCTGGACCCGGCTCGACGGCACGGGCGACGTGGACGTCGAGGGCCGGCTGATCGGCGGCTGCATCGAGACCCTGGTCAACCTCGCGGGCACCCGCCTGCTGGACACCAGGTCCTTCGCCGACGGCGACGACCTGCTCGTCTACGTCGAGGCGTGCGAGGACAACGCCTACACCATCTGCCGCAATCTGCACGGCATGCGGCTCGCCGGGTTCTTCGACCGCGCCGCCGCCGTCCTCGTGGGCCGCACCAAGGCCCCCGACGGCCGCACCCTCACCCAAGCCGAGGCGGTCCTCGACGCCCTCGGCCCGCTCGGGGTGCCGATCGTCGCCGACGTCGAGTGCGGGCACGTCCCGCCCTACCTGGCGCTGGTGAACGGCGCCCGCGGCCGCGTGGTGCACACGGCCGGGCGCGGCGAGATCGTCCAGACCTTGGACTGACCCTGGCGCCGGGACCGCGCACCCCGTGGCGGGGCGGGCCCGTGGCGGGTTCGTATGCTCTGGGCATGACCGACAGCAACGAGCTTGACCCCGAGGACCGCAAGATCGTCACGCTGGCCCGCTCCGTGCGCGCCCGCAACGGTGTGCCCGAGGGGGCGGCCGTACGGGACGAGACCGGGCGTACCTACGCCGCCGGATCGGTGGAGCTCCCCTCGCTGCGGCTGAGCGCCCTGCGGACCGCCGTCGCCATGGCGGTGGCCTCCGGCGCGCGGTCGCTTGAGGCGGCGGCCGTGGTGAGCGAGGCCGGGGAGGCGGCGGCCGAGGACCTGGCCGCCGTGGCGGACCTCGGCGGGGCCGGGACGCCCGTGCTGCTCGCCGGCCCCGACGGGGAGGTGCGGCGGACGGCCCCGGCGGTCGCCGCCGAGTGACCGACGGCGCTGCCCGTCAGAGGGCGTCGGGACCGCGCTCGCCGGTCCGCACCCGCACGACGGTCTCCACGGGCAGCGCCCAGACCTTGCCGTCCCCGATCTTCCCCGTCTGCGCGGCCGCGACGATCGCGTCGATCACGTCGTCGGCCACGGCGTCCTCCACCACGACCTCGATGCGCACCTTCGGCACCAGGTCGACCCGGTACTCCGCGCCCCGGTAGACCTCGGTGTGCCCGCGCTGCCGGCCGTAACCGCTCGCCTCGCTGACGGTCAGTCCCTGCACGCCCAGCTCCTGCAGGGCGGTCTTGACCTCGTCCAGCCGGTAGGGCTTGACGATCGCGGTGATGAGCTTCATGCCTGGCTCTCGACCTTCCGGCTGGGTGCCTGCTGGGCGGCGACGAGGGAGTGGGTGACCGGAGCGCCATGGCCCAGGACCCCGTGATCGTAAGCCGTCTCGGCGTGCACCGTAAGGTCCAGGCCGGTGTGCTCCTGCTCCTCGCTCGCCCGGAAGCCCAGCACCCGGTCGATCAGCTTGCCGAGCCCGTAGGTCACCCCGAAGGCGTACGCCCCGACGGCCGCCACGGCCAGCAGCTGCCGGCCCAGCGGGAGCAGCCCGCCGCCGTAGAACAGGCCCTCGGCGCCGCCGGTCATCGCCCGCTCCGCGAACAGCCCGATCAGCAGGGTGCCGATGAGGCCGCCGACCAGGTGGACGCCGACGACGTCCAGCGAGTCGTCGTAGTTCAGCCGGAACTTCCAGCTCACCGCGTACGAGCAGACGACACCGGCGGCCAGGCCCACCACCAGCGCGCCCAGCAGGGAGACCGTGCCGCAGGACGGGGTGATCGCGACCAGGCCCGCCACCGCGCCGGAGGCCGCGCCCAGGGTGGTGGGGTGGCCGTCGCGCCTCTGCTCGACGAAGAGCCAGCCGAGCAGGCCCGTGCAGCCGGCCGCGAGCGTGTTCAGGAAGGCCGCGGCGGCGAGGCCGTTCGCGCCGAGCGCGGAGCCCGCGTTGAAGCCGAACCAGCCGAACCAGAGCAGACCGGCGCCGAGGATCACCATCGGCAGGTTGTGCGGACGCATGGCGTCCTTCCTGAACCCGAGCCGGGGTCCGAGCACCAGGCACAGGGCGAGCCCGGAGGCGCCGGAGGTGATCTCCACCGGCATGCCGCCGGCGAAGTCGAGCGCCCCGAGCCGGTCCACGATCCAGCCGCCGGGGCCCCACACCCAGTGGGTCACCGGAACGTATACCGCGAGCGCCCAGACCGGGACGAACACCAGCCAGGCGGAGAACTTCGTGCGGTCCGCGACCGCGCCGCTGACCAGGGCCGCCGTGATGATCGCGAAGGTGAGCTGGAAGGTGGCGAAGAGCAGGGTGGGGACCGTGCCGTGCACGCTGCGCGGGCCGATCCCGGCCATCCCGGAGTGCCCGAGGCCGCCGATCAGCCCACCGAAGACGTCGTCCCCGAAGGCGAGCGAGTAGCCGGCCGCCAGCCAGACCACGGTCACCAGGGCGATCGACACGAAGCTCATCATCAGCATGTTCAGCACGCTCTTGGTGCGCACCATGCCGCCGTAGAAGAGGGCCAGACCCGGGGTCATCAGCAGGACGAGGGCGGTGGCGGCGAGGAGCCAGGCGGTGTCGCCGGTGTCGACGTGGGCTGCGGCGAGGGTCACGGGCGTCTCCAACGGTGTGGGGGCTCGTCAGAGGTTCACCGGTCACCGTTTCCGGTTGCGTACAGGTGTGTTTCCGTGACGTTTCGTTGCGCCGTGGTTTCGTCAAGCTCACATCAAGAGCCGGTGGCGGCCGTTGGTACGGCGCGGTCCCGTGGATCAGGGACAATGAACGCCATGAGCGTTCGTACCCAGTCATCCGAGCCGTCGGGCGAGACCGCCCACCGCGCCGGCTTCGCCTGCTTCGTGGGCCGCCCCAACGCGGGCAAGTCCACCCTCACGAACGCTCTGGTCGGGCAGAAGGTGGCGATCACCGCCAACCAGCCGCAGACCACGCGGCACACGGTGCGCGGCATCGTGCACCGGCCCGACGCCCAGTTGATCCTGGTGGACACCCCCGGGCTGCACAAGCCGCGCACCCTGCTCGGCGAGCGGCTCAACGACGTCGTGCGGACGACCTGGGCCGAGGTCGACGTGATCGGCTTCTGCCTGCCGGCGAACGAGAAGATCGGCCCCGGCGACCGCTTCATCGCCAAGGAACTGGCCGGCATCCGCAAGTCCCCGAAGGTCGCCATCGTCACCAAGACGGACCTCGTCGACTCCAAGACCCTCGCCGAGCAGCTCATCGCGATCGACCAGCTCGGCAAGGAGCTGGGCATCGAGTGGGCGCAGATCGTCCCCGTCTCGGCGACCGCGAACAAGCAGGTCGACCTGCTGGCGGACCTGCTGGTCCCCATGCTGCCCGAGGGCCCGGCGCTCTACCCCGAGGGCGACCTCACCGACGAGCCCGAGCAGGTCATGATCGCGGAACTCATCCGCGAGGCGGCCCTGGAGGGCGTCCGCGACGAGCTGCCGCACTCCATCGCCGTGGTCGTCGAGGAGATGCTGCCGCGCGAGGACCGCCCGGCCGACAAGCCGCTGCTGGACATCCACGCCAACGTCTACATCGAGCGCCCCAGCCAGAAGGGCATCATCATCGGCCCCAAGGGCAAGCGGCTGAAGGACGTCGGCATCAAGTCCCGCAAGCAGATCGAGGCGCTGCTCGGCACGCCCGTCTTCCTGGACCTGCACGTCAAGGTGGCCAAGGACTGGCAGCGGGACCCCAAGCAGCTGCGCCGGCTGGGCTTCTGAGGGCGCCCCGGGACGCGCTCAGGCGCGCGACGGGGTCATGTCCTGCAGCCCCACCACCCTCAGCAGCCGCAGCCGCTCGGCCGACTCCGTGCCCGGCCGTGCCGTGTGGATGATGAGGTGCTGATGGCCCTCGTGGCTCAGCAGGACCTCGCAGTCCAGTTCCAGCAGGCCCACCACCGGGTGCACGAAGCGTTTCGTGGACGGGCGGCGCAGGGACACCTCGTGCGCCTCCCACAGCCGGGCGAACTCCTCGCTCGCCGCACGCAGTTCGGCGGCCAGGGCGGCCGGCTCCGGGTCCTCGGGGCGGGCCGCGGCCACCGCGCGGAGGGCGGCCACGTGGTCGAAGGCGTGCGCGGGCAGGTCCTCCGGCGGGAACAGCGCGCGGGCCGCCGGGTCCAGGAAGAACCGCCGCGTCAGGTTCCGCTCGCGCGGCGGGCGGGCGAGCGCGTCCCCGACCAGCGCCTTGGCCAGCGCGTTCTGCGCCAGCACCGTGCCGCAGTCCGTCACCACCTGGGCCGGTGAGTCGTACAGCCGGTCCAGGACCAGCAGGAGGCCCTGGCGGACGTGCGCGGAGGCCGCGCCCCGCCGCGGGGGCTCCTCGCCCACCAGGTGGAAGAGGTGGTCCCGCTCGTCGTCGGACAGGCGCAGGGCGCGCGCCAGCGCCGTCAGCATCTGGCGGGACGGGCGGGGACCGCGGCGCTGTTCCAGCCGGGTGTAGTAGTCGACGGACATCCCGGCCAGTTGGGCCACCTCCTCCCGGCGCAGTCCCGGGGTACGGCGGCGGGCGCCGGCCGCGAGGCCCACGTCGGCGGGTTCCAGGCGGGCCCGGCCGCGGCGCAGGAAGTCGGCGAGTTCGGCTCGGTTCACCCTCCCAGGCTGCGGCACTCCGGCCGCGTTATCCAGGGACCGCCGGTCCCCCGATCGGGAGGTCTCTCCCGGCGCCGCCGGACACGGCCGAGGCTGGGAGCACCGAACGAGAGGAACCCAGCCATGCTGACCCTGATCACCGGCGCCACCGGACAGGTGGGACGCGGATTCGTCCCCCGGCTGCTCGCCCAGTCGCGGCCCGACGAGCGGATCCGTGTGCTCGTCCGCGACGAGTCCCGCGCCGCCGACCTCGCCGACCGCGGCGCCGAGATCGTCGTCGGCGACCTCCGCGACACCGACGTGCTCGGCAAGGCCCTCGCCGGGGCCGACGCCGTGGTCAACGTCGCCGCCTCGTTCCGCGGCGTGCCGGACGAGGAGGTGTGGGCGGTCAACCGGGACGCGGCGGTGGAACTGGGCCGGGCGGCGATCGCCTCCGGAGCACGGCGCTTCGTGCAGACCGGCACGATCCTGTCGTACGGCACCGGGCGCGGCCGGCCGCTCGTCGAGGACGATCCCACGGTGCCCGGCGGCCCCATGTGGATGACGTACCCGGAGTCCAAGCTGGAGGCCGAGCGCGCGCTGCTGGCGCTGGACGGGCTGGACGTGCGGGTGGGCCGGCTCGCCTTCGTCTACGGCGACGGCGACCCGCACCTGCCCGGCATCACCCGCTGGACCGCGAGCCAGCCGGCCACCAAGCGGCACCACCTCGTGCACGTCGCCGACGTCGCCCAGGGACTGACGCGCCTGCTGTACGCCCCGGGCGCCGGCGGCCGGGTCTACAACATCGCCGACGACGCCCCGGTCACGGTCCTGGAGATCCACCGGCTCCTCGGCGTCGAGCCGCCCGCCGACGGCCCCGACCCCGACCCCTGGTACGGGCTCGCCTCCACCGACCGCATCCGCCGCGAGCTGGGCTACCGCCCCTCCTACCCGACGCTGTGGAGCGCCCGGGACGCCGGGGTCCTGTGACGGTCACTCGACGCCCCTGATCCGCCGCACCAGCACCGCCCCCGCCAGACCGATCACGGCCGCCACCAGGTACAGCACCCGGTAGCCGCCCAGGTACGTCACGATCGGCGCGGCAAGGGCGGGCGCCGCGACCTGCGGCAGCGCGTTGGCCACGTTGATCACGCCGAGGTCCTTGCCGCGGTCCAGCGCCTTCGGCAGGACGTCCGTCATCAGCGCGAAGTCGACCGAGGTGAACACCCCGAAGCCGACCCCGAGGACCGCCGCCGCGACGATCGCGCCGGGCCAGGTCTGCCAGCCGGCGAGGGCCGCCGTCGCCACCGCCATCAGCACGCCCGACCAGATCACGAACGGCTTGCGGCGCCCCGTGCGGTCCGACCACACACCGCCCACGACGACCGTGGCGAGCAGGGTCAGTCCGTTCACGGCCGTCAGGATCAGCACGCCCCGGCCGGGATCGCCGTACCGGAGGCGGTCCCGCAGGTAGTACAGCAGGTACAGCAGGACCAGCGCGTTGCTGAGGTTGACCAGGAAGCGGGTGAGCCAGGCCCAGCCCAGGTCGGGGTGGCGGCGCGGACTCAGCCAGAAGCCCGCCAGGAAGCCGCGCCAGGACCAGGCCGGCCGGTCCGCCGCGGCCAGCCGCAGGTCCTCGTACCGCAGCACGTACGGCAGTACGCCCACCAGCGTGAACACCGCGCACGCCAGGTACCCGGCCGCGGTGCCGCCCGCCGCCGTGGCCAGACCCGTGCCCCCGACCACGCCCAGGATCTGGGCCGCGCCCAGCCAGCCGCCCACCGCGCCGCGGCGGCCGCGCGGCACCCGGTCCGGGACCGCCGCCGTGATCGCCGCGAAGGCCGCGTTCAGGGTGAGCTGCGCCAGGCACCAGCCCAGCGCCATCGTCCCCGCCCCGTCCGCGCCCGCGAGCAGCAGCAGCGAGAGGGCGCCGCCCGCCGCGCCGGCCACGATCCACGGCGTACGGCGGCCCCGGCGGCCGGTCGTGCGGTCGGACAGGGCGCCGAAGAGCGGGTTGGCGAC
This sequence comes from Streptomyces sp. NPDC003720, assembly GCF_042875075.1. NCBI lineage: Bacteria > Bacillati > Actinomycetota > Actinomycetes > Kitasatosporales > Streptomycetaceae > Streptomyces > Streptomyces sp. NPDC003720. The sequence goes on from NZ_JBIANZ010000003.1 coordinate 442,664, forward strand.
CAGCGAGACGACCGCGCCCGCGCCGGTCACCCAGGCCAGGAGCGTCTCCTTCGGCATCCCGGCGCCGGGCGCGAAGTCCCTCGCCTGGGAGGCCAGCAGGATCTGCAGCGGCCCGAACCAGCCGACCCAGATCGCCCCGTTGGCCAGTGCCAGTGCCGCCGTCCAGCCGCGGGGGACCGGCCCGGCGGGCTCCGCCAGGGCGGCCGGGGCGGCGGCGGTCATCTCTGCGCCCGCAGCACGTCCCGGTACCAGTGGTACGAGGCCTTCGGGGTGCGCTCCAGGGTGTCGTAGTCCACGTGCACCAGACCGAAGCGGCGCGCGTAGCCCTCCGCCCACTCGAAGTTGTCCATCAGCGACCAGACGAAGTAGCCGCGCACGTCTACGCCCGCCTCGAGTGCCGCGTGCAGGGCGCGGATGTGGGCGTCCAGGTAGGCGATCCGGTCCTGGTCGTCGACGCCCTCGTAGGAGCAGCCGTTCTCCGTGACGACCACCGGCGGGAGCCGGTCGCCGTACCGGTCGCGGAAGCCGGTCAGCAGCTCCGTCAGCCCCTCGGGGACCACCGGCCAGCCGAAGTCCGTCTCCGGGCGGCCCTCGATTCGCCTTACCGAAAAGGGGAGTTCGGCGGGCATGTCGATGCCGCCGAACTCGGTCGCGATGCCCTGCGGGGCGCCCACCCGGGTCGGGGCGTAGTAGTTGACGCCGTACCAGTCGACCGGCGCGGAGATGGTCTTCAGGTCGGACTCCACGTCGCCCGGCATCAGTTCGCCGACGCCCTCCGGGTACTCGCCCAGCAGGACCGGCTCCGCGAACAGCCGGTTGAGCAGCAGGTCGTAGAAGCCGGCCGCCTCCTGGTCGGCCGGGTCGCCGGAGGCCGGCCAGGTGGGGCCGTGGGAGTTGGCGATGCCGATGTCCGCCGCTCCGGCCGCGCGCAGGGCCCCCACGGCGAGGCCGTGGGCGAGGAGCTGGTGGTGGGCGGCGGGGAGCGCGTCGAACAGCAGCTTGCGGCCGGGAGCGTGCACGCCGAGGGCGTGGCCCAGCAGGGTGTGCTCGGCCGGCTCGTTGAGCGTGATCCACTTGGTCACCCGGTCGCCGAGCCGCCCGGCGACCGCGGACACGTACTCGGCGAACCGGGCGGCCGTGTCCCGCTCCAGCCAGTCCAGGCCGGCCGGCAGATCCCAGTGGAAGAGGGTGGGCACGGGGCGCACGCCCGCCGCGCACAGCTCGTCCACCAGGCGGTCGTAGAAGTCGAGGCCGCCGGGGGAGTTCACCCGAGGCCAGGACACGGAGAAGCGGTACGCGTCCACGCCGAGGCCGGCGAGCAGCGCCACGTCCTCGCGGTAGCGGTGGTAGTGGTCGCAGGCCACCGCCGCCGTCGAGCCGTCCTTCACCCGCCCCGGCGCGGCCGTGAACACGTCCCACACGGAGGGCTCCCGCTCGTCGGCCGCCCCCTCGATCTGATGGGCCGAGGTGGACACGCCCCACAGGAAGCCGGCCGGGAAACGGGGAATCGCCTTGCCTGCGTCAGTCGCCATGGCCCGGATCATCCGTACCGTCGGTAACGGAAGTCAACGCCCCGGCGCGAAACCGGGGCGCACGACCCGCCTAGGCCCCCTCCTTCAGCACTCTGGTGATCAACTCCCGCTGTTCCTCGGTCAGTCGGGGATCGGCCGCGTAGACCGTGCGGCCGTCGACCGTGATCTCGTAGGCGAAGCCGTCCGGTACCCCCGCCGGTGGCGTGGGCCTGCCGGAGGCCAGGACCCGTTCGGCCAGGGACTGCCACTCCCGGTCGTCGGGCCGGGCCGAGGTGTCCACCTCGGCCCGGCGCTCGATGCCGGCGAAACCGCCCGTGCGCCGTACCTGAATACGCATGGGTGCCTGTCTAGTACGGAACTACAGCGTCCGCACCCCGACCTGCTCCCAGGCCTTCTGCACGGCCTCCAGTTCGTCGCCCGCGCCGAACCGCTCGCGGGCCGCCTTGACGGTGAGCGTGGCGAAGTCCGTGAACAGGGCCTGCTGCTTCAGCTCGCCGCCGGTCAGCACGTCGTACCAGAGCTGCCCGGCCTTCTCCCAGGAGTGGCCGCCCAGGGCGGTGGCGACCAGGTAGAACGCGTGGTTGGGGATACCGGAGTTGATGTGCACGCCGCCGTTGTCCCGGCCGGTGCGGACGTAGTGCTCCATGGTCGCCGGCTGCGGGTCCTTGCCGAGGTTCGGGTCGTCGTACGCCGTGCCCGGCGCCTTCATCGAGCGCAGGGCGGTGCCGTGCACACCCGGCGCGAGCAGGCCCGCGCCGATCAGCCAGTCGGCCTCGGCGGCGGTCTGTCCGAGGCTGTACTGCTTGATCAGCGAGCCGAAGACGTCGGACAGCGACTCGTTGAGCGCGCCGGGCTGGCCGAAGTAGGTGAGGTTGGCGGTGTGCTGGGTGACGCCGTGGGTCAGCTCGTGGCCGATGACGTCGACCGGGATGGTGAAGTCCAGGAAGATCTCGTTGTCCCCGTCGCCGAACACCATCTGCTCGCCGTTCCAGAAGGCGTTGTCGTAGTCGGTGCCGAAGTGCACGCTGGCGTCCAGCGGCAGGCCCTCGCCGTCGATGGAGTCGCGGCCGTAGGCCTTCTGGTACAGGTCGAAGGTGGCGCCGAGACCCGCGTAGGCGCGGTTCACCGAGGCGTCCGAGCCCGGCCCCGAGCCCTCCTCGCGGACCTTGACGCCGGGCAGGTCCTGCCGGTGCCGGGCGTCGTAGACGGTGCGGTGCGGCCGGCCTGCGGCGGCACCGGCGGGCGGGGCGACCGCGGGCGCGCCGAGCACCGTGGTCAGGCGGCGCTTGGTGCGCTGGAAGGCGTCGTGCTCCAGGGACCGGCGGGCGGGACCGGAGACCGCGGAGTCCTCGGCCTGTGCGAGCCGGTCGAGGACGTGCGGCGGGACGATCGTGCAGAAGACGGGCTCGAAGCCCCCGTTGGTGGTCATGTCCGGCACCATCGCACTGAGTGACGCGACTGTCACCACTCGCAACCATGATTGGTGAAATACCCGGACATCCCATGTCGCGCTGCGTCACGGAGTGGTAAGAGAGAGGAGTCGCCGAGTGGGATTGCGCACTTTATGTCCGTTTGGTCCCCACGGTCCCGCATACTGGGACAGGCCCACGCACCCGGTGCGGCTCGGCTAGGCTGCGGAGCATCATGCGTTTCGGGCTGCTTCTCCTTAGCTGCCGCGGCGAGGGCCTGTAGACAAGGCCGACCCCCTCCCCGCGGAGCTCTGGCGTTGCGTCGTCGGCCGTCCACTCGGACATCCGGACACCCTGAGGAGCCCACGCATCATGGCCAACCGCCAGCAGCCCAGTTCCATGCCGATCCACAAGTACGGCCGCTACGACCAGGTCGGCATCCCGGACCGCACCTGGCCGGAGAAGCGGATCACCGTCGCCCCCCGCTGGCTCTCCACCGACCTGCGCGACGGCAACCAGGCACTGATCGACCCGATGTCGCCCGAGCGCAAGCGCCGGATGTTCGACCAGCTGGTGGCGATGGGCTACAAGGAGATCGAGGTCGGCTTCCCCGCCTCCGGCCAGACCGACTTCGACTTCGTACGCTCGATCATCGAGGAAGAGGGCGCGATCCCCGAGGACGTGACGATCTCCGTCCTGACCCAGGCCCGCGAGGACCTGATCGAGCGGACCGTGGAGTCCCTGAAGGGCGCCCGGCGGGCCACCGTCCACCTGTACAACGCGACCGCCCCCGTGTTCCGCCGGGTCGTCTTCCGCGGCTCCAAGGACGACATCAAGCAGATCGCCGTCGACGGCACCCGCCTGGTGATGGAGTACGCCGAGAAACTGCTGGGCCCGGAGACGGAGTTCGGCTACCAGTACTCCCCGGAGATCTTCACCGACACCGAGCTGGAGTTCGCGCTGGAGGTCTGCGAGGCGGTGATGGACGTCTACCAGCCGGGCCCGGGCCGCGAGATCATCCTCAACCTGCCCGCCACGGTGGAGCGTTCGACCCCGTCCACGCACGCCGACCGGTTCGAGTGGATGCACCGCAACCTGTCCCGGCGCGAGTACGTCTGCCTGTCCGTGCACCCGCACAACGACCGCGGCACCGCCGTCGCCGCCGCCGAGCTGGCGGTGATGGCCGGCGCCGACCGCGTCGAGGGCTGCCTGTTCGGCCAGGGCGAGCGCACCGGCAACGTCGACCTGGTCACCCTGGGCATGAACCTGTTCTCGCAGGGCGTCGACCCGCAGATCGACTTCTCCGACATCGACGAGATCCGTCGTACGTGGGAGTACTGCAACCAGATGGAGGTCCACCCGCGCCATCCGTACGTGGGCGACCTGGTCTACACGTCCTTCTCCGGCTCCCACCAGGACGCCATCAAGAAGGGCTTCGACGCCATGGAGGCCGACGCGAAGGCCAAGGGCGTCACCGTCGACGACCTGGAGTGGGCGGTGCCGTACCTGCCCATCGACCCCAAGGACGTCGGCCGCTCGTACGAGGCGGTCATCCGGGTCAACTCGCAGTCCGGCAAGGGCGGTGTCTCCTACGTCCTGAAGAACGACCACAAGCTGGACCTGCCGCGCCGCATGCAGATCGAGTTCTCCAAGCTCATCCAGGCCAAGACGGACGCCGACGGCGGCGAGATCACGCCGAAGGACATCTGGGCGGCCTTCCAGGACGAGTACCTGCCGAACCCGGAGAACCCGTGGGGCCGCATCCAGGTCCGCACCGGCCAGTCGACCACCGACACGGACGGCGTCGACACGCTGACCGTGGAGGCGACCGTCGACGGCGAGGACACCGTCCTGACCGGCTCCGGCAACGGCCCGATCTCCGCCTTCTTCGACGCCCTGCAGTCCATCGGCGTCGACGTGCGCCTGCTGGACTACCAGGAGCACACGATGAGCGAGGGCGCCTCCGCGCAGGCCGCCTCGTACATCGAGTGCGCGATCGGCGACAAGGTCCTGTGGGGCATCGGCATCGACGCGAACACGACGCGTGCGTCGCTGAAGGCCGTCGTCTCCGCGGTGAACCGCGCGGCCCGCTGACCGCTCTGACCGGGCTCTTCGGTGCCCCGGCCGCCGTACCGGGCGGCCGGGGCGCCGTCGTATACCGGCCATCGCGCCGTGCAGGTCACGGAAAGGTCTCGTACGGGGTACTGACTCAGCCTCCGGGATGTGGCTAACATCACGCAAGCGCTGCGATGTTGCCGCGCGGTTACGGAGGTGCGACGTGCTGCCAGTACGGGGACGAGACGGCCGTGCCGCCAGGGCTGCGCGCATCCTGGGCACCCGCACCGCCTGGACACCCGTCGGGGACGGCGAGTTCTACTGCCCGGGCTGCGGAGGCGACCGCAACTACCAGCGGCTCTCCGGCCGCCGCCGCCTCACCCTCCTCGGCGTGCCCCTGCTGCCGCGCGGCGCCACCGGACCGGTCGTGGAGTGCGCCGCCTGCGGCCACCACTACGGCACCGAGGTCCTCGACCACCCCACCACCCGCCGCTTCTCCGCGATGCTCCGCGACGCGGTGCACACCGTCGCCCTCGCCGTCCTCGCCGCGGGCGGCACCTCCTCCCGCACGGCCCTGGAGACGGCCGCCGGCACCGTCCGCGCCGCCGGCTTCCAGGAGTGCACCGAAAACCGGCTGGCCGCCCTGGTCGAGGCGCTCGCCGCCGACACCGGCCGGGTCCTCGGCGGGCCGTGCGGCGCGAGCCTCGCCATAGAGCTGCACGAGGCCCTGGACCCGCTCGCCCCGCACCTCGCCCCGGCCGGCCGCGAGTCCCTGTTCCTCGACGCCGCCCGCATCGCCCTGGCCGACGGCCCCTACACACCCGCCGAGCGAGACGCCCTCACCACCGTCGGCGCCGCCCTCACCATCTGCGCCGACGACGTCGGCAGACTCCTGGCGGCGGCGCGCACGCCGTCCTGACCCTCCCGGGGCAAGCCCGTGAGCGGAGAGCGCTGAACGCGGGAAGCATGGAGCCGTGACCCCGCTGAGCCGCGCCCTCCTCGTCGCCACCGCGTTCCTCGCCCCGCTCACCGCCGTCCACCCCGCCCGGTCCGCACCCGGCTGTGACTCCTCGGTGCCGTACACCGCCGGGGAGGGCGGCTACGACACCTACCGCGTCCCCGCCGCCGTCGTCACCGGGCGCGGGACCCTGCTGGCCTTCGCCGAGGGCCGGCACGACGAGGCCGGGGACAGCGGCGACATCGACGTCGTGCTGCGCCGCTCCGCCGACGGCGGCTGCACCTGGGGACCGCTGACGGTGGTGGCCGCCGGGCGGGGCGACACCCGGGGCAACCCGGCACCCGTCGTCGACCCGCGCACCGGCACCGTCGTGCTCGTCACCTCGTACAACAGCGGTGCGGTGACCGAGGCGCAGATCATGCGCGGCGAGGTCACCCCCGCGCAGGGCCGCCGGGTGTTCGTGCAGCGCAGCCGGGACGACGGCCGCCGCTTCACGCCGCCGCGGGACATCACGGCCGCGGTGAAGCCGGCGCACTGGCGCTGGTACGCGACCGGCCCCGGCCACGCCCTGGCCGTGACCCGCGGCCCGCACGCCGGCCGCCTCCTGGTCCCGGCCGACCACTCCACCGCGCCGCCGCCCGGCTCCTCGGACACCGGCCAGGAGCCCCGGTACTACGGCGCCCACGCCCTCTGCAGCGACGACGGCGGCCGCACCTGGCGCCTGGGCTTCGTGGCCGACGCCAAGGACGGCGTGACCAACGCCAACGAGACCAGCGCCGCCCAACTCGGCGACGGGCGCCTGTACTTCTCCGCGCGCGACCAGAACGGCAGCAGCCCAGGCGACCGGCTCGGCGCCTGGTCGAGCGACGCGGGCGAGACCCTGGACGGCCCCTTCACCGTCCGTAGCACGCTGAACGACGTCCCGGTCGTCCAGGGCAGCGTCCTGCAACTGCCGGGACCGAAGGCCCCGTTGCTGTTCTCCGCCCCCTCCGTGCCCACGGCCCGCCGGGCGATGGCCCTGTGGCGCAGCACCGACGGCGGACGGACCTTCGGCCGGGCACTCACCCTCTCCGACCGGCCCGCCGCCTACTCCGACCTCGTCCGCGTCGACGCGGACACGGTCGGGCTGCTGTACGAGACGGGGGCGAAGGGGCCGTACGAGACCATCGAGTTCCGGCGGCTGCCTGCGGGGACGGCACGCTGACCGGCCGGCGGCGAGCGGCGGGTCAGCGGCGGTGGACCGTGGATGCGATGAAGGCGCTCAGCAGGTTTGGCGAACTCGCCTGGTTCAAGCTGCCGACCGAATACAATGACGAGTTCTGCTACCACCAGGTGGCCTACATGGGCTGGCGCTACAAGGCTCCGAGGGAAGGCGTCGACCAGTTCATCGAGGACGTCGTGAAGGGCGTTCCCACTCAGCTCGCATGGGTGCTCGACCGGACGAGGAGAAACCGAATCCTTCTACCGGACCGCGTTCTGCTCGAGGCCGGCGGTCTCGGGAACCCGGCATTCGCTGACGTCGTTCACTCCGTGAACACTCGGGACCAGGAATTCTGTATGGCGTCCATTTCGGACCTCGCTCTCATCGTTCAGCATCTGCAACGGGTCCCGGTCCCATAGGCAGGTCAATCGAGGTGTGGGGCGCTCGTGCCTCCGCCTACAGCAGTCCCGCCCCCGCCAGCAGCTTTCCCACCCGGGCCACCTCGTCGCCCGACAGCGGCACCTGGGGCTCGGCCGTCGCCGGGCAGGTGATCACTCCGCGTAGGTGCAGGGCCGCCTTGAAGGCGCCCAGGGCCGCCGAGCTGCCGCCCATGCGGGCCGGGTCGCCCACCCCGACGATGCCGAACAGCGCGCACAGCCGTTCCTGTTCGGCTCGTGCGCCCTCCCAGTCGCCCGCCCGGCACAGGCGGTACAGCCGGACGTACCCGTGCGGGTCGACGTTGGCCAGCCCGGGCACCGCCCCGTCGGCGCCCAGCGCCAGCGCGGAGTCCGCGACGAGTTCGGAGCCGGTCAGCACGCTGAAGCCGGCATGGGCGCGGGCCCCGGTGACGACCTCCCGGAACGCGGCCAGGTCCCCGCTGGAGTCCTTCAGCCCGGCCAGCACCCCGTCGGCGGCCAGGCCCAGCACCAGCTCGGCGGGGAGCTTGGTGTGCACGGCGACCGGGATGTCGTAGGCGATCACGGGGACCGGGCTCGCGGCGGCGATCCGGCGGTAGTGGTGGACGATCTCGGCGGGGTGGGTCCGGGCGTAGAAGGGGGCGGTGACGACGACGGCCTCCGCGCCCGCCGCGCAGACCGCCCGGACGTGCTCCAGGACACGCGGGGTGGTCATGTCGATGGCCCCGGCGAGCACGGGGAGCTGTCCGCCGGCATGACCCGCGACGGCCTCGACCACCTGCCGGCGCTGCCGGTCCGTCAGGAACGCCGCCTCCGAGGTCGACCCGAGCACGAACAGCCCGTGCACCCCGCCCGCGACCAGATGGTCCACCAGCCGCAGCAGCGAGGGCACGTCCACCTCGCGTTCCGGTGTGAGGGGGGTGCAGACGGGCGGGACGACACCGGTGAGCGGGGCGGGGAAGGTCATTCACGGCTCCTGGCGGGCTGGGTCGCGGATCGGCTGGTCCTCCTCCACAGGATGGTGGCAGCGGTAGCGGTGTCCGGGCCACGACGCGGCCGAGAACTCCGGCATCTCCCGCGCGCACGGCTCGTCGGCCTTCCAGTCGAGCAGCCCCTCGTGGACGTGGTTGCCGTACGAATGGCCCAGCCGAACGCCCGACCACCACAGGCAGCGCCGAGGGCGGTCAACGGGCGGCGGCGGGAGCGAAGTTGACGCGGGAGGGCAGGCGGCGCCGCGGGCGGACTCCGGGGGAGTGTAGACACGCTGGGCCACCAGGGGCATGCGATGAGTGAAATCGCCGCCGGCAGGGGAGCCACCGGAGGTGGACGCGATGAAACCCCCCGTCGGCTCCTGCGCCGTCGACACCCGTACCGGACGCCTCGGCATCGTCATGGGGCACGAGGGACCGTACGTGCAGCTGCGGCCCTACGGCGGCGGCCGGGAGTGGGACTGCGATCCGCGGGCCGTGCGGGAGGCCACCCACGCGGAACGGCTGCGCGCCGAGACGGCGTACGCCGGCGCCCGCACGGCCGGGCACGGGCGGCCGGTGGCCTGAAGGACCGCCCGCGGGCCCGGCGGCCCGCGCGGGCGGGCAGAATGGAGCCATGAGTCTGTTCCGCGACGACGGCATCGTCCTGCGGACCCAGAAGCTCGGCGAAGCGGATCGCATCATCACGCTGCTCACCCGCGGGCACGGCCGGGTGCGGGCCGTGGCCAGGGGTGTACGTCGGACGAAGTCGAAGTTCGGGGCCCGGCTGGAGCCGTTCTCCCATGTCGACGTGCAGTTCTTCGCACGCGGCAGCGAGCTGGTCGGACGCGGGCTGCCGCTGTGCACGCAGAGCGAGACCATCGCCCCCTACGGCGGCGGGATCGTCACCGACTACGCCCGCTACACCGCGGGCACCGCCATGCTGGAGACCGCCGAGCGGTTCACCGACCACGAGGGCGAGCCGGCCGTCCAGCAGTACCTGCTGCTCGTCGGCGGCCTGCGCACCCTCGCCCGCGGCGAGCACGCCCCGCACCTCGTGCTGGACGCCTTCCTGCTGCGCTCGCTCGCCGTCAACGGCTACGCGCCCAGCTTCGGCGACTGCGCGAAGTGCGGGATGCCCGGCCCGAACCGGTTCTTCTCGGTGGCCTCCGGCGGCTCGGTCTGCGCCGACTGCCGGGCGCCGGGCAGCGTCGTGCCCTCCCCGCAGACCCTGGTGCTGCTGGGCGCGCTGCTTACGGGAGACTGGGAGACGGCGGACGCGTGCGAGGCACGCCACGTCCGGGAGGGCAGCGGTCTGGTGTCCGCCTATCTGCACTGGCACCTGGAGCGCGGCCTGCGCTCGCTCCGGTACGTCGAGAAGTAAGCGCGAGAAGAGCAAGAGGGAGTCGAGGAGCACATGGTCGTACGCGGGATCCTGGGAAGCCGGCGCCGTGAGTACAGGGCGCCCGAGCCGCACCCGTCGGGCGCCCGCGCGCCGAAGCTCCCGGGCGAGCTGGTGCCGAACCACGTGGCGATCGTCATGGACGGCAACGGCCGCTGGGCGAAGGACCGGGGGCTGCCCCGCACCGAGGGTCACAAGGTCGGCGCCGAGCGGGTGCTGGACGTGCTGCAGGGCTCCATCGAGATCGGCGTCCGCAACATCTCCCTGTACGCCTTCTCCACCGAGAACTGGAAGCGCTCGCCCGACGAGGTCCGCTTCCTGATGAACTTCAACCGCGACTTCATCCGCCGCACCCGCGACCAGCTCGACGCGCTGGGCATCCGGGTGCGCTGGGTGGGCCGGATGCCCAGGCTGTGGAAGTCGGTGGCCAAGGAGCTCCAGGTCGCCCAGGAGCAGACCAAGGGCAACGATCTGCTCACCCTGTACTTCTGCATGAACTACGGCGGCCGGGCCGAGATCGCCGACGCGGCGCAGCGGCTCGCCGAGGACGTGAAGGCGGGCCGGCTCGACCCGTCCAAGGTCAGCGAGAAGACGATCCAGAAGTACCTGTACTACCCGGACATGCCGGACGTCGACCTCTTCCTCCGTCCCAGCGGCGAGCAGCGCACCTCCAACTACCTGCTCTGGCAGAGCGCCTACGCGGAGATGGTCTTCCAGGACGTGCTGTGGCCCGACTTCGACCGCCGCGACCTGTGGCGGGCCTGCATCGAGTTCGCCTCCCGCGACCGCCGCTTCGGTGGCGCGATCCCGAACGAGGAGCTCGCCGCGATGGAAGGCCGCACCGAGGAGGACTGATGCGGCGCTGGCGTGCCGGTCGTGCTCGGGCCGGTGGCCTGGGGCGGCCGCGATCCGTGCCGGGTGGCCGTTCCGTAGTCCCGGCGGCGCTCCGGCCGAGGGACCGGTACCGGGTGTGCGGCCCCGCGCCGGACCGGCCGGCGTGCCGGGCGGGCGTAGAGCCGGAGGCCAGGGCTCGGGCCGGTGGGTTGGGCGGGTCAGCCGCCGGAGGCACCCGCGCAGTCCGCGCACGTGCCGAAGATCTCGACCGTGTGGGCGACGTTCACGAAGCCGTGCTCGGCCGCGATGGCCTCCGCCCACTTCTCCACCGCCGGGCCCTCGACCTCGACCGCCTTGCCGCAGGCGCGGCAGACCAGGTGGTGGTGGTGTTCGCCGGTGGAGCAGCGGCGGTAGACGGACTCGCCCTCGGAGGTGCGCAGGACGTCGACCTCGCCGGCCTCGGCGAGGGACTGCAGGGTGCGGTAGACGGTGGTGAGCCCGACCGAGTCGCCCTTGTGCTTGAGCATGTCGTGCAGGTCCTGCGCGCTGCGGAACTCGTCGACCTCGTCCAGGGCCGCCGCCACTGCGGCACGCTGCCGGGTGGCGCGGCCCTTCACGGGCGGTCCAGCGGTCGTCACCGGTTGCCTCCTCGTCTTGCGTCTGCCCGGGCCATTGTGCCAGCCCGGGCCACCCGCGGTCAGACTCCGACGCCGTCCCCGGCCGCCCGTCCGGCCGGAATCGAGCACTCCGCGGGATCCCCGGCCGGCCGTGCCGCGGCCGCCGCGCGGGCGCGCCGGCGGGCCAGCGGCGCGGCGGCCGCGGTGAGCGCGACGAACGCGGCGATGGTCAGCAGCACGATGGTCGCGCCGGGCGGCACGTCCTGGTAGAACGACGTGATCGTGCCGCTGATCGTCACGGTGATGCCGAGCGCCACGGCGACCGCGAAGGTCGCGGCGAAGCTCCGGGTGAGCTGCTGGGCGGCGGCGACCGGCACCACCATGAGCGCGGAGACCAGGATCAGACCGACCACCCGCATGGCGACCGTCACCGTGACGGCCGCCGTGACCGCGGTGAGCAGGTTCAGCGCGCGCACCGGCAGACCGGTGACCCGCGCGAACTCCTCGTCCTGGCCGACCGCGAACAACTGCCGCCGCAGCCCCAGGGTGACCACGACCACGAACGCGGCCAGCACCATGATCGCGTTCACGTCGGACGGGGAGACCGTCGACAGCGAGCCGAACAGGTACGAGGTCAGGTTGGCGTTGGACCCGCCGGGCGCGATGTTGACGAACATCACGCCGCCCGCCATGCCGCCGTAGAAGAGCATGGCGAGCGCGATGTCGCCGCGCGTCCTGCCGTACCAGCGGATCAGCTCCATCAGGACCGAGCCGAGCACCGAGACGGCCGTGGCCATCCACACCGGGGAGGCGTTCAGCAGGAAGCCGAGGCCGACGCCGGTCATCGCCACGTGCCCGATGCCGTCGCCCATCAGGGGCTGGCGGCGCTGGACCAGGAAGATGCCGATCGCGGGCGCGGTGACGCCGACCAGGACGGCCGCGAGGAGCGCCCGCTGCATGAAGGCGTAGTTCAGGAATTCCATCAGCTCAGCAGTCCCGTGCGGATCGGTTCGGTGCCCGCGGGCGCGTGCGGGTGTACGTGGTCGTGGCCGGGCAGGGCGTGCTGCCCCAGTGCCTTCGGCGGCGGGCCGTCGTGCAGCACGCAGCCGTCGCGCAGGACGACCGCCCGGTCGATCAGCGGCTCGAGCGGGCCCAGTTCGTGCAGTACGAGCAGGACCGTGGCACCCCGGCCGACCTGCTCGCGCAGGGTCGCGGCCAGCACCTCCTGGCTGGCCAGGTCGACGCCCGCCATCGGCTCGTCCATGATCAGCAGCTCGGGCTCGGCGGCCAGCGCGCGGGCGATCAGCACCCGCTGGTGCTGGCCGCCCGAGAGCGCGTCCACCGGGTCCCCGGCGCGGTCCGCCATGCCGACCAGCTCCAGGGCGCGGCGCCCGGCCTCCCGGTCGGACCCGCGGAACAGGCCGAAGCGGGTGCGGGACAGCCGGCCCGAGGAGACGATCTCGCTCACCGTCGCCGGCACCCCGCCGGCGGCCGTGGTGCGCTGGGGCACGTAGCCCACGCGCGCCCAGTCGCGGAAGGCGCGGCGGGGGGTGCCGAACAGCTCGACCGTGCCGCCGGTGGCGGGCACCTGGCCGATGATCGTGCGGATCGCGGTGGACTTGCCGGAGCCGTTGGCGCCGAGCAGCGCGACGACCTCGCCGCGGCGCACGGTGAGATCGATGCCGCGCAGCACGGGACGCGCGCCGAGTTCGGCGGTCACCCGGCGCAGCGCTATGACGGCTTCTTCCATGATCTGCCCCTCCTTGCCGGTCATTTGGCGCCCAGGGCCCGCTGGAGCGCCTTGAGGTTGGCCTCCTGGACCGAGAAGTAGTCGGTGCCGCGGGACCTGGACGTGATGCCCTCGAGCGGGTCCAGGACGTCGGTCCGCAGCCCGGCGTCGTCCGCCACGGTCTTCGCGGTCCGGTCGCTGACGAGGGTCTCGTAGAAGACGGTGGTGACGCCGTCCGCCCCGGCCATCCGCTGCAGGTCCCTGATCCGTGCGGCGCTGGGCTCCGACTCGGGGTCGAGGCCGTTGATGGCCTCCTCGGTGAGCCCGTAGCGCTCGGCGAGGTAGCCGAAGGCGGCGTGGGCGGTGACGAAGACCTTGGTGTCCGTGTGCGCCAGCCCGTCCTCGAACCGGGTGTTCAGCGCGTCCAGCTCCTTCACCAGGGCCGCGGTGTTCTTCCGGTAGTCGGCCGCGTGGTCCGGGTCGGCCTTCTCGAAGGCCTTGCCGACGCCCTCGGCGACCTGGGCGTAGCGCACCGGGTCGAGCCAGACGTGCGGGTCCTTGCCGCCGGGCTCCTCGCTCTCGTGCTCGTGCTCGTCGTGCCCGTGGGCGTGGCCGCCGACCTCGTCGCCGTGCTGCTCCAGGGTGGTCAGCGAGGCCGCGTCGATCTTGACCGGGACCGGGGACTGGGCCACCGCGTCGTCGACGCTCGGCTGCAGGCCCTTCAGGTACAGCACGGCGTCGGACTGCTCGAGCCGGCCGATCTGCCGGGGGCTGATCTCCAGGTCGTGCGGCTCCTGCCCGGGCGAGGTGAGCGTGGTGACGTCGGCGTGGCCGCCGCCGATCCGCTCGGCGAGGAAGGCCATCGGGTAGAACGACGCGACGACCTCGAACCTGCCCGGGTCGCCCGCGGCGGCGCTGCCGGTGGAGCAGCCGGTGAGGGTCGCCAGGCCCAGCGCGGTGGCGACCGCGACCGCGGGCCCGGCCTTGCCTATTCGGGAGGACGCGCGGCGTCGACGTTCGTTCATGACAGTCATTTTCAACAAACATGGAAACCGTTGTCAACAACGCCCGGGGTGAGACCCTGGACAGGGGGCCGATTTGGCTGTGGGGGAGCCTGCGCCGGTAACCTGAATCAATTCGCTGGAAGCATCTCGCTTCAACGCCCGTCGTCGTAATGAAGAGAGCACCGTGGCCGCCGACAAGATCGACACCATCGTCAGCCTGAGCAAGCGCCGTGGCTTCGTTTTCCCCTGCAGTGAGATCTACGGCGGACAGCGTGCCGCCTGGGACTACGGACCGCTGGGTGTCGAGCTCAAGGAGAACATCAAGCGCCAGTGGTGGCGTTACATGGTGACGTCGCGCGAGGACGTGGTCGGTATCGACTCGTCCGTCATCCTGGCCCCCGAGGTCTGGGTCGCCTCCGGCCACGTCGCCACCTTCACGGACCCGCTGACCGAGTGCACCTCGTGTCACAAGCGGTTCCGCGCGGACCACCTGGAAGAGGCCTACGAGGAGAAGAAGGGCCACGCCCCCGCGAACGGCCTGGCCGACGTCAACTGCCCGAACTGCGGCAACAAGGGCCAGTTCACCGAGCCCAAGCAGTTCTCGGGTCTGCTGTCGACGCACCTCGGCCCGACCCAGGACTCCGGCTCCGTGGCGTACCTGCGTCCGGAGACCGCCCAGGGCATCTTCACCAACTTCGCCCAGGTTCAGACCACTTCGCGCCGCAAGCCGCCGTTCGGCATCGCGCAGATGGGCAAGTCCTTCCGCAACGAGATCACGCCCGGCAACTTCATCTTCCGGACCCGCGAGTTCGAGCAGATGGAGATGGAGTTCTTCGTCAAGCCGGGCGAGGACGAGAAGTGGCAGGAGTACTGGATGGAGCAGCGCTGGAACTGGTACACCGGTCTCGGCCTGCGCGAGGAGAACATGCGGTGGTACGAGCACCCGAAGGAGAAGCTCTCCCACTACTCCAAGCGCACCGCCGACATCGAGTACCGCTTCCAGTTCGGCGGCAGCGAGTGGGGTGAGCTCGAGGGCGTCGCCAACCGCACCGACTACGACCTCGGCGCGCACTCCAAGGCCTCCGGCCAGGACCTCTCCTACTTCGACCAGGAGGCCCAGGAGCGCTGGACGCCGTACGTCATCGAGCCCGCGGCCGGCGTCGGCCGCACCATGCTGGCCTTCCTGCTCGACGCGTACGTCGAGGACGAGGCGCCCAACGCCAAGGGCAAGATGGAGAAGCGCACGGTGCTGCGCCTCGACCACCGCCTCGCCCCGGTGAAGGTCGCCGTGCTCCCGCTGTCCCGCAACCCGGAACTGTCGCCGAAGGCCAAGGGCCTCGCCCAGGCGCTGCGCCAGAACTGGAACATCGAGTTCGACGACGCGGGCGCCATCGGCCGCCGCTACCGCCGTCAGGACGAGATCGGCACGCCGTTCTGCGTGACGGTCGACTTCGACACGCTCGAGGACAACGCGGTGACCGTGCGCGAGCGCGACACCATGAAGCAGGAGCGCGTGTCCCTGGACCAGATCGAGGGTTACCTGGCCCAGCGCCTTCTCGGCTGCTGAGGCCCGCGCGGCTCGCACTCCACGCCCACTTCCCGGCCGGTTCGCCCGGCGGGGAGGTGGGCGTTGTGCTGTCCGCGGGGGCCGGGCCCCGCGGTGTGCGATGCGGCGACGGGCGACAAGTATGGAATGACAGATATTGAAATCTGTCATTCGTCATGGCAGGGTGAAGGCATGACGATGCGAACCCGAAACCTCGGCACCACCGGCCCCCAGGTCTCCGCCCTCGGCCTCGGCTGCATGGGCATGTCCGCGCTGTACGGCGACACCGACCGGGCCGAGTCCGTCGCGACCGTCCACGCCGCCCTGGACGCGGGCGTGACCCTGCTCGACACCGGCGACTTCTACGCCATGGGCCACAACGAGATGCTGATCGGCGAGGCCCTGCGCACCGCCCCCGCGGCCGCTCGGGAGAAGGCGCTGGTCAGCGTGAAGTTCGGCGCCCTGCGCGACCCGGAGGGGAACTGGACCGGCGTCGACGGCCGGCCCGCCGCCGTGCGGAACTTCGCCGCCTACTCCCTGCAGCGCCTCGGCGTGGACCACATCGACGTCTACCGGCTCGCCCGCCTCGACCCGGACGTCCCCGTCGAGGAGACCGTCGGCGCCATCGCCGAACTGATCGAGAAGGGCTACGTCCGGCACGTAGGCCTGAGCGAGGTAGGCGCCGAGACCATCCGCCGGGCCGCCGCCACCGCACCCGTCGCCGACCTCCAGATCGAGTACTCGCTGATCTCCCGGGGCATCGAGCGGGACATCCTGCCCACGACCCGGGAGCTCGGCATCGGCATCACCGCCTACGGCGTGCTCTCCCGCGGCCTGATCTCCGGGCACTACTCCCGCGACCGGCGGCTGGCCGCGGGGGACTTCCGCTCCTTCTCGCCCCGCTTCCAGGGCGAGAACCTGGAGCACAACCTGAACCTGGTCGAGGCGCTGCGCGAGATCGCCGACCGCAAGGGCGTCACGGTCGCCCAGACCGCCATCGCCTGGGTGCTCTCGCGCGGCGAGGACATCGTGCCGCTCGTCGGCGCCCGCACCCGTGACCGGCTCGCCGAGTCGCTGGGCGCGCTCGACGTGACCCTGGACGAGGCCGACCTCGCCGCGATCGAGAAGGCCGTTCCGGCGGACGCGGCGGCGGGCGACCGCTACCCGAGCGCGCAGATGGCACTCCTCGACAGCGAACGCTGATCCCGCTCCCCGGTACCGTCTGAGGCATGGCACCGACCAGCGAGACCCTGACCGCCGAGCGCATCCTCGAGGCGACCGAGGAGGTGCTGCGCCGCCACGGCCCGGCCAAGGCCACCGTGGTCGACGTGGCCCGCGCGCTCGGCGTCAGCCACGGCAGCGTGTACCGGCACTTCCGTACCAAGGCGGCGCTGCGCGAGGCGGTGACCAAGCGGTGGCTGGACCGCACCTCGGAGCGGCTGGCCGGCATCGCCGCCGGGACCGGCGCCCCCGAGGACCGGCTGCGGGAGTGGCTGGCGGCCCTGTTCGACGCCAAGCGGCACAAGGCCGGCGACGACCCGGAACTGTTCGCCACCTACACCGTGCTCACCAGCGAGAACGGCACGGTGGTCGGCGACCACCTCGCCGACCTGACCGGCCAGCTCACCCGCGTCGTCGAGGCGGGCATGGCCGCGGGCGCCTTCGGCCCCGCCGACCCCGCCACCACGGCCCGCGCCGTCTTCCAGGCCACCGGCCGCTTCCACGACCCGTGCTACGCCGCCGAGTGGCGGCAGCCCGGCATCGAGGAGGAGTTCACGGCGGTCGTGGACCTGCTGATACGAGGGCTGCGATCGACCGGCGGCCGGGACTGAGCGCCAGCGGTGCGTACGATGGCGGGAGTGCTAGATCGTCACAGCCAGGGGCCTTGGCGGCCGATGCCGCGATGGTCGCCACGGTCCTTGATCTGGGGTGCGTCGACGAAGTCGTACGGCGGGGGCAGAGGCTCGACATGATCTGGGTCGTCGTACGCGATGGGGGCGTCGGGCTTGCGCGAGGCGAGGTATGGAGCCGGAGGAGTTTCCGGTAATTCCGGGGAGACGTCCATGGCGTCGAGGATCTCCCGCAGGGTGGCACCGGCCTCCCCCGGTTCATCCCAGGGCGACGGAAGCCCGTCAACCTCATCCGGGAACAGGCAGTGCGCCTCCTCCAGGGCGTAGCCGGTGTTCAGTCGCATATCATCCGCCAGAAGCTCGCAGACGAACTCCCGCGCTCGCTCGTCTCCCCACGCCCGAACGATCTGGGCAGCTACGACGGTATCGGGGAGGCGGCTGTGGTGCTCCGCCTCGCGCGGGGGATACAGGCTGCTCAGGGACTCCAGGATCGTGTCGACCTCACGGACGACCCGGTAGTCGGTCCGCAGCCCGTCCCCGGCCGTGATGTAGCGGTACCTGAACCGCAGGGCCTCAAGGACGTCCCGCGCCGAGTCGCTCTCATCGCGTCCGCCGGAAAGCGCCACAGACGTCAGGACGAGGTCCAGCAAGGTCTCGTCGACTCGGGGCAGCCGCCGACGGACGGCGGAGCGCACGTACTGCCGTTCCATATCGAGGAGCACCATGCGGGCGTCCTCCGCGAGATGGGCCAAGCCGCGTTCCCACAGCAGGTCAGTCAGAGCGATGAGTTGGACTTCCGCCGGAGTGTCGGCGTCCCGGATTATGGCGGGCCGGTTGGAGAGGCTGCCCGGCGTGCGCCGGGTCTTCAGCGCATCCAGACGGTAGGCCAAGGCTTCTCGGGCCGCCGCGTACAGATCCTGTGCGTTCACCCCTTCCGCGAAGGGAGGCACGGCCGTGGGAAGACACTTCCCATCCCAAGGGTCCTCCGACCGCGCGAGCAGCAGGATGCGGACGCGGTCCCTGTGGTGGGCTGCCGCGTTCAGCAGCGTCTCGATTTCGTCGTTGTCACGACTCTCCGCTCGATCCACGACGAGCAGCAGATTCGCCTGCAGGTTCTGGAAGATGTCCCACTGCCGTGCGCCGAGCGTCTCCTGACGGAGGAACCCCGCCGCCCAGGGCTCCGGGGCGAGCGCCAGTTCCCGGATCAACTCCACAGCGGTGCGGGTCTTGCCGACCCCGATGGATCCGGTAAGTAGACGCGCCTCTGCGTCCTCGGGGTTACGGCACCACTGCGCCAGCTCCTGGACCAGTTCGCGGCTGCCTCGGAACGGCGTCGCCCTCACTTCCGGGTCGAGGAGCTGGGCCGGTGTACGGGGCCGCGGCGGCGGTGCGGTGAACACATGACACAAGTCCGCGGGCTCCACGGGAGGGGTCCCAGCGTCCCTCGTGATCCAAGCTCGCAAACAGGGGTGGAACAACATGCGGTCGGCGGGCATGACCTTGAAACGTGTGCGGTCGAAGGTCTGCACACACCCGACGTAGAACTCGGAGACGAAGACAGCCGCCCCGGACAACCCCCGCCAGTCGTCGGTCCCGCCCGTCATCGACCAGCCGGGTAGATCGAGGCTGGGCAACTGGGTCCACCGCCCGGTCGCTGGGCTGATCGTCCCCTGCACCCCGTACGGGTCGAGGTAACCCTGGTACCGCTGTCGATTCGGAAACCCTACAGCCTCGGCC
This sequence comes from Streptomyces sp. NPDC003720, assembly GCF_042875075.1. Taxonomy (NCBI): domain Bacteria; kingdom Bacillati; phylum Actinomycetota; class Actinomycetes; order Kitasatosporales; family Streptomycetaceae; genus Streptomyces; species Streptomyces sp. NPDC003720. The sequence continues at coordinate 461,922 of NZ_JBIANZ010000003.1, forward strand.
CTCTGTCGCTCACCAGTGGCGAAGCGCCCCCAGCGAACCGGCGCCTGTGCCTGGGCGCCGTCCGGCCCCGCGTCGACGCAGAGGAGGGCGAGGTCGAGCGACTCGGCCGCTGCGACAGCGGGTGGCTGGTGGTGGCACTCTCCGACTCTTTGCCATGTGCTGCCCGCGCGGCAGCCGTAGCGACTGTGCCAAACGACCGTTGCCTTCCACCGCTGTCGTGGCGAGAGCATGAAGGCCACTCTCACCTTGCCGCCGGATGACGGATCCGAGATCCCATGCCCCGCCGTGAGTACCAGGTGCGGGGTGATCCGGTACCCGGAAGAAATACCGTCAGCGGATTCGACGACCGCCACGCGCCTCCAGTCGGTCATGATCCTCCTCCGTCCGCTCCGGAGTTGGCGGGTGGCGGTACCGCCAGGCCATGACCCGGCTGCGGAGAATGAATCAGGTTGCCCTCCGCCACCTGCAACACGACCCTCAGCAGGTGTGTGCTGCCGGCAGAGCGCTCACCACCCGCGTCGGCCCTCACCACCCAAGCCTGCACCCCGGTTCCGCCCCTCGCTGACCGCCTCAGCTCGACGGTGAACTCGAGTTCCACCTGCTCAACCCGGAACCGCAGGCCTTTCCCCGCCCCCATCCCCGCGGCGGTCTGCAGACCCGCGCGGACCGCCTCGATGGCCTCACTCAGTTCGGTCGCCCTGTCGTCCCCGCTCATGTGCCCCCCTTCGCAGGAGGGCAACTGTCCCCGGGCGGGACGAGGGGTGGAAGGCTCGCATGAGCCGGGACGAAGTGCGCGGGGCGTGTCAGGGGGGCGCGTGTGAGTGTCAGGCCGTCAGAAGGTGACCCGCCGAGCATCGGCCGTCAGCGCGACGGCTGCCGGGTTCCCGCCGGGTCCACCGTGGCCTGGTGGGCCTCGGCCAGGTGCTCCTCGGCCTTCAGCCAGGGCAGGAACTGGGCGCTGCGGGACCAGCCGCAGGTGCCGCAGTCGATCGTGCGCTGCACGCCGGTGCGCCGCACCCGGACCACGTGCTCCCGGCCGTGCCGGTCCCACCGGCTCACCTTGCTCGTGCTGTTGTCCCGCGACATGACGCCTCCCCGCGTCCGGCCCGTCCGACCGCAAGGAGTCTGCAGCAAGTCCAACATCAACGGGGGATCCCCGGCGGCGAGTTGCCCCCGCCGGGCCCCGGCTCAGCCGATTCGGCGGGGCAGCCGCAGGCTCAGCAGGCCGGTCAGGACGATGCCCGCGAACTGCACCAGCAGCGTGACGACCAGCGCGTCCCGCATGCCCTGCTGCGGGACCAGGGTCAGGAACAGGGTGCCGAGGGTGGCGACGCCGAGCGCGAACGCCGACTGCTGGGTGGTGACCATCACACCGCTGCCCACCCCGGCCCGGATCGCCGGCACCTCGGACATCACGATCCGCAGCACGTTGGGCAGTTGCAGGGCCTGTCCGGCGCCGGCGACCGCCGCGCCCGGCAGCAGCGCGCCGAAGCCCAGGTGCGGCCAGTCCCGCCAGGCGGCGAGGGCGATCAGCACCACGCCCACGCCCTGGAGGACGGAGCCGGCCGTGACCACCCGGGTGCCGTACCGGGCGATCAGGCGCGGCCCGGCCAGCGAGACGAACAGGAACGCCACGGCCATCGGCGCGAGCGCGAGCCCCGCCGGCACCGGACCGAGGCCGGCACCCCGCTGCAGCGCCAGCGCGATGACGAACATGAACCCGCTGAAGCCGATCGAGAACGGCACCATCAGCGCCAGCCCCCGCCGCAGTGACGCCAGCGCGAACAGGCTCGGCGGCACCAGCGGGGTCCGCCCCAGCCGGTCCGCCCGCCGCTCCACCACGTAGAAGGCGGCCGCTGCGAACGGGAACGCGGCCAGCGACAGCCAGGTCCACAGCGGCCAGCCCGCCGCGCGGCCCTCGGTCAGCGGGGCGAGCAGGGTCAGCAGGGACACGGCGAGCAGGACGGTGCCGGGCACGTCGACCGGCTCCGGGCGCTGCGAGCGGGTCTCCGGCACGTGCCGCACGGCCAGCACCAGCCCCAGCACGACGACCGGGACGTTGACGAGGAAGATCGCCCGCCAGCCGGTCCCGGCGATGTCCGCCGCGACCAGCAGGCCGCCCAGGATCTGGCCCGCCACCATGGACAGCCCGGCCGTGGCGCCGTACAGGCTCATGGCCTTCGCCCGGCGGGTGCCGCTGGTCGCGGCCTGGATGGTGGCGAGCACCTGCGGAAGCATCGCGGCGGCCGACGCGCCCTGCGCGACCCGCGCCGCCACGAGGCTCCAGGCGCCCGGGGCGAGCCCGCAGGCCAGCGAGGTCAGCCCGAAGGCGGCCATTCCGACGACGAACAGCCGGCGCCGCCCGAACAGGTCGCCGAGCCGCCCGCCGAGCACGAGCAGCACGGCGTAGGCGACGCCGTAGCCGGCCACGACCAGCTCCAGCACGGCCTCGCCCGCGCCGAGATCGGCGCCGATGGTCGGCAGCGCGACGTTGACGATGAAGAAGTCGACCAGCGGCAGCGCCGCGGCCAGCAGAACGGTGAACAGCCCCGGCCCGCTCAGCGCGGGCGGCGCCGACGCCCGGACGCGGACGGCGGGAGGGGTGACGGTCTCTGTCATGGCACCGAGCCTGCGTCCGCGCTCAGACTGGTACCAGAGTCTCCTCATCCTGGTAGAAGAAATACCTGGCAACAGGATCCGTCGGGCAGCATCCTTGAGGCATGACGACGACTGCACCGGTGTCCGCCCCCGCGCGGCCCCCGCACGGCGCCGAGATACGGCGGCACGAGCTGGCCGCCTTCCTCCGCAGCCGCCGCGAGCGGATCGCACCCGAGCAGGTGGGGCTGCCGCGCGGCACCCGGCGCCGCACCCCCGGTCTGCGCCGGGAGGAGGTCGCCCAGCTCTCCGCGGTCGGCGTCACCTGGTACACCTGGCTCGAACAGGCCCGGGACATCCAGGTCTCGGTGCAGGTCCTGGACGCCCTGGCCCGCACCCTGCTGCTGGACGCGAGCGAACGCGCCCACCTCTTCCAGCTCGCCGCGGCCGCCGATCCCACACCGGCCGCGAGCTGCCCCAGCGTCACCCCGGCCCTGCGCGAGACACTGCGCGCGCTGGAGCCGTTCCCGGCCTGCGTCCAGAACAGCCGGTACGACATCCTCGCCTACAACCGCACCTACGCCCGCCTCATGGGCGACCTGGACGCGGTCCCGCCGGAGGACCGCAACTGCATGCTCCTCGTGTACACCCACAGCGACTGGCGGGCGGCCGTCGTGCACCTGGAGCAGACCATGCGCCTGATGGCCGCCCGGCTACGCGCCTCGATGGCCGGCCACCTCGGCGAGCCCGCCTGGAAGATGCTGCTCAGGCGCCTGGAATGCGAGTCCCCGGAGTTCCGCGAGATCTGGGAGCGCTACGAGGTCGTGGGCAACCGCTCGAAGACCAAGGAGTTCCTCAACCCGTACGTCGGCCATCTGACCCTGGAGCACACGGACCTGTGGCTGGGCCCGCAGGCGGGACCCCGGCTGGTCACCTACACGCCGAAGAACGAGGAGACCCGGGAGCGCCTGGAGAGGCTGTGCGAACTGGCGTCCGCGCCGCGGTGACCGGGGGAGCGCTCCTGGGCCCCGGAGCTCCTAGGAGCGGGCCGTGACCCCCACGGCGTCCTTCAGGTCCGCCGACTGAAGCTCCTCGGCGGTCCGCTCGGCGGTGCGCCGGGCCCAGCGGCCGCTGGTCATCCAGCCGAGGACCAGCACGGCCAGACCGCACCCGGCGAGGATCCACCAGCCGGGCCGGGCAGCCGCGACGAACGTGTCCCGGTACGGCGAGGAGCCCACGCCCGCGGCCAGCACCGCGCCGACCACGGCGACGCCCAGCGTCTGCCCGAGCTGCCTGCTGGTCGAGGCGACGGCGGCGGCGACACCGGCCTGGGCCCGGGGCATGCCCGAGACCGCCGTGTTGGTGATCGGCGCGTTCACGAAGCCGAAGCCGATGCCGAACAGCACGTACCCGGCGAACAGCGTGGTGTTCGAGGTCTCCGCCTCGAAGGCCGCGAACAGCACACCGCTCACGGTCATCGCGGCGCCCGCCACCAGCAGCGGCAGCCGCGGGCCCCGGCTGCCCACGAGGCGGCCGGACAGCGGTGCGCACAGGAACGTCGGCACGGCCATCGGCAGCATCCACAGGCCCGCGTGCAGGGCGTCGAGGCCGCGCACGTTCTGCAGGTAGAGCGTGGACAGGAACAGGAAGCCGCCGAGCGCGGCGAACGCGCTGATCGCGATCACCGTCGCCCCGCTGAACGGGGCCGAGCGGAAGAAGCGCAGGTCGATGAGGGGTTCCTCGCGCCGGGGCTCATAGGCCAGCAGGCCGAGCAGGGCCGCGAGGGCCACCGCGCCGAACGGGGCCACCGTGCCGGGGCCCGAGTCCGGCGCCTCGATGATCGCGTACGTCAGCGAGCCGAACAGCGCGATCACCAGGACCTGGCCGACCGGGTCGGGCCGGCGGGCGCGGGGCGCGCGGGACTCGGGGACGAACCGCAGGGTGAGCAGCAGGGCCGCGAGGCCGACCGGGAGGTTGACCCAGAAGATCGAGCGCCAGCCGACCGACTCCACCAGCAGGCCGCCGACCAGCGGGCCCGCCGCCATGGATATGCCGACCACCGCGCCCCACACGCCGATCGCGCGGGCCCGTTCGCGGGAGTCGGTGAAGGTGTTGGTGATGATCGACATGGCGACCGGGTTGAGCATGGAGCCGCCGACCGCCTGGACCATGCGGAAGACGACCAGCAGTTCCAGGTTCGGCGCGAGGGAGCAGAGCAGCGAGCCGACGGAGAAGAGGACCAGGCCCGTCATGAAGACCCGCTTGCGGCCGATCCGGTCCGCCGTGGAGCCCGCGAGCATCAGCAGCGAGGCGAGGACGAGCGTGTAGGCGTCGATCGACCACTGCAGGCCGGAGGTGGTGGCGTGCAGCTCGCGCTGCATCGAGGGCAGCGCGACGTTCAGGGCGGTGTTGTCGAGGCTCACGATCAGCAGACTCATGCAGCAGATCGCGAGCACCAGCAGACGTCGGCGGTGGCTGAGCTCGGGCATGTGGCTCATGGTACGGGATTTCGATAGTGCGGTTAACTAATGACCGCTACATGATCTCCGCGGATACGTGACAATGGGGGAATGCCCACGCCCGAGTCCCCCCTGCAGATCGGCCCGCACACCGTCCGGCCGCCGGTGGTCCTGGCCCCCATGGCCGGCATCACCAACGCTCCCTTCCGCACCCTGTGCCGAGAGTTCAGCGGCGGCAAGGGCCTGTTCGTGAGCGAGATGATCACGACCCGGGCGCTGGTCGAGCGCAACGAGAAGACGATGCAGCTCATCCACTTCGACGCGTCCGAGAAGCCGCGCTCGATCCAGCTCTACGGAGTGGACCCGGCGACCGTCGGCAAGGCCGTCCGCATGATCGCGGAGGAGGACCTGGCCGACCACATCGACCTGAACTTCGGCTGCCCGGTCCCGAAGGTGACCCGCAAGGGCGGCGGCTCCGCGCTGCCCTACAAGCGGAACCTGCTGCGGGCCATCGTGCGCGAGGCGGTCTCCGGCGCCGGGGACCTCCCCGTCACGATGAAGATGCGCAAGGGCATCGACGACGACCACATCACCTACCTCGACGCCGGCCGCATCGCCGTCGAGGAGGGCGTCGCGGCGATCGCGCTGCACGGCCGCACGACCGCCCAGCACTACGGCGGCACCGCCGACTGGGAGGCCATCGCCCGCCTGAAGGAGCACGTCCCGGAGATCCCGGTGCTCGGCAACGGAGACATCTGGTCGGCCGAGGACGCGCTGCGCATGGTGCGTGAGACCGGCTGCGACGGTGTGGTCGTGGGCCGGGGCTGCCTGGGCCGGCCGTGGCTGTTCGCCGACCTGGTGGCCGCCTTCGAGGGCCGGACGGACGACATCGCGCGGCCCTCCCTGCGCGAGGTCGCCGACGTCATGGTCCGGCACGCCACCCTGCTCGGCGAGTGGATCGGCGACGAGTCCAAGGGCGTCGTCGACTTCCGCAAGCACGTGGCGTGGTACCTGAAGGGCTTCGCGGTCGGCTCCGAGATGCGCAAGCGGCTCGCGATCACCTCCTCGCTCCAGGAGCTGCGGTTGGGCCTCGACGAGCTGGACCTCGACCAGCCCTGGCCCGCCGGCGCCGACGGGCCCCGCGGCCGTACGTCCGGCAACAACCGGGTGGTGCTGCCGGACGGCTGGCTGAAGGACCCGTACGACTGCGCGGGCGTCGGCGAGGACGCGGAGCTGGACACCTCCGGCGGCTGATCAGCCTCTACTTGGGGTGCGGGACCGAGCCGTACGCCGTCAGGAACCGGTCGCGGAAGGAGCTCATCCGCCACACCGGGGCGTCGTGGGCGGGGCGCAGGCCCTCCGTCCAGTGCCAGTCGGCGATCCGGTCCAGCACCTTCGGGTCCTTGGCCACGATCGAGACGGGCACGTCGCGGCTGGCGTGGTTGCCGCTGACCCGGGCGATCGGCTGGTGGTCGCCGAGGAAGACGAGCACGGTGTCCTTCGTGCCGTGGCGCTCCAGCCACTCGGTCAGCGCGGTGACCGAGTACTGGATCGACTTGCCGTACTGCTGACGTGACTTGGTGGTGTCGGCGATGACGTCGGCCGGCTTGGCGCCCGCCGCCTCCATGTCCTTGAACCCCGAGCCGTCGCCCAGCGCGTCCCAGTCGACCATCTTCGGCACCGGCGCCCAGGGCTGGTGGCTGGAGGTCAGGATGAGCAGCGACATCCGCGACTTCCCGGCGGCCGGGCGCTTGCTGTGCACGCGCTGCTCGTAACTCTGCAGCGCGTACTGGTCGGGCATGGTCGACCAGCTGAACTTCGGGCCCCGGTAGCCGAGCTGGAAGGCGTTGTAGACCTTGTCGAGGCCGTACCACTTCTGCTCGGGCCAGCCCTTCTGCACGCCCGGCATGACGCCGACGGTGTCGAAGGCGCCGGTCTTCTTGAAAGCCTCGGTCAGGCTGAGGTGGTCGCTCGCCATGACCGTGCGGTAGCGCTGCTGGTTGCTGACCCACAGGCCCGACATGGTGGTGGAGTGGCCGAGCCAGCTGCTGCCGCCGTAGGTCGCTGAGGTCAGCCAGCCGCTGCGGGCGTGGAACCCGGCCTTGGCGAGGGCCTCGGTCCGGGCGTTCAGGGTGGCGTCGACGCCGGGGGCGATGACCGGGTCCTCGATGGCGCTGCGGCCGTAGCTCTCGATGAACGTGAACACCATGTCCTTGCCGCGCAGGTCGGGGACGAGCTGGCTGCCCGGCGTGGCGCCGAACCGGTCCTCGCCGGCGACCTTCCGGAACTGCGCCTCGTCCTTGAGGGTGTCCGAGACCCGGCGGGACTCGATCCTCAGCGCGGTGGTGGTGCGGTCGGAGGCGACCGGCACCCCGGCGATCTGCAGGCCGAGGGCGGAGCAGATGATCCAGACGACACCCGCGATCATCGTGCCGCGGGTCGCCGCCCCGCTGTGCCGGGCGAGCAGGTTGCCCAGCCGGACGGTGGCCAGGGCCAGCAGGACGGCCAGCAGCAGCACCAGCACGACCACGCCGGCGGTGGCGGCGAGGGTGGCCGTGCGGCCGAGCGAGTCCTCCAGGTACGACTGCGCGTCGCCGAGCAGGCTCCAGTCCAGGACGGGGTTGAACGGGCGGCCCAGGTACTGGTTGAACCCCATGTCGAGCAGGTTCAGCACGGTCATGGCGGCCAGCGCGACACCGGACACCGCGGCCAGCGCCACCCGTGGCCGGCGCGGCAGCGCGAGCAGCACGGCGGCCCCGATGACGGCCTCGCCCGGTATGCGCGCGAACTTGGCGGGCCCGAGCCCGACCACGGTGTTCGGCAGCACCAGCGCGGCCACGACCAGGACGGCGGCCAGCACGGTGACGGCCACCGACAGCACCCTGGCACCCCCCGGATGCGCCCGCCGCCAACGCCCGACCCGCCCGGACCAGGCATCCCGCACCCGCCGAACGGGGCTGCCCGCCCGGGATGCGGAGGGCTCACCGGCGGCGGAAGGCTGCTCGGCCTGCCCGGCCTGCTCGGTTGGCTTGACCGGGCCGGCCCGGCCGTCCGGCTCGGTCAACTCGGCCGTCGCGGTCGGCTCGTCCCGCTCAACCCGCTCAACCCGCTCAACCCGCTCGGCCTGCCCGGCCCGCTCGGCTCGGTCGGCGCCTTCGGCCGGCTCGCCCTGCTCGGCCTCGCCCGCCCGCTCGACCCGCTCGCTCTGCTCGGCCTGACCGGCTCGGGCGGGTCGTTCCGTTTCCTCCCGTTTCCTCTGTTTGCCGAGGGCGGCCTCGTTTTCTCCGGTCGTGTCCGGTGACTGGCGCGTACTCGTGTGCTGAGGCAACCCGGAGGTCCTTCCGTGCGAGACCCGTGACGGAGGCGGCGGGCCACGCTGGGAGGATGGGCAGGGCCGAAGCAACCCCGGCCCGCCTGGCCCGCCGCCCATGTCGTACGGGCGCCCGTCCGCCCCTGTTCACGGCACCGGGCAAACACCCGGCAAACCCGTGGTCAAGGCGCCCCTCAGACCCCGCCGACCGCAGTGAGCAGGGCGAGCGGGGCCGCCGCCGAGCGGGATTCGCGGACGCACGCGTGCGGATAGGGGACCGGCTCCGGATGGGTGCCGCGGCCGTAGCCCGCCAGTACCTCCGGAAGCCGGTGCCCGCTGGCCGTCGCGGCGTCGACCAGCGCGTGCGCCACCGTACGGGCCTCGTCGTGCAGGCCGTAGCGGGCGAGGCCGAGGGCGATCAGCGCGTTGTCGTGCGGCCAGACCGAGCCCCGGTGGTACGAGAGCGGGTGGTACGCCGGCTGGCCCGAGGCGAGGGTGCGCACGCCCCAGCCGGAGAAGAAGTCCGGTTCCAGCAGCCGCCGTCCGACCGCCTCCCCGTACTCCTTGTCCAGCAGCCCCGACCACAGCAGATGCCCGGCGTCCGAGGCCAGCGCGTCGACCTGGCGGCCCGTGCCGTCCAGGGCCAGCGCCGGGAAGGAGTGCTCGCCCATCCAGAAGTCCCGCTGGAAGCGGTCCCGCAGATCGGCCGCCGCCTGCTCCAGCAGGGCGGCGTACGTCTCGTCGCCCCACACCCCGCGCGCCATGCACGCGGTGCGGCGCAGCGCGTCGTACGCGTAGCCCTGGGCGCCCGCCGCCATCACCGCCCCGGTGGGCCGGGTCCCGTCGGCCCAGCAGATCGCGCCGGGGGAGTCCTTCCAGTTCTGGTTGGCGAGACCGCCCTCGTCGGCGCGGTAGACGAGATAGCCGCGCGAGGTCAGCCCGCCGTGGTCCAGCATCCAGCCGATCGCCGCGCGGGCGTGCGGCTCCAGACGCCGGGCCAGGGCGGTGTCGCCGGTCCCCTCGGTGTAGGCCCCGAGCAGGACGAGGAACAGCGGGGTGGCGTCGACCGAGCCGTAGTACCGGCCGAACGGCACCTGCCCGAAGTGCGCCAGCTCCCCGTGCCGCACCTCGTGCACGATCTTGCCGGGCTGGGCGAGCGGGGACGCGCCGGCGCCGGTCGCCTGGGCCGCGGCCAGGGCGAGCAGCGTGGCGGCGGTCGGCCGCGGGTGGTACGGCAGCGTGAACAGGGACGTGAGCAGGGCGTCCCGGCCGATCAGGGTGAGGAACCAGGGGGCGCCGGCCGCCGGCACGCGCAGTTCCTCGCCGTCCGGTCCGGTCGCCGGGACCTGCAGCGCGGCCAGGTCGGCGAGCCCCCGCGCACAGGCGGCCGCCAGCTCCGGCCGGCCGGTGGGGAAGGCCACGCCCTCCGCGAACCGGGCCTCCGCCGCGGCGAGTTGCTCGCTCACCGAGGCGGGGGAGCGGGGCACCCGCAGGGCGCGCCGGTCGCCGTGCGGGCGGGCCATCACGCGCAGCACCAGTTCGGCGGTGCCGTGGGGCTCCAGGCCGAGGGTCCACACGAGACGGCGGGCGCCGGTGCCGGTCTCCTCGACGGCGTCCGGGGCGGGGTCGGCGGTGATGGTCGTGACCGAGTGCCACTCGGCGCGCCGGTAGGAGAACTCGATCCCGTCGTCCAGCACCTCGCGGGAGCGCACGGCGCCGGACTTCGCGTAGGTGCGGTGGTCGGAACGGAGCTCGAACTGGTCGGTGAAGTCGGCGTCGACGGTGAGGGCGAGGCGGACCGTGGTGGGCACCGGGCGGTTGCCGGTCACCCGCAGCGACTCCACGAACGAGCTGTCGCCGACCGCCTGCTCGCGGAACAGGGTGCAGGCGGGCGGCTCCTGCCGGCCGCCGCGCGGCACCAGCACACAGCGGGCCGCGTCGCCGTCCGTGACCGGGGCGAGCGCCTCGGGCACCGCGCCGTCCACGGTGAGCTGCCACCGGCTGAGGTGCCGGGCGTCGCGCACGAACAGTCCGTCCGGGGAGCCGCCGCCCCGCACCCCGCTGATGTCACCCCGGTCGCCCACGGCGGCGAACGTCGCCCCGTGCACGAGCAGATGCTGCCGATCCGTCATCCCCGGTCCCCTCCCTGGTCCCTCGTCCCGGCCGTGCCCCTTGTTTCGGCCGTGTCCCTTGTTTCGGCCGTGTCCCTCGTCCTGGCCGTGCCCCCGGCGCTGGCCGTGTCCCCGGCGCCGGCCGTGTCCCCGTGCCCCGGGCCCCGGTGCAGCAGGTCCAGCGCGAGTGCCGCCGTCCAGGCGAAGCCGGTCGTGCCGCACGCCTCGCCGGTGTACGGGTCGACGTACTCGGCGAAGCCGCCGGCCGGTGCCAGCCGCAGCACCGCCGTTCGCAGCGCGTCCGCCCGTTCCGGGTGGCCGTGCGCGCGCAGGCCCCGCTCCAGCAGCCAGCTCGTGTTGAACCACGCCGGGCCGCGCCAGTACCGGTGCGGGTCGAAGGCCTCGCCGAGCAGGTCGTAGCTCGGCACCAGCTCGGTGCTCGTGCCCAGCCCGAAGTGCGGTCCGCACAGCGTGCGGACGAGCGCGCCGGAGACCTCCCGGGGCAGCCCGGGCAGCAGCAGCGGGACGAGACCCGAGACACTCCGCTCGGGGACCTGGCCCCCGCCGCGCAGGTCCAGGCAGCGGAACAGGCCGCTCGCCGGATCCCACAGCCGCTCCACCAGAGCCGCCGTCAGCCGCTCGGCGCGCGCGTACCGGGCGGTGCCGGCCGCCCCCAGCTCCCCGGCGATCCGTGCCAGCGCCTGCTCGGAGGCGATCAGCAGCGCGTTGAACGCCGGGTCCTCCACCGCGAACTCCCCGCCGCCGTCGGCGTACCCGCCGTCGCGGTAGTCCGCCGCCAGCCGCACGTACCGCCCGTAGTCGAGGTCCGTCGGCCGGTCCTCCGGGGCGCCGTGGGCGAGGTCGGCGCGGCGGAAGGAGCGGGCCGGGGCCGGGGTGATCCGCGAGAGCGGGGCGTCCCAGCAGGGGCTGTTGTCCATACCCTGTTCCCAGGGGTGCACGACGCAGGCGAGACCGCCCCCGCCCAGGTCGCGCCGGTGCAGCAGATACCGGTGCCAGGCGGCCAGTCGGGGGTACACCCGGGCCAGGAAGCCGCGTGCGTGGGACAGGCCCGGATCGGCGCGGTGCACCAGCCAGGCCGCCAGCGCGTGCACCGGTGGCTGCACGATGCCGGACGTCTGTACGGTGCGCGGGGCGCCCGCGGCGCGCCCGGCGGCCGAGGAGCGCCAGAAGTCGGGGCTCGGGAAGTAGGCGTCGAGGGGTACGGAGGGGTTGAAGACGATGTGCGGGACGCGACCGTCGCCCCACTGGGCCGCCAGCAGCGTCTCCAGTTCCGTCTGCGCCCGTAACGGCGACAGGTGGCGCAGCCCGATCGCGACGAACGCGGAGTCCCACGACCACTGGTGCGGGTACAGGCTCCGGGAGGGGACCGTCGACGTGCCCGTCCAGTTCTCCGCCAGCACCCGCGCGGCTCCGGCGTGCAGGGACGACGCCGACGCCGGTGGATCGTATGCGGGCTCCCGCTCCGGGAGACGTGCGACGAGCTGGGCAGTGCGATCCACTCGGGGCTCCCCGAAGACGTCCGGCCGAACCGGGTTTGGCTGTGGCTACCGCAGGGTTACGTCTATTTAACACGCAAAACCCAATATGTAATGCAGGCTTGGGAAACACAAGGGGGTGCGCATGACCGGACGGCCGGGCAGGACCGGGAAGAGCGGAAGCCAGGCGAGCGCCGGCGATCTGCTCGCACTGGTGCGCAGCGGACGGGCCGTGACACGCGGCGCGCTGCAGCAGGCCACCGGGCTGTCCCGCGCCACCGTCGGCCAGCGTCTCGACCGGCTGTTCCGGGCCGGCTGGCTGCGCGAGGGGGCCGGCGGCCCGGTCGGCTCGCCGCTCGGCGGGCGGCCCTCCATCACCCTGGAGTTCGACGACTCCCACGCGGTGGTCCTCGCCGCAGACCTGGACACCCGGCACGCCCGGGCCGCCGTCCTCACCCTGACCGGCGAGATCCTCGCCGAGCACGCCGGCACGCTGGTAGTCGAGGACGGCCCCGAGGCCGTGCTCGGCGAACTCGGCCGCTGGTTCGCCGACGTGCTCGCGAAGGCGGGCCGCCGGGCGGCGGAGGTCTGCGGCATCGGCCTCGCGGTGCCCGGGCCGGTGGACCGCGAGAGCGGCCGGGTGGCGCAGCCGCCGATCATGCCCGGTTGGGACGGCTACGACACGAGGGGCCGCCTGTCCCGCGCCTTCACCGAGCACACCGGCGCGCCCGCGGTCCCGGTCCTGGTGGACAACGACGCCAACCTCATGGCGTACGGCGAACAGCGCACCGGGCATCCGGACTGCGCGGCCTTCGTGCTGGTCAAGGTGTCCACCGGCATCGGCGCGGGCGTCGTGGTCGACGGCTCGATCTACCGGGGCGTGGACGGCGGCGCGGGCGACATCGGGCACATCAGGGTGGGCGCGGAGGCGCTGTGCCGGTGCGGCTCGTACGGCTGTCTCGCCGCCGTCGCCAGTGGCGGGGCCGTGGCCCGGCGGCTGACGGAGGCCGGGGTGCCGGCCGCGTCCGGCTCGGACGTGCGGGACCTGCTGGCCGCCGGGCACCCGGAGGCGGCCGCGCTGGCCCGGGAGGCCGGGCGGCGGGTGGGCGACGTGCTGGCGACGGTCGTGACCCTGCTCAACCCGGGCGTGCTGATGATCGCCGGGGATCTGGCCGGAACCCCCTTCCTCACCGGCGTGCGCGAGCTGCTCTACCAGCGGGCGCTGCCCCGCTCGACGGCCCGGCTGGACGTGGTGACGTCGCGGCTGGGGGAGCGGGCCGCGCTGGTCGGCGCGGGTGCGCTGGTCGTGGAGCACCTGTACGCGCCGCTGCGAGTGGAGGAACGGCTCGCCGCACTCGGCGTGTGAACCGGGCGTTTCCACGTCCGCATGGTGAAATCCGGCTCAGTGTGACAGCGTGATTCTCGCCACCCTTGATAAGGGCGGCGCTCAGATGAGCGGATCTTGAGCGACTGCACTTCTCCAAAGGGTGGCACTGGGTGCCACCCTTTGATCGTTCATCGATCGAACTCAAACGTGTCGGAGGGTCGCTCACATGAGCGCCCAGCCGCCCCTCTGGGGATGGATGCGTTCAAGAAGTGAAAACATCGAGGCGTCTCCACTTGCCAAGCCTTGACTTTCAATCCACTGGCGGACGCGTGGTTACGGGCGCATGACGCACAAGTGGACGTACCCAGGGGCCTTCGATCTGGGTATGTTCCTCGCCGTCAGGGCAGCCACCGCGGCCTCAAGGAGTCGAGACCCGTGTCGGAAAACAAAGAACCCCACGTAGCGAAGTTCGTTTACGACTTCACCGAGGGCAACAAGGACCTCAAGGACCTTCTCGGCGGCAAGGGCGCCAACCTCGCCGAGATGACCAACCTGGGCCTGCCGGTCCCTCCCGGGTTCACCATCACCACGGAGGCCTGCAAGGTCTACCTCGACAGCGGCTCGGAGCCCGTGGCACTGCGTGACGAGGTGAGTGCGCACCTCGACGCCCTCGAGCAGAAGATGGGCAAGAAGCTCGGCCAGGCCGACGACCCGCTGCTGGTCTCCGTCCGCTCCGGCGCCAAGTTCTCCATGCCGGGCATGATGGACACCGTCCTCAACATCGGCCTCTCCGACAAGTCGGTGCAGGGCCTGGCCAAGCAGGCCGGCGACGACCGCTTCGCCTGGGACTCCTACCGCCGCCTCATCCAGATGTTCGGCAAGACCGTCCTCGGCGTCGACGGCGAGCTGTTCGAGGAGGCGCTCGAGGCCGCCAAGGCGGCCAAGAAGGTCACCGTCGACACCGATCTCGAGGCGGCCGAGCTCAAGAAGCTCGTCACCAAGTTCAAGAAGATCGTCAAGACCGAGGCCGGCCGGGACTTCCCGCAGGACCCGCGCGAGCAGATGGACCTCGCCATCAAGGCGGTCTTCGACTCCTGGAACGGCGACCGCGCCAAGCTGTACCGCCGTCAGGAGCGCATCCCGCACGACCTCGGCACCGCCGTCAACGTCTGCTCCATGGTCTTCGGCAACCTCGGCCCCGACTCCGGCACCGGCGTCGCCTTCACCCGCGACCCCGCCTCCGGCCACCAGGGCGTCTACGGCGACTACCTGCAGAACGCCCAGGGCGAGGACGTCGTGGCGGGCATCCGCAACACGGTCGCGCTCGCGGAGCTGGAGAGCATCGACAAGAAGTCGTACGACCAGCTCATGCAGATCATGGAGACCCTGGAGAACCACTACAAGGATCTCTGCGACATCGAGTTCACCATCGAGCGCGGCCAGCTCTGGATGCTGCAGACCCGCGTCGGCAAGCGCACCGCCGGCGCCGCCTTCCGGATCGCGACCCAGCTCGTGGACCAGGGCCTGATCGACGAGACCGAGGCGCTCCAGCGCGTCAGCGGCGCCCAGCTCGCCCAGCTGATGTTCCCGCGCTTCGACGAGTCCGCCAAGGTCGAGAAGGTCGGCCGGGGCATCGCCGCCTCGCCGGGCGCCGCGGTCGGCAAGGCGGTCTTCGACTCCTACACCGCCGTCAAGTGGTCCCGCTCGGGCGAGAAGGTCATCCTGGTCCGCCGCGAGACCAACCCCGACGACCTGGACGGCATGATCGCCGCCGAGGGCATCCTGACCTCGCGCGGCGGCAAGACCTCCCACGCGGCCGTGGTCGCGCGCGGCATGGGCAAGACCTGTGTCTGCGGCGCCGAGGAGCTGGAGGTCGACACCAAGCGCCGCCGGATGACGGTGCCGGGCGGCCACGTGGTCGAGGAGGGCGACGTCATCTCCATCGACGGCTCCTCCGGCAAGGTCTACCTGGGCGAGGTCCCGGTGGTCCCGTCCCCGGTCGTGGAGTACTTCGAGGGCCGGATGCACCCGGGCGCCGACGACGCCGACGAGCTGGTCGAGGCCGTGCACCGCATGATGGCCTTCGCCGACCGCAAGCGCCGGCTGCGGGTGCGCGCCAACGCCGACAACGCCGAGGACGCGCTGCGCGCCCGCCGCTTCGGCGCCCAGGGCATCGGCCTGTGCCGCACCGAGCACATGTTCCTCGGCGACCGCCGGGAACTGGTCGAGCGCCTGATCCTCGCCGACACCGAGGAGGAGCGCGAGGAGTCCCTCAAGCAGCTGCTGCCGCTGCAGAAGAAGGACTTCGTCGAGCTGTTCGAGGCGATGGACGGCCTGCCGGTCACCGTCCGCCTGCTCGACCCGCCGCTGCACGAGTTCCTGCCCGACATCACGGAACTCTCCGTCCGCGTGGCCCTCGCCGAGGCCCGTCAGGAGCCGCACGAGAACCTGCTGCGCCTGCTCCAGGCCGTCCACCGCCTGCACGAGCAGAACCCGATGCTGGGTCTGCGCGGTGTCCGTCTCGGCCTGGTCATCCCCGGCCTGTTCACCATGCAGGTCCGTGCCATCGCCGAGGCCGCGGCCGAGCGCAAGGCGGCCAAGGGCGACCCGCGCGCCGAGATCATGATCCCGCTGGTCGGCACCGTCCAGGAGCTGGAGATCGTCCGCGACGAGGCCGACCAGGTCATCGCGGACGTGGAGGCGGCGACCGGCACGAAGCTCAAGCTGGCCATCGGCACGATGATCGAGCTGCCGCGCGCCGCGCTGACCGCCGGCCAGATCGCCGAGGCCGCCGAGTTCTTCTCCTTCGGCACCAACGACCTGACGCAGACGGTCTGGGGCTTCTCCCGGGACGACGTGGAGGCGAGCTTCTTCACGGCCTACCTGGAGAAGGGCATCTTCGGCGTCAGCCCGTTCGAGACGATCGACAAGGACGGCGTCGGCTCCCTGGTGAAGGCGGCCGCCCAGGCCGGCCGCGCCACCCGCCCCGACCTCAAGCTCGGCGTCTGCGGCGAGCACGGCGGCGACCCGGAGTCGGTCCACTTCTTCCACGAGGCCGGCCTGGACTACGTCTCCTGCTCCCCGTTCCGCATCCCGGTCGCCCGCCTGGAAGCGGGCCGCGCGGCCACCCAGTCGGCGGGCAGCGACCACCGCTGACCCCCACCGGCCCCGGAGCCGTCGTCGGTCCCCGACCCTCAACACCGATCGACGACGGCTCCGGCGCACCAGAAAGGGGCGGCACCCTGTGCGGGGGTGCCGCCCCTTCACACGTCGTCCGCGGGGCTTTTCGGTTACACCGGCCGGAGTGCGGCTTGTTGGTGCCGGCCGCCGCCGAACCGGCCCGACACCGCCGTGTCCTCGGTGTGCCCCCGGTGTGCACTCCGGGCCCGGATGGCGACGGGTCAGGGCCGGTGGCAGCCTGGATAACAACACCTTTCTTTTTCACAGGAGGTGGAGTGCCCGTGCGAAGCCACATATCGCGCACACGAAGACTGCTGAGCACCGCCGCGGTCGCCGCCCTGTCGGCCACGTTCCTCCCTGCCGTCACGGCCTCGCCCGCGGCGGCCGTGACCTGCGACCCCGCCGCCGCCGACCGGGCCCCGACCGCCGCGACGATCACGCAGGCGAGGGCCGCCGTGATGTGCCTGGTCAACGCGCAGCGCACACAGCGCGGGCTGCCCGCCCTCGCCATCAACCAGGCCCTGACGAACGCGGCCCAGCAGCACGCTGTCGCGGCCGTCCAGCTGAAGTGGTGGGGACCGGGCCAGGACCCGCACCGCAACCCGCAGACCGGCTCGACCCCGCAGACCCGCATCCAGGGCGCCGGCTACTGTCCCAACCCCCGCTCGTGGGAGTTCAGCGAGATCACGTACACCGGGTGGGGCGGATCGGGGACTCCGCAGGCGGCCGTCAACTGGTGGATGAACAGCCCCGGTCACCGCGCCATCATCCTCAAGCCGTCGCTGCGCGAGATCGGCCCGTGGGCCCAGCCGGGCTCGGCGGACCGGGCCGGAGCCTCGTCGTCCAGCGCGGGCACGTACGTCGTGACGTTCGGACGCTGCCAGCAGTGAACGCCCAAGCACATAAGCAGCGTTGACCTGTTCCCTCCACTCCCGCCGGCCCACGGTCCTAGTGTGGGCTGATGCGCACACGCCCTATCGACCGCCCAGCCGATCTCGACGTCGTCCGTGAGTCCTATGACCAGGTGGCCGACAACTACGCCCACATGGTGCTGACGACGGGCATGGGGGACATCCGCCGCCAGCCCTGGCTCAAGGCGTCGATCGACGCCTTCGCCGACTCCGTCGGCGACCTCGGGCCCGTCCTCGACGTCGGCTGCGGTCCCGGCACGGTGACCGGCTACCTCGCCGAACGCGGACTCGACGTGTCCGGGGTGGACCTCTCTCCCCGCATGATCGAGAACGCGCGCCGTCTGCACCCGCGATGCCGCTTCAGCGTCGCCTCCGCCACCGAACTCGACCTCGGCGAAGCCTCCCTCGGCGGCGTGCTCGGGTGGTGGTCGCTGTTCAACCTCCCCCGCGCCGTCCTTCCCCAGGTCCTCGCCCACTTCGCCTACGCCCTGAAGCCGGGCGGGCACTTCATCGCCGGCACGCACGTCGGCGACGAGGACGTGGTGCGCACCGAGGCCTACGGAGGAGTGCCCGTTCGCTGGACCACGCACAAGTGGCGGCCGGAGCAGCTCGTGGCCCTGATCGAGCAGGCCGGACTGCACCCGGTCGCCGAACTCCGGCTCCCCGCGGACCAGTGGAGCGGGCCGGGCGTGGTCGTCATGGCCAAGCGCCCCGTCTGAGGAACCCGGGCTCCGGAGGCATGGCTCGTGAACGGACAGTGCGGCAACGGACGCCCGTGCGCGTCGTCCCAGTACGGTCGCGCGGTGTCCGAGCTGAGGCGGCTGCAGGCCGGTGACGCCCCGGCGGTGCTGGCCTTCGAGCTGGCGAACCGCGCCTACTTCGCCGCCTCCGTCTCCGACCGCGGCGACGAGTTCTTCGCCCGGTTCACCGAGCGCTACGACGCCCTGCTGGCCGAGCAGGAGGCCGGCGTCTGCGCCTTCTACGCGCTCGTCGCCGGGGACGGCTCGGTCCTGGGCCGGTTCAACCTGTACGACCTCGATGACGGCGCCGCCGAGCTCGGCTACCGGGTCGCGCGGCATGTCGCGGGCCGCGGGGTGGCGACCGCGAACGTCCGGGAGCTGTGCCGGCTGGCGGCGGCGCGGCACGGGCTGCGCACCCTGCGGGCGGCCGCCGGCCATGGCAACGCCGCGTCCCACCGGGTGCTCGTCAAGGCCGGGTTCGTGCCCGTCGGCCCGGCCGACCCGGCTCACCTCGGCGGTAAGAGCGGCACCTGGTACCAGCGCGACCTGGGGCTTCGGCGGTAGACCGTCATGTCGCCGCGGGAAACCGTGCCCCCGGCGCCTACGCTGGACCCGCCAGGATGCGGGCCGAGCCGTCGGCCCGGCCGCCCTGTCCAGTTGAGGAGGGGCCCGCATGGGCTGGACCGCGCAGGACGTCCCCGGCCAGAGCGGCCGCACCGCCGTGGTCACCGGGGCCAACAGCGGCCTCGGTTACGTCACCGCGCGCGAGCTGGCCCGCAAGGGGGCCCGGGTGGTGCTCGCCTGCCGCGACGAGACGCGGGGCAGGGACGCCGTCGAGCGGCTGCGGGGCGAGGTGCCGGACGCACGGGTGGAGCTCGGCCGGCTGGACCTCGGGGACCTGGCGTCCGTCCGGGAGTTCACGGCCGGGCTGCCGTACGAACGGCTCGACCTGCTCGTGAACAACGCCGGCGTGATGGCGGTGCCTTACGGCACCACCGCCGACGGGTTCGAGCGGCAGTTCGGCACCAACCACCTCGGGCACTTCGCGCTCACCGGACTGCTCCTGCCCGCCCTGCTGGCCGCCCCCGGCGCCCGGATCGTCACCGTGTCCAGCTTCCTGCACGTCCTCGCCAACATCGACCCGCGCGACCTCAACAGCGAGCGGCACTACCGGCGCTGGACCGCCTACGCCCGCTCCAAGACCGCCAACCTGCTCTTCACCCACGAGCTGTGCCGCCGGCTGGCCGCCCACGGCTCCGGCGTCGTCGCGGCCGCCGCGCACCCCGGGTACGCGGCCACCAACCTCCAGACGGCCGGGCCGCGCGCCGAGGGCCGCCGGGGAGCCGAGCGGATGATCGAGCTCGCCAACCGCGTCTTCGCCCAGCCGGCCGAGGCGGGCGCGCTGCCCACGCTGTACGCGGCGACCGCCCCCGGCGTACGGCCCGACTCGTTCTGGGGGCCGTCCTTCGCGATGTGGCGCGGCTCCCCGGCGCCCTCCCGCCGCGCCCCCTGGACCCTGAACGACGAGGCGGCGGCCCGGCTCTGGGCCGCCTCGGAGGAGCTGACCGGGGTACGGTACGACGCCCTGCGGGTCTGACCGGCCCACGCGACGACGGGACGGCGGCGCCCGGGTCACCGCTGTACCCGGGCGCCGCCGTCCCGCCCGGTGCGTCAGGCTCGGCGCACCTCGTACGCCGTCACCCGGACCGATTCGTCGTCCAGGCACTGCCCGGTCTCCAGGTCGAAGCGCTGCTTCAGCAGGGGGGAGGCCACGAAGGGCCGGCCCCGGTGGGTGCCGGTCAGGCCGCGGGAGAGGACGGCGGCGCCGCCGAACGGGTCGCGGTTGTCGATGGCGTACAGCCGGTCCGCGCGGTCCCGGAACACCGCCACCTGGCGGCCGTCCGGCAGCAGGGCGGCGATGCCGCGGCCGGGCACCAGGCGGTGCAGGTCGCAGACGGTGAACCAGCCGTCCTCCAGCCGGAGCTGGACCAGCAGATCGGTCGTCTCGGGTGCCAGGGTCATCGTCGGGCGCTTCCTTCCAGGACGTCGTCGGCCGGTCGCAGGCCGATGGACAGCAGCGGCAGGTCGGGCTTCATCTGGTCGCGCTCGGGGACGAAGGCGACCACCGGGTCCGGGGTGTCCGGGGCGTTCACGAAGGACACGAACCGGGCCAGCTTCTCGGGGTCGGCGATGGTCTCGGCCCACTCGTCCCGGTAGTGCGCGACGTGGGCCCGCATCAGAGACTCCAGTTCGTCGCAGATGCCGAGCGAGTCGTGCACCACCACGTCCCGCACGTGGTCCAGGCCGCCGGGGATCCGCTCCAGCCAGGTGGAGGTGCGTTCGAGGCGGTCGGCGGTGCGGATGTAGAACATCAGGAACCGGTCGATCAGCCGGACCAGTTCGGCGTCGGACAGGTCCTGCGCGAGCAGGTCGGCGTGGCGCGGGGTGGCGCCGCCGTTGCCGCCGACGTACAGGTTCCAGCCGTTGGACGTGGCGATGACGCCGAAGTCCTTCGACTGGGCCTCCGCGCACTCCCGGGCGCAGCCCGAGACGGCCGACTTGAGCTTGTGCGGCGAGCGCAGGCCCCGGTAGCGCAGCTCCAGGTCGATGGCCATCCGGACCGAGTCCTGCACGCCGTAGCGGCACCAGGTCCGCCCCACGCAGGACTTCACCGTGCGCAGCGACTTGCCGTACGCGTGGCCCGACTCGAAGCCGGCGTCCACCAGACGGGCCCAGATCAGCGGCAGCTGCTCCACCCGGGCGCCGAACAGGTCGATCCGCTGACCGCCGGTGATCTTCGTGTAGAGGCCGAAGTCCCGGGCCACCTCGCCGATCACGATCAGCTTCTCGGGCGCGATCTCACCGCCGGGGATGCGCGGCACGACCGAATAGGAGCCGTTCTTCTGCAGGTTGGCGAGGAAGTGGTCGTTGCTGTCCTGCAGGGCCGCCTGCTCGCCGTCCAGCACATAGCCGCTCGCGCCGATCACCGGGGCGAGCGAGGCGATGACCGAGGCCACCGCCGGCTTGCACACCTCGCAGCCGTCGCCGCCCCGGGCGTCCTCGCGGCCGTACCGGTCCAGCAGCTCCTGGTACGAGGTGAGGCGCAGGGCGAGGACGATCTCGTACAGCTCCTCGCGGGTCCGGGCGAAGCAGCCGCACAGGCCCTTGTCGACCTCGACGCCGGACGCCTCCAGCTCCGCGGTGACGAGCTGCCCGAGCACCTTCACACAACTGCCGCAGCCGGTGCCGGCCTTGGTGCACTTCTTCACCTCGGGCACGGTGGTGCAGCGGTGCTCGGTGACCGCGCCGCGGATGGCGCCCTTGCTGACGTTGTGGCAGGAGCAGACGACCGCCTCGTCCGGCAGGGCCGACGGGCCGAGCTGGGCCCCGGAGTCCGCTCCGGCGGGCAGGACGAGCGACTCGGGGGAGACCGGGGGAACCGATCCGGTCAGCGCGCGCAGGGTGCCGTACGCGTCCGCGTCGCCGACCAGGATGCCGCCGAGCAGCGTGCCGTCCCGGCCGACGACCAGCTTCTTGTACAGACCCGCGCGGGAGTCGGAGTAGACGACGTCCAGGCAGTCCTCGGCGGTGCCGTGGGCGTCGCCGAAGGAGGCCACGTCCACGCCGAGCAGCTTCAGCTTGGTCGACAGGTCGGCGCCGGTGAAGGACGCCTCGTCCCCGGCGATGGCCGCCGCCGCCGTCTCCGCCTGCTCGTAGCCGGGAGCGACCAGGCCGTACACCCGGCCGTCAGACGCCTGCGCGCACTCCCCGATCGCGAACACGCGCGGGTCCGCGACGGTACGGCACTGTTCGTCGACGGTGACGCCGCCGCGCTCGCCGACCGCGAGGCCGCAGTCCCGGGCGAGCTGGTCGCGGGGGCGGACGCCGGCGGAGAACACCACGAGGTCCGTCGCGAGTTCGGAACCGTCGGACAGCCTCATGCCGGTGACCGCGCCGTCCTCGCCGACGACGACCTCCTGCGTGCCCACACCGGTGTGCACGCTCAGACCCATGTCCTCGATGGTGCGCAGCAGCGCCGCGCCGCCGCCGTCGTCCACCTGCACCGGCATCAGGCGCGGCGCGAACTCCACGATGTGGGAGGTGAGTCCGAGCCCCTTGAGCGCGCCCGCCGCCTCCAGGCCGAGCAGGCCGCCGCCGACCACGGCGCCCGTGACGGCCCTCGTCCGCGCGTACTCCTCGATCGCGAGGAGGTCCTCGATGGTGCGGTAGACGAAGCAGCCGGTCGCGTCCTTGTTGGGGACCGGCGGCACGAACGGGTAGGAGCCGGTGGCGAGGACGAGGACGTCGTAGCCGACGACGAGACCCGACCTGGCCGTCACCGTCCGCGCCTCGCGGTCGACCGTCCGCGCCGGGTCGCCGACGTGCAGCTCGATCCCGTGGTCCTTGATGAACTCCGGGTCGGTCACGGACAGTTCCTCGGGTGTGCGGCCCGAGAAGTACGAGGTGAGCTGCACCCGGTCGTACGCCGGACGCGGTTCCTCGCACAGCACGACCACGCGGTGCGTGGCGGTCAGGCCGCGCTCGGCGAGCGCTTCGAGGAAGCGCTGGCCGACCATGCCGTGGCCGACGAGCACGATCGTGGGGGTGGCCTCCGAAGCGGCCTCCGGGGTGGCGGTCATCAGGAGCCTCCGTCGTTGGTGAGCAGGTGGAGCAGGGGGCCGCCGTCGGACGGGAGCGGCTCCGCTCCCTCCCAGGCGCGCGCCAGCGCGCCGACGGTGCCGAGTTCGCCGACCAGGACCCCGCCGACCAGGCGGTCGTCGCGGACCACGACCTTGCGGTAGGTGCCCCGGGTGGCGTCGGCGAGCTGGACCACGTCGTCGCCGGGGCGGGCCTCGGTCTCGCCGAACGCGGCCAGGTCGAAGGGCGAGTCGGGTCCGGTCAGGGTGAGCCGGGTCAGCGACCGGGTCCCGCGGTAGCGGGCGCCAGCGTCGCCGGCGAGCAGGGCGGCCAGCGCCTCGGCCTGTTCCAGGGCCGGGGCGGCGAGGCCGTAGACCGTGCCGTCGTGCTCGGCGCAGTCGCCGAGGGCGTGGATGTGCGGGTCGGAGGTGCGCAGCTCGTCGTCGACGAGGACGCCCTTGCGGACGGCGAGGCCGGCCTGCTCCGCCAGACCGGTGCGCGGGCGGACCCCGCAGGCGAGGACCACGAGGTCGGCGTCCAGGGCGTACCCGTCGGCCAGTTCCACCGAGCGGACCGCGCCGCCGACGCACCGCACGTCCCGCACCCGGCACTCGGTGTGCACCTCGACGCCCAGGCCGGTCAGGTGCCGCAGCACCAGCCGGGAGGCGCTCGGGTCGAGCTGGCGCTCCATGAGCCGCTCCGCCTGCTGGGCCAGCACCACCTGCGCGCCGCGCACGGCCAGGGCGCGGGCCGCGGACACCCCGAGCAGCCCGCCGCCGACGACGACCGCCCGCGCGCCCGGCCGTACCGCCTTGGACAGGCCCAGGCAGTCGTCCATCGTGCGGAACGCGTGGACGCCCTCGGGCAGCCGGCGGTCGGGGGTGAACAGGCCGCGCAGCGGCGGCAGCACCGGGTTGGAGCCGGTGGCCAGCACCAGGGTGCCGTATCCGATCGAAGAGCCGTCGGCGCAGCGCAGCCGCCGGGCCGCGCGGTCGACGCCGGTGACCCGGGCGCGCCGGAGCCCGCCGGGCACGGGGAGGGCGATCACCTCCGGGGCGTACCGCCCGGCCAGCACCTCGGCGAGCAGCACCCGGTTGTACGGCCGGTGCTCCTCCTCGCCGACGAGCAGCGCGGGCGTGCCCAGCTCACCGAGCCGCCGGGCGAGCCGTACGCCCGCGAGGCCGGCGCCGATCACCACCACACGCGTATTCGAGGTCATGCACCGCAGCGTGCGGCTTCGACGTTACCCGGCCGCATCACCCCTGTTTCCCGGGGGGAACGCTGCCCTCAGCGGTGCGGGGCCGGGCGTGTGAGGGTCCCGGCGGGCGCCGGAGGAGGGCCGTGAGGTGCGTGAACGCCGGGGCGGGGCCGCCGCGCCGGCCTCGGAGGCGGTCGTCAGCGGCTGCCGGTCAGGTGGGCGAAGACCACCACGTTGCCCTGGTACCCGGTGGCCTTCGAGTAGCCGCCGCCGCAGGTGATGACCCGCAGCTCCGGCCGCCCGGCCGCGCCGTACACCTTGTCGTCGGGGAAGGCGCTGGCCGGGTACACCTCCACCGCGTCGACGGTGAACACGGCCACGCCTCCGTTGCGCCGGTCGATCTCGATGACGGCTCCGCGCTTCAGGGCGCCCAGGTCGTAGAAGACGGCCGGGCCCTCGGCGTTGTCGACGTGGCCGGCGACGATCGCGGTGCCCGTCTCGCCGGGTGTGGTGCCGGCCTCGTACCAGCCGGCGAGGTTCTTGTTCCCGGCGGGCGGCACGTCCAGGCTGCCCGCGGGGGTGAGGCCCAGGCCCGTCAGCGGGGCGTTCACCCGGATCGAGGGGATGCGGATGCGGGTCGGCGGGGAGGGCGCCAGCGCGGTGGCCCCGAGCCGCTCCTCGCCCGGGTCGGGCCGGCCCTCGGCGGCGGGCGGCTGCGGCGGCGCGTGCGTCACGTCCGGAGCGGCGAGCAGCCACGTCCCCGAGCCGAGGGCGACCACGGTGACGGCGGCTATGGCGGTGTCCCCGACTCTGCGCATGAGATCCCCTCTTCCCGGGGCGCACCCCGAACGGGCCCTTCGGATTCGGTTCGGCCCGCCACGGGGCGGACCCCCTCCCCCTCCGGGCCGCGAGGGGCGTCGGACCCGGAGGGGGCGGGATTCTGCGGTACCGGCGGACGGACAGCGGAGGGTGTCCGTCAGATCCCGTCGCCTCTCGCCCGGCGATGCAGGAGCCAGGTACCGCCCGCGGCGGCGACGGCCAGAGCCGTCACGCCCGCCGCGGTCTGCACGGGGTCGGTGCCGAGTGCGCCGCCGACCCCCGTCTTCACGCTTCCCCGCGGCCGCACCTGCTCGTGCTCCGCGCCCATGCGCGCCGTGCTGAGCGCCACCACCAGGTCGCCCGTGACCTGCCGGGCGCCGTCGGCGCACTTCGCGACGATCTCGTACGTGCCCGGCTGGGCGCCCGGCGGGACCCGGAACCCGCCGCTCGCCCCGCCCTCGTCCGCGCCGGGCGCCAGCATGAAGGTTCCGGCGCCGACCGCGCCCGCGTCGGCGATCGCGCCGGCCTTCTCGCCGCACGCCGCGGTGTTCACGGTGACCTGGCCGCCGGGCACCGCGGTGGCCGGGTCCACCTGCAGGCTGCCGCTCCCGGCCGCGGCCGGAGCGCTCCGCAGGCGAGCCGCCGCCGGGCCTTCGCCGCCGTGGGCCGGCGCCGTGGCGAGTCCCGCCGTGGCCACGGCGAGCGCGGTACCGGTCAGCAGACGGGCGGTGCGTCGCATGGTGCTCCCCAGGGCTTGTCCGTCTCGTTCCTCCGACTCGTCCAGGGGCGCGCCCCTGCTCCTCCGAGGAAAATCGCACTCGGGCCGCGGCGCTTGCTGACGCCCGGTCAGGAACGTGCTGAACGGGTGGCGCGCGGGACCCCCACACGGGCTAGCGGAGACGGATCATGCCTGGTCACAGGCGTGCCGCAGGTGCTCGGGAAAGAGCACACGAATGGAGCGCGGGGCGGGGGTGAACGGGTGAGGGGCGGCACGCGTGGCTGGTGGGCGCCCTGGCCGGCCGCCACGGCGGGCGGGCGCGGGCCGCCGGGCCGCACGGCGCGCGAGAAGGGCGGCCGCCCCGGTACCCAATGGACCGGGACGGCCGCCCGAACGCGCCTCGTCGTGCTCTAGTTGACGTTGACCGCGCTCCACGCGGCGGCCGTCGCGTTGTACTCCGCGCTGCCCGCGCCGTACAGGTCCTTGGCGGCGTTCAGGGTGGCCGTGCGGGCGCCCGCGTAGTTCGTGGAGGACGTCATGTAGACCGTCAGCGCCCGGTACCAGATCTTGCCGACCTTGTCCCGGCCGATGCCGGTGACCGTCGAGCCGTTGGACGTCGGCGAGTTGTAGTCGACGCCGTTGATGGTCTTCGCGCCGCTGCCCTCGGCCAGCAGGTAGGCGAAGTGGTTGGCGACGCCCGAGGAGTAGTGGACGTCGAGGTTGCCGACCGACGAGCTCCAGTAGTCCGCGGAGCTGCCGTCCCTGGACGGCTTGTCCATGAAGCGCAGGGCCGCCTTGCCGAAGCCCGGCTTCACGATCTTCTCGCCGATGAGGTAGTCGCCCTGGTCGGAGGAGTTGTTCGCGTACCACTCGACCATCGTGCCGAGGATGTCCGAGGTGGCCTCGTTCAGGCCGCCGGACTCGCCCGAGTAGGTCAGCGCGGCCGTCTTCGACGTCACGCCGTGGCTCATCTCGTGCCCGGCCACGTCCAGCGCAACCAGCGGCCCGAAGGTGGTGCCGTCACCGTCGCCGTACGTCATGCAGAAGCAACTGTCGTCCCAGAAGGCGTTGTTGTAGCTGCTGCCGTA
Organism: Streptomyces sp. NPDC003720; assembly: GCF_042875075.1. Lineage (NCBI taxonomy): Bacteria > Bacillati > Actinomycetota > Actinomycetes > Kitasatosporales > Streptomycetaceae > Streptomyces > Streptomyces sp. NPDC003720. Next base: position 488,512 of record NZ_JBIANZ010000003.1, read on the forward strand.
GTGGACGCGGTTGTACGAGCCCTTGCCGTCGCCCGCGATGCCGTTGCGGCCGTGGACGTATCTGTAGTAGTCCCAGGTCTCGTTGGTGCCGTACTGGGCGTCGACGGCGGCCGTGGCGCGGTCGGCGGTGGCGCCCGTGCCCCAGTGGTTGTCGGCGTCGGTGAACAGCGTCGCGGGGGCCCGGCTGAAGCAGATCCCGAAGAAGCACAGGTCGGTCTTGCCCTCGGCGTCACCGGTGTAGGTGTTGCCGCGCGTCGGGTCCTTGAGCTGGTACGAGGAGCCGGACTGCGTGCTCTCCATCGGCACGGTCCCGCTGTACAGCGACTTGCCGTCGCCGGTGACCGTCTCGATGCTGTCCCAGGCGTCGATCTGGGCGCCGGTGCGGGCGTCGGTCAGCACGGTCCGGGCGACCGGGTTGCCGAGCGAGTCCAGGCCGGCGGCGTTGGTGCGCCAGGCGAGCTTCGGGGCGCCGTGCAGGGCGTCGACGACCAGCTCGGGCCTGGCCTTGACCTGCCGGAGCTTCTCGCCCAGGTTGGCGGCGCGCAGGGCGTTCACGGCGAGGTCGGCGGCCCGGGGCGCGGTCAGCTTCGGGGTGGTGGTGGGGACCGAGATCCTGGTCCTGGTCGCGCGGTCGGCGCCGCGGTACGCACCGTCCCGCGCCAGGTGGACGACGAAGTCGCCGCCGAGCACCGGAAGCTGATGGTACGTACGGTCGTAGCGGACGTGCTGGGTGCCGTTGCCGTCGACGATCACGTCCCGGACGCTGGTGTCCTGGGCGGAGGTCAGGCCGAGGCTGCGCGCCTGCGCCAGGATCGCCGAGGCCGCGTTCTGGACGGCGGTGGCCCGGGTGGGGCGGCCGTCGGCGTGGGCGGCGGGGGAGAGGGCGGCGGTGAGGAGGGCCGCGGTGGTGACGGCGGCGCCGGCGGTGGCGAGACGACGGGAACCCCGGACGTGCTGACGTATCCGACTCATCTGTCTCCTTGGGGGAGGCGCCTTCGAGGCGTGGGGGGCGGGGGCGCGCTGTGTTGACTGAGATTTAAGGGGCCATGACATGTCATGTCCATAGCGCCTTCATGGAGATGTGTGAGAAGGCGGCGCAGGAGGAGAATCGTTTCCGTGATCACCTCGGACGCCCTGGACCCGCTGCCGTTCTTCGTCTACGGCACCCTGCGCCCCGGCGGGCGCAACCACGGCCTGTTCCTGCGTGGCCGGACCGAGCGGGAGGAAGCGGGACGATTCGCGGGCGCGGCGCTGTACGAGGGCCCCGGCTACCCCTACGCCGTCGAGGAGCCCGGCGGCACGGTCAGCGGCGAACTCGTCACCGCCTCGGCGCGGTCGTACGCCGCACTCCTGGCCGAGCTGGACCGCCTGGAGGAGTACGTCCCGGGCGACCCCCGCAACCTCTACGAACGGGTCGCCCGCCCCGTCGAGCGCCCCGACGGCGGCACGACCCGGGCGTGGGTCTACCTGGCGGCCCCCGCCGTCGCCGCCCGGCTGCGCGCCGGGGGCCGGCGGATCACGAGCGGCGACTGGCTGGCACGCGGCTGAGGGAGGCCGGCCCGGATGCCTCCCAGCTCCCTACTCCGGTGGCCCTAGGGGCTCCACCCGCACCGCGCAGGTCTTGAACTCGGGCATCTTCGACGTCGGGTCGAGGGCCGGGTTCGTGAGGGTGTTGGCCCGGCCCTCGCCCGGCCAGTGGAACGGCATGAAGACCGTGTCGGGGCGGATCGCGGTGGTGATGCGGGCGGGGGCCACGGCGCGGCCGCGCCGGGAGACCACCGCCAGCGGGTCGCCCTCGGCGGCGCCGAGACGGGCCGCGAGACGCGGATGGAGCTCGACGAACGGGCCGGGCGCGGCCGCGTTCAGCTCGGCCACCCTGCGGGTCTGCGCCCCCGACTGGTACTGGGAGACCACCCGGCCGGTGGTCAGCAGCAGCGGGTACTCCTCGTCCGGCTCCTCCGCACTGGCCCGGTGCGCCACGGCGGCGAACCGCGCCCGGCCGTCGTCGGTGGCGAAACGGTCGAGGAACAGGCGGGGGGTGCCGGGATGGACGGGAGGCGAGGCGGGCCCGTCCGGCGCGGGGGCCCCGGCGGCCGCGCCGACGGCGTCCCGCGCCGGCGCCTCCGGGCACGGCCAGAAGACGCCGTTCTCGTCCGCCAGACGGCGGTAGGTGATGCCCGAGTAGTCGGCGGCGCCGCCCGCGCTGGCCCGGCGGAGCTCCCCGAAGACCTCCTCCGGGTCGGCCGGGAAGCCCTTCTCCACGCCGAGCCGGGCGGCCAGGCCGTGCAGCACCTCCAGGTCGCTGCGGACCCCGGCGGGCGGCGCGACGGCCCGGCGGCGCAGCAGGACCCTGCCCTCCAGGCTGGTCGTCGTGCCCGTCTCCTCGGCCCACTGCGTGACCGGCAGGACGACGTCCGCGAGTTCGGCCGTCTCCGAGAGGACGACATCGCACACGGCCAGGAAGTCCAGCGAGCGCAGCCGCTCCTCCACGTGCGCCGCGCGCGGCGCGGAGACCACCGGGTTGGAGCCCATCAGCAGCAGCGCCCGGACGTCCGTGCCCAGCGCGTCCAGCAGCTCGTACGCGCTGCGCCCCGGGCCGGGCAGGCCGTCCGGGTCCACGCCCCACACCCCGGCCACGTGCCGCCGCGCCGCCGGGTCGTCCAGCCGGCGGTAACCGGGCAACTGGTCCGCCTTCTGGCCGTGTTCGCGTCCGCCCTGCCCGTTGCCCTGCCCGGTCAGACAGCCGTACCCGGACAGCGGGCGGCCCGCCCGGCCCGTCGCCAGGCACAGGTTGATCCACGCGCCCACCGTGTCCGTCCCCTTGGACTGCTGCTCGGGCCCCCGCGCGGTGAGCACCATCGCGGACTCCGGCTCGCAGAACATCCGCACCGCCCGGCGCAGTAGGGGAACGGACACCCCCGTGATCCGCTCCACGTACTCCGGCCAGTGCGCCATGGCCGCCGCCCGGGCCTCCTCCCAGCCGGACGTGCGCTCCTCGATGTACCGCTCGTCCGTGCGGCCCTCGGCCACCACCAGGTGCAGCAGGCCCAGCGCGAGGGCGAGATCGGTGCCCGGCCGGGGCGCCAGGTGCAGATCGGCCTGCTCGGCCGTCTTCGTGCGGCGCGGGTCGACGACGATCAGCGTGCCGCCGTTGGCGCGCAGTTCGCCGAAGAAGCGCAGCGACGGCGGCATCGTCTCGGCCAGGTTGGAGCCGACCAGGACGACGCAGCCGGTGCGCGGGATGTCCTCAAGCGGGAACGGCAGCCCCCGGTCCAGCCCGAACGCCCTGGTGCCGGCGGCCGCCGCGGAGGACATGCAGAACCGGCCGTTGTAGTCGATCTGCGAGGTGCCGAGCACCACCCGCGCGAACTTGCCGAGCGCGTAGGCCTTCTCGTTGGTCAGCCCGCCCCCGCCGAACACCCCCACCGCGTCCGGCCCGCTGTGCGCACGCACCCCGGACAGCGCCCCGGCGATCCGGTCCAGCGCCTCCTCCCAGCCGGCCTCCACCAGCTTCCCGCCGGACCGCACCAGCGGCGAGGTCAGCCGGGCCGCCGGCGACAGCACCTGGGCGGCGGTACGGCCCTTGCCGCACAGCGCGCCCCGGTTCACCGGGAAGTCCGGCCGTTCGGTCACCTCGACGCCGCCCTGGGGCAGGGGCGTGATGTTCATCCCGCACTGCAGGGCGCAGTACGGGCAGTGGGTGGGCGTCGAGGTGGTCTCCATGCCGACCAGCGTGCTTCCCCGGTGTTACGGCCCGCGGCGGCTCCTTGTTACGCGGCCGGGAAGCCGGCCTCCCCGCGCCCGCCCGCCCGCCGTGAGGCCCCGGTCACCGGCCGGACGCGAGGGCCCGCGCCACGCCGGTCTCCTTCGGTCCGAGGAACCGCGGATCCGGCTGGAACACCGCGTCCAGAGCCGCCTTGCCCGCCGCGAACACCTCGCGCGTGCCGCCGTAGTACCAGGTCGCGTCGTGCTTGGCGTCGACCCCGAGGCCGTACGAGTCCACTCCCGCCGCCTCGCACAGCGCCACCGCCCGCCGGATGTGGAAGCCCTGGCTGATCAGCACCGCGCGGTCCACTCCGAAGATCCTCCTGGCCCGCACGCAGGAGTCCCAGGTGTCGAAGCCCGCGTAGTCGCTGACGATGCGCGCGTCCGGCACGCCGTGCCGGGTGAGGTAGGCCCGCATGGCGTCGGGCTCGTCGTAGTCCTCGCGGCTGTTGTCCCCGGTGACGAGGACCGCCTCGATCCGCCCCTGCCGGTACAGCCCGGCCGCCGCGTCCAGGCGGTGCGCGAGGTACGGGGACGGCTCGCCGTCCCACAGCCCGGCCCCGAACACCACCGCCACCTCGGTGCGCGGCACGTCCGCGGCGGTCCGCAGCCGGTCGGCGGTCGACACGTACAGCCAGGTCACCGGCAGCAGCGCCAGCACGCACCCGGCCATCACGGACTGCACCAGCCGCCGCCACCCCCTGCGGGTGCGCGGCAGCCGCGGTCGGCGCGTCTTCATGCGGCCCCCTCCTGATCGGTTCCGACCGGGAGGACGCCGGTCACGGGGATCCGGTTCGCTCCGGCGACCCGGTCCGCCCTCACGGCGTGCATCCGAACGGGGTGAAGCCGCGGAAAACACCCGTGACCGTCCGGCAACGGCGGCGCAACGAACCCACGTCAGGATCATCCCATGACGGCGTCGAACCCCTTCAGCGACGAGCCCGCCCTCCACCTCGACAGCACGGCGCACCTCATGATCAGCATCGGCGACCGGCTGGCCGACCGGCTCCGGCTCGTGTCACCGAGCGGACGCCGCCGTCCCGCACCCACCCCGCCCGCCCTGGTCCTGGTCGCCCACGGCAGCCGCGACCCGCGCGCGCTGCGGACCGTGCGGGCCCTGCGCGACCGGGTGCGCGAGCGGCGGCCCGGGCTCCCCGTCCACCTCGGCCACATCGAGCTGAACGAGCCCCTGCTCCCGGACACCCTGGCCGCGCTCGGAGCGGCCCCCGCGGTCCTCGTACCGCTGCTCCTCGGCCGGGGCCACCACGTCAAGCGGGACATCCCCGAGATGGCCGCCGCCTCGCCGGCCCGCACGCGCGTGGCCGCCCCGCTGGGCCCGCACCCCCTCCTGGTCGACACCCTGCACGCCCGTCTGCTGGAGGCCGGCTGGCCCCCGGCCGGGGACGCCGCCGTCCGCCGCACTGGCGCGGTCGTCCTCGCGGCGGCCGGCTCCCGCGACCCCGACTCGGCCGCCGACACCCGCCGCACGGCCCGCCTCCTCGCCGAGCGCCTCGGCGTGCCGGTCGTCCCCGCCTACGCCTCGGCGGCGAGTCCGACGGTCCCCACGGCGCTGCGGGCACTGGCCGCACGCGGCCGCGACCGGGTGGCGATCGCCTCCTGCTTCACCGCGCCGGGACGGTTCGCGACCCAGTGCGCGCAGGCGGCGCCGTGGATCGCCTCGGCCCCCCTGGGCGCCCACGAGGCGATGGCCCGCCTGGTCCTGCACCGCTACGACCGGGCGCAGGCGCCGGCGGCCGATCTGGCGTCGGCCTGAGACACGGGCGGCCGGCGCCCGCGGACCCGACACACCCCGAAGGGCGATCGGGCGCCCCGTGCCCCCCGATTGTCACCACCGCCCCGTACTGTCGAGTCATGGAAGGCACCACGGCTACCAGCACGGCACCCGCCCCCGCCTACGACCCGACGTCGGTCGAACGCTGGGCGCCCGAACCCGACAAGCGCCCGGGCCGCACCGCCTTCCAGCGCGACCGCGCCCGCGTCCTGCACTCCGCGGCCCTGCGCCGCCTGGCCGGCAAGACCCAGGTGGTCACACCGGGGACCCTCCCCCACTCCCAGCTTCGCTCGAGCGGGGGGACGCCCATCCAGGCCTGGGACGCCAGTCCCCGCACGCGCCTGACCCACTCCCTCGAGTGCGCGCAGGTCGGCCGCGAGCTGGGCGCCGCCCTCGGCTGCGACCCCGACCTGGTCGAGGCGGCCTGCCTCTCGCACGACCTCGGCCACCCGCCTTTCGGCCACAACGGCGAGCAGGCCCTGAACGAGTTCGCCGACGACTGCGGCGGCTTCGAGGGCAACGCCCAGTCCCTCCGACTGCTCACCCGCATCGAGCCCAAGCGGTTCACCCCCGAGGGCTCCGTCGGCCTCAACCTCACCCGCGCCGCCCTCGACGCCGCCACCAAGTACCCCTGGCCGCGCGGCGCCCACCCCACCGACCCGGGGTCCGTGAAGTTCGGCGTGTACGAGGACGACCGCCCGGTGTTCGACTGGGTCCGCGAGACCGCCCCCGGCACCCGCACCTGCTTCGAGGCGCAGGTCATGGACTGGTCGGACGACGTGGCCTACTCGGTGCACGACGTGGAGGACGGCCTGCACGCCGGCCACGTCGACCCGGAGTGCCTGCGCGCCGAACCCGAGCGGCAGGCGGTGTTCGAGGTCGCCGTCGGCCGGTACGTCCCGGCGGACACCGACCCCGCCGAGCTCGCCGAGGCCCTCGACCGGCTCCAGAACCAGGAGTGGTGGCCGCACGGCTACGACGGGACGGCGGTCGCCCAGGCCCGCCTGAAGGACGCCACCAGCCAGCTCATCGGCCGGTTCTGCCTGGCCGCCGAGGGCGCCACCCGGGCCGCGTACGGCGGCGGCCGGCTCACCCGCTACGGCGCCGAACTCGTCGTGCCCCGCGAGACCCGCATGGAGTGCGCGGTGCTCAAGGCGGTCGCCGACCGGTTCGTCATGCAGCGCGCCGAGCAGGAGCTGCTGCGCGCCGACCAGCGGGTGGTCGTGGCCGAGCTGGCCGAGGCGCTCACCCTGCGCGCGCCGGAAGGCCTCGACCCCCAGTTCCGGGCCCTGTTCGACGAGGCGCCCGACGACCACGCGCGCAAGCGGGTGATCGTCGACCAGATCGCCTCACTGACCGACGCCTCCGCCCGCTCGCTGCACGCGAGACTGACGGGGCATATCCACCGGGAAAGTGCCCCTCCCGTGGCCTGATCGGGGCACTCCCTCTTCCCGCAGCACGCCCGGTGCGGGACGCTCGCATGTGGCGGCACCCTTACGAGGAGGCATCAAGTGGTCGACGCGGATCAGACATTCGTCATCGTCGGAGGCGGCCTCGCCGGCGCGAAGGCGGCCGAGACGCTCCGTGCGGAGGGCTTCACCGGCCGGGTGATACTGATCTGCGACGAGCGCGACCACCCCTACGAGCGTCCCCCGCTGTCCAAGGGCTACCTGCTGGGCAAGGAGGAGCGGGACAGCGTCTTCGTGCACGAGCCCGCCTGGTACGCGCGCAACGACGTCGAGCTGCACCTCGGCCAGACCGTGGACCGGATCGACCGCGCCGCCAGGACCGTGCGCTTCGGCGACGACGGCACCCTCGTCCACTACGACAAGCTGCTGCTCGCCACCGGCGCTGAACCCCGCCGCCTCGACATCCCCGGCACCGACCTGGCGGGCGTGCACCACCTTCGCCGCCTCGCGCACGCCGAGCGGCTCAAGGGCGTCCTGGCCGCGCTCGGCCGGGACAACGGCCACCTGGTGATCGCCGGCGGCGGCTGGATCGGCCTGGAGGTCGCGGCGGCCGCCCGCGAGTACGGCGCCGAGGTCACCGTGATCGAGCCCTCGCCGACCCCGCTGCACGGCGTCCTCGGACCCGAGCTGGGCAACGTCTTCGCGGAGCTGCACCGCGCCCACGGCGTCCGCTTCCGCTTCGGGGTGCGGCTGACCGAGATCGCCGGCCAGGACGGCGTCGTCCTCGCCGCCCGCACCGACGACGGCGAGGAGCACCCCGCCCACGCGGTGCTCGCGGCGATCGGCGCGGCCCCGCGCACCGCCCTGGCCGAGGCGGCGGGCCTTGAGCTGGCCGGCCGGGAGCACGGGGGCGGGATCGTGGTGGACGAACGGCTGCGCACGTCCGACCCGGACATCCACGCGGCCGGCGACGTCGCCTCCTTCCCGCACGCCCTGTTCGACACCCGGCTCCGCGTCGAGCACTGGGCCAACGCCCTGAACGGCGGCCCGGCCGCCGCCCGCGCGATGCTCGGCCAGGACGTCACCTACGACCGCGTGCCCTACTTCTTCACCGACCAGTACGACCTGGGCATGGAGTACAGCGGCTGGGCGCCGCCCGGGTCGTACGACGAGGTGGTCATCCGGGGCGACGCGGGCCGGCGCGAGTTCATCGCGTTCTGGGTCCGCGAGGGCCGGGTCCTCGCCGGGATGAACGTGAACGTGTGGGATGTCACAGAGCCCATCCAGAACCTCATCCGTTCCCGGGCCCGGGTGGACACGGAGGCGCTCGCCGACCCCCACGTACCGCTGGACCGCCTCGGCTCCTGATCTCCGCGGCCACCGGGACTGTCGTACGAGCCCCGTAGAATCGCATCGTGGCAGGACGGATCAACGACGAGGACGTGAAGGCGGTACGGGACGCGGTCCCGATCGACGCCGTGGTCTCCGAGTACCTCCAGCTGCGCAACGCCGGTGGCGGCAACCTCAAGGGGCTCTGCCCCTTCCACGACGAGAAGTCGCCGTCCTTCCAGGTCAGCCCGAGCAAGGGACTCTTCCACTGCTTCGGCTGCCAGGAGGGCGGCGACACCATCACCTTCGTCATGAAGGTGGACCACCTCTCCTTCTCGGAGGCGGTGGAGCGGCTCGCCGCCCAGGCCGGCATCACGCTGCGCTACGAGGAGGGCGGGTACAACCCCGCCCACCAGCGCGGCGAACGCATCCGCCTGGTCGAGGCGCACAAGGTCGCCGCCCAGTGGTACGCCGAGCAGCTCGCCACCGGCGCCGAGGCCGAGACCGGCCGGGTCTTCCTCGCCGAGCGCGGCTTCGACCAGGCCGCCGCCGTCCACTTCGGCGTCGGCTACAGCCCCCAGGGCTGGGACCACCTCACCCGCTACCTGCGAGGCAAGGGCTTCACGGACAAGGAGCTGATCCTCTCCGGGCTGTCGCAGGAGGGCCGGCGCGGTCCCATCGACCGCTTCCGGGGCCGGCTGATGTGGCCGATCCGCGACATCGGCGGCGAGGTCGTCGGCTTCGGCGCCCGCAAGCTCTACGAGGCGGACAACGGGCCGAAGTACCTGAACACGCCCGACACGGCGATCTACAAGAAGTCCCAGGTCCTGTACGGCATCGACCTGGCCAAGCAGCACATCGCCAAGACCAGCCGGGCCGTCGTCGTCGAGGGCTACACCGACGTCATGGCCTGCCACCTGGCCGGGGTCACCACCGCCATCGCCACCTGCGGCACGGCCTTCGGCGGCGACCACATCAAGATCCTCCGCCGCCTCCTCATGGACAACGGCTCCGCCCGGGTGATCTTCACCTTCGACGGCGACGCGGCCGGCCAGAAGGCGGCCCTGCGCGCCTTCGAGGACGACCAGAAGTTCGCCGCCGAGACCTACATCGCCATCGCGCCCGACGGCATGGACCCCTGCGAGCTGCGCCTGGCCAAGGGCGACGACGCGGTCGCCGACCTGGCCGAACCGCGCACCCCGCTCTTCGAGTTCGCGCTTCGCCAGATCGTCGCCCGCTACGACCTGGACACCCCGGCCGGCCGCGCCGCCGCCCTGGACGAGGCCGCCCCGATCGTCGCCCGCATCAAGAACAGCGGCGCCCAGCACGAGGTCGCCGTCCAACTCGCCGGCATGCTCGGCATCCTCGACACCCAGTTCGTGGTCAAGCGGGTCGCCCAGCTCGCCCGCTGGGCCCGCGAGCGCGGCAAGGGAGGGCCCCAGCAGCAGTCTCGCGGCCCGCAGCAGCAGTGGGAGACCGGGCCCCGCCCCGCGGCCCCCTCCGGCCCGGCCCTCACTCTGCGCAACCCCGTCTACGCCGCCGAGCGCGAACTGCTCAAACTCGCCCTCCAGCGCCCCGACCTGGTCTCCCCGGCCTTCGACGCGTACGGCGAGGACGAGTTCACCGCCCCGCCCTACGCCGCCGTGCGCCGGACCATCGCGGAGGCGGGCGGCGCCGAGTACGGCGTCGAGGACGGCCAGGAGTACCTGGTCCGGGTGCGCGACGCCGCGCCCGACGACACCGCCCGCGCCATGGTCACCGAACTGGCCGTCGAGCCGATCCTGCGCCGCACGGTCGACGAGACGTACGCCGGCACGGTGCTGGTGCAGATCCGCCGCCGTGCCGTGGAGCGCCGCATCCGCGACATCCAGTCCCAGCTCACCCGCCTGTCCTCCGGCGGCGACCCGGCCCAACTGGCCGCCGTGCAGAACGAGATGTGGGTCCTGCAGCAGTACGACCAGGCACTGCGCGAACGGGGCGCGTCCGCCCTGTGACGGGCCGGGCCCTGCCACCCCGGAAGCGGTCCGGACCATGACCGCGTCGCGGATCGGATAACCACCGCGTCACGGACCGGACGCAAAAAGTCACCGCACGACTCTCGTGGCGGCGATGTGTCTTACCCCACACTGGGGTGCGGTGCCCGGGCCCCCGGTGCCCGCCCAGGCAGTTTCCGGTGCCTGCCCCAGGAGGTCGCCCCCGTGCAGACCCAGACCCTCACCCACACCGACAGCAGCGCCGGCGCCGCGGCCGACGGGCCCGGCGCGGAGTCCGGAGTCCTCGTGGCCGTCCCCCCGCAGAGCCGCGCCCTCGGCCACCCCGAGGCGGACCAGGAGCAGACCGGTGAACCGGCGGAGCCACCCGCCGAGGCGCTGACGGAGGAGCCGGAGGAGGCCGCCGAGCCCGCCGAGCCCGCGGGACCCGCGGTCGCCGCGCGGGCCGAGACCGGCGGCCCGTCCGCCGACCTGTTCCGCCAGTACCTGCGGGAGATCGGCCGCATCCCGCTGCTCACCGCCGCCGAGGAGGTCGACCTCGCCCGCAAGGTGGAGGCCGGTCTGTTCGCCGAGGAGAAGCTGAGCAGCACCCCCGACCTGGACAGCCGGCTCGCGCACGACCTGGACCGGCTGGTCGTCATGGGCCGGATGGCCAAGCGCCGGCTGATCGAGGCCAACCTGCGGCTCGTGGTGTCGGTGGCGAAGCGGTACGTCGGCCGCGGCCTGACCATGCTCGACCTGGTGCAGGAGGGCAACCTCGGGCTCATCCGGGCCGTGGAGAAGTTCGACTACGCCCGCGGCTACAAGTTCTCCACCTACGCCACCTGGTGGATCCGCCAGGCCATGTCCCGCGCCCTGGCCGACCAGGCCCGCACCATCCGGGTGCCCGTGCACGTGGTGGAACTGATCAACCGGGTCGTCCGCGTCCAGCGCCGCATGCTGCAGGAACGGGGCTACGAGCCCGCGCCCGAGGAGGTCGCCGGCCAGCTCGACCTGCCGCCCGAGCGGGTCCGCGAGGTGCTGCGGCTCGCCCAGGAACCGGTGTCCCTGCACGCCCCGGTCGGCGAGGAGGACGAGGTGGCCCTCGGCGACCTCATCGAGGACGGCGACGCCGCGAGCCCCGTGGAGTCGGCCGCGTTCCTGCTGCTCCGGGAGCACCTGGAGGCCGTGCTCTCCACCCTCGGCGAGCGCGAGCGCAAGGTCGTCCAGCTCCGCTACGGACTCGCCGACGGCCGCCCCCGCACCCTGGAGGAGATCGGGCGCCTGTTCGGCGTGACCCGGGAGCGGATACGGCAGATCGAGTCCAAGACCCTCAGCAAGCTCCGCGACCACACGTTCGCGGACCAGTTGCGGGGCTACCTGGACTGACCGGGGCCGCCCACGGCGTGGACGGCCCCGGCCGCGGATCAGTCCACCTCGGCCACGGCCTGCGCGAACTGCGCCTGGTACAGCCGGGCGTACGCCCCGCCGGCCGCCAGCAGCTCCGCGTGCGCGCCCTGTTCGACGATGGAGCCGTTCTCCATCACCAGGATGGTGTCCGCGTCCCGGATCGTCGACAGCCGGTGCGCGATGACGAACGACGTCCGCCCGTGCGCGAGTTTGGCCATCGCCTTCTGGATCAGCACCTCGGTACGGGTGTCCACGGAGCTCGTGGCCTCGTCCAGCACCAGGATCACCGGGTCGGACAGGAACGCCCGCGCGATGGTGATGAGCTGCTTCTCACCGGCGCTGACCCCGGAACCCTCGTCGTCGATCACGGTGTCGTAGCCGTCGGGCAGGGTGCGGATGAACCGGTCCGCGTGCGCCGCGCGGGCCGCCTCCTCGATCTCGCCCCGGGTCACGTCGCGGGCGGCGCCGTAGGCGATGTTCTCCGCGATGGTGCCGCCGAACAGCCAGGTGTCCTGGAGCACCATGCCGATCCCGGACCGCAGTTCGTCCCGGGACATCCGCCGCACGTCCACCCCGTCCAGCGTGATGCGCCCGCCGGAGACGTCGTAGAACCGCATCAGCAGGTTCACCAGCGTGGTCTTGCCCGCGCCGGTCGGGCCGACGATGGCCACCGTCTGCCCCGGCTCCACCGTCAGCGAGAGGTCCTCGATCAGCGGCTTCTCCGGGTCGTACCGGAACGACACGTGATCCAGGCACACCCGTCCGCGCAGTTCCTCGGGCCGCACGCCCGGCACCGGGTCCGCCTCCTGCTCCTCCGCGTCCAGGAGTTCGAAGACCCGCTCCGCCGAGGCGACACCCGACTGCACCAGGTTCGCCATCGACGCGACCTGCGTCAGCGGCATCGAGAACTGCCGCGAGTACTGGATGAACGCCTGCACGTCACCGATGGACAGCGCGCCCGACGCGACCCTGAGGCCACCGACGACCGCCACCAGCACGTAGTTCAGGTTCGACACGAACATCATCAGCGGCTGCATGACGCCGCTGTTGAACTGCGCCCGGAACGCGGCCTCGTACAGCGCCTCGTTCTGCTCGGCGAACTGCTGCGCCGACTCCTCCTGCCGGCCGAACACCTTCACCAGGGTGTGCCCGGTGTACATCTCCTCGACGTGCGCGTTCAGTTTGCCGGTGCTGCGCCACTGCTGCACGAAGTGCGGCTGCGACCGCTTGCCGACCCGGGTGGCGACCACGAACGACAGCGGCACCGTCACCAGCGCGACCAGCGCCAGCAGCCAGGAGACGTAGAACATCATCACCAGCACGCCGATGATGGTCAGCACCGCGTTGATGAGCTGGCCCATCGACTGCTGCAGCGTCTGACCGATGTTGTCGATGTCGTTGGTGGCCCGGGAGAGCACCTCACCGCGCTGGCGCTTGTCGAAGTACGACAGCGGCAGCCGCGACAGCTTCCCCTGCACGGACTCGCGCAGCCGGTACATGGTGCGGTTCACCGCCCGGTTGACCAGCCGGGTGGCGACCGCCATCAGCAGACCGGCGACCAGGAAGGTGCCGAGCGCGAGCAGCAGCACCTGCCCGACGGCGCCGAAGTCGATGCCCTGGCCGGGCGTGAAGTCGGTGCCCTTGAGCATGTCGGCGATCTGGCCCTGGCCGCGCTCGCGCATCGACTGGAGCACCTGCTCCTTGGTGGCCCCGGCCGGCATCTGCCGGCCGACGATGCCGGCGAAGACCAGGTCGGTGGCCTTGCCGAGGATCTTCGGGCCGAGCACGCTCAGGGTCACGCTGACGACCACGCACAGCAGCAGGGCGCAGATGGTGACCCGTTCGGGTCTGAACCGGGCGACGAGCCGCTTGCCCGTGCCCTTGAAGTCCATCGAGCGCTGGTCGGGGCCGCCCCCGGCCATCATGCGTCCCATGGGCCCGGCCATCAGGCGGCCTCCGCTTCCGTCAGCTGGGAGAGCACGATCTCCCGGTAGGTCTCGTTCGCCGCCATCAGTTCGTGGTGCCGGCCGGTGCCGACCACCCGTCCCTCGTCCAGCACGATGATCCGGTCCGCGTCCCGGATGGTGGCCACCCGCTGCGCGACGATGACGACGGTCGCGTCGGCGGTCTCGCGGCCGAGCGCGGAGCGCAGCGCCGCGTCGGTGGCGTAGTCCAGCGCCGAGAAGGAGTCGTCGAAGAGGTAGATCTCCGGGCGCTGCACCAGCGTGCGGGCGATGGCGAGCCGCTGCCGCTGACCGCCCGAGACGTTGGTGCCGCCTTGCGCGATCGGCGCGTCGAGCCCGCCCTCCAGCTTGCCGACGAAGTCCTTGGCCTGCGCCACCTCCAGCGCCTGCCACAGCTCCTCGTCGGTGGCCTCCGGATTGCCGTAGCGCAGGTTGGTCGCGACCGTCCCGGCGAACAGGTACGGCTTCTGCGGCACGAGCCCGACGGTCCGGGCGAGCAGCTCCGGGTCGACCTCGCGGACGTCCACGCCGTCCACCAGCACCTGGCCCTCGGTGGCGTCGAACAGCCGCGGGACCAGGCCGAGCAGCGTCGACTTCCCACTGCCGGTCGAGCCGATCACGGCGGTCGTCTCGCCCGGCCGGGCCACCACGTCGACGGCCTTCAGCACCGGCTCCTCGGCACCCGGATAGCGGAAGCCCGCGCCCCGGATCTCCAGATGCCCGTGCCGGCGCAGCTCGGTCACCGCTGCGACCGGCGGCACCACGCTGGAGTCGGTCCCCAGGACCTCCTCGATGCGCTCGGCGCACACCTCGGCGCGCGGCACCATCATGAACATGAAGGTGGCCATCATCACGGACATGACGATCTGCATCAGATAGGCGAGGAACGCGGTCAGGTCGCCGATCGCCATCCCGCCGCTGTCGATGCGGTGGGCGCCGAACCAGACCACCGCGATGGACGAGACGTTCACCACCGTCATGACGATCGGGAACATGAGGGCGAGCATCCGGCCGGTGGCGAGCTGCATCTCGGTCAGGTCCCCGTTGGCCTTCCCGAACCGGCCCTGCTCGTACTCGTCCCGGACGAAGGCGCGGATCACCCGGTTGCCGGTGATCTGCTCGCGCAGCACCCGGTTCACCGTGTCCAGCCGCGTCTGCATGGAACGGAACAGCGGCCGCAGCCGGCGCACGATCAGCGTCACGGAGATGCCGAGCACCGGCACGACCGCCACGAGCACCGCGGACAGCGGCACGTCGAGACCGAGAGCGAGCACGATCCCGCCGACGCACATGATGGGCGCCGACACCATGAGGGTGAACGACATCAGGGCCAGCATCTGGACCTGCTGTACGTCGTTCGTCGTACGGGTGATGAGCGAGGGCGCCCCGAAGTGACCCACCTCACGGGCGGAGAACGACTGGACCCGGTCGAAGACCGCACCGCGCACGTCCCGGCCGAGCGCGGAGGCGGTCCGGGCGCCGAAGTACACCGCGCCGATGTTGCACACGACCTGCACCAGCGAGACGCCGATCATCAGGGCGCCGAAGGACAGGATGTAGTCCGTGTCGCCCTTCACGACACCGTTGTCGATGATGTCGGCGTTGAGCGTGGGCAGGTAGAGGGTGGCGCAGGTCTGCAGGAACTGCAGCAGCACCAGGAACGCTATGGGTTTTCTATAGGGCCTGAGATAGGTCCGCAGAAGTCGTATGAGCACGCTACGTCTCTCGGAGTCGGCGACAGGGGCTGGTCGATGCGCCCTTCGCCCCTATCGTCGGGCACTCCACCCGTGTTACCTCAACCGATTAAGCCATCGGCGTGCTCCCGGCACCCGGAGGCCCGGGCCGTCACGGGCGGAAGGCTCCGGGGTGGGTCTGCTCCCGGACCGACACGAACTGCTGCCGCACCGCCTGCCCCACGGCCAGTTCCTCGCCCGGCTCCAGCACCTGCGCGGCCGCGCCGTGCCAGGCCGGCGGGGTGCGCGGGTCGAGCGCCCCCTGCGACACGCCGAGCGCCCAGGCGGCCTGCCGGGCCGCGCCGATCGCCGCGTAGTCGGCGGGCTGCGGCACGACGACCTGCGCGCCGAACAGCGACGGCGCCGCGGCCTGCACGGCGGGCAGTTCGGCGGCCGCGCCGAGCAGGAAGACCCGCCGCACCTCGACACCCCGTCCGCGCAGCACGTCCAGCGCGTCGGCGAGCCCGCACAGCATGCCCTCGAACGAGGCCCGCGCCAGGTGCTCGGCCTTCATCGACTCGCGCCGCAGTCCGGCCAGCGTGCCCGCGGTGTGCGGGAGCTGCGGCGTCCGCTCGCCCTCCAGGTACGGCAGCAGCACCAGCCCGTGCGACCCGGGCGTCGACTTCATCGCCAGGTCGGACAGGCTCTCCAGATCGGGCAGGCCGAGCAGTTCGGCGGTGCCGCGCAGGGTGCGCACCGCGTTCAGGGTGGTCACCACCGGCAGGTGCATGCCGGTGGCGTCGGCGAGGGAGGTGATCATCCCGGACTGGTCGGCGAGGGCCTCCGGGTGGACGGCCATCACGGACCCGGACGCGCCGAGGGAGACGACCGCGTCCCCGAGCCCGATGCCGAGCCCGAAGGCCGCGGCCATGGTCTCCCCGGTCCCGGCGGAGATCAGCAGCCCCTCCGGGGTGGTGCCGGCCGCGTCCGAGGGGCCGATCACCTCGGGCAGCATCGCCTGGTGGCCCAGGGACAGCTCGACCAGGTCGGGCCGGTAGCCGCCGGTGGCCGCCGACCAGTACCCGGTGCCGGAGGCCCCGCCGCGGTCGGTGGTGCGCCGCACGGGCCGTCCGAGAAGCTGCCAGACCAGCCAGTCGTGGGCCTGCAGCAGCACCGCGGTGCGCTGCGCGTTCTCGGGTTCGTTCTTGGCGAGCCAGCGCAGCTTGGTCACCGGCTGCGCCGCCTGCGGCACGGACCCCACGGCCTGGGCCCAGGCCTCCCGGCCGCCCAGCGCGTCCACCAGGTCGGCCGCCGCGACCTGGGCCCGCTTGTCCCCGCCGACCAGAGCCGGCCGCACGGTGTTGCCCTGCGCGTCCAGCGGGACCAGCGCGTTCTGCTGGGTCGAGACCCCGATGGCCTGGACGCCCTCCAGCAGCCCGCCGCCCGCGGCCTCGCCCAGGGACAGCAGCCAGGCCTGCGGGTCGACGTCACTGGGGCGCCCGCCGCCGTCCGGCGTGTCGACCGGATGCGGGGCGTACCCCTGCCTCAGCACGGCCCCGGTGTCCGTGTCGCAGACCACGATGCGCGTGAAATCGGGTGAGCTGTCCAAGCCGGCGACTATCCCCATGGCGAAAATTCTGCCGCATCGCGGGGCTTGCTTCGGCCGCGGGAGGAGGGGCGCCGCGAGAGTGTCACGTGTTGCTCGTGCCCCAGTCGTCCTCGGGGGCGCCGTTCACGTTGCGTTCGCGCAGGGAGCGCACGCGCTGGGCCACCGACGCGGGGACCCGGTCGCCCACCTTGTCGCTGACCGTGTGGAACGCCTTGCCCGCGTACTGGCGGCCCTGCTGGGCGGCCGTCTCCGCGGTGTTCCGCACGGCGGGGTTCTCCGCGAGCCGGCGAGCCGATTTCTTCAGCTGCTCGTAGCGCTCGCGTCCGGCCCTCGTGCCCAGCACGTAACCGAGGGCCACTCCGGCGAGGAACGTAAGCCGGTAACGCATGGCTGCCACCCTTCCCTTTGTCTGAGGTCTCTGGTGCGGCGTCGGCGCCGGGGAGAACCGATTGGCGGAGCACCCCCCTGCTTGCGCTAATGTATGTGTCGCAGCGAGCGCGCGCCCCCTGGCGAATACCCAGGTAGGTGCGTTCGATGCAACGAGGCGATCCTCCGTAGCTCAATTGGCAGAGCAGCCGGCTGTTAACCGGCAGGTTACTGGTTCGAGTCCAGTCGGGGGAGCTTCGGTCCTCCGTAGCTCAATTGGCAGAGCAGCCGGCTGTTAACCGGCAGGTTACTGGTTCGAGTCCAGTCGGGGGAGCGCGTTGAACGAGGACCCTCCGGGGTCCTTTTTCATGTCCCTGGGAACCGCCGCCGACCTGGTGAAGTCCTCAAGGTCAGGAAGCAGCGCGGAAGCCGACCATCCGAAGCAGGAGATCGTATGAGCGGCTATGCTGCGGCAGACGGCGCGCACACTTGTACGCGACACGCCGCTATGGGGCGGTAGCTCAGCCGGTTAGAGCAGCGGACTCATAATCCGTCGGCCGTGGGTTCGAGTCCCACCCGCCCCACTCAGCACTACTCCCGCAGAAACGTCTCGCCATCCGGCGCCCGGCCGAGCCTGCCG
The DNA here is from genome assembly GCF_042875075.1 of Streptomyces sp. NPDC003720. Lineage (NCBI taxonomy): Bacteria > Bacillati > Actinomycetota > Actinomycetes > Kitasatosporales > Streptomycetaceae > Streptomyces > Streptomyces sp. NPDC003720. The sequence continues at coordinate 506,439 of NZ_JBIANZ010000003.1, forward strand.
ACGATCAGCGCAACGGGCCGCCGTCCGGTCGGCCGCCGCAGGCCGGACGAATCGTTCGGATTCGTCAAGCGGTTCGGCCAACAGCCCTCGAACGGTCACGACTTGCCGTGATTTTGGCTTGGACATGCCCTGCGCTGGGCACGGACCTCCTACCGGAAGCCGCCGCGCGGGCGGCGCCGGCAGGAGGAGGGCGTCATGGACCGTCGTATCCGGGTACGTGTCATTCGCCGGCCCGCCGCCCCGCGCGGGCAGGAGATCGACCGCAGGACGCCCTCCGGGCGCATCCTCCCGTACTGACCGCCGCCGGCCGTCCCCGCCGTCACCGGCCGCCGGGGGACGGCGGCACATGGCGGGCCACCGCCGCCCGCAGCGCGGCACGCAGGGCCCCGGACGGCGGCGGGCTGCCGGGCGCCGTGCTCGCGATGAGCGCCCCCGCCACCTCGCGCAGCTTGGTGTTGGTGCGCTGGGACGCCTCCCGCAGGACGTGCCAGGCCTGTTCGGGGGTGCAGGAGTGAGCGGCCATCAGGATGCCGCGCGCCTGGTCGATCACCGGGCGGGAGTCGATCGCGTGCCGAAGCTGCGCTATCTCGGCCCGCAGCGAACCCAGTTGCTCGGCCCGTTCACGGGCCACCGCGGAGGCGTTGCGCACGGGTGAACCGGCGAACGGGGCGGCGGGCAGCGGGTCGGTGTCGTCCAGACCCACCAGTTCCAGCACCCGGCGCGGCTGGCCCCGCCAGCCGGTGACCGCGACCGGCACGCCGCGCCGGCGCCCGTACTCGCCGAGCACGTCCAGGCACTCCAGTCCCGAGGTGTCCATGAAGGTCACCTCGCTCATGTCCACTTCGACCCGGCCGACGTCCGGCGGGAGGGCGGCCAGGGCTCTGGCCACCGTGTCCGCGGCGCCGCGCACCACCTCTCCACGCGCCTGGAGTAAAGCCCGGTCACGCACCGTCCGACCCTCGACGACCAGCGCGTCAAGGCGTCCGGTGTAGGGGTCTCGTGCCGCTGAGGTCATGTCTCCGCCCTGCTCCGGTCCTCTTGGCTCGTATATCCCCGCCTGCCCTCGCCGCCCGGGCCCCACACCCCCGCGCGGTGGCGCCGGGGCGCATACTGGGGCCCGTGATCCCAGTGCCGCAGGGAGGTGTCGTGAGCGTGCCGGAGCCGGCGTGGCCCCCGACGGCCGCCGCCGCACCGCCTGCCCGCGGCGGACCGCCCGGGCGCGCCGATGCCATGACCGCGGCCCCCGGCCCTTCGCCCACCCCGCCCTCTTCTACGCGGACGCCGAGCAGTACCTCGCCGGCACCGTGCCGTTCGTGCGCGCCGCCCTGGCCGCCGGTGAGCCGGTCGCGGTGGCGGTGCCAGGGGAGAACCTGCGGCTGATCCGGGACGCGCTGGGCGCCGACGCCGACGCCGTGCGGTGCCTGGACATGCGGGAGGCCGGACGCAACCCCGGCCGGATCATCCCCGGCGTGCTGCACGCCTTCGCCGACGGCAGACCGCCCGGCAGGCCCGTGCGCATCGTCGGCGAGCCGGTGTGGGCGGGCCGCAGCGCCGCCGAGTACCCCGCCTGCGCCCAGTTCGAGGCGCTCGTCAACGCGGCGTTCCTGGGCCGCGAGGTCACCGTCCTGTGCCCCTACGACTCGGCGCGCCTCGACGAGCGGGCGCTCGCCGACGCCCACGCCACCCACCCCGTCGTCATTCCGCCCGGCAGCACGGAGCCCCGCCCCAGCGAGGCCTACGACCCCGAGGGCGTCGTCGCCCGCTACAACCAGCCGCTGCCGCTCACGCCGGTACCCGGGCCCACCGTCCTCGCCCTCACCTACGGCAGCGGCTCCCTCGCCAGGGCCCGGCACCTCGTCACCGAACACGGCGGCCGGCTCGGCCTGACCGGCCGGCGGCTCGACGACCTGTCCCTGATCGCCGCCGAGCTGACCACCAACAGCGTGGTGCACGGCGGCGGCACGGGCGCGCTCACGCTGTGGGCGGAGGAGGGGCATGTGCTGCTGGAGGTCCGGGACCGGGGCCGCATCACCGACCCGCTGACCGGCCACCGTCCCGCCGCCCACGGCCGGAGCGGCGGCCGCGGACTGCTCCTGGTCAACCTCCTGTCGGACCTGGTCCGCACGCACACGGCCGCGTCCGGTACGACGATCCGCAGCTACCTCGCGCGCTAGGCCGTGTCCGCGAAGTCGCGTCTGCGTCACGACGCCCGGCACGCCCTCTCGCCGCACCGGCCGAAAGCCCGAGTACACCCAGTACGAGGGCATCCGGCCGGCACTCCCCCAGCCTTCGGCCGGGGGGACCCTTCAGAGCACGCACGGACGCCGCGACGCCCGCCCTGCGGGCGAACGACGCGACTTTGCGGACACGACCTAGGGCGCGCCGGGGCCGTCGGTCCCGTTCCCGCGCCGCCCTGTCGACCTCCGTGCGGGGCCTTCCCCGCGGAACCGGCGGGCCGGGTCCGGTCAGGCGGCGCGCGGGTTCAGGACCAGGGGCTCGACGTTGCCCTCCAGCATCGCGCCGAGGCCCTGGACCGCGCACAGCTCCGGCCGTTCCGCGATGTGCACGGGGACGCCGGTCGCCTGACGCAGCATCTGGTCCAGGCCGGGCAGCAGGGCGGAGCCGCCGACCATCACGATCCCGCGGTCGGCGAGGTCGGCCACCAGGTCGGGCGGGCACTCGCGCAGCACCTTGCCGATGCCGTCGAGGATCGAGGTCAGCGGGGTCTGGATGGCGTTGCGGACGGCCGCCGTCTTGACCCGCACGCTGCGGGCGAGGCCGGTGACCACGTCCCGCCCGTGGATCTCCGTCAGGGCCGGCCCGTCCGGGGTGAGCCCGCTGCCGGACAGGGCGACCTGCAGCGGCCTTACCGCCTGGCTGGGCAGCAGCAGCCGGTGCTCGAGCCGCAGATGCTGCACGATCGCGTTGTCGACGGCCTCCCCGCCGACCGGGATGCGCTCGGCGGTCACGAGCGAGCCGAGCGAGAGCACGGCGACCTGCGTGGCCGCGGCCCCGCACACCATGATCATCGTCGCCTCGGGCTGCTCCACCGGCAGTCCGCATCCCACCGCGGCCGCGATCAGCGTGTCCACCAGCTCGACCCGGCGCGCCCCGAGCCCGACCAGCGTCTCGATCGTCGCCCGCTGGGCGAGCGGGTCCGCGTCGTGCGGGGTGCAGGCCGCCGCCCGCAGCCGGGGCTTGCGGCGCAGGGCGCGGCGCACCTTCTCGCCGATCAGTTGCCGCAGCATGCGCTGCGCCATCTCGATGTCGACCACCGTGCCGCCGGAGACGGGCCGCACGACCTTGATGTAACCCGGCGTCCGCCCCGTCATCTGCTCCGCGAACTCGCCCACCGCGATCAGCGCGCCCGTCCGGGTGTTCACGGCCGCGACCGATGGCTGGTCGACGACGATCCCGGCACCCTTCACATACACCCGGGTACGGGCCGCGCCCAGGTCGACGGCGAAGTGACAGCGACGCAACTGCTCCAGGCTGACGGTCACGGCGGATCCTCCCGAGTGCGCAGGGCCTTGGAGGCCGGACGGTGGCTTCCTCCCCACTCTCCGGGTGACGCCGACGGCCCGCCTGCGGGAGGGGGCCGGGCGGGGCACCGCTGAACGGGTCGTCCCCGGCGCGGCGGGCCGGACGGGCGGGTCCCGCTCCTCGGGGTCGCGCCCTCAGTGGCTGCCGCCGGTGTCCGCTTCCGGGGTGGGTCCGGCTCCACCCGGCAGGGGAGCGGAACGGACCGCCGGGACGATCCGCGGGCCGTGGCCCGCCCCGTGCCGGCGGGTCACCGCCTCTGCACCGACCCGGTGACCCGGGCACTTCCCCTTCGGCGGGCCGGAGGGTCGGCTCGGTCCGCCGGCCGGACCCGTCGTGCGGGGCAGCACACCGCTCCTCGTCGTCGACGTCCTCTCCATCCCGCCGCGCGCCGCGCCGGCCCCGGCGCGGGCGGTGCCCGGCCGGGCGGCTCGCCGTCGCCCTCCGGGCACTGCCGCGCCGCTGCTCCTGCACGCCACGCCGTCCGTCCGGGACTGCGCGGCCCTCGCCGTCGGCGCGCGCACCGCGTCCGGTCTCGACGCGACCCGCCGCTTCGTGGCCTCTCCGTACGAGCCGTTCCGCTCATCGCCCTCGCTCCACCCGGCCGCCGGACGGCGAGGCTCCCGAGGTCCGGGTCGTGAGGCGGGTGCCGTCCCACCGAGGCGGAGGGCCGCAACGCCCGCCACTCACGCGGGCGTTGGACGGACGCGCCGCCCCGCCGCTCGGTGCACGGCACAGCCGGGCGGCAATCCGCTGCATGCCCTCCGCGCCATCGTCCCGCGCCCGCCGCCGGCGGTTGTCCCGGATTCCGCCGCCCGCCGGGGCCGTCGCTGGCGGGAAGCCGCCAGGACGCCTTTCCGCCACGACCGGTCAACACCCGTGCACCACACGGCACATGACACTCGTCCCAGCACTCGACGCGCTCGACACGAGAAGAGGCGTGGATGACCAGAGGACCAGTCAGACGAGGGGCGGCCCTGCTGTCGGCGGGGCTCGTGATCGCCCTGTTGCCGAACGGGCCCGCGGTCGCGCAGCAGGCCGTCACCGCGGCACGGCGCACCCCGGACACCGCCACCACCGTCACCCTCGTCACCGGCGACAAGGTGACCGTCACGGACCTGGGGCAGCGGAGGAAGACCGTCACCGTGGGGCGGCCCCGAGGGGCCACCGGAGCCGTGCGGACCCAGGTGAACGGCGGCGAGATCACCGTCGTACCGGACGAGGCGCGGCCGTACCTGCGGGCCGGCAGCCTGGACCGGCGGCTGTTCGACGTGAGCGGGCTCATCCGGCAGGGGCTCACCGACGCCAAGGCGGACGCGCTGCCGCTCATCGTGACCTACGGCAAGGGCTCTCGGGCCGCCACCCCGGCAGGCGCCGAGCGGACCCGGTCGCTGCCCAGCCTGCGCGGAGCCGCCGTCGACGCCGCCCGGGGGCGCGCCTTCTGGCGGTCCTTCACCCGGCGCGGGAGCGTGGACAAGGTCTGGCTCGACGGGCGCGTCAAGGCCGACATGGCCGAGAGCAACGCCCAGATCGGGACACCGTCCGCCTGGGACGCGGGCCTCACCGGCAAGGGCGTCAAGGTCGCCGTGCTGGACACCGGTGCCGACCTGACCCATCCCGACCTCAAGGACCGGGTCACCGACAGCCGGAGCTTCATCGAGGGCGAGGAGGTCGCCGACCGCAACGGTCACGGCACCCACGTCACCTCCACCGTGGGCGGCAGCGGCGCCGCCTCCGACGGCAAGGAGCGGGGCGTCGCGCCCGGGGCCACCCTCGCGGTCGGCAAGGTGCTCAGCGACCAGGGCTCGGGCAGCGAGTCGCAGATCATCGCGGGCATGGAGTGGGCGGCGCGGGACGTGCACGCCCGGGTGATCTCCATGAGCCTGGGCTCGACCGAGGCCAGCGACGGCACCGACCCCATGGCGCAGGCGGTGGACACCCTCTCCGCGGAGACCGGCGCCCTGTTCGTCGTCGCGGCCGGCAACACCGGCGCGCCCTCCTCCATAGGCTCGCCGGGCGCCGCCGACGCGGCCCTCACCGTCGGCGCGGTGGACTCCGGCGACCAGGCGGCCTACTTCACCAGCGCCGGACCCCGGTACGGCGACAACGCCCTCAAGCCGGACCTCTCCGCGCCCGGTGTCGACATCCTCGCCGCCCGCTCCCGGCTCACCGAGGGCGACGGGCCGTACACCTCGATGAGCGGCACCTCCATGGCGACGCCGCATGTCGCCGGGGTGGCCGCGCTGCTCGCCCAGGCGCACCCGGACTGGTCCGGCGCCCGGCTGAAGGACGCGCTGATGTCGACCTCCACCCGGCTGGACGCGTCCCCGTACGTGCTGGGCGCCGGGCGGGTCAGCGTGCCGGACGCCGTCAAGGCCGACGTCACCGCCACCGGCAGCGCCGACCTCGGCTTCCACGCCTGGCCGTACGACGCGGACAAGCCGGTCACCCGCACCCTCACCTACCGCAACTCCTCCGACGCGGACATCCGGCTGACGCTGGCCGTCGAGGGTGGGCCGGAGGGCGTCGCCACCCTCGCCGACCCCGCCCTGAGCGTCCCCGCGCACGGCACCGCCTCCACCACCGTCACCGGTGACGGCGCGAAGGCCCCGGTCGGTGAGAGCGGCGGGCAGATCGTGGCCTCAGCGCCCGACGGCACCCCGGTCGCGCACACCGTGTTCGGGCTGGTCAAGGAGGAGGAGCGGTACACGCTCACCGTCCACGTCAAGGACCGCGCGGGCGCGGCCACCGCGGCCGACCTCGCCGTGCAGCGGCTGGCCGCGGGCGAGGACGCCCAGCCCGCCCACGTCGGTGACTCCGGCACCCTGAAGCTGCGGCTGAAGCCGGGCACGTACAGCCTGACCTCCTTCCTCGACGTGCGCGGCGGCCACGGCGCCGACTCGCTCGGCCTCGGCTTCCTCGCCGCCCCCGAGATCACCCTCGACCGGGACCGGGACGTCACCCTCGACGGCCGGAAGCTGCGGGAGGTGAAGGCGGACGTCCGCCGGCGCACCGAGACGCGGCAACTGCTCATGGAGTACGACCGGACGGCGAACGGCGCCGACCTGTTCGGCGCCGTCCAGGTGCCGCTCACCTACGACAGCGTCTTCGCCGCGCCGACCGCGAAGGTCGCCGAGGGCGCCTTCGAGTACCGGACCGTGTGGCGGCTCGCCAAGCCGCTGCTGGAGGTCAGGGGGATCGGCGAGGCCACCGTGCAGGCGGGCGGCTCGCTGATCGAGGGCCGCACGAGACTGCCGCTGACCGACGTCGGCGACGGGCCGCTCACTGGGGTCGGGGGCAGGGCGGTGCTCGCGCACCTGGCCGACGGCGCCGACCCGGCCGCGCTGGCCCAGGCGGCCCAGGACGCGGGCGCCAGGGCGCTGTTCGTCACGGACGACGCCCCCGGCCGGCTGATGGCCTGGTGGGGCACGGACGACAACGCCGACCGGCCGCTGCAGATCGCCACCGTGAGCGCGGCGGACGCGGCCCGGCTGCGGGCGGCGGGCAAGGTGGACATGACCGGCACCCGCAACTCCCCGTACGTGTACGACCTGTCCGAGGGGCACCCGGGCGCGATCCCGGACCGGGACCTCACGTACGCGCCCTCGGGGCGTCAACTGGCGACCGTGCACAGCCGGTTCCACGCCGCGGAGCCGATCGGGGGCGGCGAGTTCCGGTACTCGGTCACCGGCACCTTCCCCATAGGTCTCGGCTTCCAGGAGCGCGTCGACCTGCCCTCCGAGCGCACCGACTACGTCTCCACCGGCCCCGGCCAGCTCTGGCACGAGTCCGTCACCGCACGCGACGGGGCGCTGGAGGAGCGCAGCGGACTGGTGCGCTACGACGGCGGATCACGGCAGGAGCTGAACTGGTTCCGCCCGGTGTGGCACCCGTGGCTCGGCACCGGGCTCGGCTGGGGGCAGCAACGCGCGGGCAACCAGATGCAGTTGAACGCCCCGGGCTGGGGCGACTCCGGGCCCGACCACACCGGCTTCGGCGACGTGTGGAGCGAGGGCAGCGGGATGACCCAGACCACCGCCGTCTACCTGGACGGCACGCTCGTCGACCGGCGCACCAGCTCCGGCGCCTACGTGTGGGACGCGCCCGCCGACGAGCACACCTACAAGGTGGTCACCGACACCGCCCTCGACCCCGGCCTGTGGAAGCCCGGCACCAAGGGCCACAGCGAGTGGACGTTCCGGTCGGCGTCCACCCCGGAGGACCGCTGGACCTACCTGCCGCTGATCAACCTCGCCTTCGACGTCGGCACCGACCTCGCCGGCACGGTGCCCGCCGGGCACCGCGTACCGGTCGGGATCGCCGCCTCGTACGTGGCGAAGGCCGCCGGCACCGGGACCCTCGGCGGCGGCAGGCTGGAGGTGTCCTACGACGGCGGCGCCACCTGGCGGACGGTCCCGCTCACCGCGGACCGGAACGCCTCCTGGCACGGCACCCTGACCGTGCCCCGCGACGCCGCCCAGGTCTCCCTGCGCGCCTCGGCCCGGGACGACAAGGGCGGCTCGGTCACCCAGGAGATCATCCGGGCGGTGGGGGTGCGGTAGCCGTCGCGGCGGGGGCGGTCCCCGGGCCGCCCCCGCCCCGCGAGCCGGACACGGCCTAGGGGCCGGGGTGGTACATGACGCCCCGGATCACGCCCAGCTCCACCAGGTCCTGGGGGCGCACGCGCAGTTGACCCGCGGTCGCCTCCACCTCCCCGGGCGGGCGCTTCAGGATGGCCGCCGCCAGCTCCGGGGCGATCACCGAGAAGTAACTGTCCGGGGTGGCCCAAGTGTTGCCGGGCGCGGCCAGCGCGAGCGCCCCGCCCGAGCCGCCCTCGCCGACGACCAGCGTGGTGACCGGCACCCGGGCGGCCGCCACCGCGCCGAACACCTCGGCGATCGCGGCCCCGGCGCCCTGCCGCTCCGCCTCGGCGTCGTTCGCCGCACCCGGTGTGTCCACCAGGGTCAGCACCGGGATGTCCAGCCGGTCCGCGAGCCGGATCAGCCGTGCCGCGGTCCGGTACCCGGCGGGCCGGGTCGCCGTCCCCGTCTGCGCCGCGTAGGCCACCGTGCGGCCGTCCCGCTCGCCGAAGCCGCACAGCATGCCCTCGGGATCGGCGCCCCCGCAGCGGTCACCGTGGACGGCCACCCGGCGGGTGAAGTAGGCGTCCAGATAGGCCCGGGCGCGCGGGCGTTCGGGGGAGCGGGCCCGCAGGACGGCCTCCCAGCCGGTCTCCGGGAGCGCGGGCGCGCCCAGGGCGTGCGGCGCCGGCGCCTCCCGCGCCGGGGTGGTGAGCAGCCGGAGCCAGTGGCCGAGCGTCTGCCGGAGTTCCCCAGGCGGCACCACCGCGTCCGCCGAACCCGCGGCCACCTGTGCCTCCGCCGTGTAGGCGGCCGGGTCCGCGTCCGGCGGCCGGACCCGGGAGCCGGCGAAGCCCACCTGGGCGCCCGGGAGCGCCAGGATCACGTCGGCGCCGGCGCCCAGGGTGGCCCAGCCGCCGCCGGTCGTGGGGTCCCGCACCACCGCGATCTGCGGCAGCCCCGCCTCCCGGGTGAGCGCCGACTCGCGGGCCACCCGCTGGAGCTGGGTCAGCGCGAGCATGCCCTCCTGCATCCGGCTGCCGCCGGTGGCGACGAGCGGCACGACGGGCAACCGGTGGGCGCGGGCGTGCCGGTAGGCGGCCTCCAGCCGGTCGCCGGTGCGCTCGCCGAGGGAGCCGCCGAGGAAGCCGAACTCGAACGCGATCAGCACGGCCCGGGTGCCGCCGACGCTCGCGGTGCCGCACACCACGGACTCCGCCTCGCCGGTGCGCTCGGCGGCACCGGCGCGCGCCGCGCCGTAACCGTCCCAGCCGAGGGGGCCGTCGGTCTCGTGGGTCCGTCGCGCGACGGGGAGTTCCCGGAAGCTCGCCTCGTCCGCGACCAGGGCGAGGATCTCCCGTGCCGACAGCCGCTCAGGCATCGGGCACCAGCGCCCGCTTCATGATCTTCCCCATCTCGTTGCGGGGCAGGACGTCCAGGTGGCGGACCACGCGCGGGCGCTTGTGCGGGGCGAGCCGCCGGGCCACGTGGTCGGCCAGTTCCGCGTCGGAGGGCGGCGCCTTCGGGTCCGAGGGCACGATCCACGCCACGATCCGCTCGCCCAGGTCCGCGTCCGGCTCCCCGGTGACCGCCGCCTCCCGCACCCCCGGGTGCTCCAGCAGCGCGTTCTCGATCTCACCCGCGCCGATCTTGTAGCCGCCGCTCTTGATCAGGTCGGTGGCCTTGCGCCCGACGATGCGGACGTAGCCGTCGGGCTCGCGCACCGCCATGTCGCCGGTGCGGAACCAGCCGTCGGCGGTGAACGCGGCGGCGGTGGCGTCGGGCCGGTGCAGGTACTCGGTGAACAGGTTCGGGCCGCGCACCTGGATCTCGCCGACGCTCTCCCCGTCGTACTCGGTGATAGGCGTCCCGTCCTCCTCCACCAGCCGCAGCTCCACACCCGGCAGCGGCACCCCGACCGTCCCGGCCCTGGCCTCGCCGTCGGCCCGCACGCTGGTGTTCATCAGGGTCTCCGTCATGCCGTACCGCTCGATCACCCGGCGACCGGTCGCCGCCGCGATCCGCTCGTGGTCGTGCACGGGCAGCGCGGCCGAGCCGGAGACCAGCAGCCGGGCCCCGCCGAGCGCCCTGGCCAGCTCCGGGTCGCCGGGAAGCGCCTCGGCGATGCGGTGGTACATCGTCGGCACCCCGAACAGCATGGTCGCGCCGTCGTTCAGCTCGCGCGCCACGCCCTCGGTGCTGAACCGCCCCAGGTGCCGCACCGAGCCGGCCCGGCGCAGCGGACCGAGGGTGCCCAGCACCAGGCCGTGCACATGGAACAGGGGCAGCCCGTGCACCAGCACGTCCCGGTCCGTCCACTGCCAGGCGTCGGCCAGTGCGTCCAGGGTCGCGGCCAGGGCCCGGCGTGGCACGACCGCGCCCTTGGGCGGGCCGGTGGTGCCGGAGGTGTAGACGATCAGTGCGGGGTCGCCGTCGCCGGCCCGTTCAGGGGGCGGCGGGGCGCTGCCGCCGGCGTCGACGTCCAGCCGCTCCAAGTGGTCCAGCGCGGAGGGGAGTTCGTCACCGGGCGCGGCCAGGACCAGGTCCGGCGCGCTGTCGGAGACGATGTGCGCCAGCTCCTTGTCGCCCGACTTCGGGTTCAGCGGCACCGCGGCCACCCCGGCGAGCAGCGCGCCGGTCACCGCGACGGCGGTCTCCAGCTCCGGGGTCGCCCACACGGCGACCCGCCCCGCGCCGCTCAGGCGGGCGGCGACCGCGCCCGCGGCGCCGGCGAGCGCGCCGTATGTCAGCGACCGCTCGCCGAACCGCAGGGCGACCCTCCCCCGGACCTCGTCCGGGGGGACCCCCGTACCGCTGGGCTTGCCCGGACCGTCCACCAGGGCGGGAAAGAGGGAGGACACGCGGCGCACTCCTTGTAATCGGGGGACTCGGTGCTCCCTTCCTACCCCAGCCGCCGCGTTCCCACGACGGCGCTCAAGTCCGCCGCGAGCCGCAGCTCGGCGGAGCGCAGCGCGGGATGCCCCAGCCAGTGCAGCCGTGCCCGGTCCACCGCGCCCTCGTGCAGCGGCGGCCAGCCGGTGGCCGGGGTGAAGTCGTCGACGACGACCGTCCCGCCGGGCGCGAGCAGCTCCGCCACGTCGGCCGGTTCGTCCCCCGGCGCCTTGCCCTGCCCGCCCCCGTCGAGGACGAGCAGGTCGTACGGGCCGTGCTCCGCGATCCGCCGCCAGTCGCCGGTGAGCACCGTGACCCCGGGCCGGTCCGCGAAGACCCCGGTGGCGAGCCGCGCCCGCTCGGGGTCCCGCTCCACGCTGTACAGCCGCACGCCCGGCCGGGCCCCGGAGGCCAGCCAGGCCAGCCCCACCCCGAGCCCGGTGCCGGTCTCCCCGATCCGGGCGCCGGCCCCGCCCGCCAGCGCGTGCAGCAGACGGCCCTGTTCGGGCCGGCAGGAGTAGCGGAAGCCGTGGGCGCGGGCGGCGGCCAGGGGGTCCCGCACGAGGGGCGGGAGCCCGGCCGCGCCGTTGTACGCGTCGGTGCCGTCGGTCGCCATCCGGCCTTTCTAGCCGACCGGGGCGGCCGGCGCGGCGGCGGGGACGACATCGGCCACGACACAGCTCACGTTGTCCGGACCGCCCGCCGCGTTGGCCGCGTCGATCAGCTCCCGTACCGCCTGCTCGGGGTCTCTCTCACCGGCGAGCAGCTCCTTGATCCGCGCGTCGGCCACGACCCCCGTCAGACCGTCCGAGCACAGCAGGTACCGGTCGCCCGCCCGGGCCTCCCGCAGCATCAGATCGGCGGCCACCGCGGGCCCGCCGGTGCCCAGCGCCTTCAGCAGCATGGCCCGCTGCGGGTGGCTCTCCGCCTCCTCGGGGCTCAGCCGCCCCTCATCGATCAGCGACTGCACGACGCTGTGGTCGTGGCTGATCCGGAACAGTCCGCCGTCCCGCAGCAGATACGCCCGCGAGTCGCCGATGTGCACGAGCGCCAGCTTCGAACCCGTCCACAGCATCGCGGTCAGCGTGGTGCCGACCCGCTCGCCGCCGGCCAGGTCCCGCACCGCCTCGCCCGCCGAACGCACCGCGTCCTCCAGCAGGTTCAGCACGTCGCCGGCGGCCGGTTCCTCCCCCTCGTCCAGGAACCTCAGCGCCTCGACGGCCGCGCTGCTCGCGGGCGCCCCCGCCGGGCCGAAGCCGTCGGCGACGGCGAGCAGCCTGCGGCCCGCGTACACGGAGTCCTGGTTGGACGGGCGGACGTGCCCGCGGTCGGAGTGGGCGGCATAACGCAGTTCCAGCATGGTGGTGTGGTCCCTTCTCGACTCTCCGGCCAACTGGTCGACGAGGAAGGCGGCGAGATCCCGCCGTACGGCCGTCTCCGCCTCGACCCGCGCCCAGTACGCCCGGACCTCGTGCGCGGCCTCGGCCGCGTCCAGGGCGCACACCGCGCGTATCTCGGCCAGCGGCATGCCGAGCCGCCGCAGCCAGGCCACGAGCCGGGCCCGCTGGAGCTGCTCCACGGCGTAGTACCGGTAGCCGCTGTCCGGGTCGACCCGGGCCGGCCGCAGCAACTCCAGCTCGTCGTACAGCCGCAGCGCCTTCGGCGACAGCCGGCTCGCCTTGGCGAACGCGCCGATCGTCAGCAGCTCCATACGGACCTCAGCTCCACAGGAATCCCGTCCTCAAGGGAACGCCGTCCGGGAGAACGCCGCGTTCCTCGCTTCCGCCACCGATGCTGGGGCTTCCCCGAAGGTGAAGGTCAAGCGGGCTGTCCCGGTTCCCGGCGCGGTTGTTAGCCTCGCAACCGATCGAACCGCCGTACGACAGGGAGCCCGCCGTGCCCCGTATCGCCCTCGCCACCTACGACCCCGGCGACCGGCCGAGCAAGGACCGCGACCTGCCGGTGCTGGTGGACGCCCTGCGGGAGGCCGGCGCCGACGCCGAGGCCCGGTACTGGGACGACCCGGCGGCCGACTGGGCCGGCTACGACCTCGTCCTCATCCGCTCGACCTGGGACTACAGCTGGCGGGCCGCGGAGTTCGGGGCGTGGGTGGAGCGGGTCGGCGCCCTGACCCGGCTGGCCAACCCGGCCGCCGTGGTCCGCTGGAACTCCGACAAGCGCTACCTCGGCGAGCTGGCGGCGGCCGGCGTGCCCACCGTCGAGACCCGCTACATCGCCCCGGGCGAGCCCGCCGAGCTGCCCGGCGGACACGAGTACGTGATCAAGCCGACCTCCGGCGCGGGCGCCCGGTTCGCCGCCCGCTACACCCCGGACCGGCACGAGACGGCCGTACGGCAGCTCGCCCGGATGCACGCGGAGGGCTTCACCGCGATGGTGCAGCCGTACCTGCGGAACATAGACGTCAGCGGGGAGCGGGCGCTGCAGTTCTTCGGCGGCCGCCTGCTGCACGCCAGCCGCAAGGGCGCCGTCCTCGCGCCCGGCACCCCCTTCGACGCCGACAAGGTGGCCCATCCCGACCTCGAGCCCTGGCAGCCCACGGACGCCGAACTCGCCGTGGCCGAGAAGGCGCTGGCGTGCGTGCCCGGCGCGCCCGGACTGCTGTACGCGCGCGTGGACCTCGTCGACGGCGAGGACGGCCGGCCCCGGGTGATGGAGCTCGAACTGGTGGAGCCGAACCTCTTCCTCTTCCTGCACCCCGCCTCCCTGCCCCGCGTCACGTCGGCGGTCCTGGCCGCCGCGGGCTGAGCCCGCCCGCGCCGCCCGGGGCCCGCGTTCAGTCCCGGACCGCCGTCCGCTGGAGCAGCCCCCAGGTGAACTCCGCGACCACCTCGTGCCGGACGCCGTCCCGGCCGGGCGCCGAGAAGGCCAGACCCCACCGCGTGGGGGCCGTGCCCTCCAGCGGACGGGCCGGGGCGAAGGCGCGGGCGGCCTCGTCGACCGTGCAGGACCACGGGGTGAGGTCGTCCAGGGTGCGCAGCGCGGGGGCGGGCGCGCCGGGCGCGCGCACCAGCCATTCGTTCCAGACCGCGCCGTCGGGCGAGACCAGCACCTCGAAGCGCAGGTCGGGCCAGAGCGGGAGCGCCCACCGCCGGGCCTCGCAGTCGACGTCCCCGAGGCGGCGCGGGACGACGGACTCCGGCTCGCCGAGGACGGAGCGGTAGCGGGCGGCGGCCGACCGGGACCTGGGGGAGCGGACCATCGCCTGCCAGCGCTTGTTGGCCTCCCGCATCTCCGTCATGGACGCCCCGAGCCGCCGCCGGGCCTCGTCGACCAGGTCCGGGTTGTGGTCGGCCATGCGGCGCAGCAGCACGAGCTGGAAGTCGGGACGCATGACACCCATGGTGCCCCGGGCACGGTCGGACCCATTGCCCGGGCAACCCCGCATGGCTAGCCTGTGTTCGTCATGCCGATCGCCTGTTGAAATCTCGAACAAGGCGCTTAACCCAAGGGAGGGGGCCGGACGTGGGACGCCTCGTGCCTGCCGTGACCCGGGCTCTCGACATTCTGGAGCTGTTCCTCGACGGTGACGGGACGCTCTCCGCCCCCGACATCGTGCGCAGGCTGCAACTGCCGCGCACCACCGTGCACGAGCTGGTCACCACGCTCGCCGCCCGCTCCTACATCGTGCCCGTGCCGGGACAGCCCGGACGGTACCGGCTCGGAGTGCGCCCGTACCAGCTCGGCAGCCGGTACGCCGAGCAGCTCGATCTCGCGGCCGAGGGCCAGCAGGTGGCCCGCTCCGTCGCGGAGACCTGCGACGAGACGGTCCACGTGGCCATCCTCGAGGGCACCGACGTCATCTACATCGCCAAGGTGGACTCCACGCACGCCGTGCGCATGGTGTCGGCCGCCGGCCGCCGGCTGCCCGCCCACTGCACCTCCGTCGGCAAGATGCTGCTGGCCTCGCTGCCCGAGCAGGAGCTGACGGCACGGATACCGGACAGTGCCGAGCTGACCGCGATGACGCCGAACAGCATCACCGATCCCGGCGCGCTGCGCGAGGCCCTCGCGGAGATCCGGGAGCGGGGCATCGCGGTGGAGAGCCGCGAGTCCAACCCGGACGTGTCCTGTGTGGCGGCCCCGGTGCGCGACCGGGCCGCACGGGTGGTCGCCGCGCTGTCCATCTCGGTCCCGATGATCCGCTGGAGCGAGGAGCGCCGGGCCGAACTGGAGCAACTGGCCGCCAAGGGCGCGGCCGAACTGTCCGAGCGGCTGGGCCACCGGGGGACGGCGTGAGGGCCGGGCCGGGCGCGGCGTACGAGGTCGCCGTACGGGCCGAGGCGGAGCTGGGCGAGGGCCCGACCTGGGACCCGGCGACGGGCCGTCTCCTCTGGGTCGACGTCCTCGGCATGCGGGTGCACACCTACGACCCCTCCTCCGGGCGCCGCACGGTGCGCACCACCGAGCAGCACGTCGGCGCCGCCAAGCCCAGGGCGGGCGGCGGCCTGGTGCTGAACCTGCGGGACGGCGTCGCCCTGCTGGACCCGGACGGCGCCCTGCGCTGGCTGCACCGCGAGCCGGTCCCGGGCCGCCGCGCGAACGATGCCGCGGTGGCCCCGGACGGGTCCCTCTGGGCGGGCACGATGCGGTACGACGAGGCGACGGGCGGCGGCACGCTGTCCCGGCTGACCGGCGCCGGCGAGGTGCGGACGGTGCTGGCCGAGGTCACCGTCAGCAACGGCCTGGGCTGGAGCCCGGACGGCCGGCTGCTGTACTACGCCGACACCCCGACGCGGCGGGTGGACGTCTTCGACCACGACGCGGAGGGCGTGATCCGGGGCCGGCGGCCGCTGGTGGAGATCGAGGAGGGCGCGGGGTTCCCGGACGGTCTCACGGTCGACGCGGACGGCTGCGTGTGGGTGGCGCTGTGGGGCGGCGGCGCGGTGCGGCGGTACACGCCGGCCGGCGAGCTGGACCTCGTGGTCGAGGTGCCGGCGCCGCTGACGACCGCCTGCGCGTTCGGCGGGGCGGACCTCACCGATCTGTACGTCACCACCGCCCGCGTCGGGCTCCCGGCGCCGCACCCGGTCTCCGGTTCGGTGCTGGTGGTGCCGGGCGCCGGGCGGGGAGTGCCGCAGCCGGCGTTCGCCGGCTGAGCCCGGCCTCCGCGGGCGGGCGCGACCCCGTGCCGGCGACCGCCGCGGGACGTCACGCCCGCCCGCCCGTCCGCCTGGTGACCGCCGTCCGGCCGGCCGGGCCGGACGCGCACCCGGCACGGAGCGGCCCACGACGCATCACTCACCCACCCCGGGAGGCGTACCCATGAGCAGCCGCACCGCCCGCTTCACCCTCGACCCCGCCTTCACCGTCGGCCGGGTCGACCCCCGCCTGTTCGGCTCCTTCGTGGAACACCTCGGCCGCTGCGTGTACACGGGCGTCTTCGAGCCGGACCACCCGGTGGCCGACGCCGAGGGCCTGCGCACCGACGTCCTCGACCTCGTGCGCGAGCTCGGCGTGACGGCGGTCCGCTACCCCGGCGGCAACTTCGTCTCCGGCTACCGCTGGGAGGACTCCGTCGGCCCCGTCGAGGACCGCCCCCGCCGGCTCGACCTCGCCTGGCACTCCACCGAGACCAACCGGTTCGGCCTCTCCGAGTACATCGGCTTCCTGCGGAAGATCGGACCCCAGGCCGAGCCCATGATGGCCGTCAACCTCGGCACCAGGGGCGTCGCCGAGGCCCTGCAACTCCAGGAGTACGCCAACCACCCCGCCGGCACCGCCCTCGCCGACCTCCGCGCCGCCCACGGCGACAAGGAGCCCTTCGGAATCCGGCTGTGGTGCCTCGGCAACGAGATGGACGGGCCCTGGCAGACCGGCCACAAGACGGCGCGGGAGTACGGCCGGATCGCGGCGGAGACGGCCCGGGCGATGCGCCGGCTCGACCCCGGCGTCGAGCTGGTCGCCTGCGGCTCCTCCAGCCAGGCCATGCCCACCTTCGCGGCCTGGGAGGCGACGGTCCTCGAGGAGACGTACGAACTGGTCGACCACATCTCCCTGCACGCCTACTACGAGCCCGTCGACGGCGACGTGGACTCCTTCCTCGCCTCCGCGGTCGACATGGAGTCCTTCATCGAGAACGTGGTGGCCACCGCCGACCACGTCGGCGCCCGCCTGAAGTCGAAGAAGAGGATCAACCTCTCCTTCGACGAGTGGAACGTCTGGTACCTCTCCCGGTGGGAGGAGCGGGCGCGGACCTTCGACCAGGACGACTGGCCCGAGGCCCCCCGGCTGCTGGAGGACAGCTACAGCGTCACCGACGCCGTCGTGTTCGGCTCCCTGCTGATCGCCCTGCTCCGGCACGCCGACCGGGTCGCCGTGGCCTGCCTCGCCCAGCTCGTCAACGTGATCGCCCCGATCATGACCGAGCCCGGCGGCCCGGCCTGGCGGCAGACGACGTTCTTCCCGTTCGCGCAGGCCTCCCGGTACGGGCGCGGCGAGGTCCTCGACGTCCGCGTGGACTCGCCGACCTACGAGACCCGGAAGTACGGCGAGACCGACCTGCTGCACGCCACCGCCGTGCGCGCGGCGGACGGCACGGTCACGGTCTTCGCCGTCAACCGCGACCGCGGGGGCCCGCTGCCGCTCGAAGTCGCCCTGGGCGGCCTCGGCCTGACCACCGTCACCGAGCACAGCGCCCTCGCGGACGCCGACCCCGACGCCCGCAACACCCTGGACGACCCCGAGCGGGTCGCCCCGCACCGGGTCCGGGGCACCGCGCTCGACGGCGGCGTCCTCACCGCCGTGCTGGAGCCGCTGTCCTGGAACGTGATCCGGCTCGCGTAGCGCCGGGGCTCAGCGGCCGGGGGAGGGCACCGGGGTGACCGGTGTCCCGCCGGCCGCCCTGCCCAGCAGGGTCAGGCCCACCTTGCCCGGACCGGACTCCGTGGTGAACTCCGACAGGACCGCCAGCGCCAGGGTGTTGTCGCCGCGGGTGCGCAGGATGCCGTTCGGCAGCACGAAGGTGTGCTGCGGGCCGACGTTGTTGATGTACTGGCCCATGTTCCAGCCGTTGAGGAAGATCTGCGCCCGGTACGCGCGGTACGGGTCGTCCTCCAGGGTCAGGCCCACCGAGGCGTCGATGTCGCCCGGCACGGACAGCCGGAACGTGGTCCGGTACCAGGTCACGCCCTGCCGCCGCTCGGCCCGCGGGAAGGCGGCCGGCTTCCAGTCCCGGTCGGCGAAGCCGGGCAGGTGCCAGCCCTCCCGCTCGCCGAACAGACCGCCGTTGTTCTGCGGCCCGCGCACCGGGTCCGGCGCCGCCTCGCCCTGGATGCGCCACGTCACCTTCGGCGAGGCGCCCTTGAAGAGGGCCGCGGTGAGCCCGCGGGCCACCTTGTGGGTGTCCTGCGCCTTGCCGTCCTGGTCGTGCTGCATGCGCCGGACCAGCACCGACAGCACGTGCCGGCCGGACCCGCGCAGCCGCTCGGGCACCGCGAACACCGCCGTGGCGTCCCAGCTCCCCTTGCGGATGGTGGTGTTCTTGTCCGGCACCGGCATCCGGTGCGTGCCCAGCGGCTCCCCGTCCAGCCATGCCATCAGCAGGCCCTGGGTGCCGGTGGTGTAGGCGAGCGAGACCTCCTCCAGGCCGGAGGCGTCCGTGAGGGCGCCCCGGTACCAGACGTCCCCGTAGTGGAAGCCGTAGTCGTCCGCGAACAGCACGGGGCCGCCCTTCGGGACGGGCGTCTTGCTGTGCGAGGCGGTCCGGTCGGCGACCCGCCACTTCGAGTCGTCGAAGTTGGGGCCCGCCTCCGGGTTCTCCGTCCGCATCCGCCAGCCGCCCAGCGCGGGCAGCCTCACCTCCGGCACGGCGGGCAGCAGCCCGGTCGTCATCAGGCTGCCGGACATCGTGACCCGGGTCGGCACCTTGCGTCCGTTCCACACCAGGCTCGTGACGCCGCGCGGTCCCCACACCTCCACGCTGGTCGTCCCGGTGACGTCACCGGTCAGGTGGACCTCGGTGCCGCGCACCTCGGCGTGGCGCAGCAGGGCGGGGCCGTACACCAGCAGCGTCCCGGACGGGGTGTCGTACGGGAACATGCGCACCGAGGTGGCGTCGTCGGCGAAGAGCAGCAGCAGCGGGGTGTCGCTCTCGCCCTGCGCCACCGACACCCGGGTCAGGCCGCCCTGTCCGAGGGGCACGTTCACATGCAGCCTGTCGCTCTCGAACGTCCAGGCCGCCTCCGGGTCGAGCCGCATGACCAGCGGCTCGACCGGGCACTTCAGCACCAGCTCCGCCATGTCGTCGCGGCGGCCCGCGAACACCGCGATCTCCTGCCGGCCGGCGGTCAGGCACATCACGGGCTGCGCGGTGCTGTACTTCAGCGTCCGGCTGCCGAGGGAGAGCCCGGTGGTCAGCATGCGGGCGTCGCGCGGGGGCACGGTGATCCGCACCCTGCCCTCGTGGGTGGGCAGGTCGGTGGTGACCGGGGCCGAGCCGTCGTTGCGGGCCACGTACACATGGCTGCCCGTGTCCGGGTTGGTCAGGTGGTAGACCTTCAGCCCCTCGGCCTCGACGTCGGCCGCCCGGTCCAGCCGGGCGAAGTCGGGCACGCGCTGGAGCAGATGCCCGAGCTGGTGCATCGGGGCCATCTTCTCGGTGACGTTGCGCCCCTCGTCGATGGCCGCCCCGTAGTCGTACGACGTGTAGACGACCGGCGCGGGCAGCCAGCCCCAGGAGGTGCCGCCGAAGGTCATGTACACGTTGTGCAGGGTGAGGCCGTTGGCGAGGTTGGTGAGGTAGAAGCGGCGCTCGTAGGCCGCGTCCCGGGTGCGCCGGGACTCGGCGTACCCCTTGCCGTCGAACCAGGCCCCGCCCCACGGGTCGAACCAGCCGCCGCCGAACTCGGGCACGAAGCCGGGTGTGTGCGGCGAGGCGGTGGCGCCGCCGGTGAGGCCGCCGGGTCCGTAGTGCCCCCAGTCCGGCGGCGCCTGGGCCGGCGAGGGGTACCCGTCGAACCCGTACAGCCAGCCGCCCTTCTCCCCGCCCGTGTCGAACGAGCCGGGGATCCAGTGGCCGTTGCGGCCCTTGTCGTTGTGGAAGAGCGGGACGTCGATCCCGTCGGAGCGGACCTTCTTGTACAGATGGGACATGTAGTCCCGGCCGGCCGCCTCGTCGACGTGGGAGTCGTACTCGTTCTCGATCTGGTAGAGCAGGACCGTGCCCCGGCCCTGGGTGAACAGGTGCCGCCGGACGATCCGGTTCACCTGGGTCAGCCACTCGTCGACGTGGCGGAGATAGGCCGGGTCGGCGGTGCGGGCCGTGCCCTCGGCGGCCGTCAGCCAGCCCGGGAAGCCGCCGCCGTCGACCTCCGCGTTGATGTACGGGCCGGGCCGCAGCAGGACGTACAGCCCCGTCTCGGTGGCCGTGCGCAGGAACAGGTCGAGGTCCCGCACGCCGGTGAAGTCGTACTTGCCGGGGGCGGGGGAGTGGTAGTTCCACGCCACGTAGATGCTGACGGCGTTGAAGCCGTGCGCCCGCATCTTCTGCAGCACGTCGCGCCACAGGGAGGGGCTGGGCAGCCGGAAGGGGTGCATCTCGCCGGACCACACCACCAGGCGCTTGCCGTCGACCAGGAGCGAGTAGGCGTCGTACCCGATCGTGTGGCGCTCGCCGTCGGCGCTCGGCGGGGCCGGCGCCGGTCCGGTCGGCACGCTGCGCGCCGCGAACGCCGAGGGCGCCCCGGGACCGCCGCTGCCGCCCAGGGCGAAGCCGAGCGCGGCCGAGCCGGCCAGGGCACTGAAGGTACGTCTGCTGAGCGCCAAGGTGGATCCTCCCGGGCGATCTTACGGGGGCGCGGTCCGGCCATTCTCCATGGGAATACGCCCCACAATGGACCCATGAGGATCTCGGCGCGGGCGGATTACGCGGTACGGGCGGTTCTGGAGCTGGCCGTACGGGAGGGTAACGGCCCGGTGAAGGCAGAGGAAATCGCTGTCGAGCAGGACATTCCCCACAAGTTCCTGGAGGGCATCCTGGGCGACCTCAGGCGGGCCGGGGTCGTCGACAGCCGGCGCGGCGGGGGCGGCGGCTACCGGCTGGCCCGGGCCGCGGCCGCCATCACTGTGGCGGATGTCATCCGGGCGGTGGACGGCCCGATCGTCTCGGTGCGCGGCGAGCGCCCGACGGGCCTCGCGTACACGGGCACGGCCGAGCCGCTGCTCCCGCTGTGGATCGCCCTGCGCGCCAACGTGCGCCGCATCCTGGAGGGCGTCACCGTCGCCGACCTCGCGACCGGCGCGCTGCCCGAGCCGGTGCGGGCGCTGGCGGCGGAACCGGCGGCCTGGGAGAACCCCTGAGGGGCGGTCGGGGCGTCAGGGGTGTGTGGCCGGGGCGCGCGTGACGGAGGTGCGGGACCGGGTGTGCGGTGCGTGAAAAGCCGGATGTGAATGGCCGGAGTTCGCCCTGCCGGGCCGCAGTGGGGCTTCCTACGATTCCCCTCGCCTCCCCGTCCTTCACAGGTCCGACACAGTTTCCTCCACGGTGAACGGGCGGGTCGGAGGTCGAACCCCCCACTCGACAACCTGGAGAAACCATGGCTGGTGGACTCCTGCTGGGCGGCGCCTTGGCCGCTCTGCTCACCACCGCGCTACCCGCCCAGTCCCCCTCGTCGGTCTTCGACGACCCGCCCCCGGACAAGATCGTCATCGACGTCGCCACGGTGAACGGCTCCGGCTGTCCGGCCGGCACGGCCGCCGTGGCCGTCTCTCCGGACAACACCGCCTTCACGGTGACCTACAGCGACTACCTGGCCCAGGCCGGCGGCAACTCCGACCCCACGGCCTTCCGCAAGAACTGCCAGCTCAACCTGGTCGTGCACGTCCCGCAGGGCTTCACCTACGCGGTCGCCAGCGCGGACTACCGGGGCTTCCTCTCCCTCCAGCCCGGCGCGACCGCCACCCAGAAGGCGTCGTACTACTTCCAGGGCTCGTCCAACACCGCGTCGAGGACGCACCCGTTCAACGGCGCCTACAACGACGACTGGCAGGCGACCGACAGCACCGACTGGGCCCAGCTGGTCTGGGCGCCCTGCGGGGTGCTGCGCAACTTCAACATCAACACCGAGCTGCGGGTGAACGCGGGCAGCGCCAACCCCGGCAAGGTCAGCTTCATGACGATGGACTCGACCGACGGCGACATCAGCACGGTCTACCACCTGGCCTGGAAGGAGTGCCCGCACAGCTAGTGCTCGCGCCGGGCCGTCGCCGTGGTTTCCGACCCGGTCGGACCGTGGCGGCGGCACGGCCGCGGTGATCGCCGTAGTCGCGCAGCCGCCCCGACGTCGGGATGCCGGAGAGGGCTCCGTGACCACGACGGTCGCGGAGCCCCCTCCGGGCTTGACTCAGGGGGCGACGAGTTGGTGCTCGCTGCCGATCCCGGAGGCGTTGCCCTCGGTGTAGAGGCTCAGCTCACCGTCCGACCAGCGGACGAGGGTGTCGTCCGGCCAGGGGTTGTCGCTGAAGTCCCCGCCGGTTACGAGCATGGCGTGCTCCCACAGGTCGTTGGGGGCCTTCCACTTGTGCTCGCCCCAGGTGTCGCCGCTTCCGGTGAAGTCGTCGTAGAGGGTCAGCTCGCCGTCGGACCAGCGCACCACCAGGTCCCAGGTGTCGCCCTGCGTGTAGTCGCCGGAACCGATCTCGACGGCGTGGGTCCAGGTC
This sequence comes from Streptomyces sp. NPDC003720, assembly GCF_042875075.1. Taxonomy (NCBI): domain Bacteria; kingdom Bacillati; phylum Actinomycetota; class Actinomycetes; order Kitasatosporales; family Streptomycetaceae; genus Streptomyces; species Streptomyces sp. NPDC003720. The sequence continues at coordinate 529,127 of NZ_JBIANZ010000003.1, forward strand.
TTGTTCGGGTTGACTACCTTGATCTCCTTGCCGAGGCTCGTCCCGGTGTTCTGGTAGACCGTCAGTTCACCGTCGGACCAGCGGACGACGAGGTCGTCCTGCCACTTGTTCCCGCCGTACCGTCCGGCGGTCATCTCCTCGGCGTGCTTCCAGGTCGCGTTCGGCGCCACGATCTGCTTCTCGCCGTGGAAGCCCTTCTCGTCCACCGACGGGTACAGGGTGACCTCTCCGTCCGTCCACAGCACGAGCAGGTCCGAGCCGTTGTCGCCGGTGAAGTCACCGGCCACCACCTGCTTGGCGTGCTCGGCCCACAGCTTGTTGGGCTTCTGGACCCTGATCTCCTTGTCGAAGTAGTTCAGTCCCTTGTCCGCGCCGCGGTAGATCGTCAGCTCGCCGTCGGACCACAGCACGAACATGTCCATGCGGTCCTCGGAGACCGGCCCGTCGAGAGCGAAGAAGCCGGAGGCGATGTCCTTGGCGTGCTGCCACGTCGACGCGGCCGGCAGTACGACCGGCGCCGGCTTCTTCCCGGCCACCGCGGCGTCGTAGATCCGCTTGAGGTCGGTATCGAAGTAGGACGAGTAGGACGTGTCGTCGCTGTGGCCGCCGGTCTGCCAGCCGCCCGTCACGCCGATGACCTGCGGGTGGTCGCCTCCGATGATGAAGGGGCCGCCGGAGGTGCCGCGGACGTAGCCGTCGCAGTCGATCTGCGAGAAGGTGCCGCCCTTCCAGCCGCCGGAACTGGCGGCGGTGAACTTCTTCATCGGTGACGTGCAGTCGAGCGGGTCCTGGTGGGGCTTGTACTTGCCGTCGTCGTCCGGCAGCCACGGATAGCCGATGACCCTGGTCGTGGGGTGATCGAAGCCTGTGCCGTAACCGATGGGGATCGCCCCGACGACGTCCTGCACCCTCTTGCCGTCAGAGCGGGGCTCGGTCTTCAGCAGGGCGAAGTCCAGGTCTGTGTAGTCGTGGTCACCGCCCTTGCGCAGGTAGCGGGGGTCGGCGTAGATCTGCCCGACCTTGATCGGGAAGAGTCCGTACGGCTTGGGGTCGGCCCGGTGGTGCTTGGGCACGAACACCAGCTTCTTCTGCTGGTCGGTGCTGTCGAAGCAGTGCGCCGCGGTCAGCACCATGTCCTTGTCCGGGGAGGGGACGACGGTTCCGGCGCAGAAGCGGTACTGCAGGTCGCTGTCCTGCCAGAAGAACGTGCCCACCTCCTTGATGCCCTCGAAGGTGTGCGACGGCGAGGTCCGGGTGACGGCCTTGCCCCGGCGGGCGCCCGACTGTCCCGGAAGAGGCTGGTCCTCCTGCACCGGGACGGCCTGTGCCATGCGCTCCGGTGTCCAGAACCTCTCCAGCTCGGTCGCCGGTGCCGCGCCCCCGGGAGTGCCGCTCGCGCTCGGCGAGGCGCTCGGCGTGGCGCTGGGCGAGGTCGGCGGGCCGGACGGCGTGGCCGGCGGTGTGGCCGGCACCGAACCCGACGACGGCGAGGTGGACGGGATGGGCGTGGCCGTCGGGCTCGCCTCCTGCGAGGGGGAGGCGGACGCCGACGGGTCGAGCGGTGAGCCGCTCGGACTCGCCGTCGGCACGGCGGGTGTGGAATCGGCCATGGCGGCCGACGGGATGAAGACGGCCGCTATCGCGGTGGCGGCGGCCAGGCTGTGTCTCAGCCTCAAAGTTCCCCCTGATTCAGATGTGTCGCGGGCGCTGGTCAGTGCGGCCCGTCTGTTGTCCGGCTGCGTCGCGGGCGCTGGTCAGTGCGGCCCGTCTGTTGTCCGGCTGCGTCGCGGGCGCTGGTCAGTGCGGCCCGGTCCGCTGCGATCGTGGACCCTACCCACATCCGTCCTCGAACGTAAAGGCGATTCCACGAGGCAACCAAGGCTTCGCAAGAACGCTCTAGCAGGCTGGACCGCGAAGCATTGAGAGGGGACACGGGGCATGAACGCACCTGCGAGAACAGGGCTGTTCGGGCTCACGGTCGCGACGGCTCTGCTGAGCCTGCTGGCCGTGGCCTGCGACGGCAACGGGAAGCCGGAGCCGGCCCCGTCCCGTGCCGGGGCCGAGCCCGGCTACGCGTCGGCGTACGACGCCGGTTGGCGGACCGGGAAACAGCTCTTCGAGGACGGCGGCAAGGGCGCCGCGGTCCGCGAGGTGGTGTGGGGAGGGTGTGTCCGGCGGTCCCTCACGGCCCGGCCGCGAAACGTGGTGGAGAAGGACCGCGGCGCCTGGGTGCTGGGCTGCAAGCAGGGGGTGAAGTCGGGCGCCGACCGGCGGCCGCCCGCTCGGCAGGTGACGCGCCGAGAGTCCGACCCCGATCTCCTGGCCCGGTTCCGCACCTGGGCCGCCGCGCACGGGGGCAAGCGATCCGCCGAGCACGTGGACCGAACCGTCCTCGTCCACCTCGGCGACCGGGACTACGACGTCGAACTCACCACCACATACACCGGCGGGAGCGGCCGGGCCGACGCCGAGCGGCTCGCCGGCACGTTCGCGACCTGGTGGGACGGCGACGACGGCGACGGCTCCACCGCGTGGAACCTCATCCTCCTCGACCGGGACGGCAAGCGCCTGACCACCCGCAACCTCTGACAGGAAAGTACCCCGACCACGTGAAGCCCACCCAGACCGAGTCCGGTCGCACCGAGCCCGGCCGCAAGAAGTCCGCCCGCCTGCTGCTCGTACCGGTCCTCGCGGCCGGTCTCCTCGCCGCCTCCGGCGCCTGGGAGACCGCCGCCGCGAGTGAGAGCTGCACGACGTACCCGAGTGACTCCGGTCAGACCGGCAACGTGAAGTGCGACAGCAACAGCGGAGTGCGCCAGCACAGAGCCGTGGTCACCTGTATCAACACCGGTGGCCACAAGTGGACGATCACCGGCCGATGGGTCTACCGCAACCGCGTGTCGTCCGCGACGTGCTCGGTGAGCGGCACCGCCGGCGTGTACTCGATCGGTTACGACCGGCGCTTCAGAGGCTGACCGGCGGCGCTCCCGCTGAGGCGTCCGCTACCCCGTCTGCCCCATCCCGGCCGCGTTCGGCCAGCTCTGGGCGTTGGGCCAGCCGGTCGCGGGGGCCGGGGTCAGACCGGTGGCGGGCGGCGGGGCCGTCATACCGCGCACCTGGGCGGCGGTGAGGCCGCCGCGCGCGGGGACGCCGGGCGGGGTGGGCCCCATCGCGGCGGCGGGCGCCGGGACGGGCACGGAGGCCGGGACGGGCACAGGGGTGGGGGCGGCGGGGACGGGCGCCGGGGCGGGGATCGGGGCCGGAGCGGGCACCGCGACCGGGGCCGGGGCCATCGGGGCGGGCGCGGGCGTGGGGACCGGCGCCGGGAGGGGGACCGGCGCCGGAGCTTGGGGGGCGGGAGCCGCGGGCGGGGCCTGGGCTGCCGCCGGCATCGGCATCCCGCCGCCCATCGGCGTGGCGGCGGGGAGCGGCACACCGGTGCCGGCGGCCGGGGCGGGGCCGGTGCCGACGGCCTGTGCCGCCAGTCCCTGTACACCGGCTCCGTTGGTCTCGTGCATCAGCCGGTCGACGGCCGCCGTACCCGAGCTGTAGCTGGTCCCGGTGCCCGGCTCGGGTACGGCGGCTCCCCTCCTGGTCCCGTAGAGCACCTGTTCCAGGCCGGACACCAGGCGACGCACGTCGACCTGGGGGCGCACCACGAGTCTCAGGAAGCGGCTGGACGAACCGATCTTGTTGCCGCACTCGCGGACCAGGACCCGGTGCTCGGTGAGCATCCGGTCCCGGACCACGGTGCCTTCCGCGCCGACGGGCAGGCGCACGAAGAGGAAGTTGCCCTGCGAGGGGTAGACGGTGAGGCCGGGCAGCGCGGAGAGGTGGCTGGCCATGTCGAGGCGGTCCCGGCGCACCTGCAGCAGGCTCTGCGCGTACTCCGGGCCGTGCTCGCGCAGCATGAACACCACGTGCTCGGCGAAGGAGTTGAGGTTCCACTTCGGCAGCATCGAGCGGACCCGGCCGGCCAGCGCCGGGTTGGCCACGAGATAGCCGAACCGGATGCCGTGCAGCCCGAAGTTCTTGCCGAGGCTGCGCAGCACGATCACGTTGGGGCGGAGCATGGCCTCCTGCACCACGCTCGGCTCGGCCTCGGCGTCGGCGAACTCCAGGAAGGACTCGTCGATGACCACCAGGTCCAGGTCCGCCATCGCGTCCATGAACTGCACGAGCTGCTGCTTGTGCAGATAGCCGCCGTCGGGGTTGTTCGGGTTGCAGACGACCGCAACCCGGGTGCCCCGGGCCCGGATGAACTCGGCGTACTGCGCGAGGTCCAGGCCGAAGCCGTTCGCCTCCTGGAGCGGGAACATGTCCACCCGCTTGCCGGTCTCCATGGGCTGGTCGGTCCAGCGGCCGAAGGTGGGCACCGGCACGGCCAGCGACTCCCGGACCAGCAGGTGGTCGATCCAGGTGATCAGTTCCGTGGAGCCGTTGCCCATCGCCACGCACTGCGGCGGGAGCTGGAGCAGACCGCACAGTTCGGCGGTGATGGTGTCGGCGCCGCTCGGGTAGTACGTGATGATCTCGCGCAGCCGGACCGCCATCTCCTCGAACATGGCGGGAGTGGGGAAGTACGGATTGCACGGAATGCAGAAGTCCACCGGGCCCGACCCGTCGCTCTCCCGCGTAAGCGCCGCCATGGAAGGGCTGTGCGCGGCGGTGTTGCGGAACAACGAGGTGACGTTGTCAGGCAAGGGGACCTCCGTCGAAGGGTGGCCCGTGCGGGGGAGCACGGGCCACCCAGGGATACGGAGGAGGCGCCAGTGGCGTTCAACTCACCGGTGGTGTGAGCCGGTTCACGCCGGGCGCGGTTCTCACGCCCCGAACGTGTGCACCGTGGTCGTCCGGTACGTCCGCCCGGGCCGGAGCACGGTCGACGGGAAGGAGGGGTGGTTCGGGGAGTCCGGGAAGTGCTGTGTCTCCAGGCACAGCGCGTCGCCCTGGCGGTAGGTGCGGCCGCCGGTTCCGGTCAGCGTGCCGTCGAGGAAGTTGCCGGAGTAGAACTGCAGGCCCGGCTGGTCGGTGGCGATCCGCAGGGTGCGGCCGGAGCGCGGGTCGCGGAGCGTGGCGACGTGCTCGGGACGCGCGGTGAGGCCCTTGTCCAGCACCCAGTTGTGGTCGTAGCCCTTGGCCAGTACCTGCTGCTCGTGCCCGGCCCGGATGTCCCGGCCGATCGGCTTGGCGCGGCGGAAGTCGAACGGGGTGCCCGCGACCCGCGCCAGCTCACCGGTCGGGATCAGACCCGAGTCGGTGGGGGTGTAGCGGGCGGCGGCGATCGTGAGCTCGTGGTCCTCGATCGTGCCGCCGCCCTCGCCGGCCAGGTTCCAGTAGACGTGGCTGGTGAGGTTGACGACCGTGGCCCGGTCGGTGCTGGCCTCGTAGTCGACGCGCCACTCGCCGCGCCGGGTGAGGGTGTACGTCACCTTCGACCGCAGCGTGCCCGGGTAGCCCATCTCGCCGTCGGCGCTCGTGTAGTACAGGCGCAGGCCGACGTCGGAGCCGTCGGCGAAGGGCTCCACGTCCCACACCCGCTTGTCGAAGCCCTTGGCGCCGCCGTGCAGGCTGTTCACGCCGTCGTTGACGGAGAGCTGGTAGTCCTTGCCGTCGAGGGTGAACCGCCCCTTGCCGATGCGGTTGCCGTAGCGGCCGATCAGCGCGCCGAAGTACGGGCTCTTCGCCGCGTAGTCGTCGAGGTCGGCGAAGCCCGCGACCACGTTGGCGTGCCGGCCGCGGGCGTCGGGGACCTCCAGGGTCTGCACGACGCCGCCGTACGACAGCACCTTCATCCGGATGCCGCCGTTCTCCAGCGACCAGCGGTACACCTTGGTGCCGTCCGCGAGCCGGCCGAAGAGCTCCTTCACCGGCCGGTGGCCCGGGGCCGCCTGCGCGGTGCCCCCGAGGGTGGTGGCGGCCAGACCCGTCGCCGCCGCTCCTGCAATGACCGTACGTCTGTTCAGTTCCATCTGCGGCTCCTGCGCATAGGAAGGGGCCCCGCCGGATCCGGCGGGGCCCGGGCTGAGTTACGAACCGGACTTGCGCTTGTTCCACACGTCGAACCCGACCGCCACCAGCAGGGCCAGGCCCTTGATGACCTGCTGCCAGTCGGTGCCGACGCTCAGGAGGTTCATGCCGTTGTTCAGCACGCCGAGGACGAGACCGCCGATGATGGCGCCGAGGACGGTGCCGACACCGCCGCTCATGGACGCGCCGCCGATGAACGACGAGGCGATCGCCTCGAGTTCGAAGTTGACGCCCGCCTTCGGCGAGGCCGCGTTCAGCCGGGCCGCGACCACCAGGCCCGCCAAGGCCGCGAGCACGCCCATGTTCAGAAAGACCAGGAAGGTGACCTTCTTGTCCTTCACGCCGGACAGCTTGGCCGCCGGCAGGTTGCCGCCGATCGCGTAGATGTGGCGGCCGAAGACCGCGTTGCGCATGACGTAGCCGTAGCCCACGACCAGCGCGCCGAGGATGATCAGCACGATCGGGGCGCCCTTGTAGCTGGCGAGCAGCAGGGTGAGCACCAGGATCGCGGCGACCAGGGCGGTCAGCTTGAGCAGGAACAGCCGGGTGGGCAGCACCCCCAGCGCGAACTCCTGCTGGCGGCGCCGGTCCCGGACCTCCTGCCACACCACGGCCGCGATCAGGACGAGACCGAGCAGCAGGGTGAGGTTGTGGTAGTTGGTGTCCGGGCCGGTCTCCGGCAGGAAGCCGTTGCCGAGCTTCTGCAGCCCGTCCGGGAACGGGCCGAGGGTCTGGCCCTTGAGCAGGATCTCCGTCAGACCGCGGAAGAGCAGCATCCCGGCGAGCGTGACGATGAACGAGGGTATGCCCAGATAGGCGATGAGGTAGCCCTGCACCGAGCCGGCCGCCGCGCCCACCAGCAGGCACAGCACCAGCGCGATCGGCCAGGAGACGCCGTGCTGCACGGTCAGCACCGCGGCGAAGGCGCCGACGAACGCGGTCAGCGAGCCGACCGACAGGTCGATGTGCCCGGCGATGATCACCAGCATCATGCCGATCGCGAGGACCAGGATGTAGCTGTTCTGCAGCACCAGGTTGGAGACGTTGCGCGGCAGCAGCAGGTCCCCGTCCGTCCAGACGGCGAAGAGGGCCACGATCAGGCCGAGCGCGATCAGCATGCCGTACTGGCGCATGTTGCGGCGCAGGCCGTCCAGCACCACCTGGAGCAGCCCCTTGCGGGCCGCCGGTCCACTCCCGCCCGGTGGCGCGGGGGCCGGGCTCTTGGCGGTCACATCCGTGCTCATCGCGTCACCTCTTGGTCCTGCGTGTCTTTCGTCATATGGCGCATCAGAACTTCCTGCGTGGCCTCGGCCCGCGGCACCTCACCGGTCAGCCGCCCGGCGGCCATCGTGTAGATGCGGTCGCACATGCCGAGCAGTTCGGGCAGCTCGGAGGAGATGAAGACCACCGCCTTGCCCTGGGCGGCGAGCTGGTCGATCACCGTGTAGATCTCGTACTTGGCGCCCACGTCGATGCCGCGGGTCGGTTCGTCGAGGATCAGCACGTCGGGTCCTGCGAAGATCCACTTGCTGAGGACGACCTTCTGCTGGTTGCCGCCCGACAGCTTGCCCACCGGTTCGAACACGGTCGGCGCCTTGATGTTCATGGTTTTCCGGAAGCCCTCGGAGACCTGCCGCTCCTCGTGCTCGTCGACGATGCCCCGCCTGGCCACCTTGGACAGCGCGGTCAGCGAGATGTTGCGGTTGATGGTGTCGATGAGGTTGAGGCCGTAGTGCTTGCGGTCCTCGGTGACGTACGCGATCCCGTGCCCGACCGCCTCCGCGACGGACTTGGTGCGGATCTCCTCGCCGTCCTTCAGCACCGTGCCGCCCGCGTACCGGCCGTAGGCGCGCCCGAAGACGCTCATCGCCAGCTCGGTGCGGCCCGCGCCCATCAGGCCCGCGATGCCGACGATCTCCCCACGGCGCACGTGGAGCGAGACGTCGTCCACGACCTTGCGCTGCTGGTCGATCGGGTGGTGCACGGTCCAGCCGCGTATCTCCAGCGCCGGCGCCGCGCCCTCCTCGGGCTCGTGCGGGGTGCGGTCCGGGAAGCGGTGGTCGAGGTCGCGGCCGACCATGCCCGCGATGATCCGCTCCTCGGTGGTCTCCGGCGCCTTCACGTCCAGCGTCTCGATGGACCGGCCGTCCCGGATGATCGTCACCGAGTCGGCGACCCGGCGGATCTCGTTGAGCTTGTGGGAGATGATGATCGAGGTGATGCCCTGCTTCTTCAGCTCCAGGATGAGATCGAGGAGCTTGCCGCTGTCCTCGTCGTTCAGCGCGGCGGTCGGCTCGTCGAGGATCAGCAGCTTCACCTGCTTCGACAGCGCCTTGGCGATCTCCACGAGCTGCTGCTTGCCGACGCCGATGTCGGCGACCCGGGTCTCCGGGTGCTCGTCCAGACCCACCCGGCGCAGCAGTTCGGTGGCGTGCCGCAGGGTCTCGTTCCAGTTGATGAGCCCGCGCCTGGCGTGCTCGTTGCCGAGGAAGAGGTTCTCCGCGATGGAGAGGTACGGCACCAGCGCCAGCTCCTGGTGGATGATGACGATGCCGTGCTGCTCGCTGGCCCGGATGTCCTTGAACTGGCAGACCTCCGACTCGAAGAGGATGTCCCCCTCGTAGCTGCCGTACGGGTGGACGCCGGAGAGCACCTTCATCAGGGTCGACTTGCCGGCGCCGTTCTCCCCGCAGATGGCGTGGACCTCGCCCTGCCGGACGGTCAGGGTGACGTCCGACAGCGCCTTGACGCCGGGAAAGGTCTTGACGATCGAGCGCATTTCCAGGACGGGTCCCGCCATGGTCGTGCCTTCCAATCCGTAGGTAGCGGGGGCGGGTTACTTCAGCTCGGACTCGGTGTAGTAGCCGCCGTCGACCAGGACCTGCTTGTAGTTGGACTTGTCGACGCTGACCGGCTGGAGCAGGTAGGCGGGCACGACCTTGCTGCCGTTGTCGTACGTCTTCGTGTCGTTGACCTGCGGCTTCTTACCCCGCAGGGAGTCGTCGACCATGGTGGCGGCGACCTTGGCGAGCTGCCGGGTGTCCTTGTAGACGGTCTGCGTCTGCTGGCCGGAGATGATCGACTTCACGGAGGCCAGCTCGGCGTCCTGGCCGGTGATGACGGGGAGCGCCTTGCTGCCGGAGCCGTAGCCGTCCGACTTCAGCGCGGACAGGATGCCGATGGAGATGCCGTCGTAGGGGGAGAGGACCGCGTCGACCCGGCCGCTCTTGTAGGACGAGGTGAGGATGTCCTCCATGCGCTTCTGCGCGGTGGTGCCGTCCCAGCGCAGGGTGACGACCTGGTTGATCTTCGTCTGCCCGGACTTGACGACGAGCTGCTTCTTGTCGATGTACGGCTGGAGCACGCTCATCGCGCCGCCGAAGAAGTACTTGGTGTTGTTGTCGTCGTTGGAGCCGGCGAACAGCTCGATGTTGAACGGGCCCTTCTTGCCCTTGGTCAGCCCGAGCCGGTCGACGATGTACTGGCCCTGCAGCTTGCCGACCTTCTCGTTGTCGAACGAGGCGTAGTAGTCGACGTTCTTGGTGCCGAGGATGAGGCGGTCGTAGGCGATGACCGGGATGTCCGCGTCCGCGGCCTCCTGGAGCACGTTGTTCAGCGACTTGTTGTCGATCGCCGCGACGATCAGGCCCTTCACGCCCTGCGTGATCAGGTTCTCGATCTGCGAGACCTGCGTCTCCGGGTTGTCCTCGCCGTAGACCAGCTTGGTCTTGTAGCCCTTGGACTGAAGGTTCTTCACGACGTTGTTGCCGTCGGCGATCCAGCGCTCGGAGGACTTGGTCGGCATCGCGATGCCGATCGTGCCGCCCTTGGCGTCCCCGCCCTTGGCGTCGCTGCCGCCCTCGCTGTTCTGGCCGCAGGCGGTCAGGGTGAGGGCGAGCGAGGCGGCCGTGGCCGTCGCGGCGAGTGCGGCTCTGCGGTTGAGCATGGTGATCCGTCCTTGTTCTTCTCGTCGTTGAGAGGGGGTCACGTCGTCGAGGGGGTCATACGGTGGTGTCGAAGCGGTGCAGCGTCCCGGGCAGCCGGGAGCCGAGCGGCGCCATGTCGCCGTCCGCGCCGTGCCGGGCGAGCAGGTCCAGGGCGAGCCGGCCGCGCCGCACCCGCTCCCGGGCGGTGTCCAGGGTCACGTCCCGCAGGTGGGCGCCCCACGGGTAGATGCCGGGGGCCTTGGACAGGCCGAACTTCAGGTAGAGCGGGGCGCCGCGCCGGATCAGCTCGGCGACCTCGTACATCCGCACGTAGCCGCCGAGGTCGTCGGGGGCCTCGATGTACATGTCCATGGGGGCGCCGGAGACCCGGCGGATCTCGGTGAGGTGGTCCAGGGTCAGGTCGCTGGGCACGTTGACGGAGTCGGCGCCGAGCCGCTCGTAGACCGCGTACGAGGCCGGGTTGACCGGGCCGATCAGCGCGGAGACCTTCAGGGTGGTGTCGGCCGGGATGATCCCGGCCGTGCGCGCCCGGTGCAGGGTCCACAGCACGCCCTCGTCGGCGACCAGCAGGCACTTCACGCCCAGCTCGGTGGCGCGGACGGCGTCCTCGACGCAGCCGGCGACGGCGTCGTGGCCCCGGGCGCGCAGTCCCGCACCCCGCGAGTCGGTGCGCACCGAGCCGCCGATGTCCCAGGTGCCGCGCGGGCCGGTGAACAGGCAAAGCTCGATGTCCCGTTCGGCGGTCGCCTCGGCCATCTCGGTGATCTCGGCGTCGGTGAGCATCCACACGCCGCTGCCCTGGCTGATCCGGTGGATCGGCACGTCGAGGCGCGAGGCCTCCTTCAGCACGACCATCAGCGCTTCGGGACCCTCGCACGAGGGAATCTCGGTGCGCCAGCGGCCGCCGCCCGGGAAGGAGTGGGCGGAGGTGTCGGCGGGGTCGAGGGCGGGCGCGTCCAGGCCGAGAGCGGCGAGCACCTGCTCGCCGGGCCTGCGGGCTGCCGGAGCGGAAGCGTCGGTCACTTGCTGTCCTTCGTGTTCGGTATTTCGGACAAGGTTCGCGGCTCTGGGTACGGAGAAGACCACGTGTACGCCGGCCGGGACGTGCGTCGGGTCACCTCCCGGCCGGCGTACGGTCAGGGGCGGAGCAGCACCTTGCCCACCTTCGGGTCACCGGCCCCCACCAGCTCGATGGCCTGCGGGAACTCGGTCAGCGGCAGCTCGTGGGTGACCAGGGGCAGCGGATCGAGCAGCCCGGCGCCGAAGACCCGCACGGTGTGGGCCCAGGCGTCCGGCGGCGCCCCGAAGACGGTGTGCACCTCCAGTTGCCGTACGACCAGATCGGTCGGGTCGAGCCCGTCCGCACCCGGCGCCGGGATGCCCGTCAGCACCAGCCGCCCGCCGCGCCTGAGCAGCGCGGCCGCGGTGCGCGCGGCGGACGCGGATCCGGCGGTCTCGATCACGACGTCGAAGTCGGCGGGCAGCGGCTGGTCCCTGAGCCGGAAGTCGCTCGCCCCGAACCGCCGGGAGAGCGCCTCCCGGTCGTTCCCGGTGCCCACGACCAGCAGTTCCGCCGGCGAGACGGCCTTGAGGAACTGCACCGCGAACATCCCGAGGGTGCCCGTGCCGACCACCGCGACCCGCTCGCCCGGCAGGGCCCGGGCCTTCAGCGCGGCGGCCGCGACGCAGGCGGCCGGCTCCAGCAGGGCGGCGGCGGTGAGGTCGGCGCCGTCCGGCAGCGGGTGCAGCAGCCGGGCCGGCAGGGTGAGGGTGGCCGCCATCGCGCCCGGCCGGGTGAAGCCGGTCTCCTCGTACCCGGCCGTGCACAGCGTGGTCTCGCCCGCGTGACAGCGGTCGCACACCTGGCAGTTGCGGAAGCCCTCGCCGACGACCTTGCGGCCGGCCAGGCCCTCCGGCACCCCGGCGCCCACCGCCCGCACGGTCCCGGACCACTCGTGGCCGGGCGTGAGCGGGTAACGGACGTACCCCTCGGGCCGGTTGCCCTGGTACACCTCGCGGTCGCTGCCGCAGATGCCCACCGCGTGCACGGCGACCAGCGCCTCGCCGGGACCGGGCTGCCGGGGCGTGTGCTCCTCGACCCGGTGGACGCCCGGCGCCTCGACGACGACCTGCGAACCGGCCGGGGTCACTTCGTGCCCTTGGGCTTGCGCTGCTCCCAGCCCTCGGCCCACAGGTCGAACCTGGCCTGCTGCTGCGGGAACTCGGCGGCCGCGTCGGTGTCCAGCTCGACGCCGAGCCCGGGCCGGTCGGAGAGGTGGAAGTAGCCGTCCACGACCTCCGGGGCGCCCTTGACCACCTTCTTGATGTCCGCGTCGGCGAAGTCGTTGAAGTGCTCGAGGATCTTGAAGTTCGGCGAGGTGAAGCCGACCTGGAGCGAGGCGGCGGTCAGCACCGAACCGCCCACGTTGTGCGGGGCGATGAGCATGTAGTGGGTCTCGGCGGTGGCCGCCAGCTTCCGGGTCTCCCAGATGCCGCCGATGTGGCCGACGTCGGGCTGGATGATGTCGACGCACTGGCTGTCGAAGAGCTCGCGGAACTCGATGCGGTCGTGGATGCGCTCACCGGTGGCGACCGGGACGTCCACCTTGGCGGCCACCTTCTCCAGCGCCTTGAGGTTCTCCGGCGGGCACGGCTCCTCCAGCCAGGCCGGCTTGAAGGGCGCCATCTCCTTGGCCAGCCTGACGGCGGTGGCGGGGGAGAAGCGGCCGTGCATCTCCAGCATCAGCTCGGAGTCCGGTCCGATGGCGTCCCGCACGGCCTCGATGAGGGAGACCGCGTACAGGGTCTGCTCGTGATCCAGTTCGAAGTGCCCGGTGCCGAAGGGGTCGATCTTCAGCGCCTTGTAGCCGCGCTCCATGACCCCCTGGGCGGCCTTGTGGTACGCCTCCGGCGTCCGCTCGGTGGTGTACCAGCCGTTGGCGTACGCCTTGACCCGGTCGGTGACCTTGCCGCCCAGGAGCTGCCACACCGGCACGCCGAGCGCCTTGCCCTTGATGTCCCAGCAGGCCATCTCGACGACCGCGATGCCGGACATGACGATCTCGCCGGCCCGCCCGTAGTCGCCGTACTTCATCCGCCGCACGAGGTCCTCGACGGCGAACGGGTCCGAGCCGAGGATGTGGTTGGCCTCGGCCTCGCGCAGATAGCCGATCAGCGCGTCGGTGTGGCCGAGCATCCGGGTCTCGCCGACTCCCGTGATCCCCTCGTCGGTGTGCACCTGGACGTAGGTCAGGTTGCGCCACGGTGTCCCCACCACATGCGTGCTGATTCCGGTGATGCGCACGGCAGTTGCCCCTCAGGATGTTCGAGATTTCGTCACTCGTTCGAAATGCTGGCGTGACAGTAAGGAGAGTGCGGCGGGGGTGTCAATGGGTCGAACAGGTAACAGTTTCGGCATGGCTGCCGACAACTTTTTCGGTCCCGCACGAAACCTTCACAGAGGTGCCTGGTTACGTGACCGGCGGGGAATCTAGTCTTCCGGCGTCATGGACTTCTGCCACCCGTGCCAACGGCACCTCAACGGCGCTTTGGCCTGCCCGGGATGTGGCGCACAGGCCCGGCACCCCGCCCCGCACGCGGACGCGGACGCGTCCGTCGCGCCCGGGTACGCGGGCGCGTACGGCCAGGAGGCCCACACCGGCGTTCCGGCCGGGCACGCGTACGCCGGTCCGGGCGGGCATCCCGCGGCCTACGCGGCCGAGTACCCCGGCGGTTTCGCCCACCAGGGCGCGGCGCAGGAGGTGCGCGTACCGCAGCAGGCCGGCGCCGCCGCGGTCCCGGACGCGTACACGTACGGGGGCGGGACCGGGCATCACGCGGGCGCGGACGGTCAGGCGGTCACGGGCCACCACCCCGAGCACGGCGGCCGGGGCGACGCGTACGACGCCCGCGAGGAGCACGCGGACCACGGCGGCGACCCCGGCCGCGACGGCGACGAGGGCGAGGCCGACGACCGGGACGGGTACGACGACGACCAGGAGGGCTCCGACGAGCCCGTGGGGCGGGCCGCCCGGCGTCAGTCGCGGGGCCGCGGCCGTGGGGGCGCCGCGGGCGGTGAGGCCGCCGGCGGTCCCGCCGTCGCCGACGCCAGCCGCCGGGACCGCAAGGCCGCCGCGCACCGGCGTCGCCGCCGCCGTACGGTGCTGATCGCCTCGGGGTTCGTGCTGGCCGCCGGCGGGCTGAGCCTCGCCGAACTCGGCACCGACGCCCCCTTCGCGCCCTTCTCGGGCGACACGTCGGCGTCGGCCGGGGACACCTCGGCCGACGGCGGCGGCGCCTCCGCGTCGTCCCCCGGCAGCACGGCGGCCCCCGCCCGCGGCGCCTCCGCCGGAACGACGGCGCCGAGCGCCTCGTCGTCCACCGGCCCCTCGGCGTCGGCGTCCGCCTCCGAGTCGCCGAAGGACAAGCCCTCCGAGTCGGCCGCCGCCGGCGACAAGGCGGAGCAGTCCGCCACCTCGGACGCCGGCACGGCGACCGCGGCCCCGCCGGCCCCGCCCTCGTCCCAGCCCAGCGACACCCCGACGGCCGACCCGACGACCTCGGACCCGACGCCCACCCCGTCCCCGACGAAGTCGTGCAACCGGTTCCTGTGGTGGTGCACCTAGGCCGTGTCCGCAGGGTAGCGACGCACGACCCGGGACCGGGGAAACCGGTCCGCGCCCGGCACGGTTGAGTCGAACGGGTGCCCCTCGCCGTACCGATCCGGGGAACGCCCGGTGCCGGAGCGGGCGCGAACGAGAGGGAGCGACGCGCGAGCGGCTCGGTCGAGGAGGGCGCATGACGCAGGCAACCCCCGTGCACGGCACGGTCGCCGAGGGCTACGAAGCGGTGCGCGAGGAGTTCGCCGCCTTCGTGGCGGAGGAACGGGACGACTACGAGGGCCAGTTGTGCGCGTACGTGCACGGCCGGCGGGTCGTCGACCTGTGGGCCGGCGAGGGCGCCGACGGGGACTCGCTGTACGGCGTGTTCTCGTCCACCAAGGGCGCCGCGCACCTCGTCGTCGCCCTGCTGGTGCAGGACGGCACGCTGGAGCTGGACCGCAGGGTCACGTACTACTGGCCGGAGTTCGGGGCCGAGGACAAGGGCGCGCTGACCCTGCGCGAACTGCTCGCGCACCGGGCCGGCCTGATCGGCACCGACACCGGGTTCAGCGCGGCCGAGCTGGCCGACGACCGGGCGCTGGCCGAACGCCTCGCCGACCAGCGGCCGTTCTGGCGGCCGGGCACGGCCTTCGGCTACCACGCCCTGGTGATCGGCGCGCTCACCGGCGAGATCGTCCGCCGCGCCACCGGGCGTACGCTCCAGGAGGTGTACGAGGAGCGGGTGCGGGTCCCGTGGGGACTGGACTTCCACCTGGGCCTGCCGGCCGCCCGCGAGAGCCGCTTCCGCACCACCGCGCCGATGCTGCCCACGCCCGGGCAGCAGGCGCTGCTCGACGCGCTGCCGAGCGGCCCGCACACCCTCGCCTCGATCGCCTTCAACCGCCACGCGCCGGAGCCGACCGACCTGGAGTCGCTGCCGAACGAGCGCGCGGTCCGGGCCCGGGGCCCGGCGTCGGTGGGCGGCGTCGCCTCGGCGCGCGGCCTGGCCGGGATGTACGCGGCGATGATCAGCGAGACCGGCGGCAGGGCGCCGCTGCTGAAGCAGGACACGGTCGCGGAGTTCGGACAGCCGCACTCCGTCGGGTACGACCTGGTGGCCCGGGCCCACAGGTCCTACGGCCTGGGCTTCCAGGCCACGGCCGACACCTGGCACCCCTTCCTGGGCGCCGGCGCGATCGGTCACAGCGGCGCCGCCGGCTGCCAGGCCTTCGCCGACCCCCGCAGCGGTCTCGCCTACGGCTACACCAGGCGCCGGTTCGCCTTCCCGGGCGGCTCCGCGCCGGAGAACGGGCGGCTGGCGGTGGCGGTGCACCGGGCGGCGCTGGCGAGCGGCTGACGCCGTGCGGGGCGGCGGCCGCATCCCACGTCCAAGGATGCGGCCGCCGCCCTGCGCAACGACCGTTACCGGGCCAGCGTCACGGTGACGTCGCCGCGCGTCGCCTTCGAGTACGGGCACACCTGGTGCGCCTTCTCGAGCAGCGCCCGCGCGGTGGCCTCGTCGGCGTTCGGGATGTCCGCGGAGATCTCCACGATGATCCCGAAGCCGTCCTCGTTCCGGCCGATCCCCACCTTGGCGGTGACGGTCGAGCCGGAGACGTCGGCGCCCTCCTGTCGGGCGACCACGCCGAGCGCGCCCTGGAAGCAGGCGCTGTAGCCGGCGGCGAACAACTGCTCCGGGTTGGTGCCGGCGCCGCTGCCGCCCATCTCCTTCGGCGGGTTCACGACGACGTCGAGCCTGCCGTCGTCGGTGGCGACGCGGCCGTCGCGGCCGTTCTCGGCGGTGGCGACGGCCGTGTACAGGACGTCGGACTGCTGTATGGGCATGGCGGTGTCTTCCTCCTCGGTCCGCCGCGACTCGCGCCCACGATCGACGGCGGATTTCGGAATGAAGCTACCGCATGCCGGAAAGTCCGGGCCAGGTCAGAGCTTGACGATCATCTTCCCGGTGTTGTCGCCGCGCAGGACCCCGAGGAACGCCTCCAGGTTGTTCTCGATGCCCTCGACCACGGTCTCGCGGTACTTCAGCGCGCCCGAGGCGACCCAGGGGCCGACCTCCTGGACGAACTGCGGCTGCAGGTCGTAGTGGTCGCCGACCAGGAAGCCCTCGATGCGGCCGCGGGTCTGGATGAGGCGGGCCAGATTGCGCGGGCCGGGGGCCGGCTCGGTGTTGTTGTAGACGGAGATCATGCCGCAGACGGCGATCCGGCCGCCCAGGTTCAGCGACCCGATCGCGGCCTCCAGGTGCTCGCCGCCGACGTTGTCGAAGTACACGTCGACGCCGTCCGGGGCGGCCGCGCGCAGCTGCTCGCTCACCGGGCCGTCCTTGTAGTTGAAGGCGGCGTCGAAGCCGTACTCCTCCGTCAGCAGCCGGACCTTCTCCGCGGAGCCGGCCGAGCCGATGACCCGCGAGGCGCCCTTCAGCTTCGCGATCTGCCCGACCTGGCTGCCGACCGCGCCCGCCGCGCCGGACACGAAGACGCTGTCGCCCTCCTTGAAGGAGGCGGTGCGCAGCAGACCCGCGTACGCGGTCAGGCCGGTCATGCCGAGCACGCCGAGGTACGTCGACAGCGGAGCGGCTTCGGGGTCGACCTTCACGGCGCTCTTCGCGTCCACGGCCGCGTACTCGCGCCAGCCGCCGAAGTGCAGGACGTGGTCGCCGACCGCGATGCCCTCGGCCTCGGAGGCGACGACCTCGCCGACCGCGCCGCCCTGCATGACCTTGTTCAGCTCGAACGGGGCGGCGTACGACTTGGCCGCCGACATCCGGCCGCGCATGTAGGGGTCCACGGAGAGGTACTCGTTGCGCACCAGCACCTGGCCCTCGCCGGGGGTCGGGACGGGCGTCTCGACCAGGGCGAAGTCCTCGGGCTTCGGCCAGCCGACCGGACGGCTGAGCAGGTGCCACTCGCGGTTGATCATGGGGGGTCGCCTTTCATTTACTTCAGTACCTGAAACAACAATGGGCCTGAATATTTCATGATGTCAAGTAACCGGGTATCCTGGGCGGCATGGCCACACCACCGAATACCCGCCGTCCCGACGAACTGACCATGGAGGTCGTCGAGCTGATCGGGGACGTCGTGGCCCGCTTCTACGCGGACTACGAGGAGGCGGCGGCCGCCCACGCGCTGACCGGCCCCCAAGCGCGCCTGCTCAGCCTGCTGTCGCTGGAGCCGCTGCCGATGCGCAAGCTCGCCCAGCGGCTGAAGTGCGAGCCGTCGAACGTGACCGGGATAGTCGACCGCCTGGAGTCCCGGGGCCTGGCGGAGCGCCGCCCCGACCCCGCGGACCGCCGGGTGAAGCTGGCCGCCGCCACCGACGAGGGCCGCAGGGTCGCCCGGGACCTGCGCGAGGGCCTGCGCTTCGCCCGTGAGCCCCTCGCCGGGCTCTCCGCCGAGGAGCGGCGGTCCCTGCGGGACCTGCTGCGGCGGATGCTGGACGCCTGAGTCCCAGTAAAGTCTTCGCCATGCGCGATCTCGGGGTGGGTTTCGGTTATCTCGTGGCGGGCCAGCGCTGGGTCGCCCGGCACGGCCGCCAGTTCGGCTTCGGCCTGCTGCCGGGTCTGATCACGCTGGTCCTCTACGCGGCGGCGCTGGTCGTGCTCGCCGTATGGGGCCAGGACGCGGTCGGCTGGGCCACCCCGTTCGCCGACGACTGGGCGAGCCCCTGGCAGGGCCTCTTCCGCGGCCTTCTGACGGTCGTCCTGTTCGCCCTGGGCCTGCTGCTGGCCGTCCTCACCTTCACGGCCCTCACCCTGCTGATCGGCCAGCCCTTCTACGACAGCCTCTCGGAGAAGGTCGACGAGGACGTCTCGCCCGACGGCACGGCGCCCGAGTCGGGCCTGCCGCTCTGGCGCGAGCTGTGGACATCCGCCCGGGACAGCCTCCGGATCCTCGTCCGGGCCCTGCTGTGGGGCGTGCTGCTCTTCGCCGCCGGCTTCCTGCCCGTCGTCGGCCAGACGGTCGTCCCGGTCATCGGCTTCTTCGTCACCGGGTTCTTCCTCACCGAGGAACTGACCGCCATCGCCCTCCAGCGCCGCGGCGTCGAACTGCGCGCCCGCCTCGCCCTGCTCCGCTCCCGCAAGACCCTGGTCTGGGGGTTCGGCACCCCGCTCGGCCTGGCCTTCCTGCTCCCGGTCGTCGCGGTCTTCCTCATGCCGGGCGCGGTGGCCGGCGCCACCCTCCTCGCCCGGGACCTCCTGGACGAGGAGAGCGCCGACCCCGCCCCCGCCGAGACCACCGAACCGATCTCTTCCTGAACCCCGCTCGGCCTGTCGCCGCGCGGGTCGCCGGGCCATACTGCCGGGCGTGAAGACAGCGAAGGCCGTGAATCTCGTCGTGCTCTTCCTCCTCGAACTGGCGGTCCTCGGCGCCGTTCTGTACTCGGGGATCACCTACGGCGGCACGGCCGGCCTCCTCTTCGGCATCTGCGGGACGGGGCTGCTCGCCGAGTCGTGGGGGCTCTTCGCGTCACCGAGGGCGCGGTTCAAGCTCCACGGCACGGCCCGCCTCGTCTTCGAACTGTTCTGGTTCGGCGCGGGGGCGGCCGCGCTGTACGCCGCCGGGGCCCACGCCTGGGCGGCCGTCCTCGCCCTGGTGTGCGTGGCGAGCAAATGCCTGGCCCAGGCCCGGGAGGCGTGACGCGGCGGAGGCCTGGCCGTTTGTGAAGGGTTCGTACGGGATCGCTCCGAGGGCGGTCATCGTGCGCCCCGCAGGGGCCGGGAGGATTAACGTCGGGACCGGGACAAGTCCCCCGTGGGCAGCCCCGGCCCGGAAACCTGACCTCCGGACCGGGGCTCGTCCCCCGTATCAGCGCGCCGAGAAGCCGTACACCGTCTCGGACCGGAACACCTCGCCCGGCCGCAGCACGGTCCCCGGGAACTCCGGGCGGTTTGGGGAGTCGGGGAAGTGCTGGGTCTCCAGGGCGACCCCCTCGCCGGGCGCGAAGGGCGCGGCCAGGTGGTCGGCGGTGTAGAACTGCAGCCCCGGCTCGGTCGTGGCCACGGTGAGCACCCGCCCGGACCCCGGGTCGTACAGCTCGGCCACCTCCTCGGCGGCCTCCGTCACGCCCTTGTCCAGCACGAAGTTGTGGTCGTAGCCGGAACCGACCTCACGGGCCGCGCGGAAGTCGAAGCGGGAGCCGGAGACGTCCCGCAGCTCACCGGTGGGGATCAGGTCCGCGTCCACCGGGGTGTACCGGGAGGCGGCGAGCCGCAGTTCGTGCCCGCCCGTGGGACCGGAGCCGCCGAGGTTCCAGTACGCGTGGTTGGTGAGGTTGAGGACGGTCGGCGCGTCCGTCACGGCCTCGTAGGCGATCCGCAGCGCCCCGGAGCCGTCCAGCGTGTACGTCACGGACACCTCCAGACGGCCCGGGAAGCCCTCCTCGCCGTCCGGGCTCACCCGGCGCAGCCGGACGCCGTCCCCGGCCGGCTCCGCCTCCCACACCCGCTTGTCGAACCCGCGCTCCCCGCCGTGCAGACAGTTCGGCCCGTCGTTCACCGGCAGCGCGTACGCCCGGCCGTCCAGCGCGAAGCGCCCGCCCGCGATCCGGTTGGCGTACCGCCCGACCAGAGCGCCGAGATAGGGCTCCGGATGCTCCAGATAGCCCTCGACCCCGGGGAATCCCAGCACCACGTCGGCCGTACGCCCGTCCCGGTCCGGAACCTCGACCGACTGCACGATCCCGCCGTACGACAGCACCCGCACCCGTACCCCGGCGCGCTCCAGCGTCCAGCGGTGCACCGGTGAGCCGTCGGGAAGTGTGCAGAAAAGTTCGCTCATGTGGGAAACCCTAGTCAGGGTCTCCGCGCGGTGACAGTGCGGTACGCGATCTCCGCAAGCCGCGCCTGGCCGTCGCGGCTCGGATGGAACCAGTCCCAGCGGCTGAGCTGGTCGGTGCCGAAGCGGAAGTCGAACACCGCGCCGTCGTCGAAGCGGCAGCGGCGGTCCTTGGCGCACACGGCCCGCAGCGTCGCGTTGTAGTCCTCCACCCGCTGCTGCACCTTCTCCCGGCGCCGCGTGGCCGCGCCGGACAGGTCGTCGGGCTCGGCCAGCATCGACGGGCAGATGCCCAGCCGCCACACCTGCTTGCCCAGCGGGTTCGTCCGGCCCTGTACCCACAGCCGCAGCAGGTTCGGCACGCTCGCCACGTACACCTGCGTCCGGGGCAGCGCCGTCCGCAGCCTGGCCAGCGACGCCTCGAAGTCCGCCCGGAAGTCCGCCACCGGGGTCATCGCCGACACCGACGCGCGGCAGGCGTCGTTCGCGCCGATCATCACCGTCACCAGCTGGGGCCGCCCGGCGATCGCGCCGGCCATCTGCCCCGGCAGGTCGGACATCCGGGCGCCCGTCACCGCGTAGTTGCGGCTGCGCTCCGCCGCGCCCCGCGCTCCCAGCAGCCGCACCGCCAGGCTGTCGACCGCCGCGTCACTGCCCGTCGCCCACGACACCTCAGGGCAGTCGGAGAGCACCGTGCACGCGTCGAAGCCCCGGGTGATGGAGTCGCCGACCGCGGCGATCGAGTCCGGGCTGCGGTCCCACACAGGCGCCGGCCGGGCCGAGGGCCGGGCGGACGGCGTGCCCGGGGCCTTCTTGCCCTCGGCCCCGCCACCGCCGAAGGCGTCACACCCCGTCAGGGCCAGGACGGCCGCCGTCATCACGGCGACGGCGACCCGCGCCCGGTGGCCTCGCTCGCGCATGTGGCTGCTCCCCTCGCTCGACGGTGCGGTGCTCCCTCCCATGACAACGCGCGAAGGTTCCCGAACCGGGGACCCGGGAACGCCGCACCCCCGTACAAGCGTCCCCCTGGGTGAATGGCACGGGTTTCCTGGCACCGGGACCGACGGTACGTCACACTCCTTGCCCCGCCGCAGGGTAGCCTCGCCATCAACGCGGCCATCGCGCCTGGGCCGCCCCGCCAGTCCGCAAGATGTCCCGCTCTGCCCGGAGGTTCCGGTGACGACACGTGGAGTTCTGTACGTGCACTCCGCGCCGCGCGCGCTGTGCCCGCACGTCGAGTGGGCCGTCGCCGGGGTGCTCGGCACGCGCGTCAGCCTCGACTGGATCCGGCAGCCCGCGGCCCCCGGCACCTGGCGCTCGGAGTTCTCCTGGCAGGGCGAGGCCGGCACCGCCTCCAAGCTGGCCTCCGCCCTGCGCGGCTGGCACCTGCTGCGCTTCGAGGTCACCGCCGAGCCCTGCGCCACCGCGGAGGGCGAGCGCTACAGCTGCACCCCCGACCTCGGCATCTTCCACGCGGTCACCGGCATACACGGCGACATCCTCATCCCCGAGGACCGGCTGCGCGCGGCGCTGACGCGTTCCCAGCGCGAGGAGACCGACCTGGAGGCGGAGATCGCCAAGCTCCTCGGCAAGCCCTGGGACGACGAACTCGAGCCGTTCCGCTACGCGGGCGAGGGAGCGCCGGTGCGCTGGCTGCACCAGGTGGTCTGAGCCCCTGCGGGACCCGCACACGCACGAAGGAGCCCCCACCGGCCGGTGGGGGCTCCTCACATGTGTTCTCAGACGGTCCGGAAGGCCAGGACCACGTTGTGCCCGCCGAAGCCGAACGAGTCGTTCAGCACGGCGATCCGCCCCTCGGGCAGCTCGCGGGCCTCACCGGTCACCACGTCCGCGTCGACCTCGGGGTCGAGGTTCGACACGTTGATGGTCGGCGGAGCCGTGCGGTTCACCAGCGCCAGGATCGACGCCACGGTCTCGATGCCGCCCGCGCCGCCGAGCAGGTGACCCGTCATCGACTTGGTGGCGGAGATGGCCATGTGGTCGACGTCGTCGCCGAACACCTTGCGCAGCGCCTTGATCTCGGCGACGTCGCCCTGCGGCGTCGACGTGGCGTGCGCGTTCACGTGCACGATCTCGGCCGGCTTCAGGTCCGTGTTGTCGAGCAGGTTCTGCAGCGCCTGCGCGATGCCGTTGCCGGACGGCTCCGGCTGCGTGATGTGGTGGCTGTCGGCGGAGATGCCCTGCCCGACCGCCTCGACGTAGATCCGGGCGCCGCGGGCCTTCGCGTGCTCCTCGGACTCCAGGATGACCACACCGGCGCCCTCGCCGAGCACGAAGCCGTCACGGCCCGAGTCGTAGGGACGCGAGGCGCCCTCGGGGTCGTCGTTGTTCTTGGACATCGCCATCATGTTGCCGAAGGCGGCGATGGGGAGCGGGTGGATGGCGGCCTCGGTGCCACCGGCCACGACCACGTCCGCACGCCCGGTGCGGATCATCTCGATCGCGTACCCGATGGCCTCCGCGCCGGAGGCGCAGGCCGACACGGGGGTGTGCACACCGGCGCGGGCGCCCAGCTCGATGCCGACGTTGGCCGCCGGGGAGTTGGGCATCAGCATCGGCACGGTGTGCGGGGAGACGCGGCGTACGCCCTTCTCCTTGAGCACGTCGTACTGGTCCAGGAGGGTCGTCACGCCGCCGATGCCGGAGGCGATGACCGCACCGAGACGGTCGGGGTTGACGGACGCGTCCTCACCGGCCTTGGCGGTGAAACCGGCGTCCTTCCAGGCCTCCTGAGCGGCGATCAGCGCGAACTGCGCGGACCGGTCCAGCTTGCGGGCCTGCGGGCGGGGGATGATCTCGCCGGGCTCCACGGCGATCTGCGCGGCGATGCGGACCGGCAGCTCGGCCGCCCACTCCTGCTCGAGCGGGCCGACACCGGACTTGCCGGCGACCAGGGCCTCCCAGAACGAGGCTGCGTCGCCACCCAGCGGTGTGGTTGCGCCGATACCGGTGACGACCACGGTGCGATTGGTCGGGCTCACGGGAATTCTTTCTCCAACGGAAAACGGGATTCTACGGCGCCACCGCCGGGTGGCGGGGCCTAGCAGCCTGACGGCCTAAGGGGTGACTCAGGCCTGGTGCTTGAGGATGTAGTCGGTGGCGTCACCGACGGTCTTGAGGTTCTTGACGTCCTCGTCCGGGATCTTCACGTCGAAGCGCTCCTCGGCGGCGACGACGACCTCGACCATGGACAGCGAGTCGACGTCCAGGTCGTCGGTGAAGGACTTGTCCAGCTGGACGTCCTCGGTGGGGATCCCGGCGATCTCGTTCACGATCTCGGCGAGACCGGCGACGATCTCTTCCTGAGTGGCGGCCATGTCAGGCGCTCCTTCTTCGATAATCCAGACGGTTTGTGGCAGTTGTGCACCGCGCCGGAAGCAAGATCCGGCACGGAGTGCCTAGGGGAGGGTAACGACAGTGGCGGCGTAGACGAGACCCGCCCCGAATCCGATGACGAGCGCGGTGTCGCCGCTCTTCGCCTCCCCGGTGGCCAGGAGCCGCTCCATCGCGAGCGGGATCGAGGCGGCCGAGGTGTTGCCGGTGGTGCGGATGTCACGGGCGACCGTGACGTGCTCCGGCAGCTTCAGCGTCTTCACCATCGAGTCGATGATCCGCACGTTGGCCTGGTGCGGAATGAAGACGTCCAGGTCGTCCGGGCTGATTCCGGCCGCGTCCAGCGCCTGCTGGGCGACCTTCGCCATCTCGAACACGGCCCAGCGGAACACCGCCTGGCCCTCCTGCGTGATCGCAGGGAACTTGACGTTGCCCTCCCTGTCGAGGGGCAGCTCGGCGAGGTCGCCGACCCGGAAGCGGTCCCAGGAGACCGTCTGCTTGATGGTGCCGGCCTTGTCGCCCTCGGAGCCCCACACGGTCGGGCCGATGGCCGGCTCCTGCGAGGGGCCGACGACGACCGCGCCGGCGCCGTCGCCGAACAGGAAGGCCGTGGCGCGGTCCTCCAGGTCGGTGAGGTCGCTGAGCCGCTCCACGCCGATGACGAGCACGTACTCGGCGGAACCCTCCACCACCATGCCCTTGGCGAGGGTCAGGCCGTAGCCGAAGCCCGCGCAGCCGGCCGAGATGTCGAAGGCGGCGGCCTTGTTCGTGCCCAGCTTGTCGGCGATCTCGGTGGCGACGGCCGGGGTCTGGCTGAAGTGCGAGACGGTCGAGACCACCACGGCGCCGATCTGCTCGGCGTCGATGCCGGAGTCGGCGATCGCCTTGCCGGCCGCCTCGACGGACATCGCGGCGACCGTCTCGTCCGGGCCCGCCCAGTGCCGGGTCTCGATGCCGGAGCGCGAACGGATCCACTCGTCGGACGAGTCGATCCTCTCCAGGATCACCTCGTTCGGCACCACACGGGTCGGCCGGTAACCGCCGACGCCGAGGATGCGCGCGTACGGGGCGCCCTTGCTGGGCTTGATCTTCGACATGGGTCTTGGGCTCCTTGTCAGGCGCTCGCCGCGTCAGCGGCAGGTGTCGCAGTCTCGGCGATGAGCGTGCGGGCCGCGTCGAGGTCGTCGGGGGTCTTCAGGGCGAGCGTGCGCACGCCGGGCAGCGCGCGCTTGGCGAGACCGGTCAGCGTGCCGCCGGGGCACACCTCGATGAGCGCGGTGGCGCCCAGCTCCTTGAACGTCTCCATGCACAGGTCCCAGCGCACCGGGTTGGCGACCTGGCCGACCAGCCGGTCCAGCACCTCGGCGCCGGAGGCGACCTGGCGGCCGTCCTTGTTGGAGACGTAGGGGACCTTCGGGTCGGCGGGCGCCAGCCGCGCCGCGGCCTCGGCCAGCGCCTCCACGGCGGGGGCCATGTGACGCGTGTGGAAGGCGCCAGCCACCTTCAGCGGGACGACCTTGCGGACTCCCTCGGGCTTGTCCTCGGCCAGCGCGGCGAGCTGCTCCAGCGTGCCGGCGGCGACGATCTGGCCCGCGCCGTTGATGTTCGCCGGGGTCAGGCCCAGCTTCTCCAGATGCGCGACGGAGGTCTCGGGGTCGCCGCCGAGCAGCGCCGACATGCCGGTCTCGGTGATCGCGGCGGCCTCGGCCATCGCCAGTCCGCGGCGGCGGACGAGGCCGAGCGCCGCGGTGTCGTCCAGGACGCCCGCGAAGGCGGCGGCGGTGATCTCGCCCACGCTGTGGCCGGCGACCGCGCCGGGCGCGATCTCCGCCGTGTCACCCAGTGCCATGGCGGACAGGAGCCCGGCGGCGACCAGCAGCGGCTGCGCCACCGCGGTGTCGCGGATGGCGTCCGCGTCGGCCTGGGTGCCGTAGTGGACCAGGTCGAGGCCGATGGCGTCCGACCACGCGGCGACGCGGTCCGCGGCACCGGGGAGTTCGAGCCAGGGAGTCAGGAAGCCGGGCGTCTGGGCGCCCTGGCCGGGAGCGACGAGTACGAGCACTCTCACACTCTCTCTTGTCGACGGCCGAAGCCGCCCGTGGGGACAGGGACGAAGAACACGTAGGGGTTTTGTGGGCCCCCCACAAAACCCTAGGCCTGGGGTTCACCGTCGGCCAGACGCCCCAGGATCAGGGCGATCCGCAGCGTGAACGCGGATCGTACATCCGAGGGCGACCATCCGGTGACGTCTGTCACACGTCGGAGCCGGTAGCGCACGGTGTTCGGGTGAACGAACAGCATCCTGGCCGCGCCCTCCAGGCTGCTCGCCTGCTCCAGGTAGACACTCAGGGTCTCCAGCAGTGCCGAGCCCGCTTCCTCCAGTGGTCTGTAGATCTCCTCCACCAGCTGCTCGCGCGCGCCCGGATCGCCGGCGATGGCGCGCTCCGGCAGAAGATCGTCCGCCAGGACCGGCCGCGGCGCGTCCTGCCAGGCGAAACACGCCTTCAGCCCCGCCGCCGCGGCCTGCGCGGACCGGGTGGCGGCCAGCAGGTCGGGCACGACGGGCCCGGCGACGACCGGCCCGGCGGCGTACGGCCCGATCAGCGACTTGGCCACGCCGAGCGGATTGGGGCTGCCGCCGGCGATCACCACGAGCCGGTCCCCGAGCACGCCCGTGAGCACCTGCAGCTTGGCGTGGCGGGCGGCGCGCCGTATGGCCTCGACGGTCAGCTCGCTGTCCCCGTCGGGCGCGGTGCCGAGCACGACGCACACGTGGTCGGGGGAGTTCCAGCCGAGCGCGGCGGCCCGGCTGACGGCGCCCTCGTCGGCCTCGCCGCTGAGCACGGCGTTGACCACCAGCGACTCCAGCCGCGCGTCCCAGGCACCGCGTGCCTCGGCGGCCTGGGCGTACACCTGGGCGGTGGCGAACGCGATCTCGCGGGCGTAGACGAGCAGCGCCTCGCGCAGCACGCTCTCGTCCCCGGGGGCCGCCACCTCGTCGATGGCGGACTCCATCACCTCGATGGTGGTCCGCACCATCTCCACGGTCTGCCGCAGCGTGATGGCCCGGGTCAGCTCGCGGGGCGCGGTCCCGAAGACGTCCGTGGAGATGGCCTGCGGCGCGTCCGGGTGCCGGAACCACTCGGTGAACGCGGCGATGCCCGCCTGTGCCACGAGCCCGATCCAGGAACGGTTCTCCGGCGGCATGGCCCGGTACCACGGCAGGGTCTCGTCCATGCGCGCGATGGCCTGCGCGGCGAGATTCCCGGAGGACTTCTCCAGCCGTTTCAGGGTCGCGGAGTGCGGGTGGACGGCGTGCGCTGCGGGTCCGCCGCTGCGGGTTACGGGTTCGGGCACGGGGACAAGACTGCCTTATCGGGACGGGACCATGCGTCGGCGGGGTGCCGCGCGCGGTCTACGGTGGTGCCTGTGATGGACGTACGGCGCGCCGCCGAGCGCTACCGCGGAGGGGACGAGGGGGCCGGGATCGCCACCCGCCACGCCTTCTCCTTCGGCCCGCACTACGACCCGGACAACCTGCGCTTCGGCGCGGTGATCGCCTGCAACGAGGAGCGGCTCGCCCCCGGCACCGGCTTCGACGAGCACCCGCACAGCCACACCGAGATCGTGACGTGGGTGGTCGAGGGCGAACTGACCCACCGTGACTCCACGGGCCATGAGACGAAGGTACGCCCCGGCGACGTCCAGCACCTCGCCGCCGCGGCGGGCGTCCGGCACGTGGAACGCAACGACGGCCCGCTGCCGCTGACCTTCCTCCAGATGTGGCTGGCCCCGCTGGAGCCGGGCGGCGACCCGTCCTACGACGTCGTCCGCGGCATCGCCGACTCCACCCCGTACGCCCTCCCGGCCGCCGGCGCGATGCTCCACGTCCGCCGCCTGAAGGCGGGGGAGCGGACGGCGGTCCCGGACGCGCCCCGGGTGTACGTCCACGTGGTCCGGGGCGAGATCACGCTGGCGGAGGAAGGGCTGGGCGCGGGCGACTCGGCCCGGATCACCGACGCCGGGGAACTGGACGCCGTCGCGACCACGGCGGCGGAACTGCTGCTGTGGGAGATGCCCTGACCGCCGCCGGTCGAGGGCATGCGGAACGCCCCCGGCCGGCTCCGGCGGATCTCAGCCCCGCAGGTCCGCCAGCACCGCGTCCGTGAACACCGGCCAGACCTCCGCGGCCCAGGGCCCGAAGGCGCGGTCGGTGAGGGCCACGCAGGCCGCCTCCGCGTCCGGGTCGATCCACAGGAACGTACCGGACTGCCCGAAGTGCCCGAAGGTCCGAGGGGACGAGGAACCACCCGTCCAGTGCGGCGACTTGGAGTCCCGGATCTCGAAGCCGAGCCCCCAGTCGTTGGGGTTCTGGTGACCGTAGCCGGGCAGCACGCCCTTCGTGCCCGGGTACTGCACCGTCATCGCCTCGGCGACGGTGCGCGGGTCCAGCAGTCGCGGCGCCTGGATCTCGGCGGCGAACCGCAGCAGGTCCGCGACCGTGGACACGCCGTCCTTCGCCGGGGAGCCGTCCAGAGCCGTCGACGTCATCCCCAGCGGCTCCAGCACCGCCTGCCGCAGGTACTCGGCGAACGGGATCTCCGTCGCCTCGGCGACATGGTCGCCGAGCTGCTCGAACCCCGCGTTGGAGTAGAGCCGCCGCTCCCCGGGCGGAGCCGTCACCCGGTGCTCGTCGAAGGCCAGCCCGGAGGTGTGCGCGAGCAGATGGCGGACCGTGGCGCCGGGCGGGCCGGCCGGCTCGTCCAGCTCGATCGCGCCCTCCTCGTAGGCGACGAGCACGGCGTAGGCCGCCAGCGGCTTGGTGACCGAGGCGAGGGGGAACCGCTGCCCGGCCGGGCCGTGGGTGCCCACGACCGTGCCGTCCGCGCGGACCACGCCCGCCGCGGCGGCGGGAACCGGCCAGTTCTCGATCGACGCCAGGCTGTTCAACGACATGGGGCCGAGCCTATGCGCTCAGAGCCACAGCTCCAGCAACGGGTCGGGCTTGGGCCGGAAGCCGAGCGAGGCGTACAGCGGCGCGCCCGCCGAGGACGTGGTGAGCTGCACCCGGTCGGCGCCGCGCTCACGGAACCAGCCGAGGAGCGCGTCCATGCACGCGCGCGCGAAGCCGCGTCGGCGGGCGTCCGGGTCGGTGGCGACGCTGAAGACGTACCCGACGGTGCCGAGCGGGTTGGCCGCCCGGCCGATCCGGTAGTCCAGCGTGCCCGCCACCAGCGCGGCCAGCGCCCCCGGCCGCTCCGGATGGTCCACGACGAAGGCCGCGAATTCCCCCTCCGGCTCCGCGAGCCTCGCCCGCAGCACGGGCAGGGACTCGGCGTGCCAGTCGGTGGACCGGTCGGCGTGGGCCATCGAGTCGATCATGACCTGGCGCAGCCGCAGCACTTCCGCTGCGTCCTCGGGCTCGGCCCGGCGTACGAGACTCATGCCGCGCACGCTAGCCACCGCACCCCCGGCCCGTCGCGCCGTTTTCCCCACACCCCTTTCTCACCGGAGCCGCTTGCCTTGAGTGCACTCCAAGGCCATAGCGTTGGGGGCATGACGGTGATGCAGACCACGCCGGCGGCCGCCGGGCGGGCAACCCCCGCCGACATCTGCGCCGCCCCGCCCCGGCGCCACCCCCGCCCCGAGGGCGAGGACCACTACACGATCAGCGAGGTCGTCGCCTTCACCGGTCTGACCGCGCACACGCTGCGCTGGTACGAGCGGATCGGCCTGATGCCGCACGTCGACCGCTCGCACACCGGCCAGCGCCGCTACAGCAACCGGGACCTGGACTGGCTGGAGTTCGTGAACAAGCTCCGGCTGACCGGCATGCCGGTGGCCGACATGGTCCGCTACGCGGAGCTGGTGCGGGAGGGCGAGAGTACCTACGCCGAACGCCAGGAACTGCTCGAGTCGACCCGCCGGGACGTGCTGGCCCGGATCGCGGAACTCCACGACACCCTGGCGGTCCTGGACCGCAAGATCAGCTTCTACGCCACCGAGCGCTGAGTCCCCGCCCGCGCGGGACCGCTACAGCTCGGCCAGCAACTCGGCCTTCTTCGAGGTGAACTCCTCGTCGGTGACCAGCCCGGCGCTGTGCAGTTCGCCGAGATGCCGGATGCGCTCGGCGATGTCGGCCGGGTCCCGCCGGGCCGGCACCGGCGCCACCGGCACCGGTCCGCGGGTCCGCAGCGCCGCGAGAACGGCGGCGGCGAACGGCAGGGACTCGTGCACCGGTCCGTACCCGAGACCGAAGACGACGGCCGCCGGATCCTGGTCGGGCTGCGCGGGACGGGTGGAACCGCCCTCGCGGGGTACCAGGCGCAGATGCCCCTCGAAGACCTCCGGCGAGCGCCACTCCACCGCGCTGAGGCTGGAGACCGGCCAACTCTGGTCCCCTGCCTTCCACTTCGCCGAGGACGCACCCGTCCAGGACCAGCGGAACCGCACGGTGGTCCCGTCGAAGGTCGCCTTGCCGTCGTACGCCTTGAACTGCAGCGGGGCCTCGGGGGCGGCCACCAGCCAGCGCTCGGCGGGTTCCGGCCCGTTCCCGGCCAGCAGCGGCTTCAGTTCGTCGGCGTAGTACTCGGCGAGGGTCGCCCGCTCGGCCGGCAGCACCAGCCGGTAGGGGTCGGAGCCCTCCCGCAGTTGCCCGGCCGCCGCGTCCATCAGCGGATCGGCGCCGGGGCGCGGCCGCAGCCGCAGTACGACGGAGCCGCGCTTGCCGGGGGTGAGGGTCACCTCCTCGACCGCGGCCAGCGGAACGCGCCGCTCGCCCAGCGCCTGGAACAGTCTGGGTGTCCGGATCCCCCGTTCGTAACGGATGAGCACGGAGTCGGACTCGAACTCCCATACGGCATGAAAACCCGCCAGTACGTCACCCATGCGGCTCATCGTATGCGGCACGTGCTCCTCCGTCGCCACCCGCGCAGACCGCACTTCCTGCTGTTTCTACGCGCGTCCGGCCGTCGTCGTGCGGGGCAGACCCGCCCTGCAGGCATCGTCTTCGCGTGCGCACGTCACCGCGTCGTACGCGCCGACGCCGACGTGCGCGAGGTTGCGCAGGCTGTCCGTGCCCGGCTGGAAGTAGCCGCTGTGGCCCTGCGCGTCCCGGGCCGCGAGGACCCGCGCGCCGAACGCCGAGGACACCGGGTCGGCGCCGTGGCCCAGCCCGCCGAGCTCCAGGTACGGCACGTCCTGCACCCAGTCGCTGGCGTCCCGCATCGCCCACACCCGGGCCGAGGTGCCGAGGCGGGAGGCGCTCCCGGCGCGCATGCCGGGGCTCGCCGCCACCGCCAGGTCGGCCACCCGGGCCGGCATGGCGTGCGCGGCCACCCCGCAGACCACCGAGCCGTAGCTGTGGCAGAACATCGACACCGGCGCCCGGCCGGGCAGGCCGCGCAGCAGCGCGTTCAGACGGACGGCGCCCTCCTCGGCGCGCAGCCCGGTGGCGGCGTCCACACCGAGCCCGTCCGGTGCGGTGTAGTCGGCCCACGCGATCACGGCCGTGCGCGTCGCCGGGCTCTCCTCCCGCTCGGCCGCGTACAGCGCCTTGGCCATCCCGACCGGCGCGCTGTACTTGCGGTACGTCCGCTGGAAGGTGAGCAGGTCGGTGTCGACGCCGGGGACGACGACCGAGATCCGGTCGGCCTTGGTCAGGCTGCCGAACACCTCCGCGACCCGGCCCGAGCCGGCGGGGTCGAAGGCGAGGATGTGCCGGCCGGGACGCATCAGCGCCTCGTAGCGCTCCATCCGCTGGCCCGCGTCCTGCTGTCCCGCCCTGCTGATCCGGTTGTCGCGCATGCGCTCGCGCTCCACCGCACGCGCCTGGCCCAGCGCGATGCGGTTCGCGCGGTAGCGCAGCGCGGCGGGGGCGCCGTTCATGTTGCCGACCGCCAGGGGGTAGCGGTGGGCCAGCCGGCCGCGCTCGTGCGGGGTGAGCGAGGCGAAGAACCGGGCGAGGCGCGCGGGAGCCGCATCGGGGTCCGGCAGGTGCGCCCCGCGCAGCGTGCCGTGCTCCCACTTCTCCAGTGAGTGCTGCAGCGCGGTCGGCTCCCGGTGGGTGCGCATGGCCGTCCAGCCGGTGGTCGCGAGCATCACGAACACCACGGACAGCGCCAGCAGGGCGCGCCAGAGGTTGAGAGGCGGGGAGGTGTCGAAGGAAGTCACTGGGAGGACACACTAGGAGAACGGGAGGGTCTCGGGGTAACCGAGTGATGGGTATCACGTTTCGGTAACCGTCGAACGCTCCCGAGACGTCCTCAGCCCGTACGCCAGTTACCGGTGAGCGCCGAGCCCAACTGGTCCAGGTACGACGCGGTCAGACGCCGTATCGCCTCCAGGCTGAAGTCGTCGCCCGTGCACCACTGCCGTTCGGTGACCCTCATCACCCCGCCGAACACGGCCACCGCCAGCCGCGGCCGCGGGTCGGCGTCCACGTCGACGCCCTCCCGCTCGGCGAGCAGCCGCGCGATCGTCTCCTCGGTGGCCACGGAGCGCCGCAGATGGGCGGCGAGCAGCGCGGGCGTCGACTCGATCGTCCGGTACATCCGCAGGTACAGCTCCACCGGGACGACCGAGTCGACGGTCTCCCGTATCGCCTCCCAGCCCTCCAGGACCGCCTGCCGCAGCGCCTCCATCGGCGCCTCGTGCGCCGGCCTCGCCCGTACGGCCGCCACGAAGAGCGCCTCCGTCATCTCCTGGACGGCGAAGGCCACCTCCTCCTTGCCGGCGAAGTATCGGAAGAAGGTGCGCTGCGAGACGTCGACTGCCTCCGCTATCTCGTCGACGGTGGTGTGCTCGTAACCCTGCGTGGTGAACAGTTCGAGAGCGGCCCGCAGCAGCGCCTCCCGAGTACGCCGCTTCTTGCGGTCGCGCAGCGTCTCCATGGGCCCTCTCCCGTGCGATGTCCTTCCAGCTCAGGCTATGCGCTGGTGTCGTGTCAGTTACCGACAGGTGAATTGGTTTGTCAATTGTCAGTGACTGACACTAGCCTCGAAGGTATGACTAGTCAGACCACCATCGACACGACGGGGCCGGGGGACCGGGCATCGGCCGACCCGTCGGGGCCGGCCCCGGCCGCGGGGCTGCGCGGCCACCCATGGCTCACCCTCATCACCGTCGCCGTAGGCGTCATGATGGTGGCCCTCGACGGCACCATCGTGGCCATCGCCAACCCGGCCATCCAGAAGGACCTCGGCGCGAGCTTCGCCGACGTCCAGTGGATCACCAACGGCTACTTCCTCGCCCTCGCGGTCTCCCTGATCACCGCGGGCAAGCTGGGTGACCGCTTCGGCCACCGGCAGACCTTCCTGATCGGCGTCACCGGCTTCGCCGCCGCCTCGGGCGCCATCGGCCTGTCGCACAGCATCGCCGCGGTCGTCACCTTCCGCGTCTTCCAGGGCCTCTTCGGCGCGCTGCTGATGCCGGCCGCGCTCGGCCTGCTGCGCGCCACCTTCCCGGCCGAGAAGCTGAACATGGCGATCGGCATCTGGGGCATGGTCATCGGCGCCTCCACCGCGGGCGGCCCGATCCTCGGCGGCGTCCTCGTCGAGCACGTCAACTGGCAGTCCGTGTTCTTCATCAACGTGCCGGTCGGCGTCCTCGCGCTGCTGCTGGGCCTGCTGATCCTGCTGGACCACCGCGCCAAGAACGCGCCGCGCTCCTTCGACCTGCCGGGCATCGCGCTGCTGTCCGGCGCGATGTTCTGCCTGGTCTGGGCGCTCATCAAGGCGCCGACCTGGGGCTGGGGCGACGTCAAGACGTGGGGCTTCATCGGCGCCTCGGCGCTGCTGTTCGTCCTGTTCGCGGTCTGGGAGACGCGGGTCGCCGAGCCGCTGATCCCGCTGGGCATGTTCCGCTCGGTCCCGCTGTCCGCGGGTGTCGTCCTGATGGTCCTGATGGCGATCGCCTTCATGGGCGGTCTGTTCTTCGTGACGTTCTACCTCCAGAACGTCCACGGCATGAGCCCCATCGACGCGGGCCTGCACCTGCTCCCGCTGACCGGCATGATGATCGTCGGCTCCCCGCTCGCGGGCGCCGCCATCACCAAGCTCGGCCCGCGCATCCCGCTGGCCGGCGGCATGGCGGCCACCGCCATCGCCATGTACGGCATGTCGACGCTGAAGGCCGACACCGGCAGCGGCCTGATGTCGGTCTGGTTCGCCCTGCTGGGCTTCGGCCTCGCGCCGGTCATGGTCGGCGCCACCGAGGTGATCGTGGGCAACGCGCCCATGGAGCTGTCCGGTGTGGCGGGCGGTCTGCAGCAGGCCGCCATGCAGATCGGCGGCAGCCTCGGCACGGCTGTGCTGGGCGCCGTGATGGCCTCCCGGGTCGACAGCGAACTGCCGGGCAACTGGGCCGACGCGGGGCTGCCGAAGCTGACCCCGGAGCAGCTGGACCAGGCCTCCGAGGCGGTCCAGGTGGGCGTGCCGCCGGTGGCCAAGGGCATGCCGGAGGCTCTCGTCGCGAAGATCAGCGGCGTCGCCCACGACACCTTCATCTCCGGCATGAGCCTCGCCTCCCTGGTCGCGGCCGGCGTGGCGGCGTTCGCGGTGCTCGTCGCGCTGCTCACCAAGCGGGGCGAGAACGCGGAGGCGGGCGCGGGAGTCGGTCACATCTGACGTCCCGTTCCATGCCTGCTTCCGGCGGGGTTCGCTCATCAGGGTGACTCCGCTCAAGATCCCTCGCTCCCGGCGCGCGCCGCAGGTCACAGTGGGTCAGGTCCTCCGCAGGGCATGCGGGGACCGCCGGGCCGCGGCGCGCGCTGCTGGAGGGGGCAGCGCGCGCAGGTCTGCCCGAGGAAAACCGGGGTACCCGCCCGATGAGGCCGAACTGTCCAGGATGACCAGGGAGTTGATGATGGCTGGCTTCGGGCACGGAACGCGCGGGTACCCCCGGTCACGCGGCCGTTCGTGGCAGCGGACCGGGCCGGACCGCGCGACGCTCGGGATCATCGGAACCGTCTGCGCGGTCGCCGGATTCTTCGCACTGGGCATCATCCTCGGCCCGGTGGCGATGTTCTGCGGCTGGCAGTCCATGGGCCGCAAATGGTCCACCGACCGCAACATCCCGGCCGTGGTCGCCCTGGTCCTGGGCGCGATCGACACCCTGCTGTCCCTCATCGCCCTGGCAGGCGCGGCCACTTGGGGCCACGGCCTTCTCTGACCCGGCCCCACCCCGAACGCCCGCAGCCCCAAAGCTGCGGGCGTCGCCGTCCCCGGCCACGCAGCTGGGTACACACATGCCGTCAAGACCGGCGCCGACCCACATCCGGCTGACGGGCGCCGGGCCCGCCCTCAACTGCGGGCATGCGTGCCGCCAGGGTCAGCGCCCACCCGCAACCGGCTGACGGGCATCGAACCCGCCCCCACTGCGGGCACGCGTGCCGCCAGGGTCAGCGCCCACCCGCAACCGGCTGACGGGCACCGAGCCCGCCCCCACTGCGGGCATGCGTGCCGCCAGGGGCGGCACGGGTGGGCGCAGCGGCACCCCGCAAGCGCGGGCAAGCGAAACCCCGCGACGCCCACCGAGGCACGGGGCAACCAGCGAACCAGGCGAACCAAGCCCCACACTCACCGAGGCACCCGGCACCCAACGAACAAGACCCCGCCAAGCCCAGCAGCACCGGCAGCCAAGCCGACCCGGCCAACCGGCGGAGCCCCCCTCACCGCCGCTGCCCCTCCCGCTCCGCCGCCAGCCGAGCCACCTCCGCCCGCAGCGCCCGCACCTCCTCCGTCAGCGCGGCGATGGCCTCCGTCTGCCGCCGCTCCTCCACGTCGTCCTTCTCGAACCGCGAGATGAACCACGCCGCGATGTTCGCCGTCACCACACCGAGCAACGCGATCCCGGACAGCATCAGCCCGACCGCGATCATCCGTCCCAGCCCGGTGGTCGGCGCGTGATCCCCGTACCCCACCGTCGTCATCGTCGTGAAGGACCACCACACGGCGTCACCCAGCGTCCGGATGTTCCCGTCCGGCGACTCCCGCTCCACCGACAGCACCGCCAGCGACCCGAACATCAGCAGCCCGATCACCGACCCCACGACGTACGTCGTCAGCCGGATCTGCGGAGCCATCCGCGCCCGCCGCCCCACCAGCAGCAGCGTCGACACCAGCCGCAGCAGCCGGAGCGGCTGCAGCACCGGCAGCACCACCGCGCACAGATCGGGCCAGTGCCGGCGCACGAACTCCCCGCGCCGGGGAGCGAGCGCCAGCCGCATGAGGTAGTCCACCGCGAAGGCGCCCCACACCGCCCACTCCACCCCCGTGCACAGGGCCGTCAGCGAGTGGCCGGCTGAACCGTCCACGATGGGCACGGCGTAGGCGACGGCGAAGGCCACGGCCAGCGCCAGCAATGGCCGTTGGGTGAGCCGCTCCCACCGGGCCTGCGCCGCGTTCGTCTCCATGCCCGCATCGTAGGGAAGGCGGACGTGCGGGCGGCGCAGACTCCGGCTCCGCCGCCCTCATGCCCAAGCCCTGTCGCGGGCCGCGCGGTGCTACGCGTCGCCGCCCGCGGCCCCCGGGTCCGCCGCCGACACGTCCAGCAGCTGGTACCGGTCGATGGCCTGCTTCAGCACGGACCGGTCGACCTTGCCCTCCCGGGCCAGCTCGGTCAGCACCCCGACCACGATCGACTGCGCGTCGATGTGGAAGTACCGCCGGGCCGCGCCCCGGGTGTCGGCGAAGCCGAAGCCGTCCGCGCCGAGGGACTGGTACGTCCCCGGCACCCAGCGCGCGATCTGGTCCGGCACCGACCGCATCCAGTCGGACACGGCCACGAACGGCCCTTCCGCGCCGCTGAGCTTCCGCGTCACGTACGGCACCCGCTGCTCCTCCTCCGGGTGCAGCAGGTTGTGCTCCTCGCAGGCCACGGCCTCGCGCCGCAGCTCGTTCCACGAGGTCGCCGACCAGACGTCCGCCTTGACGTTCCACTCGTCGGCGAGGAGCCGCTGGGCCTCCAGCGCCCACGGCACCGCGACACCGGACGCCATGATCTGCGCCGGGATCGATCCGCCGGGGCCCTCGCTGAGCTTGTACACGCCCTTGACGATGCCCTCGACGTCCACGTTCGCCGGCTCGGCCGGGTGCCGGATGGGCTCGTTGTAGACGGTGAGGTAGTAGAAGACGTCCTCGCCGTGCGGGTGCTCGGCGTCGCCGCCGTACATCCGGCGCAGGCCGTCCTGCACGATGTGGGCGATCTCGTAGGCGTACGCCGGGTCGTAG
The DNA here is from genome assembly GCF_042875075.1 of Streptomyces sp. NPDC003720. NCBI lineage: Bacteria > Bacillati > Actinomycetota > Actinomycetes > Kitasatosporales > Streptomycetaceae > Streptomyces > Streptomyces sp. NPDC003720. The sequence goes on from NZ_JBIANZ010000003.1 coordinate 566,086, forward strand.
GCCACGCACGCCGGGTTGGTGGAGGCGAGGAGCTGCGAGTGGCCGTCCGCGTGCTGCAGGCCCTCACCGGTCAGGGTCGTACGCCCCGCGGTCGCGCCCAGCACGAAACCGCGCGCGAGCTGGTCGGCCATCTGCCAGAACTGGTCGCCGGTGCGCTGGAAGCCGAACATCGAGTAGAAGACGTACACCGGGATCAGCGGCTCGCCGTGCGTGGCGTAGGCGGAGCCGGCCGCGATCAGCGAGGCCGTGCAGCCCGCCTCGGAGATGCCGTCGTGCAGCATCTGGCCGGTCGGCGACTCCTTGTAGGCGAGCAGCAGCTCGCGGTCCACCGACTCGTACTGCTGGCCGAGCGGGTTGTAGATCTTCGCGCTGGGGAAGAACGAGTCCATGCCGAACGTGCGGTACTCGTCCGGCGCGATCAGCACGAACCGCTTGCCGATCTCCTTGTCCCGCATGAGGTCCTTCAGCAGCCGCACGAACGCCATGGTCGTGGCGATGGACTGCTGACCGGTGCCCTTCTTCACGGTCGCGTACGCCTTGTCGTCCGGCAGCGCCAGCGGCTCCGAGCGGACGACCCGGGTCGGCACGTACCCGCCGCACTGCTGGCGCCGGTCGTGCATGTACTGGATCTCCTCGGAGTCGCGCCCCGGGTGGTAGTACGGCGGCGCGCCGGACTCCAGCTCCTTGTCGGAGATCGGCAGGTGCAGCCGGTCGCGGAAGCGCTTGAGGTCGTCGACCGTCAGCTTCTTCATCTGGTGCGTGGCGTTGCGGCCCTCGAAGTTCGGGCCCAGCGTCCACCCCTTGACCGTCTTGGCCAGGATGACCGTCGGCTGGCCCTTGTGCTCCACGGCCGCCTTGAACGCCGCGTAGATCTTCCTGTGGTCGTGACCGCCGCGGCCGAGCATCAGGATCTGGTGGTCGGTCATGTTCTCGACCATCGCGCGCAGCCGGTGGTCGTCACCGAAGAAGTGGTCGCGGATGTACGCGCCGGTCTCGGTCGCGTACGTCTGGAACTGGCCGTCCGGCGTGGTGTTCATCCTGTTGACCAGCACGCCGTCCCGGTCCTGCGCGAGCAGCGGGTCCCAGGAGCGGTCCCAGATCAGCTTGATCACGTTCCAGCCGGCGCCCCGGAAGACCGACTCCAGCTCCTGGATGATCTTCCCGTTGCCGCGCACCGGGCCGTCCAGGCGCTGCAGGTTGCAGTTGACCACGAAGGTCAGGTTGTCCAGGCCCTCGCGCGCGGCGATGCTGAGCTGGCCGAGCGACTCCGGCTCGTCCATCTCGCCGTCGCCGAGGAACGCCCACACGTGCGACTTGGAGGTGTCGGCGATGCCGCGCGCCTCCATGTACCGGTTCATCCGCGCCTGGTAGATCGCGCCGAGCGGGCCGAGGCCCATGGAGACCGTCGGGAACTCCCAGAAGTCCGGCATGGAGCGCGGGTGCGGGTAGCTGGACAGGCCGTCGGGGTACTTCGACTTCTCCTGCCGGAAGCCGTCCAACTGGCGCTCGGTGAGGCGGTCGAGCAGGTAAGCGCGCGCGTAGATGCCGGGGGAGGCGTGGCCCTGGAAGAAGACCTGGTCGCCGCCGTCCCCCTCGTCCTTGCCGCGGAAGAAGTGGTTGAAGCCCACGTCGTACAGCGAGGCGGAGGAGGCGAAGGTGGCGATGTGGCCGCCGACGCCGATGCCGGGGCGCTGGGCGCGCGAGACCATCACGGCCGCGTTCCAGCGGGTCGCGTTGAGGATCCTGCGCTCGATCTCCTCGTTGCCGGGGAAGAACGGCTCCGCCCGGGTGGGGATCGTGTTGACGTAGTCCGTGCTGCGCATCTCGGGCACGGCCACGCGCCGCTCGCGGGCCCGCTCGATCAGGCGGAGCATGAGGTACCGGGCCCGCTCCCGGCCGCGCTCGTCGACCGCGGCGTCGAGGGAGTCGAGCCACTCCTGGGTCTCTTCGGGATCGAAGTCAGGAACCTGACTCGGAAGGCCGCCAATGATGATCGGATTGCGATCGGATCCGGAAGCCACGCTGTTCCTTACCTGTCGGAGGGCCACTTCTTCACTCGTGCCTACACCGTTCCCCATCGTGTACCTCGGCAAGACGCACGTCACCTCTACCGTGGGGTAACCGGCACACGGGGCCGGTCAAAACGCAACGATACGCCCGGGGTGTGACAGGCTTGCCAAACTTGTTCGAGAGTCGTTTGACTGGATGATTCCGAATGGAACAAAGCGGGCACAAGCGTGTGATGTGGGTTGCGGCGAATCGGGATACGGTGCCAGGAGTTGCGCCGACACGGCCGGGATCGTCACCGTTTCGGCGGTCCGGACGGCCGGGTACTTGCGCGATCCGTCCCGCCCGTGTGGACTACGGCCAATGCTTCGCGCACGCGCGTGGCTGAGATATTCAACAAGACATGATCAGGAGGCAAACCGTGAGCGCGACCGCGGACCACGCGGAGGAGCGGACGAACCCTGCCGCCAGGCTGGGGTTCCAGCCCGGGCAGGTGGTCCAGGAGATCGGCTACGACGACGACGTCGATCAGGAGCTCCGCGAGGCCATTGAGGAAGCCGTCGAGGGCGACCTGATGGACGAGGACTATGACGACGTGGCCGACGCCGTCGTGCTGTGGTACCGCGACGAGGACGGTGACCTCACCGACGCGCTCGTCGATGCCACGACGTACATCGAGGAGGGCGGTGCCATCCTGCTGCTGACGCCGAAGACCGGCCGCAGCGGGTACGTGGAGCCGAGCGACATCTCGGAGGCCGCGACGACCGCCGGCCTGACCGCGTCCAAGAGCGTCAGCGTGGGCAAGGACTGGAGCGGCAGCCGCCTGGCCACGCCGAAGGCCGCCAAGTCGAAGAAGTGACCGCCGCCGGGCCGGGCCTAAGGGTCCGGTCCGGCCGCCGCGGGCCTCCCGGTGATCGCTGCGTAGGGTGGAATCGAGCGCTTGCCGCGCTCTGACCCGAACGGCCCACCGAAGGGATGCACGACGATGGCGATCCAGGTCGGCGACAAGGCGCCCGATTTCGAGCTCAAGGACAACCACGGCCGCACCGTGAACCTCGCCGACTTCCGCGGCGAGAAGAACGTGGTGCTGCTCTTCTACCCCTTCGCCTTCACCGGCGTGTGCACCGGCGAGCTGTGCGAGCTGCGCGACAACCTGCCGAAGTTCGCGGACCGCGACACCCAGCTCCTCGCCGTCTCCAACGACTCCATCCACACCCTGCGCGTCTTCGCCGAGCAGGAGGGCCTGGAGTACCCGCTGCTGAGCGATTTCTGGCCGCACGGCAACGTCTCGCGCGCCTACGGCGTCTTCGACGAGGACAAGGGCTGCGCCGTCCGGGGCACCTTCGTCATCGACAAGGAGGGCGTCGTGCGGTGGACCGTGGTCAACGGACTGCCGGACGCCCGGGACCTGAACGACTACGTGAAGGCGCTCGACACCCTGTGATCCTCCGGGTCCAGGGTCTGCGGAGAGCGGGAACCCGTCACTAGGATCGGCACGTTGATCCCATATCCGAAGCACGACGGGGCTTCCGGCCCCAGAACACCACATGGAGGACCCGTGGGAGTCAGCCTCAGCAAGGGCGGCAACGTATCGCTGACGAAGGAGGCCCCGGGCCTGACCGCCGTCATCGTCGGTCTCGGGTGGGACGTGCGCACCACGACCGGCACCGACTTCGACCTCGACGCCAGCGCGCTGCTGCTGAACAACTCCGGCAAGGTCGCGAGCGACCAGCACTTCATCTTCTTCAACAACCTGAAGAGCCCGGACGGCTCCGTCGAGCACACCGGTGACAACATCACCGGTGAGGGCGAGGGCGACGACGAGCAGATCAAGATCAACCTGGCCGGCGTGCCGGCCGACATCGAGAAGATCGTCTTCCCGGTGTCGATCTACGACGCCGAGAACCGCCAGCAGTCCTTCGGTCAGGTCCGCAACGCGTTCATCCGCGTGGTGAACCAGGCGGGCGAGCAGGAGATCGCCCGCTACGACCTGAGCGAGGACGCGTCCACCGAGACCGCCATGGTCTTCGGCGAGCTCTACCGCCACGGCGCGGAGTGGAAGTTCCGCGCCATCGGCCAGGGGTACGCCTCCGGCCTGCGCGGCATCGCCCAGGACTTCGGCGTCAACGTCTGACACGCAACACAGCACCACCGTCCGGCGCCGCACCGTTTACGGGCGGCGCCGGACGCGCAGGACAACCAAAGAAGCACCACTAGGGGAGGACCAGCATCATGGGCGTCACGCTCGCCAAGGGAGGCAACGTCTCCCTCTCCAAGGCCGCACCGAACCTCACCAACGTCATGATCGGGCTCGGCTGGGACGCGCGCTCCACCACCGGCGCCCCCTTCGACCTGGACGCCAGCGCCCTGCTGTGCGGCGGGGCCAACCGGGTGCTGGGCGACGAGTGGTTCGTGTTCTACAACCAGCTCACGAGCCCCGACGGCTCGGTCGAGCACACCGGCGACAACCTCACCGGTGAGGGCGAGGGTGACGACGAGTCGATCCTGGTGGACCTGGCCAAGGTCCCGCTCCAGTGCGAGAAGATCATCTTCCCGGTCTCGATCCATGCCGCCGACGAGCGCGGCCAGACCTTCGGCCAGGTCTCCAACGCGTTCATCCGCGTGGTCAACCAGGCCGACGGCCAGGAACTGGCCCGCTACGACCTGAGCGAGGACGCCTCCACCGAGACCGCCATGATCTTCGGCGAGCTGTACCGCTACCAGAGCGAGTGGAAGTTCCGGGCCGTGGGACAGGGGTACGCGTCCGGACTGCGGGGCATCGCCCTCGATTTCGGGGTCAACGTCTCCTGAGCCCGGACACGAGGCCCTTGGACGGGGCTTCGTGACCACCCCCGCCGCCCCCGTGCTCCGCGAGGGCGTCAAGCTGTGCTGACAGTGCGAGGCGGGGACCTGCGGCGATGTGACGGAGGTCCCCTCGCCGACCCTTTCGGCGCAGTGCCCCTCTAGACTCGTGGTCAACATTTAGCAAAGCCGAGTACGGCGCGGGGGAACCTCTCCCCTCAGACATCGTCTGGGAGGTGCCCGCACAACACGATGGGGTAGCCAGTGCTTCTGAAAACCTTCGGCTGGTCGTTCGCGATCACCGCGCTCGGCCTGGTCGCGGCCGCGTTCTACGGCGGATGGACCGCCTTCGGGATCGTGGCGATCCTCGCCATCCTCGAGATCTCGCTGTCGTTCGACAACGCGGTGGTCAACGCCGGAATCCTGAAGAAGATGAACGCCTTCTGGCAGAAGATCTTCCTCACCGTCGGCGTCCTCATCGCCGTCTTCGGCATGCGGCTGGTCTTCCCCGTCGTGATCGTCGCGGTCACCGCCCACATGGGCCCGATCGAGGCCGTCGACCTCGCGCTCAACAACAAGGACCGCTACCAGCAGCTCGTCACCGACGCCCACCCGGCGATCGCCGCGTTCGGTGGCATGTTCCTGCTGATGATCTTCCTCGACTTCATCTTCGAGGACCGGGACATCCAGTGGCTGCGCTGGATCGAGCGGCCGCTCGCCAAGCTCGGCAAGGTCGACATGCTGTCGGTCTGCATCGCCCTGATCGTCCTGCTCATCACCGCCTTCACCTTCGCCACCCAGGCCCACCAGCACGGCGGCGCCCACGTCGACAAGGCGCAGACGGTTCTCATCGCCGGCATCGCCGGCCTGATCACCTACATGGTCGTCGGCGGTCTCTCCGGCTTCTTCGAGGACCGCCTCGAGGAGCAGGAGGAGCGCGAGCACGAGGAGGAGGAAGAGGCCGAGCGCACGGGCAAGAAGCGCTCGGCGGTCGTCCTGGCCGGCCAGGCCGCGTTCTTCATGTTCCTCTACCTCGAGGTCCTGGACGCGTCCTTCTCCTTCGACGGTGTCATCGGCGCCTTCGCCATCACCAACGACATCGTCCTGATGGCGCTCGGCCTCGGCATCGGCGCGATGTACGTCCGGTCCCTGACCGTGTACCTGGTCCGCCAGGGCACCCTCGACGACTACGTCTACCTGGAGCACGGCGCCCACTACGCCATCGGCGCCCTGGCCGTGATCCTCATGGTCACCATCCGGTACGAGATCAACGAGGTCATCACCGGACTCGTCGGCGTCGTCCTGATCGCCTGGTCCTTCTGGTCCTCCGTCCGCCGCAACCGCGCCCTCGCGGCCGCGGGCGAGGACTCCGGCCAGAAGACGGAGGTGTCCTCCGGGGTCTGACGGTCCTGGCGGGCCACCAGGGGACTTCGTCCGGAACGGACCGGTGCGAAGCCCCTAAGGGCAAGATCGGGGACGTCACGGGGTGTGACGCCCCGCGCCGTGAGGAACGCTCTGATCAGGGGCGGCCGACGTGGTCGGCCGCCCCTGACGGCGTTCGAGACGAGTCACCTGGGGGCGGGAATGGGATTCTTCGACGGGCTGCGCGGCGGACGCGCCGCCGAGTTCGACTCGGGCAGCGCCGCGAGCAACGCGATCGAACTGACCCGGCGGCACCAGCAGGTGTCCCTCACCCGGCAGGACGCGGCCACCGGCCACCTGCGCGTCAACCTGACCTGGCGGATGCGGACCTCCGACTTCGACGTCAACCAGCGCACCAGCCTCTTCCGGCACCCCTTCCGGGCACTGAAACCACCGGAGGTGCTCGGCCACGGCCAGAGCATGGTCAACGTCGACCTCGACCTGGGCTGCCTGTACGAACTCACCGACGGCACCAAGGGGGTCGTCCAGCCCCTCGGCGGCTACCTGGGCGACGTCAACGCGCCCCCGTACATCAAGCTCAGCGGCGACGACCGGTTCGGCTCGGCGTCCGGCGAGACCATGTACGTCAACCTGGACCACCGGGACGCCATCAGGCGGCTGCTGGTGTTCGTGTACATCTACGACCGCACACCCGCCTTCGACCGCACGCACGCCATCGTCACGCTCTACCCCAGCAACGGGCCCCGCATCGAGATAGGCCTGGACGAACGCCACCCCCAGGCCCGGTCCTGCGCCGTCGTGATGATCGAGAACGTGAAGGGGGAACTGCTCGTCCGGCGCGAGGTCAAGTTCGTCTACGGCTTCCAGGGCGAACTGGACCGGCTCTACGGATGGGGACTGACCTGGGGGCGGGGCTACAAGTCGAAGGTGGAGCAGTAGCCCCTACCGGCCTATGAACTGCGGCCCCTGGGGCGGCAGCCGGAAGTCCGGGTCCAGCGGAGCCGCCGGGACCGGCTGCGGCGGGGACTGCGGATAGCCGTAGGCGGGCAGCCCCGAGGTCGGCTGCGGATAGCCGTACGCCGGCTGCCGGGGCGACACCGTCTGCGGATAGCCGTACCCCGGCTGGGACGGCACCGCGGTCGTCGGCTGCTCCGGCGGAAGGGGCTGGGACGTCGTCTCCGGCGGGGCCTGCCGCGGCTCCTCCACCTCCGACTCGTCCACCGAGATCCCGAAGTCCGTGGCCAGGCCCCGCAGCCCGTTCGAATAGCCCTCGCCCAGCGCGCGGAACTTCCAGCCGTCGCCGCGCCGGTACAGCTCACCGCAGATCAGCGCGGTCTCCGCCCCCGTCTCCGGCTTGATCTCGAAACGGGCCAGCGGCTCGCCATCGGCCACGGCGGCGTCGTACAGCAGGATGCACAGGGCCGGCACCTGGTCGAAGGAGACGCCGTCCGCCGACGCGACCAGCAGGACACGGCCCACACCGGGCTCCACACCGGAGAGGTCCGACTGGATGGTGTCGGTCAGGCCTTCCGGGACCCGCTTCTTGCCCAGCCGCCAGACCTTCCCCGAGGGATGCCGGGGCTGGTTGTAGAAGACGAAGTCCTCGTCGGAGCGCACACGGCCGTCCTGGCCCAGCAGCAGCGCCGAGGCGTCCACGTCCGGAACCCCCTGCCCGGGCGTCCAGCGCAGCACGGCGCGCACCATGGTGGCCTCGAGCGGGACGTTGGACCCTTTCAGCATCGCGTGCGTCATGCGGTCATCCTGCCTTCTGGGCCGTGGCCACGACAATGCGGGGTGTACCGGCGCCGACGCGGGCCGGTTACCGGAAGTTCACGCCCGCAGGGAACCTCCGACATCGTTCCCTACGTACTATTACCGGCCACCCTTTACCCAATCCAAAGGTCCGACCCGGGCACCGAAGGAGCCGTATGCGTCATTTCGGGCACATCGCCCCCGAGGTGCGGAGGCGTCTGTTCCATCAGGAGCCGTGCGAGTTCACCGCCGACTCCCCGGCCCGGCTGCTCTCCGCGGCCCTGGGCGCCACGCTGTACAGCCCGGCCACCCGGCCGCAGCTGGCCGACGACATCGTCAAACAGGCCGGCAACGGCGTGGTCTCGATGGTGCTGTGCCTGGAGGACTCCATCGACGACGCGGACGTCGCCGCGGGCGAGGAGAACCTCGTCCGGCAGTTCGCCGACCTCGACTCCCGCACGGAGACCGAACCGCCCCTGCTGTTCATCCGGGTGCGTGTCCCCGAGCAGATCCCCGACCTCGTACGGCGCCTCGGCCCCTCCGTACGGCTGCTGTCCGGCTTCGTCCTGCCCAAGTTCACCGAGGAACGCGGCAACCCCTTCCTCGAGGCCCTCGCCCTCGCCGAGGCCGAGAGCGGCCGCCGGCTCTTCGCCATGCCCGTCCTCGAATCGCCCGAGCTGCTCTACCGCGAGAGCCGCGTGGACACCCTGGAGGGCATCGCCCGCGCGGTCGGCAAGCACCGCGACCGGGTCCTCGCCCTGCGCCTCGGCGTCACCGACTTCTGCTCCTCCTACGGCCTGCGCCGCGCACCCGACATGACCGCCTACGACGTCCAGGTCGTCGCCTCGGTGATCGCCGACGTGGTCAACATGCTGGGCCGCGCCGACGGCAGCGGCTTCACCGTCACCGGCCCCGTCTGGGAGTACTTCCGCGTCCCCGAGCGCATGTTCAAGCCACAACTGCGGCAGAGCCCCTTCCTCGAGGTGCAGGCCGTCGAGCTGCGCGAGAAGCTCATCGAGCACGCGATGGACGGACTGCTCCGGGAGATCTCCCTCGACCAGGCCAACGGCCTGCTCGGCAAGACCTGCATCCACCCCTCCCACGTCCTGCCCGTGCACGCGCTGTCCGTGGTCAGCCACGAGGAGTTCAGCGACGCGGCCGACATCCTCCGGCCGGAACGCGGCGGCGGGGGTGTACTCAGGTCCGCCTACACGAACAAGATGAACGAAGTGAAACCGCACCGCGCCTGGGCCGAACGCACCCTGCTGCGCGCCGAGGTGTTCGGCGTCGCCGGCGAGGACGTCGGCTTCGTCGAACTGCTCACCGCCGGAATACCCGGCTGACCCCTCCCAACCCAAGGAACGCATGAACAACGCAGTGAACGACGGGGTCTGGTCCGGCCGCTGGGTCGCCGAGCGACTCGGAGTCGGACTGGAGGGCGACGACGGGCTGCCGGACCTGCTCGGACTCGCGCTGCGCCGCAACCCCAAGCGGGCCCACCTGCTGGTCTCCAACGTGCTCGGCAAACACGTGCCCCAGTCGCCGTCCGTGGTCTACGGCCACGGCTTCCGGCTGGGCCGCCGGGTCCGCGCACTGCTCGGCGACACGGCGGCCGCCACCGCCGTCGTCCTCGGCTACGCGGAGACCGCCACCGGCCTCGGCCACGCGGTCGCCGACGGCCTGGGCCTCGCCCCGTACCTGCACTCCACCCGCCGCCCCGTGCCCGGCATCACCCCCGCCGGCGGCTTCGAGGAGTCCCACTCCCACGCCACCTCCCACCTGCTGCTCCCCGAGGACCCCGCCCTGCTCGCCGGCGACGGCCCGCTGGTCCTCGTCGACGACGAGTTCTCCACCGGCAGCACCGTCCTCAACACCATCCGCGACCTGCACGCCCGCCACCCGCGCGACCGGTACGTGGTGGTCGCCCTCGTCGACATGCGCTCACCCGAGGACACCGCACGCCTGCAGCGCTTCGCCGACGGCATCGGCGCCCGCGTCGATCTCGTCGCCGCCGCCTCCGGCACCGTACGGCTGCCCGAGGACGTCCTCGACAAGGGCCGCGAACTGGTCGCACGGCACGAGGCCGCCCGGCCCGGCGAGACGCCCGCACCACCCCGCGGCCGCATCACCCGTGTCGACCTGCGCTGGCCCCGCGGCCTGCCCGACGGCGGCCGCCACGGCTTCACCCCCGCGCACCGCGCCCGCCTGGAAACCGCCCTGCCCGCCATGGCCGCCAGAATCGCCGAAGCCCTGCCCGCCGACGCCCGCGACATCCTCGTACTCGGCTTCGAGGAACTGATGTACGCACCGCTGCGCATCGCCCGCGAACTCGAGCAGATCGCCCCGGACACCCGGGTGCGCTTCTCCACCACCACCCGCTCACCCGTCCTCGCCGTCGACGACCCCGGCTACGCGATCCGCACCCGCCTGGTCTTCCCCGCCCACGACGACCCCGCCGACGGCCCCGGCGAGCGGTACGCCTACAACGTCGCAGGCGCCGGCTTCGACGCCGTCGTCGCCGTGGTCGACTCGGCCGCCGACACCCCCGCACTGCGCGCCCCCGACGGCCTGACGGCCCGCCTCGCCGCCCACACCCCGCACGTCCTGCTCGCCGTCGTCCCCTCCCACGTGCCCACCCCCGCCACCACCCCCGAAAGGCCGGCCATGCTGCCCGAGCCCCTCCGCGGCCCCGCCTTCTCCTCGTACCCGCCCGACGAGGTCGGCTGGCTGCTGCGGGACCTCTCGGACGTCACCCTCGAAGCGCCGACCGAGGAGCGGGAGGAGGCCATCCAGAGCGGCGGCGCCCACTACGCCGAATCGCTCCCCGTGGAGTACCAGCCCAGCGAGCAGTACCAGCGGCTCTTCCACGCCGCCCTGGACACCTCCGCCGCCCGGATCGCGCACGCCGTCGGCGTCGTCACCGAGACCGTCCTCCAAGAGCGCTCACCCCGGCCCGTACTGGTCTCGCTCGCCCGCGCCGGCACCCCCGTCGGCATCCTGATGCGCCGCTGGGCCCAGTTCCGGCACGGTCTCGACCTCCCGCACTACGCCGTCTCCATCGTCCGCGGCCGCGGCATCGACGCCAACGCGCTGCGCTGGCTGGCCGCCCACCACGACCCCCGGGACGTCGTCTTCGTCGACGGCTGGACCGGGAAGGGCGCCATCACCCGCGAACTCGCCCAAGCCGTGGAAGCGTTCGAGGAGCAGGACGGCATCACCGGCTTCGACCCCGAGATCGCCGTCCTCGCCGACCCCGGCTCCTGCGTACGCACCTACGGCACCCGCGAGGACTTCCTCATCCCCTCCGCCTGCCTCAACTCCACCGTCTCCGGCCTGATCTCCCGCACCGTCCTGCGCGCCGACCTGGTCGGCCCGCACGACTTCCACGGCGCGAAGTTCTACCGCGAACTCGCCGGCGCCGACGTCTCCACGGCCTTCCTCCACGCCGTCCGCGACCGCTTCCAGGAAGTCGCCGACACCGTCGACAGCGCCGTCAAGGAACTCATGACCGAGGACCGCACCCCCACCTGGGCCGGCTGGCGGGCCGTCGAGCGGATCAGCGAGGAGTACGGCATCCACGACGTCAACCTCGTCAAACCCGGCGTCGGCGAGACCACCCGGGTACTGCTGCGCCGCGTGCCCTGGAAGATCCTCGCCAAGGCCGGCGCCGGCCCCGACCTGGACCACGTACGCCTGCTCGCCGAACAGCGCGGCGTACCCGTCGAGGAGGTCGGCGAACTGCCCTACACCTGCGTCGGACTCATCCACCCCCAGTACACCCGCGGCGCCACCGGCGCCGACGGCCGGGCGGTGAACGTCTGATGCCCGTACTCGTCGCGAGCGACCTCGACCGCACCCTCATCTACTCGGCGGCGGCCCTGGCCCTGACCATGCCCGACGCACGCGCCCCCCGCCTGCTCTGCGTCGAGGTCCACGAGAGCAGACCCCTGTCCTACATGACCGAGACGGCGGCCCAGCTCCTCACCGACCTCGGCGACGCGGCCGTCTTCGTGCCCACCACGACCCGGACCCGCAAGCAGTACCAGCGCATCAACCTCCCCGGCCCCCAGCCGGCCTACGCGATCTGCGCCAACGGCGGACACCTGCTGGTCGACGGAGCCACCGACCACGACTGGCACGCGCGCGTACTGGCACGCCTCGCCGACGAGTGCGCCCCCCTGGACGAGATCCGCGAGCACCTGATGCGCACCGCCGACCCCGTCTGGGTACGCAAGCACCGGGTCGCCGAGGACCTCTTCGCCTACCTCGTCATCGAGCGCGAACTCCTGCCCGACGAGTGGATGAAGGAACTGGCGGCCTGGGCGGAGAACCGCGGCTGGACCGTCTCCCTCCAGGGCCGCAAGATCTACGCCGTCCCCAAGCCGCTCACCAAGAGCGCGGCCGTGCACGAAGTCGCCCGGCGCACCGGAGCCGAGCTGACCCTCGCGGCCGGGGACTCCCTCCTCGACGCCGACATGCTCCTCGCCGCCGACCGGGGCTGGCGGCCCGGACACGGCGAACTCGCCGACGGCAAGTGGACCGCACCCGCCATCACCGCACTGCCGGAGCGGGGCGTGCTCGCCGGCGAACGGATCACCCGGGAGTTCCTGCGGGCCGCCCGCGGCGAGACACCCGCCGGCCCGCCGGCCTGATCAGCCGCAGCAGCCCCCGCCGCAGCAGCCGCCGCCCCCGCCGCCCGCGCCCGGCGCCGCGGCCGGGGCGCCGGCCGTGCCGCCGACGGCCACCGTCGACAGCAGCTTCACCGTGTCGTCATGGCCCGCCGGGCAGGCTGCGGGAGCGGCGGACTCCGCCATCGGACGGCTCAGTTCGAAGGTGTCACCGCAGGTACGGCAACGGTATTCATAGCGAGGCATGCGCCCAGAGTAACCGGCACCCGCTCCGGAATCACCGCAAGCCGGGACGGCCGGACCCGCCCTCCTCCTTGCCCGGCAACGGCATAGTCACCGGCATGGTGCCCGTCTCGTGCTCACGCCCCGGAGGCTCGGTGGCCGGATCGGGATGACGGGCCCGGTAGTACGGATTGTCCGGCGGCAGGGAGGAACCGACCCGGCCGTACATGCCGAACGTCATCAGCAGCAGCCCCACGATGAAGCTGAAGAGCACGTTCTGGATCCGGAACGCCAGGAAGTTGTAGTCACTGTCCAGCAGCGCGAGGTTCAGGAAACCGTTCAGCAGGAACAGCACCCCGAACACCATGTTCAGCGTCGACGCCACGTTCCCGCCGATCACCATGCCCGCCAGCAGGATCACCCCGACGACGATGGACAGCACACTCAGCGTGCCGTTGGTGTTCAGCCCGATGACCCTGTCACCACCGGTGCTGAAGAAACCGATCTGGTCGATCAGCCCCAGAATGCCGAAGACGAGCAGGAACGCGCCGATCAGAGCCGCCCCGATGCGGTAGACCGTGTTCAGCCGGTGGTCCACGGGCAGATGCTCGTCGAACCGGATCCGCCGTCGAGGCCTGCTGTGCACTGCGTGTGTGGCCATGTCCGCCTCCTCCGGGCGCTAGCGGAGGCCATCCGTCCATCCAGCATCCGCCACCCCACCCCGAACCGCCACCACACGCCTCAACAGTCCGGGCCCCCGGCGCCCGTGCCCGGGCCGCACCGCCCCCGTCGCCTCAGTGGCCGCGCCGCACGGCCTCCGGCGCCCCAGCGTCCGGGCCGCACGGGCCCCCGTCGCCTCAGGGGCGGCGTCGCACGGCCTCCGGCGCCCCAGCGTCCGGGCCGCACGGGCCCCCGTCGCCTCAGGGGCGGCGTCGCACGGCCTCCGGCGCCCCAGTGCCCGCGCCGCACCGCCTCCGTCGCCTCAGTGACGGCGCCCCACGGCCTCCGGCGCCCCAGCCGTCGGCTCCCCGCCGCCCCGGCGCCTCAGTGACCCGCGCCGCCCCCGCGCTCCTCGCGGATCCGCGACACCACGTCGGCCACCGTCCGCCGTACCGCCTCCAGCTCCGTCAGGAAGTGCCAGTAGTCCGGGTGCCGGCCCTCCAGCGAGCCGACCGCCCGGTCCAGCCGGGCCACCGCGTCGTCCAGCGGACGCGCGTGCCGCGGATCGGGCGTCGTACGTCCCGTCATGGCCAGCCGCTGGGCATCCCGGATCGCGAACCGGGTCCGCTCCGTCTCCGCCTGCGGATCCTTCTGCACCGCGTTCAACCGGGCGAGCCGGTCACCGGCGGCCGACACGGCCTCGTCGGTACTGTTCAGCAGCGCCCGCACCGTCGACAGCAGCGACGTGGCGTCCGGCCACCGCTGCGCGTCCCGCGCCGCCTGCGCCTCACGCAGCTTCGACTCGGCCTGCCGCACGTTCTCCGCGGCCGACGCGGGCACCTGCTGCAGGTCCTGCCAGCACGCCGCCGTGAAGCGCCGCCGCAGCTCGCTGAGCACCGGCTCGACCTGCCCCGCCCGGGTGGTCAGGGCCTGCGCACGGGTACGCAGACTGACCAGCCGGTGATCGATCTCCGCCGCCCGCTCCGGCAGCCGCTCGGCCTCGGCCCGGATCGCGGCGGCCTCCCGCTGCACCCGCTCGGCCCGCTCCAGCGTATGCGGCACCCCGTGCTGCCCGGCGCCCTGGTTCAGCCTCGTCAGCTCCGGGGACAGCGCGGCCAGCCGGGCCGCGAGATCGTCCGCCGCCAGCCCCTTCTCCCGTACGGCGTCCAGCGCGTTGCTCGCCCCCAGCAGCGCCTGCCGGGCCCGCTCCACGGCCGGCGCGAGCCGGGCCAGCTGGGTCTCGGCCTTGCCCAGCAACGGCCCCAGCGAGCTGCCGAAACGGTCCAGCTCCTCCTTGACCCGGACCAGCTCGTCCTTGGCCGCGGTCAGCTCGCTCCGCGCCCGGGCCGCAGTAGCCGCCTCAAGACCGTCGCGGTCTAGATCATGCGCGTCGACGGCCTGGATGTACCGCTGACTGACCTCGTCGATCCGCGCGCCCAGCGCCTCGAAGTCGGCGACCGCGCGCCGGGCGGCGGGGGAGTCGTCGACGGCCGTGATGGTCTCCACCGAGATCCGCAGGTCCCGCTGGGCGGTGTCCAGTTCGTAGAACGCGGCGGCCGCGGCGTCCTTCGCGGCCTGCGCCTCGGCCCGCTGACCCTCCGCACGCCCGCCGAACCACCGCCGGGTGCCGCCCCCGGCGAACGCGACCGGCAGCGCCAGCGCTACCACCACCGGCACACTCATCAGCGTCAGGACGTCACGCACCCCCGCGGACCCACGCCGGGTCCGTCCGGTCGGCGACGGCGGGTACGACTGCGTGGATGGCGTGCCCGGTGTCGCCCTCACATCCCTCTCCCGTGCTGTGGTCCGCCCTACCTGCTGTCATTCTCCCACCTGTTGAAGACGAACACACGAGCCGATCAGTTCGCCGTGGGCTCGGGGACTTTCACCGGCCGCGGCCGGAACGCACATCGGACGGACAGCGGGGCCTCCCTGGCCACACGCCCGCGCGGGCTTGCAGGGCAGGCGTCGGGACAATGTAGGCTGTCGGCCTGTCCCGGGTGCGTAGCTCAGCGGTAGAGCGCCTGCCTTACAAGCAGGATGTCGGCGGTTCGAAACCGTCCGCGCCCACCATGTGGATTCGAGAAGGCCCAGTCCCCGCAAGGGGCTGGGCCTTCGGTCATGGGGCGGGGGGTCGCCCGGCCGGATTCCGGTGATCACCGGCGGGGGGTCAGTCGGCCTCGGGCGTATCGGGGGCGTGCTTCAGCCTGCTGCGGGCGTCGACGCGGTCCGGGCCGGGCAGGTCCGACCAGTAGCGGTGGGTGCTGACGAAAACCGCGAGCTCGTGCTCCCGCTGCCGCAGCTTCTCCACCTCCGCCTGCTCGTCCTCCGTCCACCCCGGGGACGCGGACCGCTCGATCTTGCGCCACCCGCTTTCGTCGCTGAAGCCGTCCAGCGGCTCGACCGACCAGGGGAGCCGCCTCAGCAGGGCCGACAGCTCGGCCCTTATCTGGTGCAGCTCCTCCTGACCGGCGAGCAGGTCACTCGGAAAGTCATAGGACGTACCCACGCGGCAATGCTACGCCTGTTCGATTTTGAGTAGCGAGCTCGTTCCCGAGGTTCAGTCGAACGGGTGATCGGCTCAGTGACCGCTCTCCCGCAGTTCCCCCACGAGCCGCGTCGCCACCGGCACCGGTACGCCGTGCCGGTCCGCCGCGCGCAGCAGCGCCCCGCCGATGGCCTCGAGTTCGAGCGGGCGGCCCGCCTCCGCGTCGCGCTGCATGGACGACTTCATGCCGGCCGGGAAGGCGGCGTACCTGGCCATGGCCGCGGCCGGGTCGGCTGGGGCGCCGCAGGCGCGGCTGACCGCGGCCGTCTCGGCGACCAGCGAGCGCAGTTCCTCGTCATGCCGGGTGCGCACGTCGCCGAGAGGGAGGCCGTACCGCGTGGTGAGCAGGGCGAGGGGTGCGAGGAACGCCATCTTGGCCCACAGCGCTGCCGTTTCGTCCTCGACGACCCGGGCGGTGGGGCCGGCGTCGGACAGCACCGCGGCGAGGGCGTCCAGGCGCGGCCGGGGCGCGGTGCCGCTCGCTAGGTCGATCTCAGTGAAGGGGCTGTCGTGTTCGAAAACGCCCGGCGCGGTCCGGGTCGCCTCCACCCGGATCACGGCCGGGGCCACGAGGTCGGGGCGGTAGCGGGCGCGCAGGGTCGCGGGGTGTTCGACGCCGTTGAGGAACGGTACGAGGAGGGCGTCGCCGAGTGCGGCGGGCGGGACGCGGGTGAGGGCGTCGTCCAGGCCGGTGTGCTTGACGGTGACGAGGCAGGCGTCCACCGGTTCGCGCAGTTCGGTGTCGGCCTCCACGGCCGCGGTGAAGTCGCCGAACTGACGGCTGCAGACCTGGATTCCGTGGGTGCGCAGGATGGCGGCGGTGTCCTCGCGGGCCAGGCAGACGACGCGGTGGCCGGAGCGGGACAGGAGGGCGGCGAGGAGACCGCCGACGCCGCCGGGGCCCAGTACGGCCACGGTCCGCCTGGTCCGCTCCGGCCGGCCGGTCTCCGCCGGCCTCCCGGCCTGTCCGGCCTGTCCGGCGTGCTCGGCCTGTCCCGTGTTTCCGGCCTGCCCGGTCTGCTTCGTCGTCATGAGGGGCTCCCTCTCGTCGGTCGGCCCCGTGGGTCGGTGGCCGCCTTCGGCGTGATCCTCGCAGGGGTGGGCGCGTTGCGTGAGACTGGGGGCATGTGCCGGAGTATCAAGACGCTGCGCCCGCCAGTGCTGCCCGACGAGGCCACCGAGGACGACATCCGCGCCGCCGCGCTGCAGTACGTGCGGAAGGTCTCGGGGTTCCGGGCGCCCGCCGCCCACAACCGCGAGGTGTTCGAGCGGGCTGTGGAGGCCGTCGCGGAGGCCACGGCCGAGCTGCTCGGGGGGCTTGAGGTGCGGGGGCGGGCCGTGCGGACGGCGGCGGAGTAGGGGAGCGCTTCCCCGCGCTCCGAGGGGCCTGGGCGGTGGGCCGGTCGCCGCTCGGGGGTCCCGTGCTGCCCGCTTCCTGCTTCGGGGCCGGTCGCCGCTTTCGCCTGACGGTTGATCAGATGGCTTTGCCCGATGGGTGGTTGACGCCGAGTTTGCCGTGGCCGGCGTGGGCCGGGTGGCGGCGGTGGGTAGCTGTGCAGGGAGTGGATTCGGTCACACTTTCGGTCCGCGCTGCGGCGGTCGGGGCCCCGCTACGTGCGCTCGCGCCCGGAAGGGCGCCGTCGGGACGCGTGGAACCATGGCCAAATGTTGAACTTGCAAGCATCTATTAGGTTCACCTAACCTGGGTCTCCATTCGGTACCGCCGCCCCCACGACCGGCCCGTCCCCGGCCGGCCCGACCGAACCGAAGAGGAGACCCCCCACATGTCCGCACGTCTCAATTCCGCTCAGCCGTACGTCACCGGGCTGTTCCGCGTGGTCGTCGGCCTGCTGTTCACCGTGCACGGCGCCGCCTCGCTGTTCGGCGTCCTCGGCGGCGCCATGGGCACCCACGGCGGGACCGTCGAGGCCGGCGCCTGGCCCGGCTGGTACGCGGCGGTGATCCAGCTCGTCGCCGGCGGCCTCGTCCTGGTCGGCCTCGGTACGCGTGGCGCCGCGCTGGTCGCCTCGGGCTCGATGGCGTTCGCGTACTTCGACGTCCACCAGCAGGCCGCCCTGTGGCCCATCCAGAACGGCGGCGAGCTGTCGGTGATGTTCTGCTGGTCCTTCCTGCTGCTGGTCTTCACCGGTTCCGGCGCCTTCGGCCTGGACCGGCTGGTCACCCGGCGTACGGCCGCGGCGCGCCGGACCTCCGCCGAGCAGGCTCCGATAGCGGCCTGACCACAGCCCGCCGGGGCGCTGCTTCAAGGTGTCCGGACAGGGCATACGGACACGGCGCCCCACCCCGCTCCCGAAGCGGGGTGGGGCGCCGCCGGGTCCGCTCGGTGTGAAGGCCCGGAAAACGGGGTGACGATCACGTGCGCCCCCTGAGAACCTCCTGTCACACCCGCGGCGTACGCTGTATGGCTGTCATCGGGGGAGTCACGGGGGACGGGGAGCAGTCGTGTGGGAGAGCCTGGGGTCACTGGCCGCCGGCCCATGGATCTACGTCATGGTGGCCCTGTCGGTGCTGCTCGACGTCTTCCTGCCGGTGCTGCCGAGCGGTGTCCTCGTCATCACGGCGGCCACGGCGGCGGCCGCGGGCACGGGCGCCGCGACAGGACAGGTCCCGCACGAGGTGCCGGACATCCTCGCGTTGATCCTCTCCGCCGCGACCGCCTCGCTCCTCGGTGACGTCGCCGCCTACCGGCTGGCCTGGCGGGGCGGGGAGCGCCTGGACCGGGCGATAGGCCGCTCCCGTCGGCTGACCGTCGCGCAGGAACGTCTCGGCGAGGCGCTGTCCCGGGGCGGCGGGGCCCTGGTGGTGCTGGCCCGGTTCGCGCCGGCCGGCCGCTCGGTGGTGTCCTTCTGTGCCGGCGCGGCGCACCGCCGGGCCCGTGACTTCGTTCCCTGGTCCGCGCTGGCCGGCCTGTCCTGGGCCGCCTACAGCGTCGCCCTCGGCTACTTCGGCGCCCGCTGGCTGGGCGCCACCTGGCTGGCCACCGGCGTCTCGGTGGCCGCACTGGTCGGCGCGGGCGCGGCGGCCGGCTTCCTGGTCCGGCGGCGGCCGGCGTAACGGTTCAAGAGTGGGCCCTGCCCGGGCGGTTGGGACGCGGCCCTGAACGGCGCCGCCCTCCCCGGCCGCCTGCTCGTGGCGGCCGGAGAGGGCTGTGGGGGGCCGGCGGTCAGCAGCTCGCCAGGTAGTTGGTCAGCGCGGACTTCTCCGCCGAGTCGACCGACAGGTTGTAGTAGTACTTCACCTGCACCCAGGCGCGGACGTACGTGCAGCGGTACGCGGTGCGGGACGGCATCCAGGTGGCCGGGTCCTGGTCGCCCTTGGCCTGGTTGACGTTGTCGGTGACGGCGAGGAGCTGCGGACGGGTCAGGTCGTTGGCGAAGGCCTGCCGCTGGGCGGTGGTCCACTTGCTCGCGCCGGAGTCCCAGGCCTCGGCCAGCGGCACCAGGTGGTCGATGTCGAGGTCGGAGGCGGCGGTCCAGGTGGCGCCGTCGTACGGGGAGTACCAGCTGCCGCTGGTGGCGGCGCAGGAGGAGTCGGTGACGACGTTCGTGCCGTCCCGCTTGAGGACCGTCTCGCGGGTGTTGCAGGTGCCGCTGATGGTGATCCAGAGCGGGAACAGGTCGCGGCTGTAGCCGGTGCGGTTCTCGGTGGCCACGGTGAGCTGGGAGAGGTAGCTGCGGGCCGTGGCGCCGCTGACCGGCGTGGGCAGGGCCGCGGAGGCGCTCGGCGCGTTGAACAGGGCGACGGAGGCTACCAGTCCGCTGAGGGCGGCGAGTATGCTGAGCCGTCGACGCGCGTAGAACCGGGACATGCGAACTCCCTTGTGCGGTGGGGGTGTTGGAGCGCGGGCGTGGGAATGCTCGCGCTGCCGTGTTGCCGGTCGGTGAGCGCTCGGTTAGAAGTTAGTGTCGTGCGCATGACACGACAAGGTTCAGGCTCGAACTTTCGATCGCGTACCATGGGCGGTGCAGAAGGGGAGTAGCTCTTCGCCGGACCGTCGACATACTGCTCAGCGAGCCTGAGCCGGCGCCCGGAGGCGGATCCCGCGTGGACCGCCCAGCGAGACCTTCGGCAAGCAGTGCACGCCCGTGCCCCCGAGGCGCGGGCGCCGAGTGCGCTGCCGTGCCGAGGTGTCCTCAGTCAGGTACAGCACTCTCGGTGGGGCAGCCCCGACCGATTGAGGAACCTTGATCAGCATCACCGTGACGGCGATCGTCTTCGGCGTCGTCTTCCTCGCCGAACTGCCGGACAAGACCGCGCTCGCCGGCCTCGTCCTCGGCACCCGCTACCGCGCCTCGTACGTCTTCGCGGGCGTCGCCGCCGCCTTCCTGCTGCACGTCGTGCTCGCCGTCGCGGCCGGCAGCGTGCTGACCCTGCTCCCGCAGCAGATCGTGCACGCGCTCACCGGTGTGCTGTTCCTCGGCGGCGCGGCGGTGCTGCTGCTGAAGAAGGACGAGGGCGAGGAGGAGGTCAAGAAGCCCGCCGACCAGTCCTTCTGGAAGGTCGCCGGCACCGGGTTCATGCTCATCCTGGTCGCCGAGTTCGGCGACCTCACGCAGATCATGACCGCCAACCTCGCCGCCCGCTACGACGACCCGATCTCCGTCGGCGTCGGCGCGGTCCTCGGTCTGTGGGCCGTGGCCGGGCTCGGCATCGTCGGCGGCAAGGCCCTGATGAAGCGGGTGCCGCTGCGGCTGATCACACAGATCGCGGCGCTGCTGATGCTGGCTCTGGGCGTGTGGAGCCTGTACGAGGCCGTCGCCGGCTGAGCGAACGGACGGTGAACCCTCGCCGGTGGTGGTGGCGGTGCCGCGACTTGTTTTGTACCGTGGAGAAACAAAGTGGCTCCCGCCCGTTTTCCCTGACCGGCGGGCGGGGCCGTTTTGTCTCCCACTCCGCCCACCGCGCTTCACCCCGCCCAGCCCGTTCGTTCGTTTCCCGGGGAGTCCCGGGAACCCCGAGGAGGAGCCGCCGATGCCGGCGACCGCCACGCCCGCCGTCCTCACCGCCCGTGCCCTCCTGCTCGACATGGACGGCACCCTCGTCAACTCGGACGCCGTGGTCGAGCGCATCTGGCGGCGCTGGGCCGAGCGTCACGGCCTGGACGGCGACGAGGTGATGAAGGTCGTGCACGGGCGGCAGGGCCACGCCTCCATGGCGGTGCTGCTGCCCGAGCGGCCGGTGGAACAGAACCTGGCCGACAACGCCCGCATGCTCGCCGAGGAGACCGCCGACATGGACGGCGTGGTCGAAGTGCCCGGCGCCGGCGCCTTCCTCGCCTCGCTGCGCGGTGTCCCGCACGCGCTGGTGACCTCCGCCGACGTCGCCCTGTCCACCGCGCGCATGGCGGCCGCCGGGCTGCCGCTGCCCGAGGTGCGCGTCACCGCCGAGTCGGTGGGGGCGAGCAAGCCCGACCCCGAGGGGTTCCTCAAGGGCGCGGCGGAATTGGGCGTGGACCCGGCGGACTGTGTCGTCTTCGAGGACTCCGGGGCCGGGATCGCGGCCGGACGGGCCGCCGGGATGCGGGTCGTCGGCGTGGGGCCGCGGGCCGCTGCGCACGGGCCGGACGTCGTGGTGCCGGACCTGACCGGAGTACGGGTGGAACCCGCCGGGGACGGTACGGTCCGGCTGCACCTGGCCTGAGCGGCACCGAGTCGCCCGCACTGCGTCCGCTCGGTGCCGCGGATCGAAGCGCGCCCGGCCCGAGGCGCTCTCGGAGAGGGCGGCCCGCCGCGCAGTCGCCCCGCTCGGAGACGCGGATCGACGTCGCACCTGCTCGAAGCGGCACCTGCTCGACTTCGCACCCGGCCCGAAGCGCTCTCAGGGAGGGCGGCCCGCCTTGCAGTCGCCCCGCTCGGAGACGCGGATCGACGTCGCACCTGCTCGAAGCGGCACCTGCTGGACGTCGCACCCGGCCCGAAGCGCTCCCGGTGGAGGGCGGCCCGCCTCAGGAGGGCGCGCGGGGCTACCAGGTCTCCGACTCCAGCTTCGCGCGGGTGGCCGTGCCGTAGACCCCCGGCGTGTCGCCGCTGATGCCGCGGGCCAGTTGGTACGTGCGCACGGCGTCCTCGACCGGGCGCGTGTACACGCCGTCGATGTGGTCGGGGTAGAGGTTCAGCGCGCTCAGCCGGGTCTGCAGGTCGATGACCTCGAGGCCCTGGTCGCCGCGGCGCAGGACCAGTGCGGTGGCGGTCGGGCCGAGGCTGCCGGCCGACGCCGTGCCCGAGGGGGCCGGGCGGGAGGCGCCGCGGGACGCCGAGGGGGTCGCCGTCCCGGGTGCGGACGTCCCGGGCGCGGGCAGGCGGGCGGCCGACGGGGACGCGGGCTCGGAGGAGAAGGCGGAGCCCGGCGACGTCGGCGCCTCTTCCGGCACGCTTTCGCGTACCTGCGGTGCCGACCGGTCCCGGGTCGGTTCCTGGTAGGAGAACAGTCCGCCGGCGAGACCCACGGCGGCCGCCACCACGCCCGCGCCCGCAATGCACAGCAGGGCGGTACGGCGCCGGCGGGTGCGGCCGGCGGAACCGGCGGGGCCCGGGAACGGCTGTGCGCCGAAGTCCCCGGGCGGCGGTAAGCGTCTCGCGCCGGACCCGTCCGGCACGGCCCCCCGCGCCGCCGGCGCGCTCACCCGAACGGCGTCTCCGTCCGGCTCCGCCGAGGTCCGCCCGTTCGGCGAGGACTGCCGTTCCGCCGGGGTCGGCCCGTCCGGTGAGGGCCGCTGCTCCGCCGGCCCGCTCGTCCGAACGGCGTCTTCGCCCGGCTCCGCCGAAGTCCGCCCGTTCGGCGAGGACTGCCGCTCCGCCGGGGTCCGCCCGTCCGGTGAGGGCCGCTGCTCCGCCGGCCCGCTCACCCGAACGGCGTCTCCGTCCGGCTCCGCCGAGGTCCGCCCGTTCGGCGAGGACTGCCGTTCCGCCGGGGTCCGCCCGTCCGGTGAGGGCCGCTGCTCCGCCGGCCCGCTCGTCCGAACGGCGTCCCCCGCGCCCCCACCGTCCGCGGGAACGGCGCTGTCCCCGGCCGAAGCCTCCCCGCCCAGCCCTGCCGGGGTCCGCTCGTTCGGCGAGGATCCCTGTCCCGCCGGTCCGGGCGCGCCGGCTCCGTCGGGGTCGCCCATCTCCACGTACGGCCGTATGCGCAGCGGGTCGAAGTCCTCCGCCGCGGCCGCCTCGGCCGTGCGCGTCTCGCGCAGCGCCCGGGACGCCCGTTCCGTGCAGTCGCACGACGGCGTGTTGTCCGGTCCTCTGGGCGCGCCGCACTCCGGGCAGGTGTGGCCGCTCGACTCCGTCATGTGTTCGCCCCGTCCCCTCGCGAGCTTCAGAGGATATGCAGACTTCCTCCACAACCGCAGGACTCAAAGGACAATCACAGGACTCGACGGGCCATAAGTGGTGACACCACTCAGGATGGAAGAGGTGCATCGAGCCCCGGGAGGTCTCCATGGCCCTGGACACGCACGGCGCGGCGAAGGACGCCACGGCCGCCGAGCACGTCTCCGGCAACGCGCTCGTCTCGATCGGGGCCCTGCTGCTCGGGCTGCTGCTGGCCGCGCTCGACCAGACCATCGTGGCGACCGCGCTGCCCACGATCGTCAGTGACCTGGGCGGCCTCGAGCACCTGTCCTGGGTGGTCACCGCCTACCTGCTGGCCTCCACCGCCGCGACCCCGCTGTGGGGCAAACTCGGTGACCAGTACGGGCGCAAGAGGCTGTTCCAGACCGCGATCGTCGTCTTCCTCGTCGGCTCCGCGCTGTGCGGAATGGCGCAGGACATGCCGCAGCTCATCGCCTTCCGGGCGCTGCAGGGGCTGGGCGGCGGCGGGCTGATGGTCCTGTCGATGGCGATCGTCGGCGACATCGTGCCGCCCCGGGAACGCGGCCGCTACCAGGGCCTGTTCGGCGCGGTGTTCGGCGCCACCAGCGTGCTCGGGCCGCTCCTCGGCGGGCTGTTCACCGAGCACCTGAACTGGCGCTGGGTGTTCTACGTCAACCTGCCCGTCGGCGTCGTCGCCCTGGCCGTGATCGCCACCGCCCTGCACATCCCGCGCCGCACCGCCCGGCACGTCATCGACTACCTCGGCACCGTCCTGATCGCCTCGGTCGCCACCTGCCTGGTGCTGGTCGCCTCCCTGGGCGGCACGACATGGGACTGGAATTCGCCGCAGATCGTCGGGCTCGCCGTGCTCGGTGTCGTGTTCGCCGTCGCCTTCGTCGCGGTGGAACGCCGGGCGGCGGAGCCGGTCCTGCCGCTCACGCTGTTCCGCCTGCGCACCTTCACCCTGGCCGCCGTCATCAGCTTCATCGTCGGCTTCGCCATGTTCGGCGCGATGACCTACCTGCCGACCTTCCTCCAGGTCGTGCACGGGATCTCCCCGACCATGTCCGGTGTCCACATGCTGCCGATGGTGATCGGCCTACTGCTGGCCTCCACGGTGTCCGGGCAGATCGTCAGCCGCACCGGCCGCTGGAAGGTGTTCCCGGTCGCCGGCACCGCCGTGACCGCCATCGGCCTGCTCCTGCTGCACCGGCTCGACGAGCACAGCCCGACCGCGGAGATGAGCGCCTACTTCTTCGTCTTCGGCCTGGGCCTCGGCCTGGTCATGCAGGTCCTGGTGCTCATCGTGCAGAACGCGGTGTCGTACGAGGACCTCGGCGTCGCCACCTCCGGCGTCACCTTCTTCCGCTCCATCGGCGCGTCCTTCGGCGTCGCGGTCTTCGGCACCGTCTTCGCGAGCCGTCTCGCCGACAAGCTCGCCGACGCCTTCCGCGGCGTCCGGCTGCCGCCCGGCGCCACGCCCGACGCCCTCAAGGCGGACCCGCGGGGCATCGCCGCCCTGCCGCCCCCGCTGCGCCCGGCGGCCCTGCACGCGTACGCGTCCGCCATCACCGACGTGTTCCTGTACGCCGCCCCGGTCGCCGCACTCGGGTTCCTCCTGGCGTGGTTCCTGAAGGAGGACCCGCTGCGCGGCTCGGTCACCGCGCCGGACGCCTCCGAGACCATCCCGCCGAACCCGGTCGAACGCTCCTCCCACGACGAGGTGAGCCGCGCGCTGTCCGTGCTCGGCACCCGCGAGGGGCGGCGCGAGATCTACCGGGACATCACCGAGCGGGCCGGCTACGACCTGCTGCCCGCCGCGAGCTGGCTGCTGCTGCGCATCCGCAGGTACGGCTCGGTGGAGCCCGGTGTGCTCGCCGAGCGCTGTCCCGTGCCGCTGCAGGCCGTCCTGGCCGCCGCCCGCCAGGTCGAGGAGCGGCGCCTGGCCGAGCGGGAGGGCCTGGACCTGGTGCTGACCGCGTCCGGCCGCGAGGTCGCCGAACGGCTCGCCACGGCCCGCGAGGAGTCCCTGGCCGATCTGCTCGGCGACTGGTGGGAACCCGGCCGGTCCACCGACCTCACCCGGCTGGTGAAGGAGCTGACCGGCGAACTGTGCGGCTCGGAACGCGAGCGGCCGCACAACGGCACGGTGCTCAGGACCGGTTGACCGGCTCCGCCAGTTCCTTGCGGAACCAGTGCTCGGCGTACCGGTCGTCGTTGTGGGGCGGCGTCTCCGCGTAGCCGAGCCGGGCGTACAGGGCGCGGGCCTCGACCAGGTCGCCGCGGGTGTCGAGGACCAGCGCCGTGGCGCCGAGGGCGCGGGCGGCCTCCTCGGCGGCGGCGACCAGCAGCGCCGCCCCGCCCCGGCCGCGCATCCCCGCCAGCACGAACACCCGGGTGAGTTCGGCGGTGTCCGGGGTGAGCAGCCGTACCCCCGCCGAGCCGGCCGGCTCACCGTCGTACCGGCCCAGCAGCAACTGCCCGTTGGGCGGCGAGAGTTCGGCGCCCGTGCGGGCCGCGATCTCCCGTTCCAGCTCGTCCGGCGCGGTGCGGCGCCCCTCGTGCAGCAGGTACCAGCGGTCGCTGACCTCGGTGTAGTACGCCCGCCAAAGGGCGGCGGCGGCCGGGGAGTCGAACGGTTCTGGGGTGATCGTCCACGTCATGCCGGGGATTGTCCGGTGCCGGCGGGTGATGGGCGCAACCGGATATCCGCGCGCCGCTTCGCCGGTGGGCCACCGTTTGTGCGCTGACTTCCGGGTCACACGCAAGGAGAGCCGGCCAGCGGGGCCGGTCCGATTCCGGAAGGCAACCATGTCAACAGGCATGATCATCGCTGTGATCGTGGTCGTGGCGGCCCTGGTCCTCGCCGCCACCCTGGTAATGCGCGGCCGCGGCCGGCAGGGCGGACCGGACCTGAAGCGGCGCTTCGGGCCCGAGTACCAGCGGACCGTGGCCCGGCACGACGGCGACACCAAGGCCGCCGAGCGAGAGCTGACGGAGCGTCTGGAGCGCCACGGCAAGCTGCGTGAGCGCCCCCTGGAGCCCGCCGAGCGCGAACAGTACAGCGCCCGCTGGACGGCCGTGCAGGAGCGGTTCGTCGAGGCGCCCCGAGAGGCCGTGGCCGAGGCCGACCGGCTGCTGTCGGACCTCGCCGCCTTCCGCGGCTACCCGGAGGGCGGCCGTTACGAGGAGCAGGTCGCCGCGCTCTCCGTGCACCACGCCCAGCACGTCGAGGGATACCGCCGGGTGCACCGGGTGGGCCAGGCCGGGCCGGGCGGCGGTGCGGGGGAGTCCGCCGCCGGAACCGAGGAGCTGCGCACCGCCCTGATGGACGCGCGTGCCCTCTTCGACGACCTGATGAACGACTCCACTCCGGCCACCGGCCACCGCTCCGAGACCGCCACCGGGACGGGTGACGACACCCGGCACCAGTCGTCCGGCAAGGCCGGCATCTTCGGCAAGAGCCACCCGAGGGGAGTCTGACCATGGCGCGCGACAGGGATGCGGCAGCGGATGCCGAGCGGTATCCGGCCGAAGGCGACGTCACCGGCGCCGGGCGGCGCCCCGACGACGAGCGCCGGGTCGGTGAGCGGCTCGCCGACGGGCCCGTACGCGGGGAGTCGGTGCACCGCTCCGAGGACGGGGCGGGCCCGCTCCGCGGCGAGGCCGGCGCCGGCCGGGAGGGTCTGACGGGAGACGACCGCACACCGCGGGACGGCGTGGACGCCCACTCGGGCGCGGCCGCCGCCGGCACGACCGGGACGAGCGCGGCGGGCACAGGCCGTACCGGGACCGGAACCGCCGAGACGGGCATCCCCGGAAGGGGCACCACCGACGCCGGGGTCCACGAAGCCGGCACCCACCAAGCCAGGACCCCTGAGGGCGGGACCCTTAGGACGGACGCTGCCCAGGCCGGCGCTCCCGGAACGGACACCGCCCGGGCTGATGCTCCCGGCACCGGCGCCACCGCAGTCGGCGCCGCCGAAGGCGCGGGCCTGGCGGACCGGCGCGAGTCCGGTTCGGGCGTACGCGGCGACGAGGCGCTCGGCGTCCCCGACGCGCGCGACCGGACGAGCGGTGACGGGCCGGCGGCGCCGGTTCCGGACGGGGTCACGAGGGGCGGCGCGAAGACGGCCGACGGCGTGGCGTCCGGCACGGGGCACCTCGGGTCCGCCGCCGCCCGGACCGGCGACACCGGCCGGCCCGGCACCGGGGGCAAGGACTCCGGCAGCCGCACCCCGCTCCTCGCGCACGAGGAGGCGGAGAAGTGGGAGGCGCAGCTGCGCCAGACGCTCGCCGGATTCGTGGAGGAACCCCGCTCGGCCGTCGAGGAGGCCGACCGGACACTGGAGGAGATCGCCGCGCGGTTCGGCGAGGCCGTGACCCGGCGCCGCAGGTCGCTGCGCATGTCCTGGCAGAACGGCGAGGAGGACGGCCCTGGACACGGGACCGACACCGAGCAACTGCGCCTGGCCCTGCGCGACTACCGCGAACTGGCCGACCGCCTGCTCCACCTCTGAACCGGGCGCGCACCCCGGGCCCGGCTCAGCCCGCCGGGCCCGGTTCCGCGTTCGTGGCGGTCCTGCGCCGCCGCCACTCGCGCACGACCTCCTCGACGTCGTACGGCTTCTTGCCCAGATACGGTCCCGGCGGCGGCTTGAACATCATGTCGCGGATCTTCACGTTGACGTCTTCGATGATCTTCCTGACCATCCGCTCCGTGGGCGCCGCGTAGGCCGCGACGAGCGCGTCCTCCGCCTCCTTGCGCAGGGCCAGCGCCGGCGGCAGCACCGCGAGTCCCTCGCGGGCCATCTTCCGCTTGACCCACCACAGTTCGTCGTAGGTGGAGTCGAGGTCGGCGGGCAGCGGCTCACCCGCGCCCGGCAGCCGCTCGAACTCCCCGCGCCCCTGTGCGTCCCGGATCTGCTTGTCGACCCAGGACTCGAACGGAACGCCCGGTGGCTTTCGCTCGGTCATGAGCCCATTGTGCCGGACGCCGCCCCGCCGGGCGTTTTATCATGCGGCGGCGGTGCGGCAAACAGGCCACCGCGCAGGGACGTCTCCGACGCCGCCGCTCCTTGGGCGTCGCAGCATCTTCAGGGGGAACGCACGTGCTCGAACTGACCATGGCCACCGTCTCCGGGGCCGACACGGGCGCCACCGCCGGCATGACGATGGCCGACGCGCCCAGCGAGCCGGGCGCCGTGCTGCGCGTGGGCCGGGACGCGTCCGCGTGCCGCCTGGTCACCCCCGAGGACTGGCTTTTCGTCTCCCGCGTCCACCTGGAGTTCCGGTTCGGCCCCGACGGCGCCTGGCAGCTCTCCTGGCTGCGCGGCTCGCAGGCCGAGCCGTCCGCCGAAGTGCGGCTGATCGTCGGCGAGTACGCGCAGACCGTCGCCTACGGCGCGGCCGTGACGCTGCCGCGCGGCGGCTCCGGCGAGGTCGTCGTCCAGGACCGCACCGCGCCGCGCAGCGTCAACGTCGGCTTCTACCACGAGGTCTGAGCCGCGGGCCCGGAGCGGCCGGCGGGTGGCTCAGCCCAGCACCCGGGCCACCGCGAACCCGTCGTACCCCTTGCTGCCCACCGTCTGCACGGCCGTGCCGGTCAGCCTGGGGTGGGCGGCGATCAGCTCGATGGCCTCGCGCGTGCCGACCACGTCCGGCTCCCTGCTGTCGGCGTCGGCCACCCGCCCGCCGCGCACCACGTTGTCCACCACGATGAGGCTGCCCGCCCGGCTCAGCCGCAGCGCCCACTGCACGTAGTGGGCGTTGTTGGACTTGTCGGCGTCGATGAAGACCAGGTCGAAGGGGGCCGGGTTCTCGTCGGCGAGCTTGGGCAGCGACTCAAGGGCCGGCCCCACCCGCACCTCCGCGATCCGCTCCAGACCGGCCCGGGCGATGTTGCGGGTCGCCACCTCGGCGTGCTTGGCGCTGTACTCCAGCGAGATCAGCTTGCCGTCGGCCGGCAGGGCGCGGGCCAGCCAGATGGTGCTGTAACCGCCGAGGGTGCCGATCTCCAGGACGGTCCGGGCGCCCTGGATCTCCGCGAGCAGCTGGAGGAACTTGCCCTGGGTGGCCGTCACGCTGATGTGCGGCAGCCCGGCGGCCTCGCTGTCGCGCAGGGCCGCCTGGAGCGCATCGTCCTCCGGTGCGAGATGGCTGCTGAAGTAGAAGTCGACGTCGTCCCAGAGCTGCGAGCTCATGCGTCTGCTGCCTTTCCCGAGTGTCCGCCCGAGTCTCTTCCCGGGGCTCCTTGGGCCTTTCCCTGCATCGTCTCAGCCGAGGGGCGCGGACGGCGGGAGCGGCGGCGGTGACCGCACCGGCGGCGGGGCGGCCACTCGGCCGCCGGGCGCGGCGTACGGCGGCCGGCACGGCGGGCCGTGACCCGCGGCCGGGATCGTCCGGCGGGCGGGGACGGGAACGGCCCCCGGGCGCTCGCGCTCCGGGGGCCGCTCGACGGTGACGGACCGGTGCCTACCGCTCCACCGAGGGGGCCGAGCCCGGCAGCGGGCGGCCCGCCGATTCGGACATGCGCCAGACGGCGAACCCGCCCACGACGGCCGCGGCCATCATGTAGTACGCGGGCATCATCATGTTCCCGGTGGCGCCGATCAGCGCCGTGACCACCAGCGGGGTCGTGCCGCCGAACAGGGACACGGACACGTTGAAGCCGATGGACAGCGAGCCGTAGCGGACCCGGGTCGGGAAGAGCGCGGGCAGCGCGGCAGGCATGGCGGCGGTGAAGCAGACCAGCAGCATGCCCAGCGCGCCCATACCCAGGGCCACGGCCACCAGGCTGCCCTGGCGGATCAGCAGCAGGGCCGGGACGGACAGCAGCAGGAAGCCCGCGCAGCCCGCGGCGATCACCGGGCGGCGGCCGATGCGGTCGGTCAGGGCGCCGGCGAACGGCTGGACGATCATCATCAGGGCCATCACGCCCAGCACGACCAGCAGCCCGTGCGTCTCGTCGTACTTCAGCTCACTGGTCAGGTAGCTCGGCATGTACGACAGCAGCATGTAGTCGGTGACGTTGAAGACCAGCACCAGGCCCATGCACAGCAGCAGCGCCTTCCACTGGCCCGCGACCATCTCGCGCAGCGGCACCTTCGGCCGGGAGGCCTCGGCCTTCTCGACCTCGGCCGCGAACGCCGGGGTCTCCTCCAGGCGCATCCGCAGGTACAGGCCGATGATGCCCATCGGGCCCGCGATCAGGAACGGGATACGCCAGCCCCAGGTCAGCAGGTCGTGCGTGGACAGCAGGGCCGTCATCAGGGTGACGAGGCCCGCGCCGCCGATGTAGCCGGCCAGCGTGCCGAACTCGAGCCAGCTCCCGAAGAAGCCGCGCTTCTTGTCCGGCGCGTACTCCGCGATGAACGTCGAGGCGCCGGCGTACTCGCCGCCGGTGGAGAAGCCCTGCACCAGGCGGGCGGCCAGGAGCAGCAGCGGCGCGCCCACGCCGATCGAGGCGTACGACGGGATCAGGCCGATCGCGAACGTGCCCGCCGCCATCATGATCATGGTGAGGGCGAGGACCTTCTGGCGGCCCACGCGGTCGCCCAGCGGGCCGAAGACCATGCCGCCCAGCGGGCGGACCAGGAAGGCCGCGGCGAAGGCGCCGAACGTCGAGAGCAGCTGTGCGGTCGGGTTGCCTGACGGGAAGAAGACCTTGCCCAGGGTGACCGCGATGTAGCTGTAGACACCGAAGTCGAACCATTCCATGGCGTTGCCGAGCGCGGCCGCCTTCACGGCGCGCTTCACCATGGCGGAGTCGGTGACGGTGACGTCGGCGTGGGCCTTCGAGGCCCGCGGGGTCTTCAGGTGCGGGGTGACTGCAGTGGCGGTCGCCAAAACGGAACTCGCCTACCTCTCGACGGGGACGGGGACAGGGCCCGGGCGACGGCGGTGTCGGACAGCAGGCCGAAAAGCGACGATAGGCGGACTTCGCCTGCTTACGTCACGTACGCGGGTCGATGCATAGTGCAGCTAAAGGGCGCGTATGCAGGTACTCCTGCCCGCTCGGGCCGGGTCATGCATACCTGTCGTTGTGATCCTTGTCGCGCCGGATCGGGGCAACCGAAGGTCGTTTCGGGGGTCCCGAAGGTCGTTTCCGGGGGTTCCGAAGGTCGTTTCCGGGGTTCCGAAGGTCGTTCCGGGCTCCCGGGAGTGCTCACTCCCGCCCCGACGCCACGACCGCCAGCACCCCCGAAGCCGCCGCCGCGACCAGCAGGGGGAGGCCGAGTCCCTGGTGGAGGACCAGCCAGGCGCCGAGGCAGGCGCCCGCGACCATGGCGACCACCGCCGCCGTGCGGCGCGGGGAGCGGTGGCCGGTGGCGTCGCCGAGGCGGGACTCGGAGGCCAGGCCGGTCAGGGTCATCGTCAGGACCGTGGTGGTCAGGTCGGCGATGCCCAGCTTGCGGACGGTCGCGTTGCGCAGGCCCAGCGCGAAGGCGGTCAGCGCGATCAGGGCGTACCGGGTGGCGGTCGTGTCCGGCCAGGCGAAGGCGACCGCGGCCGAGCCGCCGAGCAGCACCGCCTCCGTCGCCAGGATCCGGCGGGCCCACCCGCGCCGCGAGCGCCCGCCGAAACGGGCCGCCGCCCGGCCGCCGGCCACCGCGCCCAGCAGGAAGCAGGCCAGCGACGTCGCCGTCAGCGGGACCGAGAAGCCGGGGGCGCCCGCGGCGGCGAAGCCCAGGACGACCACGTTGCCCGTCATGTTGGCCGTGAACACCCGGCCCAGGCCCAGATAGCTGACCGCGTCGATCAGGCCGCTCACCACGGTCAGCGCCAGCAGCACGGTCACCAGCCGCACCCCTCGCGTCTCCGGCTCCGGCGCGGGCGGTGACGGCGTGGTCATGCTTCCTCCGGTGGGCCGGACGGGCGGGGCTGGTGCCAGGCCCACCATGTTCCCCCGGCCCGGCGCCCCGCGTGAGGCGCCGCGCAGCACGCGGACATACGCGCGCACCCTCGCCGGGCGGGGCGAGGGTGCGGACGCGGGTGCGGTGCGGGAAGCGCGGGCGGCTCAGTACCAGCCGTTGGCCTGCCAGAAGCTCCAGGCCTCGACCGGGCTGCCGTAGCGGGAGTTCATGTAGTCCAGCCCCCACTTGATCTGGGTGGCCGGGTTGGTCTTCCAGTCGGAGCCGGCGGAGGCCATCTTCGAACCGGGCAGGGCCTGCACCAGGCCGTAGGCGCCGGAGGAGCCGTTGGTGGCGCTGGGGTTCCAGCCGCTCTCGTGCTCGACGATCTTGCTGAAGGCGTTGTACTGCGCCGCGTCCGGGATCATCCTGTGCGCGATCGTCTGGGCGGTGGCGGCCGAGTCGGTGGCGGCCTGGGCGGGCGCCGCGGACAGGGCCATGCCGGCGGTGGCGGCGGCCAGGGCGACGGTCGTAAGGGCCTTCTTCGGGGAGGCGATGCGGCGGATGAAGGAGACGGACACGGAGAACCTCTTGCGTCGGGGACGGGGGATCGCCCGTATGCCGGAGCCACCCGCGAGGCGGGGGCCGCGTACGTCGGCGCCCCGGCCCTTTCGGGCTGCGGCGCCTGGCGACGTGCTCCAGAGAAACAGGCCAGTGGGATGTCCGCAATGACCCCTTTTACTAGTTGTGGCCGGAACGGCGGTCCGTCGGGCTCGTGTGGCCCGCGTCTCAAAGTGCAGGTCAGGAGGGGTGCATGAGGGGACGTTCCGGACGAATCGGAGTACGGCCCCGGATCGTAGGTGACCTGCGTCATGTGGGGTGCTTCACCGGCCGCCTGACCGTGCGGATACGAGCCCTCACCCAGCGGGTGCGTCGAACGTGACCGCGGTCTCGAAAGCGGCGCGCCGCGTGGCCCGGCGCAGCGCTCGCAGCAGCACCGGGCCCAACGCGAGGGTCAGCACGACCGTGCACAGCGCCCGGCCCAGGTCCCAGCCGAGAGAGGTGGCCACGCAGTAGGCGGCGAACCGGGCCAGGTTCGCGGGGACCGAGGCGTGCGCGTCGAAGGCGATGTTCGAGGTGCCGGAGCCCATGAAGGGCCAGCCGGCCAGGTTCATGACCGTGCCGTAGGCGAAGGCCGCGCAGAAGCCGTAGGCGGCCAGCAGCAGCAGCTCGGCCCGGCCGCGCAGCCGGGTCTGCCCCGGCAGGAGCCCGGCGCCCATGGTGAACCAGCCCATCGCCAGCATCTGGAACGGCAGCCACGGCCCGACACCGCCGGTGAGCAGCGCGGAGGCGAACATCGTCACCGAGCCGAGGACGAAACCGAAGCCCGGACCGAGCACCCGGCCGCTGAGCACCAGCAGGAAGAACATCGGCTCGATCCCCGCCGTCCCCGCGCCCACCGGGCGCAGGGCCGCGCCGGTCGCGGCCAGCACCCCCAGCATCGCGACCGCCTTGGGGCCGAGGCCGGACTCGGAGATCGTCGCGGCCACGACCGCGATCATCATCAGCAGCAGACCGGCGAACAGCCAGGGCGCGTCCTCGGCGTGCGCGCTGAGCTGCGAGGCGGGCGGTGCGAGGAAGGGCCAGAAGAAGGCCGCCACGCCGACCGCGCTGACCAGGCCGAGCGCGGCGACGGAGCGCGGGCCGAGGCGCACGGCCCGCACGGCACGGGGAGCGGCGGCCGGGCGGGGAGCGGGGGAGGGGGTCATGCGAGGGCCTCCCGGACCTCGGACACCGTCAGCCATCGCTGCGGGGCGAGGATCTTGGTCACCTGCGGGGCGAAGGACGGCGACGAGACCACGATCTCCGCCGTGGGGCCGTCGGCGATCACCTCGCCGTCGGCGAGCAGCACCACCCGGTGTGCGATCTCCGCCGCCAGTTCCACGTCGTGCGTGGCGAGCACGATCGCGTGCCCCTCGGCGGCCAGCGCGCGCAGCACGGCGACCAGCCGGGCCTTGGCCGCGTAGTCCAGGCCGCGCGTCGGCTCGTCGAGCAGGAGGAGCGGAGGACGGGCGGTCAGCACGACCGCCAGGGCGAGCGCCAGCCGCTGGCCCTCGGACAGGTCCCGGGGATGGATGCCGTCGGTGATGCCGGGCAGCAGCTCGGACACCAGCGTCCGGCAGGTGCCCGGCTCGGCGCCCGCGTCCCGGTCGGCGGCCGCGCACTCGGCGGCCACCGTGTCCGCGTACAGCAGGTCCCGCGGCTCCTGCGGGACCAGACCGACCCGGCGGACCAGTTCCCGGGCCGGAGTGCGGTGCGGGACGGCCCCGCCGACGCGCACCGCGCCGGCGGTGGGCTCCACCAGGCCGACCAGCGAACCGAGCAGGGTGGACTTCCCGGCGCCGTTGCGCCCCATCAGCGCGACCGTCTCACCACGCGCCACGCCCAGATCGACGTGCCGCAGCGCCGTGACCGGCCCCCGCCGGACCGCCAGCCCCCGAACCTCCGCGACCCGGGGCGCCCCGGAGGACGAGCCGAGTGCGGCGGAGTCTCGCCGGAAGAGACGACGGAGCGAGGCGAGAGCGGAGGGCGCCTTGGCCGCGGCGGCTCGGCCCGGGGCGTCTGGTTCGAGCGGCGGGGTGCGGGAGCCGGCCGGCCCGGTCGGCAGCGGGCTGCCGGCGCCGGTCGGACGGGTCGGGCCGGATGGCTCGGTCGACGAACCGGTAGGGCCGGTGGGATCGGTCGCCTTGGGCAGGGGGCTGCCGGTGCCGGTCGGTATGCCGGGTATGGGGGTGCCGGTTGTCGGCTCGGAGGAGGGGCTTTCGGGGGCGGTCGGACGGGTCGGGTCGGAGGGCTCGGTGAACGAACCGGTCGGGCCGGTGGGATCGGTCGCCTTGGGCAGGGGGCTGCCGGTGCCGGTCGGTGTGCCCGGTATGGGGGTGCCGGTTGTCGGCTCGGAGGAGGGGCTTTCGGGGGCGGTCGGACGGGCCGGTTCAGATGGCTCGGTGAACGGACCGGTCGGGCCGGTCGCCTTGGGCAGGGGGCTGCCGGAGTCGGTCGACTTGGTCGGCCGGATGTGCGGGCCGGGCTGGGTGGTCGTCCCGGAGTGCGAGCCGGCCGGGTCGGTCGGCAGGGGCCCTGCGGTCTGCGGCTCGGGCGAGCGGGAGGCGGGGCCGGCCGGTGGTTCGGCGTCGTGCGGGGGGCGGTGGCCGGTGAGGCGGTCGCGGAGGGTGGAGGCGCGGCGGCGGGCGTCGCGGACCGTCAGGGGCAGCGGGGACCAGCCCGCCAGCCTGCCCAGGCCCACCACCGGCGGGTACACCGGGGACACCGCCATCACCGCGGCCGGGTCGCCGTAGCGCGGGGCGGCGCCGGGGGCGGGCAGCAGGACGACCCGGTCCGCGTACTGGATCACCCGTTCCAGGCGGTGCTCGGCCAGCAGCACCGTCGTACCGAGGTCGTGGACCAGACGCTGCAGCACGGCCAGCACCTCCTCCGCCGCTGCCGGGTCGAGCGCCGAGGTCGGCTCGTCGAGGACCAGGACCCGGGGGTGCGGGGTGAGGACGGAGCCGATCGCGACCCGCTGCCGCTGCCCGCCGGAGAGCGTGGCGATCGGGCGGTCGCGCAGGTCGGCGAGGCCCAGCAGATCCAGGGTCTCCTCCACCCGGCGCCGCATCACCTCCGGAGCGAGCCCCAACGACTCCATGCCGTAGGCGAGTTCCTCCTCCACCGTGTCCGTCACGAAGTGCGCCAGCGGGTCCTGGCCCACCGTGCCGACCACGTCGGCGAGTTCACGCGGCCGGTGGGTGCGGGTGTCCCGGCCGGCCACGGTGACCCGTCCGCGCAGGGTGCCGCCGGTGAAGTGCGGCACCAGCCCGCTGACCGCGCCCAGCACGGTCGACTTGCCGACCCCGGACGGGCCGACGAGCAGCACGAGTTCACCCTCGGGCACCTCGAAGTCCACGCCCTCGACGGTCGGTTCGCCCGCGCCCTCGTACGTGACGCTGACATCCTCGAAGCGGATCACGACGGCTCCTCGACGGGCTTGGGTACGACGAAGGCGGGCAGCAGCGCGAGCAGTACGGCCGCGGCCGGCCACAGGGGGAGGGCGGGCGCCACCAGCGGGACCACTCCGGGGTGCAGCGCCTCCGGATCGCGTACGGCGGCCAGCGTGAGCAGCGCGGCGACCCCGGCCCCCGAGCCGGCGACCAGCCACGCCCGCACCCCCCACGGATCCGGCCGGTACCGGGTGCGCGGGGAACGGCGGCCGCCCAGGCGCAGGCCGGCCAGCGCGGCGACGACCCCGGCGCACAGCACCGGCACCCCGTACGTGCCGCCCTCCGCGGTCAGCAGCCCGTAGGTTCCCGCGCACACGCCGAGCAGGCCGCCGAGGGTGAGAGCGGTCGTCGTACGGCGCACGCGCGCCGGGACCTCGGCGGTGCGGCCGTAGCCGCGGGCGTCCATCGCGGCGGCCAGCGATACCGACCGCTCCAACGCGCCCTCCAGCACCGGCAGTCCGACCTGCAGCAGGCCCCGCACGCCCCGGTCCGGACGGCCGCGCAGCCGGCGTGCGGCGCGCAGCCGCTGAACGTCGGCGATGAGGTGGGGCGCGAAGGTGAGCGCGACGACCACGGCCACGCCGACCTCGTACAGCGCTCCGGGCAGGGACTTCAGCAGCCGGGCCGGGCTGGCGAGGGCGTTGGCGGCGCCGACGCAGATGAGCAGGGTGGCCAGCTTCAGCCCGTTGTAACCGGCGAAGAGCAGCGCCTCCGCG
The DNA here is from genome assembly GCF_042875075.1 of Streptomyces sp. NPDC003720. Classification (NCBI taxonomy): domain Bacteria; kingdom Bacillati; phylum Actinomycetota; class Actinomycetes; order Kitasatosporales; family Streptomycetaceae; genus Streptomyces; species Streptomyces sp. NPDC003720. The sequence goes on from NZ_JBIANZ010000003.1 coordinate 603,033, forward strand.
GTGACCCGGCCGCCGAGCCGGATGCCCTGGGCCCAGCGCGGGAGCGGGACCTCGGGAAGGGTGAGCAGCACATGGGTGCCGGGGATGGGGGAGCCGAGGACGACGGTGAAGGCGAGGCGGACGAGGAGCACGGCGACGGCGAGCTTGGCGAAGGCGGCGTAGGACCGGGACCAGGGGGAGGGGGAGCGGTGGGTCGCCACCACATAGCCCGCCGCGGCGAGCAGCAGGGCGAGCAGCAGGGGGTTGGTGGTGCGGGTGGCGGCGGTGCCGAGACCGACGGACCACAGCCACCAGGCGCCGGGGTGCAGAGTCGTGCGGCCGTGCCGGGGCCGGACGGGAGCGGCTTCCGCCCGCCCGCGCCGCCGGAGCGCGACCGCCTCCGGCCTCCCCGCGCCAGGGGCACGGCCGCCCACGGCAGTGGTGGTGCCGGTTCCCGCGTCGGCGGCGGCACGACCGTCCGCGGCCGCGCCGTCAGAGCCCTCCGCGGCCGCGCCGAGACGACCCTCCGGGGCCGCGCCGGCGCGGCCGGCGGTCCGGGCGGTGGCCGCGGTGACGGTGCTGTCGTGACTACGCATTCCCACGCCGCCGCCGGGACTGCCACACCGCCGCCCCGGCCAGCAGCGCGACCACGCCCACACCGATCGGCAGCCCCAGCGAGGGTCCGCCGTCCGGCTCCGGTTCCTTGGCGGCCTTCGCCGGTTTCCCGTCCGAGGACACCTGCTCCCCGCACCCCTTGTGCGGGTATCCGGCGATCGCGCAGAGCAGGGCGTTGGCGTCGTAGCGCAGCGGCTTCGCGGCCGCGGCCAGCGCCTCGGCCGTCGTCGCGTCGGGGGAGACCCGGGCGCAGGCCGTGCGGCGCTCGGGCGGGGTCTCGCCGGAGGGGGCGTCCGCGGGCGTGCCGAAGTCGATGACGAGGGCCACCCGCTTGGCGCCCGCCTTCGCGGGCGTGCCGGCGCAGATCGTGGCGAAGTCCGCCGTGCCGCGCGGCCGGGTCGCGTCCTGCGAGTCCTCGCTCACCGCGAAGCGCAGGCCCTGGACGGCGCCGTCGTCGGGGCGGGCGGTCGAGGGACCCTCGGTGGCGTACGACCAGTGTCCGCCGGTCCGCTCCCAGAACGACCAGTAGCGGTATCCGGCGGCCTGCGCCTGCGCCTGCGCCGCGCCGGCCAGGACGGCGAACGCGGCGAGGAGCAGGACGGCGGCGCGGCGGACGGCGGTCACGGCTGCTGCTTCTTCCGGCGGCCGCTGAGCAGGAAGCCGATGCCGATGCCCGCCACGAGGCCGACGCCGACGATCCACCAGACACCGGCGTTCGAGTCGTCCTCGGCCCGCTCGCCTGACTCCTCGGTGCGGGCGGCCGCGCGCGGCGCCGGGCCGGTGGCGTTGAGCGAGCGCACCAGGTCGGTGCCGCCGAAGTGCCGTGCGTCGGCGCCGACCGCGTGTGCGGCGAGGATGAGCTGGGCGTAGGCGGCCGGGCCGCTCTGCCCGGCCCAGGCGGCCGCGTTCTTCTCCAGCCAGGCGTACGGCTTCTTCGCCTGCGCGCTCCAGCCGTCAGCGGCGAGCGCGACCACCGCGTCCGCGGTGTTGCCGAAGTCGGGCTGGTCCTCGGCGCCGGGCATAGCCGACTTGAGGTGTCCGGAGCCGGCGACGGCGTGGGTGAGGTACGCGGCGGCGTTGTCCGCGACCCGGGTCTCGGTGGCCCTGCCGGAGGAGGAGCAGGCGGGGGCCTTGGCGCGGGCCTCGGCGGGCGCGTTGACGAACCCCTTGCCGAGGGCGCCCAGCACGCCGGCCGCCGTGGCGTCCGCGTTGGCGACCAGGCGCCCCTTCTTGTCCGGCTGGTAGGCGAGGGCGCCACCGCCGTCCTCGTCGCAGGCGAGCGCCAGCGCGCCCAGCAGCTCGTACGGGGTGCCCTTGTCGGCGCGCAGCTTGCCCGGGTCCTCACCGGCTCCGGCGAAGGCGCCGATGACGACCGAGGTGGAGTTGGCGTCGCTCGGGCTGCCCGGCGTGTAGCCCCAGCCGCCGTCCCGGTTCTGCGCGTTCTTCAGCCAGACCAGGGCCTTGCGTATCTCGCCGCCGTGGCCCCCGAGCGCCTGCAGGGCCTGGACGGCGGCGGCCGTGCTGTTGGTGTCGGGCTGGGCGCCGCCCTTGCCCTCACAGGACTTGGCGGTGTCCGCGCGGAACGCGGCGAAGCCGCCCTTGGCGCACTGCTGCCCCACCAGCCAGTCGACGGCCGAGGCGGCGGGCCGGTAGCCGAGGGTGCGCTGGGCGATCAGGGCGAGGGACTGCCGCCACACGCCGTCGTACGTCGGGTCGGACTTGCCGAACAGCCCCGACGGGACCGCCACCTTGGGCGAGGCGGAGGGGGACGGGTCGGCGGCCGTGGCGGGCGCGGCGGCGGCCAGCACGCCTATGGCGGCGAGAGCCGCGGCACTGCGGCGGACGTTCATGGTCGGCGACTGCCTCTCCTGCGGGGGGAACCGGCAGCGCACGGGAGACCCCCGGGCGGCTCGGCTCCGTATACCTCGACGGTGCGGTGCACGGCGGGCCGCCGCGCACGTGGGCCGGTCAACGTTCCGTACGAGGCGTTCCGGCTCACCGTCCGGTGGACGAACGGCTCACGGGTAGGGGCCTCCCCGGTTCGAGCGAAGTCGAGAAGTGGGGAAGGGGCAGCGCCGGAATTGCACCGGCTTCCCCCCGTACGGGTGTGATGACGACGCCGCCACTTTACCGGCAGCCCTGACAGCGCTGATGAGTGGCTGTGCGCACACGGTCCCGGTGACCGGGGTCACGGCCGTGGCGGGGGGAGTTGACACCCGTCGTGGGAGCCGCCCTCAACGCGCCTTCGCGCCCGCCTCGGGGTCCGTCAGGTCCATCAGCCGGCACACCGTCTCGATGTCGACCTTCACCTGGGCGATGGAGGCGCGGCCGGAGAGCCAGGTGATCAGGGCCGAGTGCCAGGTGTGCTCTATGACGCGGACCGCCGAGAGCTGCTGCGGGGTCGGACGGTCCAGGCCCGTCGCGTGGAGGATGATCGCGGTGGTCTGCCGGGAGACCTGGTCGACCTCGGGGGAGACGCTGCGGTCTGCGAAGGTGAGGGCGCGGACCATCGCGTCCGCCAGTTGCGGCTCGCGCTGCAGGGCCCGGAACGCCCGCATCAGGGTCTCCGCGACCCGCTCGGCCGGGGTGTCGCCCGCCGGGGGCTTCTTGCGCAGGGTGCCGTGCATGTGCTCCAACTGGTCCTGCATCGTGGCGACCAGGAGATGCACCTTCGACGGGAAGTACCGGTAGAGGGTGCCGAGGGCGACCTGCGAGGACTCGGCGACCTCCCGCATCTGCACGGCGTCGAAGCCGCCCCGGCTCGCCAGTTGAGCGCTCGCGTGCAGGATCCGGCGGCGGCGGGCCTCCTGCCGCTCGGTCAGCGGCGCCGTGGGGGGCCGGACACTCCCGGCTTCCAGCTTGGGTTCCGCAGGCATGGGTCCCGCTCCGTGACAGTCGGTGAGGACATCTGTAGGGCACGTGATCATCCAGCATGGCGGGGGTTCGCGCCGTGGCGTGAATCACCTGATCCACTGCTGTCAGGGCCCCTACCTGCCGGTAGATTCAGAGCCTCTTGAACGATCAAGTCTGAAACTTGTTCTAGATTAACGTCCCGTCATAGTGTCGCGGGAGAGTGCAGCCAGAAGGGGGCCCGGAGTGACCGCTGAGGCCAGTCAGGCGGGGCCCCGACCGGAGCTAGCAGCCGACGGTGGGAGACCGCTGCGCATCGCGCTTCTCACCTATAAGGGGAACCCGTTCTGCGGCGGCCAGGGCGTCTACGTCCGGCACCTCTCCCGTGAGCTGGCCCGCCTCGGCCACCGCGTCGAGGTCATCGGCGCCCAGCCGTATCCCGTGCTCGACGAGGGGCACGACGGCCTGAGCCTCACCGAGCTGCCCAGCCTCGACCTGTACCGCCAGCCCGACCCCTTCCGCACCCCCGGCCGGGACGAGTACCGGGACTGGATCGACGCCCTCGAGGTCGCCACCATGTGGACCGGCGGCTTCCCCGAGCCGCTCACGTTCTCCCTGCGTGCCCGGCGCCACCTGCGGGCCCGGCGCGGCGAGTTCGACGTCGTCCACGACAACCAGACGCTCGGCTACGGCCTGCTCGGCGACATCGGCGCCCCCCTGGTCACCACGATCCACCACCCCATCACCGTGGACCGGCAGTTGGAGCTGGACGCGGCCGGGAGCCGGCAGCGACGGCTGTCCGTGCGCCGCTGGTACGCCTTCACCCGGATGCAGAAGCGCGTGGCCCGCCGCCTGCCGTCGGTGCTCACCGTCTCCGGCAGCTCCCGCCAGGAGATCGTGGACCACCTCGGCGTCCGCGACGACCGCGTCCACGTGGTCCACATCGGCGCCGACACCGACCTCTTCGCGCCGAATCCCGCCGTCGCCGAGGTGCCCGGCCGGATCGTCACCACCTCCAGCGCCGACGTCCCGCTCAAGGGCCTGGTCTTCCTGGTGGAGGCCCTCGCCAAGGTGCGCACCGAGCACCCGGCCGCCCACCTCGTCGTCGTCGGCAAGCGGCCGACGGAGGGCCCCGTCGCCCAGGCGGTCGAGCGCTACGGCCTCGAGGACGCCGTCCGGTTCGTCAAGGGCATCTCCGACGCCGAACTCGTCGACCTGATCCGCTCGGCCGAGGTCGCCTGCGTGCCCTCGCTCTACGAGGGCTTCTCGCTGCCCGCCGCCGAGGCCATGGCCACCGGCACCCCCCTGGTCGCCACCACCGGCGGCGCCATCCCCGAGGTCGCCGGACGCGACGGCGAGACCTGCCTGGCCGTGCCGCCCGGCGACGCGGGCGCCCTCGCCGTCGGGCTCGTCCGGCTGCTGGGCGACCCCGGACTGCGCGAGCGCCTCGGCCGCGCGGGCCGCGAGCGGGTGCTGAGCCGCTTCACCTGGGCCAGGGCCGCCGAGGGCACGGTGGCCCGCTACCGGGAGGCCATCGCCGGCCACGGCGGCCGCACGGGCGCCCAGGACCGGCCGGACGCGCCGGCCGCCGCCGTCCTCCGAGAACCACTCGCCTCCGACCGCGCCACCTCCGACCGCGAAAGCAGGGCCACGTGCTGACCGTCGACTTCTCCCGGTTCCCGCTCGCCCCCGGCGACCGTGTCCTGGACCTCGGCTGCGGGGCCGGCCGGCACGCCTTCGAGTGCTACCGGCGCGGCGCGCAGGTCGTGGCCCTGGACCAGAACGCCGAGGAGATCCGCGAGGTCGCCAAGTGGTTCGCGGCCATGCAGGAGGCCGGTGAGGCGCCCGCCGGCGCCACCGCCACCGCCATGGAGGGCGACGCCCTCGCGCTGCCCTTCCCCGACGAGTCCTTCGACGTCGTCATCATCTCCGAGGTGATGGAGCACATCCCCGACGACAAGGGCGTCCTCGCCGAGATGGTGCGGGTGCTCCGGCCCGGCGGCCGCATCGCCATCACCGTGCCCCGCTACGGCCCCGAGAAGGTCTGCTGGGCGCTGTCCGACGCCTACCACGAGGTCGAGGGCGGCCACATCCGCATCTACAAGGCCGACGAGCTGCTGGGCAAGGTCCGCGAGGCCGGCCTGCGGCCGTACGGCAGCCACCACGCGCACGCCCTGCACTCGCCCTACTGGTGGCTGAAGTGCGCGTTCGGCGTGGACAACGACAAGGCGCTGCCGGTGCGGGCGTACCACAAGCTGCTGGTCTGGGACATCATGAAGAAGCCGCTCGCCACCCGGATCGCCGAGCAGGCGCTGAACCCGGTCATCGGCAAGAGCTTCGTCGTCTACGCCACCAAGCCCCACCTCCCGCGGGTGGACGCGACCGCCGAGGCGGCCGCCAAGTGACCACACCCCGGACAGAACACCTCGTCCTGCCCGGGGTCCTCACCGCCGGGCAGGCGGCCGCCACCGTGAGCGGCATCCTCGCCGTGCAGCGGGAGGACGGCGCGATCCCCTGGTTCCGCGGGCACCACCTCGACCCGTGGGACCACACCGAGGCCGCGATGGCCCTGGACGCGGCCGGCGAGCACGAGGCCGCCGAGCGGGCGTACGACTGGCTCGCCGCCCACCAGAACGAGGACGGCTCCTGGTACGCGGCCTACGCCGACGGCGCCCACGACGACGTCACCGACCGCGGCCGCGAGTCCAACTTCGTCGCCTACATAGCGGTCGGCGTCTGGCACCACTACCTGTCCACCGGCGACGACACGTTCCTGGACCGCATGTGGCCCACCGTGTACGCGGCGGTCGAGTGGGTGCTGCGGCTGCAGCAGCCCGGCGGGCAGATCGGCTGGCGCCGCGACGAGGACGGCGCCCCCACCGCCGACGCCCTGCTCACCGGCAGCTCCTCCGTGCACCACGCGCTGCGCTGCGCCCTCGCCATCGCCGAGCAGCGCGAGGAGCCGCAGCCGGACTGGGAGCTGGCGGCCGGGGCGCTGCGCCACGCCATCCGTCGGCACCCCGAGCGCTTCCTCGACAAGGACCGCTACTCGATGGACTGGTACTACCCGGTCCTCGGCGGCGCGCTCACCGGAGCCGAGGCCAAGGAGCGCATCGAGGCCGACTGGGACCGCTTCGTCGTCCCGGGCCTCGGCGTGCGCTGCGTCGTCCCCAACCCCTGGGTGACCGGCGGCGAGTCCTGCGAACTCGCGCTGGCCCTGTGGGCGATGGGCGAGTCCGACCGGGCGCTGGAGATCCTTCAGTCGGTGCAGCACCTGCGGGACGTGGAGAGCGGCCTGTACTGGACGGGCTACGTCTTCGACGACGACACCATATGGCCCCGCGAACTCACCACCTGGACGGCGGGCTCGCTGCTGCTGGCCGTCGCCGCGCTCGGCGGTCACGACGCCACCTGCGCGGTCTTCGGCGGGGAGTACCTGCCGTCGGGGCTCGACCCCGACTGCTGCGCCTGACGGACGGCACGCCGAGTCGCCGACCGCTACTCGGCGTGCCGAACCGGGGTGGGATCTGCGCATGTTGCGGGACATGTCCATGTTTCGGATGAGGTGTGTGAGGTCACACGGCTCCACGGAGCACACGGACCAAACGCGACACCTCCACGGGAGGACACCGTGCCCGTACCGATACGCCACATCGCCGTGGCCCTCACCCTGTGCTGCGCCCTGCTCGCCGGTTCCACGGCCTACGCCTCGAGCCACGACACCTCGCAGCGCAACCCGACGGTCGCCGTCGCGGCGGCCGAGCCCAGCCCCAGCACCTCCGCCGAGAAGCAGAAGTTCGCCAAGACCCGGTTCGTGGCGAACGCGGGACTCGCGGCCGGAGCGGTCTACCAGTGGATCTACAAGCCGTACAAGGCGGGCAAGTTCAAGAAGGGCGCGCACGGCCGCAAGCTGACTCTCGTCAAGGCGGGCCTCGCCGGCGCGTTCGCCTACAACCGCCTGAAGGCGGCCGCGCAGAACGCCAAGGGCGACCCGACCCTCTCCAAGGCGATCGCCCCCATCACGGCGGGCATCGAGTCGCTGAAGAAACTGCCCGCCAAGCTCCGCAAGGGCGACGGTTCGGCGGCCACCGACTTCAACGACGTCATCAACCAGGTGAAGGACGCCGGGAAGGGCGCGGGCGCCGAGGTCAAGAACAAGGTGCCGTCCCTGTCCGAGGTCAAGAGCGGTTCCTGAGGCGGCGACGGCCCCCCGCCCGGACGGGCGAGGGGCCGTGCACGCGGGTACGGACGGCGGCTCAGCCGCGCTGGATACCCGAGGTGTCCTGCAGGACGCCGCGGCGGCCGTCCTGCGTCTGCGCGACCAGCGCGGTACCGCGCTGCTCGACCGCCAGGTACCAGGTGCCGGGGGCCAGTTCGGCGATCGGCGTCGCGCCGCCGTCCTCGGCGAACAGCGCGCGGGTCGCCGGCACGGCGAACCAGAACGGCGAGAAGTCCCCGCCGGCCGGCTGCGGCGCCGGGGCGGCCGCCGCGGCGGGGGCCTGGCCGTACGGCTGGCCCGGCTGCGGCTGGGCGCCGTAGGGCTGCCCCGGCTGCTGCTGGGCGCCCGGGTAGCCGTAACCACCGGGCGGCTGGGCGCCGTAGGGCTGCGGGGCGGCCGGCTTGGGAGCCGGGACCAGCGCGGCCTGCAGGGCCGGGACGAGCGGGGTGGCGACGGCGGCGGCCGCCAGCAGCAGGGCGGCGATGAGACCGAGGATGAGGCCGGAGCCCGCGCCGACGTCGAAGCTGCCGAAGCTGTCGGTGAACGAACCCAGCGGGTCGATGATGGTCCAGAACGAGGTCCACGCGGCGAAGATCGTCAGAGCCACGCCGATCTGACCGAGGTCGAGCCCGATGACCTTGCGCGACAGCGGGAGCGCCCGGGTGAGGACGATAAGGACCGCGCCGGCGATGCCGCCGACGTACATGCTCATCACCAGGCCGAGGTTGTCCCAGGCGTTCGGGGCGCCACTGCCGGACTTGTCGAACGTGTCGAGGAACGACGCGATGAACAGCAACACCGCTGCTCCGATCACCACGCCGTCGCCTCGAGTGAGGGAGCGGATATTCACTTCAGCAGGTCCTTCGTAGGTCGTCTCGTCGTCGGAGGAGGCGTCGCTGTCACCAAGTCGTTCCAGGTCCCGGTGTGAAGCGCAGGGGTGGCCCCTCATCGTAGGGACGACACTATCGCCCGCACGATCACACTGTCCGCCCGGATGGACCAGCCGATCGCTACCCGCGCAGGAAACTCACGATTCCCTCGGAGATTCCCTGCGCCGCCTTCTGCCGCCAGGCGCCGCTGGTGAGCAGCGCCGCGTCCTTGCTATCGCGCATGTTGCCGCACTCGATGAACACCTTGGGAACCGTTGACAGATTGAGACCGCCGAGATCGCTCCGCGTGACGAGACCGGTGCCGCCGCCGACGTAGTTGGACGGCGGCTCGCCGGTGAGCCGCACGTACCGGCCCGCGATGCGGGTGCCCAGATCCTTGGAGGGGCCGGTGATGGGGCGGGTGTCGGCGCCGCCCGCGTGCACGGACGCGGGCAGGATGACGTGGAAGCCGCGGTTGCCCTCGGCCGAGCCGTCCGCGTGGATGGAGACGGCCGCGTCGGCGCGCGCGGTGTTGCCGATGCGGGCACGTTCGTCGACGCACGGGCCCCAGGGCGGCGAGTCGCCGTCGTGCGTCAGTTTCACGGTGGCGCCCTGCCGTTCCAGCAGCGTGCGCAGCCGGTGTGCGACGTCCAGCGTGAACCGGGCCTCCGTGTAACCCGAGTTGGTGGAGGTGCCGGTGGTGTCGCACTCCTTGCGGTTCGTGCCGATGTCCACCTGGCGGTTGATCTCGGAGGGGTGCTGGAAGTTGCCGGGGTTGTGGCCCGGGTCGACGACGACGACCTTGCCCTTGAGCGCTCCGGAGGCCGCGGGCGCCGAACTGTCCGCCGGGCCCGGGTCCTTGGCGTCGTGAGCGGAGTCGCCGGCCCGCGGGGGCGTGGCCGGCGGGGCGGACACGCCGGCCGAGGAGGAGGAGACGGCGGGCGAGGCGGAGCCCGCGCCGCCGGAGGACCCGCCCGAACCGCCCGCCGTCTCGTAGACGAGCCAGCCGAGCAGCGCGCCGGGCACCAGCGCGGCGAGCGCGACGGTCAGCGGTCCGCGCCGGGGCCGGCGCGGCTGCGGGGGATCGAAGTCCGGTCCTACGTACGACACGTCTGCCACCCTAACCGCCGTGCGGGACGCCCACATGGCGGTGGGGCCCAACGGGCGACGGGCCCCGGTGCCGCAGCCGACCGCGCCGGGGTCAGATCCCCGGGCCGGTCCGGCGCAGCACGCGCAGCGAGCCGGTCACCGCGGTCTCGGTGAACGCGCCCGATTCCAGGGCCCGCAGGTAGACCCGGTACGGCGCCTGTCCGGTGAACTCGTCCTCGGGGTGCGGGAAGACGTCGTGGATGACGAGGAAGCCGCCCTCGGCGACATGCGGCGCCCAGCCCTCGTAGTCGGCGGTGGCGTGCTCGTCGGTGTGGCCGCCGTCGACGAAGACGAGGCCGAGCGGGGAGTTCCAGATCGCGGCGATCCGCGGCGAACGGCCGACGAGGGCGACCACGTGCTCCTCCAGGCCCGCCCGGTGCAGGGTGCGGCGGAAGGCGGGGAGCGTGTCCATCAGGCCGATCTCGGGGTCCACGGTCTCCGGGTCGTGGTAGTCCCAGCCCGGCTGCTGCTCCTCGCTGCCCCGGTGGTGGTCCACGGTCAGCGCGGTGACGCCGGCCTCGCGGGCCGCGTCCGCGAGCAGCACGGTGGACCGCCCGCAGTAGGTGCCGATCTCCAGCAGCGGCAGCCCGAGCCGCGCGGCCTCGGCCGCGGCCGCGTACAGCGCCAGCCCCTCGTCCGCGGGCATGAACCCCTTCGCCGCCTCGAACGCGGCCAGGATCTCGGGCTTGGGTGCCGCGGGCATGGGGATTCCTCTCGGTCGTACATGGGTGCGGTCGTACATCGGCGCGGTCGTGCCGGGTGCGGCCGGACTCGGTGCCGGACCCGGTCGCGCCCGGTCGCTGGATCTTCCGGGCGCCCATGCTGCCGCACCCCCTGCCGCGTGGCGACAGGGGGTGCGTATGCCGTGCCTCTCAGGCGCGCGGAGCGCTGGGCGGGCGGGGCCGCTCGGGCGGCCGGGTCAGGCGCCGGGCGTCCCGCCCGGCAGGGGCAGGTCCAGGTCGACGGGGCGGTCGTCGCCGGCGTGCGTCGCGGCCGAGGCCAGCGGCCCGTGCCCGGCGGCCTTGGCGGCCAGCACGTACGGCCCCTCGGCGGGGACCTCGAGGGCGTAGGAGCCGTCCTCCTTGCTGAGGGTGGCGCCCGCCTGGCGGCCCCGGCGGTCGATCAGGGTCACCTTGGCACGGGCGACCGGGGTGCCGGCGGCGTCCAGCACCCGGCCGCGGAAGCCGCGCAGGACCTCCTCGGCGTGCCGGATTCCGGCCTCCTCCTCGCTGCTGGCGCGCAGCTGGGTGTGCTGGGACGGGCGCGGCGCCCGGGGCAGGAACACCGCGAGCAGCAGACCCACCGCGACGGCGGCCGTCGCGATGAGGAAGGAGACGCGGAAACCGTGCATGGTGGGGATCGCGACCCCGCCCACGTCGTTCGCCGTGTTGGCCAGCACCATGCCGATGACGGCGCTGGAGACGGAGGTGCCGATGGACCGCATCAGGGTGTTGAGCCCGTTGGCGGCGCCGGTCTCCGAGGCCGGGACCGCGCCGATGATCAGGGCGGGCAGGGACGAGTAGGCGAGGCCGATGCCGGCGCCCAGGACGACCGAGGTGACGATCGTCTGCCACGCGGCGTCCATCAGGCCGAGGCCGCCGCCGTAGCCGATGCCGATGATCAGCAGGCCGGTGATGAGAGTCGTGCGCGGGCCGTAGCGGGCCGACAGGCGGGCGTACACCGGCGCCGTGAACATCATCGTCAGGCCCAGCGGGGCCACGCACAGACCCGCGACCACCATGGACCGGCCGAGGCCGTAGCCGGTGGCGCTGGGGAGCTGGAGGAGCTGGGGCAGGACGAGCGAGACGACGTAGAAGCTGACGCCGACCATGATCGAGGCCAGGTTGGTGAGCAGCACCTCGCGGCGGGCGGTGGTGCGCAGGTCGACCAGGGGCGCCTGGACGCGCAGTTCGTACAGGCCCCACAGGAGGAACACCGCGACGGACGCGCCGAACAGACCGAGCGTCGTACCGGAGGACCAGCCCCAGTCGCTGCCCTTGGTGACGGGCAGCAGGAGCAGCACCAGGCCGGCGGACAGGCCGAGCGCGCCGAGCAGGTCGAAGGAGCCCTTGGCGCGCATCGGGGACTCGGGCACGACCAGCAGGGTGAGGGCGATGGCGAGCGCGCCGAGCCCGGCCGCGCCGTAGAACAGGGCGTGCCAGTCGGTGTGCTGGGCGACCAGGGCGGCGGCGGGCAGGGCGAGGCCGCCGCCGACGCCGATGGAGGAGCTCATCAGGGCCATGGCCGAGCCGAGCCGCTCACGCGGCAGCATGTCCCGCATCAGACCGATGCCCAGCGGGATCGCGCCCATGGCGAAGCCCTGCAGGGTACGGCCCACGATCATGGTGAGCAGGGTGCTGGTGACGGCGCTGACCAGGGCGCCCGCCACCATCACGGCGAGGCTGAGGACCAGCATCCGGCGCTTGCCGTAGAGGTCGCCGAGCCGGCCCATGATCGGGGTGGCCACGGCGCCGGACAGCAGGGTCGAGGTGAGGACCCAGGTGGCGTTGCTGGGAGCGGTCGCCAGCAGTTGCGGCAGGTCCTTGATGACCGGCACGAGCAGGGTCTGCATCACCGCGACCACGATGCCCGCGAAGGCGAGCACCGGGACCACGGCCCCGCCGGCCCGCCGGGGTGAGGGATCGGTCGTGTGGGTCATTGAGTGAGGCCTCCCGCGTGACATGAGTGCCGGGTAAACCTCGTATGCACGGGCAACTATTCCGTTGCTTCGAGTCCCTAACGAATCCTTGACCCGCTCATGGGTTTCTGACCTCACGTCAGCCGGCGCGCGATCCCCGGCCGGGACGGGCTACCGGACCTCGAAGATGATCACCTGGCTCACAGCCAGCCCTGCTGCCGGGCCTCCCGGACCGCCTCCGCGCGGTTGCGGGTGCCGGTCTTGCCGATCGCCGAGGAGAGGTAGTTGCGGACGGTGGACTCGGACAGATGGAGCCGGCCGGCGATGTCGGCCACCGTCGCCCCGTCCACCGACGCCTTCAGCACCTCGCGCTCACGGGCCGTCAGCGGATTCGGCCCGGCGCTGAGCGCCGCCGCGGCCAGCGCCGGATCGACCACGGTCTCCCCGCCCAGCACCCGCCGGACCGCCGCGGCCAGTTCCTCCACCGGCCCGTCCTTGACGAGGAAGCCGGCCGCACCGGCCTCCATGGCCCGGCGCAGATAGCCGGGCCGGCCGAAGGTGGTCAGGATCAGCACCCGGCAGCCGGGCGCCTCCTCCCGCAGCGCGGCCGCCGCGTCCAGGCCGCTGATGCCGGGGAGTTCGATGTCCAGCAGGGCCACGTCCGGCCGGTGGAGCAGCGCCGCCTCCACGATCGCGTCGCCGGTCGACACCTGGGCGACCACCTCGATGTCGTCCTCCATGCCGAGCAGCAGGGCGAGGGCCCCGCGCATCATGCCCTGGTCCTCGGCGAGCAGGACTCGGATGTCGTTCACGGGCCAAGGGTAGCCAGGGCCGCCCATAAAGACTCCCCCTCGTTCGCCGCCGCAGGGGTTGACGGCCCCTCGGTAATGCGAAAACAATCGCCTCTGCATTTCCGGTAATTGTTCGGTACTTCGACGGCTGAATTGGTTCGGTATTTCGGTCGAACGATGTCCGGTATACCGACCGGCCGTTCTCGCACCACCGCTCACCAGGTACGGAATCCGCGACCCCCCCCCACAACCGACCGAGGTGCACCCGTGTCTCCCACTCCTCCGCGCCCGCGCCCCCCGCGGCTGAGAACTGCCGCCCTCTCCGTCCTCGCGGTGTGCGCCGCCCTCGCCGCGCTGCTGCTCGGCGCCGGCGCCCCGCCCGCCGCCGCCGCGAGTTCGCTGCCCTGCGACGTCTACGGCGCCGCCGGCACGCCCTGCGTCGCCGCGCACAGCCTGGTCCGCGCCCTGTACTCCTCGTACAACGGCCCGCTGTACCAGGTGCAGCGCGCCAAGGACGGGGCGAAGAAGGACATCCGCCTGCTGTCCGCCGGCGGATACGCCGACGCGGCCGCCCAGGACACCTTCTGCTCCGGCACCACCTGCATCGTCACCGAGATCTACGACCAGTCCCCGCGCCACAACGACCTGACGGTCGAGGGCGCGGGCGGGGCCGGCGCGGCCGACGTGGGAGCGCCCGCCGACGCCCTGCCGGTGACGGCCGGCGGCCACCAGGTCTACGGCCTGGAGATCTCCGCCGGCATGGGCTACCGGGACAACTCCACCTCCGGCGTGGCCGTGAACGGGCAGGCCGAGGGGATGTACATGGTGACCTCCGGCACCCACGTCAACAACCGCTGCTGCTTCGACTACGGCAACGCCGAGACCAACAACCTGGACACCGGCAACGGCCACATGGACGCCATCAACTTCGGCACCGAGTGCTGGTTCGCGCCCTGCTACGGACAGGGCCCCTGGGTGCAGGCCGACCTGGAGAACGGACTGTTCCAGTCGGACGCCGGGTACAGCAGGAACACCTACAACACCGGGACCGGACCCATGCCGTTCGTGACCGCGCTGCTGAGGAACAACGGCCAGAACCATTTCGCGCTGAAATACGGCAACGCGCAATCCGGCGGACTCACGACCACCTATTCCGGCGGTGAGCCCACCGCCGGCGGCTACTCCCCGATGCACCAGGAGGGCGCGATCGTCCTCGGCACCGGCGGCGACAACAGCAACGGCTCCATCGGGTCCTTCTTCGAGGGCGTGATGACCGCCGGCATCCCGACGGACGCCGCCGACAACGCCGTCCAGGCCGGCATCGTCTCCGTCGGCTACGGCGGCCCGACCGGCAGCACCGGCTCCCTGACACCCGGCTCGGAGATCTCGCTGCGCGCGACGACCTCCTGCTGCACCACCGAGTACGTCCGCCACCAGAACGACGCGGCGGTCATCTCGCCGGTGGCGTCGGGCAGTTCCGCCCTCGACAGGAACGACGCGACCTGGATCGTGCGCCGGGGACTCGCCGACGCCTCCTGCGTCTCCTTCGAGTCGCGGAACTACCCCGGTGACTTCCTGCGCCACTTCGACTTCCGGCTCCGGCGGCAGCCCATGGACGGCACCGCACAGTTCCGGGCCGACGCGACCTTCTGCCCGCAGACCGGCAGGAGCGGCGCCGGTACCTCGTTCGCGTCGTACAACTACCCGACGCGGTACCTGCGCCACTACGACCACGACGTCTACATAGCGGGCAACGGCGGTTCCAACGCCTGGGACGCCGGCGCCTCCTGGAGCGACGACGTGAGCTGGGCGGTCAGCAGTCCCTGGGCGCCGTAGCCGCCGCCACGGCCGTCGTCCGGGCCGGCGGCTCCACCGGGAGTTCGGCGGTGACCGTGAACCCGCCGCGCGGCGTCGGGCCCGCCCGCAGGGTGCCGCCCGCCGCCGCGAGGCGCTCGGTCAGGCCCGTCAGCCCGGTGCCGCCGATGCCCTCCGCGGCGCGCGGGGCGGCCCCGCCGGTGCCGTCGTCGGTGACCGTGAGCCGCACCCGCTCGACGGCGCTGTCGACGGTGATCTCGCAGCGGGTGGCGTCGCTGTGCCGGACGACGTTGGTGACCGCCTCGCGCACCACCCAGCCGAGCAGCGCCTCGGCCGCCGGGGCGAGCGGGCTGCCGGACCGGTGCACCACCGGCTCCACGCTCGCCGCGGACAGTGCCGAGCGCGCCCGGGCCAGCTCGGTGGCCAGGCTGCCCTCGCGGTAGCCGGTCACCGCCTCCCGGATCTCGGTGAGGGCCTGCCGGCCGACCGACTCGATGTCGCCGATCTGGCCGAGCGCCGCGTCCATGTCGCGCGGGGCCAGCCGCCGGGCCGCCTCGGACTTCACCACGATCACCGACAGGGTGTGGCCGAGCAGGTCGTGCAGATCGCGGGAGAAGCGCAGCCGCTCCTCCTCCACCGCCCGCCGGGCCAGTTCCTCCCGGGCGGCGCGCAGTTCCCGCACGGCCTCGGACAGGCCGAGGATCGCCGCGGTCACCATGCTGGACAGGAAGGTCGCGTAGGCGATGTTCGTGGCGTCCGACCAGCCGCCGCGGACGGCGGAGACGGCTCCCGCGTACACCGTGAGGAGCAGACCGACGCGGCCCAGCCACGGGCCGCGCAGGGTGGCGCCGGTCGCGAGCCCGAGCAGCGGGAAGAACATCAGCCAGCTCCCGCCGTACCCGAGGCCCAGGGCCGTGGTCAGCAGCCCCATCAGCAGCAGCGCCACCCGGGTGGAGGGCGCCCGGCGCCTGTCCCGGTCGAAGGCGCGGAAGGTGACGTAGACGTACAGGGAGTTGAAGGCGAGCAGGCCGAGGCCGCCGACCCACGGGTTGGGGGTCTCGCCCTGGAGCAGGTTGGAGAAGGACCCCAGGCCCATCAGCAGCCAGGGCAGCAGGGAGAAGCCGGTGGGAGGCGGCCCCGGATGACCGGCGCCCGCCTCCCCGCCGTCCTTCCGCCCGGCCCGCCGCGCGGCGCCGAAGCGCACGGTGTCCGTCCGCCGGCAGGACCGCGCCTCGCCCTGCTCCCGCGGCCCGCCTCTTGTCCGTGCCCACCACGCCATGTCCGTCGTCCCCCGATCGAATGGTCACCGCCCGGCGGCGGTACGTCGGCCAGCGTACGAACAGGGCGCCCGCCCACGGCAGGTCCGCGCGTACCGACTCCGGCGGGACAAATGTCACGGGCGCCGGTCCGGCGCGGCACCGCGAGCCTTCCCAACCCGTGGGGGCTCGGCTATACAGAGGGCGCCGCACCGGAACGCGTTCCACTCCGGCCGGCCGGCCTCAGTTCAGGAGTTCCATGCCCATCGACGCAGCGAAGGTTCTCGCCGCCGAGCCCCGCTCCGGTGAGATCGCCTGGACCGCGAAGGACGTTCAGCTCTACCACCTGGGCATCGGCGCCGGCATCCCCGCCACCGACCCCGGGGAGCTGCGCTACACCCTGGAGTCCCGGCTGCGGGTCCTGCCGAGCTTCGCCACGGTCGCGGGCGGCGGACCGCCCGGTGTGATCAGCGGCCTGTCCACGCCGGGCGTCGACACCGACCTGGCCCGCGTCCTGCACGGCGGCCAGTCGCTCACGCTCCACCGCCCCGTCCCGGTGCGGGGCGCCGCCACCGCCACCTCCCGGGTCGCCGGCCTGTACGACAAGGGCAGCGCGGCCGTCCTCGTGCTGCGCACCGACGTCGCCGACGCCGACGGCCCGCTGTGGACCGGCGAGGCACAGATCTTCCTGCGCGGCGAGGGCGGCTGGGGCGGCGACCGCGGCCCCTCCGCCCGTCCCGCCCCGCCCGAGGGCGAGCCCGATCTGATCGTCGACCGGCCGGTCGCCGAGGACCAGGCCCTCCTCTACCGCCTCTCCGGCGACTGGAACCCGTTGCACGCCGACCCCGACTTCGCCGCGGCCGCCGGGTTCGAACGGCCCGTCCTGCACGGCCTGTGCACCTACGGCATGACCCTCAAGGCGGTCGTCGACACGCTGCTGGGCGGCGAGGCGAGCCGGGTGCGGTCCTACACGACCCGGTTCGCGGGGGTGGTCTTCCCCGGGGAGACCCTGCGGATCCGGATGTGGCGGGGGGAGGGCGCCGTGCGGGTGGCCGTGAGCGCCGTCGAGCGGGACGAGGCGCCCGTCCTCGCCGACACCGCCGTCGAACACTCCTGAGAACGTCGGACACTCCTGAGTACGGACGCTCCTGGAAACGAAGGAGGGGCTCCCCGTCGTACGACGGGGAGCCCCTCCTCGCGCGTTGCCGTCAGGCAGCCGCCTCGGCGGTCTCCTCGGCCGGCTTGCGGTGACGCCCACGCGGAGCCGTGTCACCGTCCTGGACCGCCACCGGCCCCCGGTGCCGGCCGTGGCCGCCCGCGTCCTGAGAGTCGGCAGACAGCTGCTGAGTCGTGCTGGTGTCGCTCATCGGAAGAATTCACCCCGTCAACATGATCTTTTTACAGCCGGGCGAGTGTAACCAACCCACCTCCGGCCGGATCCAGGCGGGCGCGCCGACCGGCACTACTTCGTTACAAGACGTCCAAGCGGCGCTTCCCGCAACGGCACCGGACGCACCGTCACCGGTTCCGGCGAGTCCGGTGCCGGCGTCCGCCGGGGCGCCTCGGACGCTCCGGGCGCCTCGCCGGCCGTGCGGTCCCGGACCGGATCCCCCGGCCCCGCCGCCTCCATCCCCGTCCAGGCCGCGGCCAGCTCCGCCACGCCGCACGGGACCTCTCCCGTGGCGTACGGCAGCCGCAGCACCCCGTCGCGCGTCCACAGCCCGCACCCGGTCAGCCACCCCTGCGGAGCCGCGAGATGACACACCCGCCGCTCGGCCGGCCGCCAGGTGCCCACCCAGTCGCCGGACGGCCCCGCGAAGCGCAGCGCCACGGCGCAGTTCTCCGGCAGCAGCACCTGCCCCGGCTGGATCGCGAACGGCGTCACCGAGCAGTCCGGGACGCGCAGGCACTTTGGGAAGCGCACCGGCAGCGTGCTGCCCAGGACCCCCCAGCCCAATCGTTCCTGCCCGGGGGAGGGCGCGTCGGAGGAGATCAGCAGCAGACCGCTGTCCGGATCGGCCAGCAGCAGCCGGTCGTCGCTGCCGTCCGCGATCTGCAGCAGCGGCGAGACCTCGCCGCCGCGCCCCAGGTCCACGACCACCGTCTTGGTGCGCCCGTCCAGCTCCCGGTCCAGCGCGAGCAGCCGCCCGTCGCCGTCCAGCCAGACCCCGCCCGAGCAGCGCCCCGGCACCTCGGCCAGCCGCTCGGGCCCCGCCGCGCCGCCCGCCACCAGCCACACCGCCGTGGCGCGGGGGCCGACGGCCAGGGCGTACGCCCGCGCGCCGCCCGGCGCCGGGGGCAGCAGCGTCAGCCGGGTGTCGGGGTCCGGGCACGCCACCGCGCCCAGCGGCAGCTCCCCGGTGCCCGGCCCGGTCGGGTACAGCAGGCAGAAGGTGTGCCGGCGGCCCTCCACCAGCCGGTGGATCAGCACCCGTCCGTCGCCCATCGGCTGCACCTCGGTGCCGGGCTCCTCCGGCTGGTGGCCGGGCAGCGGCACCGCGTACGGCTCCGGGCCGTCCAGCGTCCAGCGCTCCGGGAACCAGGAGTCACCGTCCGGCGCGAGGCGGGCGGCGTACGCGCCGTCCGCCGTGATGGCGCACCCCGTCCCCGGCACGCCGTCGTCCTCGCCGGACCGGTCGGTCGAAGGGGGTTCGATCGCACAGGCCGTCATCGTTCGGTCACCTCCGGCGACGAAGCTAGTTTCGTACGCACGGGCGGGGGAGCAGGGGACGGCGGCTTCACACATACGGGTGGCGCAGAAGCGATTCAGCTGAGGGCACGGCGGCCCCTGTGCTGAACGCCTCCGCCCGGGCCGGAGGCGGTACATCCGCACAGAACGGCCAGGTAGCCTTTCCCCGTGCCCCGTCTGTCTGAAGTCATCGCCGCGCTGGAGACCCTGTGGCCCGCCGAGCGGGCCGAGTCCTGGGACGCGGTCGGCACGGTGGTGGGCGACCCCGACCAGGAGGTCACCCGGGTCCTGTTCGCCGTCGACCCCGTGCGGGAGATCGTCGACGAGGCGGTGCGGCTCGGGGCCGACCTGCTGGTCACCCACCACCCGCTGTACCTGCGCGGGACGACCACGGTCGCGGCGTCCACCTTCAAGGGCCGCGTCGTGCACACGCTGATCAAGAACGACATCGCGCTGCACGTGGCGCACACCAACGCCGACACCGCCGATCCCGGCGTCTCGGACGCGCTGGCCGGCGCGCTCGACCTGCGGGTCGTACGCCCGCTCGTGCCGGACCCGACCGACCCGGCCGGCTGCCGGGGCCTGGGCCGGGTCTGCGAACTCGACCACCCGCTCACCGTGCGCGAGCTGGCCGCCCGGGTCGCCGAGCGGCTGCCGGCCACCGCGCAGGGCGTCCGGGTGGCCGGCGACCCCGAGGCCGTCGTCCGCACCGTCGCCGTCAGCGGCGGTTCCGGCGACAGCCTCTTCGACCAGGTCCGCGCGGCCGGCGTGGACGCCTTCCTCACCGCGGACCTGCGTCACCACCCGGCCTCCGAGGCCGTTGCCCACAGTCCTCTCGCGCTGCTCGACGCGGCGCACTGGGCCACCGAGTGGCCCTGGTGCGAGCTGGCCGCAGCCCAGCTCGACGAGATCTCCGACCGTCACGGCTGGGACCTCAGGGTCCATGTCTCCAAGACGGTCACCGACCCCTGGACCGCCCACGCGGCGTCCACCACCACGACTCGACAATCGGGAGCCCCCAACTGAACGCCGCGCCCGCCGACCAGATCCGACTCCTCGACGTCCAGGCCCTCGACGTCCGCCTGCAGCAGCTCGCCCACAAGCGGAAGTCGCTGCCCGAGCACGCCGAGATCGAGTCGCTGAACAAGGACCTCACGCAGCTCCGCGACCTGCTGGTGGCCGCGCAGACCGAGGAGAGCGACACCGCCCGCGAGCAGACCAAGGCCGAGCAGGACGTGGACCAGGTGCGCCAGCGCGCCACCCGCGACCAGCAGCGCCTGGACTCCGGCGCGGTCACCTCGCCCAAGGACCTGTCCAACCTCCAGCACGAGATCGCCTCCCTCGCCAAGCGGCAGGGCGACCTGGAGGACGTCGTCCTGGAGGTCATGGAGCGCCGCGAGTCCGCGCAGGAGCGGGTCGCCGAGCTGACCGAGCGGGTCGGCTCCGTCCAGGCGAAGATCGACGACGCGACCGGCCGCCGGGACGCCGCGTTCGAGGAGATCGACGGCGAGGCCGCCTCGGTCACCAAGGAGCGCGAGGTCGTCGCCGGGTCCGTTCCCGCCGACCTGCTGAAGCTGTACGACAAGCTGCGCGGGCAGCAGGGCGGCATCGGCGCGGCCAAGCTGTACGCCCGCACCTGCCAGGGCTGCCGTCAGGAGCTGGCGATCACCGAACTGAACGAGATCCGCGCGGCCGCGCCGGACACGGTGGTCCGCTGCGAGAACTGCCGCCGGATCCTGGTGCGCACCGCCGAGTCGGGTCTGTAGGGAACCGGCGTGGTGCGGGAGTTCATCGTCGAGGCGGACGGCGGGTCACGGGGCAACCCGGGGCCCGCGGGCTACGGCGCCGTGGTGAGCGACGCGGTGACGGGGGAGACCCTGGCCGAGGCGGCCGAGTACCTCGGCGTCGCCACGAACAACGTCGCCGAGTACCGGGGCCTGCTCGCCGGCCTCCGCACCGCGCACGCCCTGGACCCGGGCGCCCGGGTGCACGTCCGGATGGACTCCAAGCTGGTCGTCGAGCAGATGTCGGGCCGCTGGAAGATCAAGCACCCCGACATGAAGCCCCTGGCGGCGGAGGCGAACCGCGTCTTCCCGCCCGGCCGGGTCACCTACGAGTGGATCCCCCGCGCCCAGAACACCCACGCCGACCGCCTCGCCAACGAGGCCATGGACGCGGGCGCGCGAGGCGAGCAGTGGTCCGCGTCCGGGGACGACGTCGAAGCCGAGGCGCTGCGCGAGGCGTCGGGTGCGGCGCGGACCCGGGCGGCCGTGACCGCCGTGTCCTCGGACGCGGCGCCGGGCGTGCCCGGTGACGCCGCCGCCGCGGCCGCCGGTGCGGCGGACGCCGGCACCGACGTGACCGCGGGCGAGCGTGCCGCCGAGAGCGCCCCGGGTGTGGGCGAGCGGCGCCCGGCCAGCCCCGCCGAACAGCAGCCTCCGGGCTCGGCGGCGCCGGTCGTGCCTGGTGACGCCGCCGCCGTGGCCGCCGGCGCGGCGGACGCCGGTACCGACGTGGCCGCGGGCGACCGTGCCGCCGAGAGCGCCCTGGGTGCGGGCGACCGTGCCGCCGAGAGCGCCCTGGGTGCGGGCGAGCGGCGCCCGGCCGGCGCTGCCGAGCAGCGGCCTTCCGGCCTCAGCGCACCCCGGCCTTCCGGCGCTGCCGAGCAGCGGCCTTCCGGCTCCAGTGCACCCCGGCCTACCGGCTCCGCCGAGCAGTCGCGGACGCGGGGCTGGAGCGCCGCACCCGACCTGGGCGCCCCCGCCACCCTGGTGCTCCTCCGCCACGGCGAGACCCCCCTCACCCCGCAGAAGCGCTTCTCCGGCAGCGGCGGCACCGACCCCTCCCTCTCCGAAGCGGGCAGGGAGCAGGCCCGGCGGGCCGCCGCCGCGCTGGCGCGGCGCGGCACCGTCCAGGCCGTCGTGGCCTCGCCCCTAGCCCGTACCCAGGAGACCGCCCGCATCGTCGCCGCCCGCCTCGGCCTGGACGTGACGGTCGAAGAGGGGCTCAGGGAGACGCACTTCGGCGCCTGGGAGGGCCTCACCTTCGGCGAGGTCCACGAGCGGTACCCGGACGACCTGAGCGCCTGGCTGGACGACCCGGACGTCCGCCCGACCGGTGGCGGCGAGAGCTTCGCCGAGACCGCCACCCGGATCGAGGCCACCCGGGACAAGCTGGTCGCGGCCCACGCAGGCCGCACGGTCCTGCTGGTCACCCATGTCACGCCGATCAAGACCCTGATCCGGCTCGCCCTGGGCGCGCCGCCGAAGTCCCTGTTCCGGATGGAACTGTCCGCCGCATCCCTGTCCGCGGTCGCGTACTACGCGGACGGCAACGCGAGCGTACGGCTGTTCAACGACACGTCCCACCTGCGTCCCTGAGCCCGGCCGACGGGCCCCGGCTAATCGGGCACCGGCCGACCGAGGCCCGCCGCGCCACGCGCCAGCTCCTCGATCCGCCCCCAGTCCCCGGCGGCCACCGCCTCCGCCGGGATCATCCAACTCCCGCCCACGCACCCGACGTTGGGCAGGGACAGATACTCGGGCGCGGTCGCGGGCCCGATCCCGCCCGTCGGGCAGAAGCGGGCCTGCGGCAGCGGGCCGGCCAGCGACCTGAGATACGCCGTGCCGCCCGCGGCCTGCGCCGGGAAGAACTTCATCTCCCGCACCCCGCGCTCCAGCAGCGCCACGACCTCCGAGGTGGTGGACACCCCGGGCAGGAACGGCACCCCTGCCCCGCGCATCGCCGCCAGCAGCGAGTCCGTCCACCCCGGGCTCACCAGGAACCGCGCCCCGGCCGCCACGCAGTCGGTCACCTGCTCCGGCGTGAGGACCGTACCCGCCCCGACCACCGCGTCCGGCACCGCGCCGGCGATGGCCCGGATCGCGTCCAGCGCGGCGGGCGTCCGCAGGGTCACCTCGATGGCGGGCAGCCCCCCGGCCACCAGCGCGCGCGCCAGCGGTACGGCGTCGGACACGTCCGACACCACCACGACCGGCACGACCGGCGCGAGATCCAGCACGGAGGCAGCCGAAGCGGAGGGCAGCGGTGAAGTCATGCCCTCATCGTGCCCAGCGGCGACACCCTGCGCAACGAACGTTGCGCATGATGCAACGGCTTCGAAAGGCGCCGGCGCCCGGCCGGCCGTGCTCAGTGGACCTCGTCCACCAGGACGTCCAGCGCCCACGGCCTCCCCGCCGTGCCCGGCGCCTGTGCCTCCACCGCGTACCCGAGGTCCCGCAGCGCCGTCACCAGCTCCGCCGGGCCCTTCGGCGCGGCCCCCTCCGACAGCAGGCTCCGTACGATCCGGCCCTTCGTGGCCTTGTTGAAGTGGCTGACGACCTTCCGGGTCGGCGCGTGCAGCACCCGTACGGTCGCGGTCCGCCCGGCGACCTCGCCCTTGGGCTTCCACGCCGCCGCGTAGGCGGCGGAGCGCAGGTCGAGCACCAGGCCGCGGCCCGCGGCCTCCGGCAGCACCTCCGCCATCGGGGCCCGCCAGTGCCCGGCCAGCGCGCCGAGCCCCGGCAGCTTCACGCCCATCGAGCAGCGGTAGGAGGGGATGCGGTCGGTCACGCGCACCGCGCCCCACAGCCCCGAGAAGACCAGCAGCGAGCGCGCCGCCCGCTTCTTCGCCGCGGCGTCCAGCGAGGCCAGGTCCAGGGCGTCGTACAGCACACCGGTGTAGATCTCCCCGGCCGGCCGGGCCCCGGCGGTGCGCAGGGCGGCGTTCTTCGCCACCTCGCCGCGCAGTCCCTCGCTCAGCCCCAGCACCTCGCGAGCCTTCTTCTCGTCGGCGGCGCACAGCTCGACCAGTTCCGCCAGCACCGCCTCCCGCGCCTCGGCCAGCCCCGGCAGGGACAGCGACTCCGGCTTCAGCGGGGCGCCACGACCCGAGGACGCTTTTCCTTCCGAGGGCGGCAGCAGGACAAGCACACGTACTCCTTCTCATCGGTTCAGCGCCAGCGTACGGGGTGCCGCGCACGCCCCCTCGCCCTACGCTCGACACATGCCCCGCCGCAGGATCCGGCTGACCGGCGCCCCCGAGGCCCCGCTGCGGGCCGCACTCACCGCGCTGCGCCCCGGACTCCGCGTACCGGAGGACTTCCCGCCCGAGGTGCGGGAGGAGGCCGCGCGTGCGGCGAAGAACCCCTTCGCCCTGGACCTGGACACCGCGGACTTCGTCTGACCGGCGGCGGGACCGGGCGCCCCGCGCGGCCGGTACCATGGTCGGCACGGCAGACGAGCCGGGCGGGCGGCCGCGTGGAGTTCCCGCAAGGGGCTTCCCGAGGAACGTCCGGGCTCCACAGGGCAGGGTGGTGGCTAACGGCCACCCGGGGTGACCCGCGGGACAGTGCCACAGAAAGCAGACCGCCGGGGGCCTCGGCCCTCGGTAAGGGTGAAACGGTGGTGTAAGAGACCACCAGTGCCCAGGGTGACCTGGGCAGCTAGGTAAACCCCACCTGGAGCAAGGTCAAAAGGAGCGCCGTGAAAAGCGCTCTGCGCGGACGTTCGAGGGCTGCCCGCCCGAGTCCGCGGGTAGACCGCACGAGGCCGGTGGCAACACCGGTCCTAGATGGATGGCCGTCGCCCCGGGGCCCGCGAGGACCCCGGGGAACAGAACCCGGCGTACAGCCCGACTCGTCTGCCCCTCACCGCCCTCACCGCCCGGTAAATCGAGTGCGTGTGTTCGAGCCGCTGCGATACGTTCCTGCCTGTTCGAAGGGGGAGCCGAAGTGGCGAAACTGAACCAGATCATCGCGGTCGAGAAGGGCGTCAAGAGCAAGTCGCTCCAGGACATCACCGCCGCGCACCACAAGGTGCAGAAGCCGGCGCTGCTGGCCGGCATCTCGCGCACGTACCAGCCGAAGGACGAGGAGGGCGAGCAGCTTCCGCCCGAGTCCACGCGCGTGCAGGTGCAGGGTGAGGACGTGCTGCGGGAGATGTCCGCCTCGCTCACCCGGCTCTTCGACGTGACCGCCACCAAGGACTGGGCGAACTGCGCGGCCCGCGCGGACGTCACGGTCGACGGCCGCACCGTCGTCGCCGACGTCCCGGTCAGCTATCTGCTCTTCCTGGAGAAGCAGCTCACCGACCTGCACACGTTCGTCAGGAAGCTCCCCACCCTCGACGCCGCCGAGTCCTGGTCCCACGACCCGTCGACGGACTGGTGGAAGACGGACCCGGTCCGCACGATCCGTACGAAGAAGGTCCCGCGCAACCACGTCAAGGCGGAGGCGACCGAGAAGCACCCGGCGCAGGTCGAGGTGTACTACGAGGACGTGCCCATCGGGTACTGGACCACCGTGAAGTTCTCCGGAGCGCTCCCGGCGCGCCGGGTGAACGAACTGCTGGAGCGGGTGGAGAAGCTCCAGCAGGCGGTGAAGTTCGCCCGTGAGGAGGCCAACGGCACCGAGGTCACCGACCAGCGGGTCGGCGACGCCGTGTTCGGCTACCTGTTCGGCTGACAACGGCCGGCGAGTAGCATCCATGATCGCCCCCGCGTGCGAGCGCGGGGGTGCGCGACAGGCGCGGGCCGGACTGAGGACCGGTCCGCGTGAGGAGCGCAAGCTGACACTGAAGTTCAGCCTGAAAAACGCGGTGACAGTGAAGGTTCGAGTCCTTCCCCCGGCACAGCCGCACCAACGGGCCGGGGTAGCCCAACATGGCAGAGGCAGCCGCGGTCAATCTCAGACTCTCGCTCCAGTCTCAGCATCGCCGCCGATCGCCGGATCGAACGGGGCCGGACGAACGCCGTCGGATGCGAGTTCGAATCTCGCCTGCACCTCTTGCGCGGTGCGGTAGTTCAAAGGAAGAACACGACCGCATGATGACTGATCCGTCCTCTTAAACGCCGCCGGCGTGCGCAATTGGGTGGCATCCCCAGGGGCCCGGGAGCTGGATACGACTCCCGGGCTCCGCCACGTCCCCACTCCGCCGGGCAGGTCACCCGGCACGTCGAGCCGGCCCACGCCTCTCCGTCACGCCGGCGGCTCCAGCGGCCGCTCGCGCACCCGGGTCAGGTGTCCTTCGAAGACCTCGCGCGCCTCCGGGGTCAGGGTGCGCAGGGCGACCAGGGCGGTGATGGCCACGTCGCAGAGTTCCGACTGGACGTCGTCCCACGTGTGGGTGATGCCCTTGCGGGGGTTCTGGCCGGTCGCGCCGATGACCGCCTCGGCGACCTCGCCGACCTCCTCGGAGAGCTTGAGGATGCGCAGCAGCAGGTTCTCCGGGCCGGGGTGCACGCGGGTGGCCTCCAGGCGGGACCAGAGTTCGTCCACGGCCGGCCAGAGGCCGGGGGCGGGATCCGCGGTGCCGGCCGTGCCGGTGGTGTCCTGATGGGTCATGCCGCGCAGACTGCCATGCCGCCGCGCGGCGCCGCCCCGCCGCTCCGGAAACAGGCCCCGACCGCTCGAACCGGGCCTACTCCTCGAACCGGGCCTACTCCTCGAACAGGGCCTCCTGCTCGCCCTCCTTCTGCTGCCGCAGCCGCCGGTTGCGGGCGCCCACCACCACGGCCGTCGCCGCCGCCGTCACGCCCAGGGCCACCGGGACCATCCAGCCGCGGTCGAAGACATGGCCGAAGGCGTGGTCGAGGGAGATGCGGCCGGGGCCGGTGATGGCGAGGCCGGCCGCGGCCAGCCCCAGGGACGCCGCGTGCTCGTAGCCGCCCTCCTGGGCGAAGAAGCCGTTGGGCATGTGGACCGCCGACGCCCCGGCCATCGCGCCCGCCGCCGCCGCGCCCGCCGCCGGGGTGGCGAGGCCCAGCGCCAGCAGCGCGCCGCCGCCCGCCTCGGCGAGGCCCGCCGCCGTCGCGCTCGCCTTGCCCGGGGCGTAGCCGACGGACTCCATGAACTGGCCGGTGCCCTCAAGGCCGTGCCCGCCGAACCAGCCGAACAGCTTCTGCGCGCCGTGTGCGGCCAGCACCCCGCCGGTCCCCAGCCGGAGCAGCAGCAGGCCCACATCGCGTCGGTCGTAACAGGTCACGGTGACTCTCCATCAGCAGGCGACAGGTCCCCCTCCGCGTTCCCACCGTCGCACCCCTCACCCCACCGGGCGCGTCCTGGGTGGCGTTCGGGTGGCGACCGCGGGGGACCGGTGTGAGCCTGACGCCATGACCATTCAGCCAGCCAAGCTGCGCGATCCGGCCGTCCGGGCGTTCGTCCACGCCGTCAACGCCCACGACCGCGAGAGCTTCCTGTCCCTCCTCGCGCCCGACGCGACGATGGCCGACGACGGCTCGGACCGCGACCTCGCCGACTGGATCGACCGGGAGATCTTCTCCTCGCACGGCCACATGGAGGTCGACAACGAGTCCAACGGCGGTCACACCCTCCTCGCCCGCTACCGCAACGACACCTGGGGCGAGATGCGCACGCGGTGGACCTTCACCGTCGGCGACGACGGGCGGATCTCGCGGTTCGAGACCGGCCAGGCCTGAACGCACGGGCCCCTTGCGAAGGGCGAGCAGCCCGAGCACCGTGCCGATCCCGGACTTCCGGTCCGTCCCCAGGCCGGGAGAGCGCCGACGCGATGGCCGCGGGGCAGCGCATCGCAGGCCAGCCGGCCGGCATCGAAGCCCGGCCCCTGCGAACCGCCCGCCTCGGGAGCCGAACGCGCCTTGGCGACCGTCATGTCGGCGCCGAGGCCGTACAGCGATTTCCGGACCTTGTCCTGAGTCTGCGTCATGCCGGCCGACACCGATTCGACGGTGATGACCAGCGCGATACCGAGCGCCAGACCCGTCGCGATCACCAGAGCGGCCTTCTTGCGGCGGCTCAGCTCGCGCTTGAGATGGATGCGAACATCCCGTTCCTCGACGGTACTTGGCGCCCGGTGTGGGCGCGGCCCCAAGCCAGGGAGGAACCTTGGAGGAGCCCTGGGTAAAGGATGTGCAAGGGCTGGGAAGGCGGCTGACTCACCGGATTCTCATGGGACGGCAAATTCCGGTCGTATACCCGGCTCCCGCGGACAAACCCCTGTTCGACGCGGTGTACGGTCCCGGGGTGCGTGATAGTTCCCGGCTCAGCCGGCGTGCCGTCCTCGGGCTGACGGCCGCCGCCCTTCCCCTTTCCGCGGCCGCGCCGGCCGCCGCCGCCACCGTCGTGGGCGGTGAGCGCCTGGCGCGTGGCGGAGTCCAGGTGCGCGGCGCCTCAGGACTGCCCAGGAAGCTCGACGCCCGCGCGTGGCTCGTCGCCGACGGCGAGAGCGGCGAGGTGCTCGCCTCGTTCAACGCGCACCGGCGCCTCGCCCCCGCGTCCACGCTGAAGATGCTCTTCGCGGACACCGTGCTGAAGAAGTTCGACCGCGCCGAGCGGTACAGGGTGACCGACGAGGACCTGGCCGACGTCCCGGCCGGTTCCAGCCTGGTCGGCATCAAGCCCGGCATCACCTACACCGTCGAGCAATTGTGGCAGGGGGTGTTCCTGCGCTCCGGCAACGACGCGGTGCACGTGCTGTCGCACATGAACGGCGGCATCGCCAAGACCGTCGCCGAGATGCAGGCCAGGGCGGAGGACCTGCAGGCGCTGGACACCCGGGTGGTCAGCCCCGACGGCTTCGACCACAAGGGGCAGCTCTCCTCGGCGTACGACCTCACGCTGTTCGCCCGGCACGGCCTGAAGGACGCCGAGTTCCGGGGCTACTGCGGCACCCGGACCGCCGACTTCCCGGCGGGCGGCAGGAAGACCTTCCAGATCCAGAACACCGACCGCCTGCTCACCGGCGCGTGGGGCCTGGAGTCGTACGAGGGCCTGATCGGCGTGAAGAACGGCTACACCAGCCACGCCGGGAACACCTTCACCGGTGCGGCCACCCGGGGCGGCCGCACCCTGCTGGTCACCGTGATGCACCCCCGGGTCGGCGGGAACGCGGTGTACGAGCAGACCGCCGCGCTGCTCGACTGGGGCTTCAGGCACGGCGGTTCGGCGCAGGCGGTGGGCGCGCTGGTCGAGCCGCTCAGCGAGGGCGGGGCGAGCGCGAGCCCGGCGCCGGGCGCGTCCCGGAAGGCGGCCCAGGCCGCGGCGGGCGCCCCCGGGAGCGGGCCCGGGCGCCCCTCGTCGTGGCGGCTGCTGGAGGGCGCGGCCGGCTCCGCGGCCCTGCTCGGCGCGGGTGCGTGGGCGCTGCGCCGGCGGCTGACCCGGGGGAGGGGGAAGGCGGCCGCGACCGAGGCCGGGACCCGGCCGGAGAGCGGAACCTGAAGAAGGCGCGGTGGAGATTCGCGGCAGCCGTTCCGCCGGCCGGTGCACACCCCGCGGTAGTCCGCGGGGTTCACCCCCAACCTGCGGCCGGTGGAACGGCTGCCGTCTCCCCCCTCGGAATGGCTCTGGAACTGCCGTGCCCCAAGTGTGAAGCTCTTGTGAAGAGAAGTTGACCATATGCGGCCGATCGGCCGCAATACCGCGAATGTTCGAATACCGGCCGCCCAACCGGCCTCAGCCGCGCCCGATGTAGGGCATCGCGGTCGCCAGCACCGTCGCGAACTGCACGTTCGCCTCCAGCGGCAGTTCGGCCATGTGCCGCACGGTGCGCGCCACGTCCGCCACGTCCATCACGGGTTCGGCGGCGGTCTGCCCGTTGGCCTGGAGCGCGCCGGTCTCCATCCGGGCCGTCATCTCGGTGGCAGCGTTGCCAATGTCGATCTGGCCCACGGCGATGCGGTACGGCCGCCCGTCCAGTGACAGCGACTTGGTCAGGCCGGTCAGCGCGTGCTTGGTCGCGGTGTAGGCGACCGACATCGGCCGGGGCGTATGGGCGGAGATCGAGCCGTTGTTGATGATCCGGCCGCCCTGCGGGTCCTGTTCCTTCATGACCCGGTACGCCGCCTGCGCGCACAGGAACGCCCCGTTGAGGTTGGTGTCCACCACGTGCCGCCAGGCGTCGTAGGGCAGGTCCTCGACGGGCACCCCGCCGGGCCCGAACGTGCCCGCGTTGTTGAACAGCAGGTCCACCCGGCCGAACCGCTCGACGGTGGCCGAGAACAGCGCCGCCACGTCCTCGGGCCGGGACACGTCGGTGCGCACCGCGAGCCACGGGCCCGCCGCCGCCCGCACGGCTGTCTCCTCCAGCGTCTCCGTGCGCCGGCCGGCCAGGACCACCGACCAGCCGGCGCGCAGCAGTTCCACGGCGACGGCCCGCCCGATGCCGGAACCGGCGCCGGTCACCACCGCGATCTTCGATTCCCTGTCAGTCATGGCTCCGCAGCGTAGGCGGCGAGTCCGCCATGCGGAATCGGCTGTCCGCCATACGGCTGGGGCGGCGCGGGAACCCGGCGGCGGCCGGACAGGAGCAGGGAAGCGGCCGGGCGGAACCCGGCGCGAGCCGGGAGGTCCTAGCCGGCGACCGCGGCCGCGGTCACGGCCTCCCCGGGGTAGCGCACGCCGATCCGCTCCCGGATCGCGTCCAGCGTCCGCATCACCGCGAGGCTGCCGTCCAACGGCACCAGCGGCGACTCCCGTTCGCCCGCCCGCAGTGCCCGCATCACCTCGGCCGCCTCGTGCCGCAGGCTGGTGCGCGGCCCGTCGGCCGGGTCCGCGGTGAACTCCTCGGAGTCGCGGCCGTCCCGGTGCAGCACGAAGCGCTCGGGGTGGAAGAAGCCGGCCGGGATGTCGATCCGGCCGAGGGAGCCGGTGACCGAGGCGGTGGTGCCGGTGCCCCCGGCGATGGAGCAGTGCAGCGAGGCCAGCGCGCCGCTCTCCCAGGAGAGCAGGGCCCCGGTCTGGAGGTCGACGCCCTCCGGCGAGAGCACCGCGCTCGCGGCGACGGCGTCCGGCTCGCCGAGCAGCAGCTGCGCGAACGACACCGGGTACACCCCGAGGTCCAGCAGCGACCCGCCGCCGAGCTCCGGATCGCGCAGCCGGTGCGCCGCCGGGAACGGGCCGGCGAGGCCGAAGTCGGCCTGCACGGTGCGGACCTCACCGATCGCCCCGTCGTCCACCAGCGCCTTGAGCCGGCGTACCAGCGGGTTGCAGTACATCCACATCGCCTCCATCAGGAAGCGGTCGTGCTCCTTGGCCAGCGCCACCAGTTCCCCGGCCTCGCGGGCGTTGAGCGTGAACGCCTTCTCGCAGAGCACGTTGCGCCCCGCCGTCAGGCACAGCCCGGCCGCGGCCCGGTGCGCCGCGTGCGGGGTGGCGACGTACACGACATCGATGTCCGGGTCCGCCGCCAGCGACTCCCAGTCGCCGTAGGCGCGGGTCACCCCGAACCGCTCGGCGAACGCCTCCGCGGACTCCCGCCTGCGCGACGCCACGGCCACGATCTCCGCGTCCGGCAGATCCACCAGGTCCGCCGCGAAGGCCGCCGCGATCCCGCCCGTCGCCAGGATCCCCCACCGCACGCTCTGCTGCCCCATCCCGCCCCGCCCTCGCTCATGTGTACCTCGGCAGTGTGTACGAGCTGAGAGCATAGGTGCCGGGAGAGCACGAGAGGGAGGGACACATGCCCGAGGACACCACGGCATCGGCACCGGAGACGGCGCACCCGGCCGGCGCCGAGCGCCTCACGGCCGGCGCCGCGCGGCCCGCCGGCCCGCTCCTCGTCCTCCTCCTCGGCGGCCTCACCGCGACCACCCCGCTGGCGATGGACATGTACCTCCCCTCGCTGCCGGAGGTCACCCGCACCCTGCACGCCCCCGCCGCCACCGTGCAGCTCACCCTCACCGCCTGCCTGGCCGGCATGGCCCTCGGACAGCTGGTCGTGGGGCCGATGAGCGACCGCTGGGGACGCCGCCGGCCGCTGCTGGCCGGCCTCGCCGTCTACCTCGTCGCCACCGCCCTGTGCGCGTTCGCGCCCAACGTCGAGACGCTGGTGGCACTCCGGCTGGCGCAGGGCCTCGCCGGCTCGGCCGGGATCGTCATCGCCCGGGCCGTGGTGCGCGACCTCTACGACGGCCTGGCCATGGCCCGCTTCTTCTCCAGCCTGATGCTGGTCTCCGGGGTCGCCCCGATCGTGGCGCCGCTGATCGGGGGCCAGATCCTGCGGGTGACGGACTGGCGCGGCGTGTTCGTCGTCCTCACCGTCGCCGGCGCCGCGCTCACCGCCCTGGTCTGGGCGCGGCTGCCCGAGACCCTGCCGCCCGCCCGCCGGCACCAGGGCGGAGTGGGGGAGGCGCTGCGCGCGATGCGCGGCCTGCTCGCCGACGCGCCGTTCAGCGGCTATCTGCTGGCCGGCGGCTTCGCCTTCGCCTCGCTGTTCGCGTACGTCAGCGCCTCGCCGTTCGTCGTCCAGGAGATCTACGGCGCCTCCCCGCAGACCTTCAGCCTGCTCTTCGGCCTCAACTCGGTCGGGCTGATGATCACCGGTCAGGTCAACGGCAAGCTGCTGGTGGGCCGGGTCGCGCTGGAGAAGGTGCTCGCGGCCGGCCTGGCGGTGACCGTGCTCGCGGCCACCGCCCTGCTGCTGATGTCCGCCGGGGCCTTCGGCGAGGTGGGCCTGGTCCCGGTCGCCGCCGCGCTCTTCGTGCTCATGTCGGCGATGGGCGTCACCCTGCCCAACGCCCAGTCCCTCGCCCTGTTGCGCACCCGGCACTCCGCCGGCTCCGCCTCCGCGCTGCTCGGCACCTCCTCCTTCCTGATCGGCGCGGTCGTCTCCCCGCTGGTCGGCGTCGCCGGGGAGCACACCGCCGTGCCCATGGCGGTCGTCCAACTGGCGGGTGCGTTGGTCGCGGTGGCCTGCTTCGTGGGACTGTGCCGTCCGTGGAGGGCAGGCACGAGTCCGGAGGGGGACCAGAACTGAGCACGCCGAGACTGCGCCCAGGCAACCCCGACCGCGCCGGGCTCGATCCCACGGAACTCGGTCACCTGGCCGACGAGGTGCACGCCCTGACCGCCGGGGTCCGCCCCTGGGCGGCCGGCGCCGTCGTGCTGGCCGGACGCGGGCCGGTGGTCGCCGTCGCCGAGGCAGCCGGCTGGGCGGTGCGCTACGCCTCCTACGACGCGGAGACCGGCGCCGGTGTCGAACTGCCGCCCGCCGAACGGGTCCCGGCCGACGTGCACACCCCCTTCGACCTGGCCTCCCTCACCAAGCTGTTCACGTCCGTCGCCGCCGTGCAGCAGATCGAGCGCGGCACCCTCGGCATGGACGCCCGGGTCGGCGCCTACCTGCCCGAGTTCACCGCCGCCGCCGAACACGGCATCACCGTGCGGCAGTTGCTCACCCACACCTCCGGTCTGCGGCCCGAACTCCCGTTGTACGACCGCCCGGACGCCGCCGCCCGGCTGGCGATGCTGCGCGCCGAGGCGCCGGCCGCCGCGCCCGGCACCTACCTCTACTCGGACCTGAACATGATCCTGCTCCAGTTCGTCCTGGAGCGGATCACCGGCCGGACCCTGGACGTGCTGATCGAGGACGGCATCACCCGGCCGCTCGGGATGACGGCCACCGGTTTCGGACCCCGCCCCGGCGCGGCGGCCACCGAGGACCAGCGGCTGCCGTGGGCCAAGGCGGACCGGGGGATGCTGCGGGGCGTGGTGCACGACGAGAACGCCTGGGCGCTCGGCGGTGTGGCGGGCCACGCGGGCCTGTTCTCCACCGCGCCGGACCTCGCGGTCTTCTGCCGGGCCCTGCTGGCGGGCGGCGCGTACGGCCCGGCCCGCATCCTCGGCCCCGACTTCACGGAACTCCTGCTGACCCCGCCCGGCCTGGGCTTCGCGGTGGACCAGCCGTGGTTCATGGGCGAGCTCGCTGGCCGGGGCGCGGCGGGCCACACCGGCTTCACCGGCACCTCCCTGGTCCTGGACCCCGCCACGGACACCTTCCTGGTCCTGCTGGCGAACACGGTCCACCCCCGCAGACGCCTGCCGGACAGCAGACCGAGAGCGACCATGGCGACCCACCTGTCCCGAGCCGTCCGCGGAGCCTGACCGCCGGGCACTTCGTCAGCACGGGCCCGCGACCCCACGGCCCCCGCCGCTCGTCCTGCGGCCCCCGTCCCGGTGTCCCGTGGCTTCCGTCCTGGGTGCGACCTGCGTCCCGGGTGCCCTGTGGCCTCCGTCCCGAGTGCCTTGTGGTGTCCCGCGGCCTCCGCACCGGGTGTCCCGCGGCCTCCGCGCCGGGCGTCCCCCGGCCCTTGTCCCGAGCCGTCCGCGGAGCCTGACCGACGGGCACTTCGTCAGCACGGGACTGCGACCCCGCCGTCACCTCGGCGCCGGTCGTCCCGCGGCCTCCGCCTCGGTCGTCCCGCGGCCTCCGCCCCGGTCGTCCCGCGGCCTCCGCCCCGGTCGTCCCGCCGCCTCCGCCTCGGTCGTCCCGCCGCCTCCGCCCCGGACGCCCCACAATCCCCGCCCCAGGCGCCCCGCAGCCTCCGCCCCAGGCCCCCGTCGCCTCCGCCCCCGCCCGGACCGGGCCCCTCCCGGTAGCTGAGAGAATCGCCGGGTGAACGTCCCAGTCTCCCCAGCCGACGCCCTCCGTGCCTCCGTCAGTGCGCTGCTCGACGGGCTGCCGCCCCGGCAGGCCGCCGGGGCCGTGGAGCGGCTGATCGCCAGCTACCGGGGCGACACCCCCACCCACGCCCCGATCCTGCGCGACCGCGCCGACGTGGCCGCGTACGCCGCCTACCGGATGCCCGCCACCTTCGAGGCGGTCCGCTCGGCGCTGGAGGCGTTCGCGGACACCCTGCCCGGCTGGGCGCCCGGCGGTCACACGGACGTCGGCGGCGGCACCGGAGCGGCGACCTGGGCGGTCACCGCCACCTGGGACGGGACACGGCCGGTGACCGTGCTGGACTGGGCCGAACCCGCGCTCGCCCTCGGCCGGGAGATCGCCGCCGCCAACCCGGCCCTGCGCGACGCCCGCTGGGAACGCGCCCGGATCGGCGCGGCGCTCACCCTCGAACCCACCGACCTCGTCACCGTGTCGTACGTGCTCAACGAACTCGCCGAGGCCGACCGTGCCGCCCTCGTGGACGCCGCCGCGGCCGCCGCGCAGGCCGTCGTGATCGTCGAGGCCGGTACGCCCGCCGGCTACGAGCGCGTCATCGAGGCCCGCGACCGCCTGATCGGCGCCGGATTCCGGGTGGCCGCGCCCTGCCCGCACAGCGCCGCCTGCCCCATCGCCCCCGGCACGGACTGGTGCCACTTCTCCGCCCGGGTCAGCCGCTCCTCGCTGCACCGGCAGGTCAAGGGCGGCTCCCTGGCCTACGAGGACGAGAAGTTCGCCTACGTGGCCGCCACCCGGCTGCCCGCCGAGCCCGCCCCGAACCGGGTGGTGCGCCGCCCCCAGATCCGCAAGGGGCAGGTGCTGCTGGACCTGTGCGAGGCGGAGGAGCGGCTGGGCCGCACCACCGTCACCAAGCGCCACGGCGGCCTGTACCGGGCGGCCCGGGACACCGACTGGGGCGACCCCTGGCCGCCCCAGGACCCGCCCGCCTAGGCCGTGTCCGCGAAGTCGCGTCTGCGTCGCGGCGCCCGGCACGCACTCTCGCCGCACCGGCCGAAAGCCCGAGTACACCCAGTACGAGGG